>JBKQPR010000360.1:0-17234 GCA_052144935.1 Bryobacteraceae bacterium
AGTTTGCTCCGCAAACGGACTGCCGCGGCGTCCAGAGCCTTGAGCACCGCTTCCTTGCCCGCCGCCTGCTCCTGCGCTTCCGCCAGCGCGTCCCCCGTGTCGCAGCCCACTGCCTTCAGGCCAATCACGTACTGGCTGCCCAGCGGCGCGATCGAACCGGCCAGCATGGCCTTGCTGCTGGTGCGCTGGCAGACCTCGCGCGTGACCTCCGGCGTCAGCCGGTCACCAGCCGCACGTCCCATCAGCCTCAATGTGTCATTCACCTTGCGCTCGGAAACCAGGTTGAGAAAGGGCGATTGCTCAAGCTGCACCGAGAGTCCCTGCTTCAGCGTGTCGTCGAAAACGCTGTCGCCGGTCGTGTTGGTGAAATCGGAGAGGACAATGAAGTCCTTGTCGGTGAGCGGCGCGGCGTGCACACGGCGCCAAAGGAAGACACTGCCCGCCGCCAGCACCAGGACGGCAGCCGCGGCCAGGGTGGGCCAAAGGAAGCGGCGGGGGACCGGGCGCGCCGGGGCTTGCGCGGCGGTACGCTTGCCGGAATCCGATTCCTCTTGCAGTTCCTCCAGCTCGACCTTCACGTCGCCCATATGCTGGAAGCGGTGCGCCGGGTCCTTGCGCAAGCAGCGCGTGATGACTTTCTCCAAGTCGTGCGGGATCTCTGCAGGGAGCGGAGGCGGCTCCAGGTGTAGAATCGCCGCCAGCGTCAAGGCGGGGCTGTCCCGCCGGAACGCCCGCCGCCCGGTTACCATCTCGTAGAGCACCGACCCGAAGCTGAAGATGTCGCTCCGGGCGTCCACCGTCTTCCCTTCGGCCTGCTCCGGGGACATGTAGCCGGCCGTGCCCACGATCAGGCCCACTTCCGTCGAGGGCTGCTCGGTCAAAGTGGAGTCTTCGGGGCCTACCGGGGCAGTCTCGGACAGCTTCGCGAGACCAAAGTCGAGTACCTTCACCCGCCCGTCGCCGGTCACCATCACGTTGGCCGGCTTGAGGTCGCGATGCACGATGCCGGCCGCGTGCGCCTTGGCCAGCGCATCCGCGATCTGGACGCCGTACTTCAGGACTTCGCTCAGCTTCAGCCCCTTGCGCCCGATCAGTTGGTCGAGGCTCTTCCCCTCGACGTATTCCATGACGATGAAATCGACGCCATCGGATTGGTCGATATCGTAGACCGTGACGATGCTCGGATGGTTCAGGGCGGAGGCTGAGCGGGCTTCCCGGACGAAGCGCTGTTTGCGCTCCGCGTCCGCGACCTTCGCTGGAGGCAGCACCTTGAGGGCGACGAAGCGCTTCAGATGGCTGTCGCGGGCCTTGTAGACTACTCCCATCCCGCCCTCGCCGAGCTTTTCGAGGACCTCGTAATGCGAGATGGTGCGGTCGATCACGGGCGCCACCCGGAGATGCAGATCTTATTCGCCGTCTGACAAAGTTTACTCCCAGCCGTGGGCCAAAGCAATCGCTACCGGGAACACCGGGAACACCCGACTGCTCTGATATGGCTCCCAATCCGGCCAACGCTCGGATTGAGTCTGGGAAGCCGGCTGGTATTGACGAGCATGGAGACGTGGCAGGATGCCGGGCGGTCGACGGCCCACTTGGAAGCTGTGTCACTGGGCGAAAAAAAAGGGGCTTTGTGGACGCAAGACAGGCTGATGCGAAAAGTGGCCGGCGCGCGGGCCCGCCCGAAGAATAAGCTCCGGAGCGGTGCCTGACCGTCTGACGCGCGCCATCAAGAGGCCCCCTCGGGGGCGACAGTGCGCGGAACCATCCCACCCCTACCCCGCGAAAAAGCTCAGCGCGTTATCCCCCTGCCGCACCACCCGCGTCCGCCGTAAAGCGCCGTACACGTCCCCAATCCCCATGCGGACGGAATGCTGCACAATCGCCAGCTCCGGCGGCGTTTCGCCGAGCGTCTCCAGCGCGGCGCCGTATTCCCGCTCCTGCTCGTAGGGCGGATCCAGAAACACAATTCGCGCGCGCTGCCGCCCGAGCGTCAGCAGCACCGGTCCGGCCACCACCGTGGACCGCCGCTCCAACTCCAGCGACGCCAGGTTTTCGCGGATCGCCTCCAGCGCAGCACGGTTGCGCTCCAGAAAAAAGGCGTGCACCGCGCCGCGGCTCAGCGCCTCGATCCCCACCGCGCCCGTTCCGGCATACGCGTCCAGAAACGTGACTCCCTCAATCCGCGGCCCCAGGATGTCGAACAGGGTTTCTCGCAGGCGGTCCGGCGTCGGCCGCGTCGCCGCGCCGGGAATGCTCTTCAGGCGGCGCGAACGGAACTCGCCGGCAATCACTCTCATAAACCCACGCGCATAATCCCACGCATCAGCCCACCGTCACCAGGCCGTAGCGGCGGTTCCAATGGTCGCGGATATAGGCCACCGCGCGCCGCAGCGTCTCAGGCGAGGGGGGGCGCGCAATGAAATCCACGGCCTCGCGGCGGGCCACCTCCAGGATGTCGGGGTCGCGCAGAATATTGGCGATGCGCAGCGAGGGCAGCCCCGATTGCTTGGTGCCGAAGAACTCGCCGGGGCCGCGCAGCTTCAAATCCATCTCCGAGATGTAGAAGCCGTCGGTCGATTCCACCAGCGTGCGGATGCGCTCGCGCGCGGTGTCGTTCATTTTTTCGGTGACCAGCAGGCAATAGCTCTGCGCCCCGCCGCGGCCCACGCGCCCGCGCAACTGGTGCAACTGCGACAGTCCGAAGCGCTCGGCCTGCTCGATCAACATCACCGTCGCGTTGGGCACGTCCACGCCGACTTCGATCACCGTAGTCGAGACCAGAATCTTCAGCGCGCCCTCCTTGAAGCGCTGCATCACGGACTCCTTTTCGGCCCCGCCCAGCCGCCCGTGCATCAGCCCGATGGGCATCTCCGGAAAGACTTCGCGCGAGAGGTGCTCGTGCATCTGCTGGGCGGCCTTCATGGCCTGCGTCTCCGATTCCTCAATCACCGGGTAGACCACGTAAGCCTGGCGCCCTTCGTCGATCTGCGTCTTCATGAAGCTGTAGGCCTGCTCGATGCGGTCGTCGGTGTAGTGTTTGGTGAGGATGGGCTTGCGGCCGGGCGGAAGCTGGTCGATCACCGAGACGTCCAGGTCGCCGTACAGCGTCATCGCCAGCGTACGCGGAATCGGCGTGGCGGTCATCACCAGGACGTCCGGATGCACGCCCTTCTCGACCAGCCCGAGCCGCTGCAGCACGCCGAAGCGGTGCTGCTCGTCGATGATGGCCAGGCCCAGCCGCTTGAATTCGACGTCCTTTTCGAGCAGCGCGTGCGTCCCCACCACCACCTGCACCAGCCCCTCCGCCACCAGCTTCTTCAACTGCGACTTCTCGCGGGCGGTGAACGATCCCGTGAGCAGCAGGGTCACATAGCCGATCTTGGAGAGGATCTGCTTGAAGTAGAAGGCATGCTGCGCCGCCAGAATTTCGGTGGGCGCCAGCACCGCCACCTGGTAGCCGTTCTCCACCGCGATCACGGCGGCCTCCGCGGCCACGATGGTCTTGCCGCTGCCCACATCGCCCTGCAGCAGCCGGCTCATGGGGCGCGGCTCCTTCATGTCGTCGGCGATTTCCTTCAGCACGCGCTTTTGCGCCTCGGTGGGCTTGAACGGCAGCATCGCCTTGATCTGCTCGCGCACGCGGCCGCTCAGCTCGAAGGCGATGCCGGGCAGCGTGCGGGCCTTCCCGCGCTTGAGCGCCACGCCGCACTCCAGCCAGAAAAACTCCTCGAAGATCAGGCGGAACTGCGCGGGCGAGCGGAAGGCGTTGAGCAGCCGGAGGTCGCTATCGGGCGGCGGAAAATGCGTGTCCCGGATGGCGGTCGCGCGGCCGGGCAGTTTCAGGCGGGCGATCAATGGCGGCGGAAGCTGGTCCTCTTCGGGCGGAAGCTCTTGCAGGATGCGGTGCGTGAACACGCGCAGCAACCGCGTGGTCAGCTTGCCCGTGGCTTCGTAGATCGGCACCACGCGCCCGGTATGCAGCGAAGCGGGCGCATCGCCATCGTCGTCGCAGGAGAGAATCTCGTACTCCGGGTGCAGCATGGTCAGCTCCCCGGCGTAGCTGTCGAACTCCACCTTGCCGAAGAGCGCCACCTTCAATCCCTCGGTGAGCACGTTGGCCAGGTATCCGCCATGGAACCATTTGCAGGTGAGGATGGCGCGCGAAGCGTCCGTGAAGCGGGCTTCGAAGAGGCCCAGGTTGCGCCGCTTGAAGCCCGAGAGCTTGGCCGAGCGGACCTCCGCGATCACGGTGGCCATCTCGCCGGGAGCGAGCTGCGCGATGGGCTTCATGTTGCTGCGGTCTTCGTAGCGGAAGGGAACATAGCCGAGCAGGTCTTCCACGGTCGCCAGGCCCTTGGCTTCGAGCATGGCCGCCCGCGACGGGCCGATTCCTTTAATAGAGCTGAGGGGAGTGGTGAGATCCATGCCGGGCGAGGCGTGAGCGGTCCCTTTCCCAGTGTACAATGCCTTCGTGAAGACAACTCTGGCGGTGTTGATGGCGGCGTTGACGGCGGTGTTGATGGCGGCTCTGTGCGCGGGCGCGGCGGGCGCGGCCGATTTGCGGGTGGGGATCATCGGGACGGACACCTCGCACGTGCCGGCCTTCACCAAGCTGCTGAACGGCGACGGGCCCGGAGGGCAGCCTGCGGCGGACCATGTGCCGGGCGCGCGTGTGGTGGCGGCCTGGAAGGGCGGCAGCCCGGATCTGGAGGAGAGCGCCAGCCGGGTAGAGCAGTTCGCCGAGGAGATCCGCACGAAGTACGGCGTCGAGATTGTGCCGGACATCGCTACGCTGCTGGGCAAGGTGGATGCCGTGCTGCTGGAGAGCGGAGATGGCCGCCCGCACCTGGCCCAGGCGCGCGCCGTAATCGCCGCACACAAGCCCGTCTTCATCGACAAACCTCTGGCCGCGACGCTCGAAGACGCCCGCGAGATCGCCCGCCTGGCGCAGGCGGCGGGCACGCCGTGGTTCAGCTCCTCGAGCCTGCGCTTCGGCGCGATTGGAGCCGCCAAGCCGGCCGGCGCGACTGGAGTGAGCACGTGGGGTCCTGGTCCTTTCGAGCCGCACCACTACCTGGATCTCGCATGGTATGCCATCCATCCGGTGGAGCTGCTCTACACGCTGATGGGCGCTGGCTGCGTCGAGGTGACGCGCACTTCGGGCGAGAACGAAGACGTCATTGTCGGCCGGTGGAAGGACGGCCGCCTGGGCACCGTGAGGGCCATCCGCCCCTACAGCGATTACGGCGCGGTGGTGATGCGCGGCCGCGAGGTGACGGTGCTGCATCCCAAAGCCGGTGAGGCCACCGACTACCGTCCGCTGGTGCTGGAGATCGTAAAATTCTTCGCCACGGGCAAGCCGCCGGTAGCGAACGCAGAGACCCTGGAGATCTTCGCGTTCCTGGACGCCGCGCAGAAGAGCAAGGAGCAGCACGGGCGACCAGTGGCGCTCCGGTGACCGGAGGGCGCACGGGACCATGTCGAGCCAGCCGGGGGACTGGCGCATTTCTTCCATAACGAACCCATTCCGGACATGTGTGTCCGGGAATTGGGGAGGGCTTTATTGAAACCAAAAGAGTTAACCAGGGGTGAGCCGGACGCGTGTGTCCGGGATCCCTTTCCTCGGGTCGAAATCGCTCTCGCGAAGCCCTTCCCAAGCCACATTGTATCCGGCAGGCAGGCGGAGGGCGGCAGAGAGAAAGCGGCGCGGAACGGTAAGTGGCTGGTGCGGTGGGAGTTGAAGGGACGAAGAAAGTTGGCGAACTTTGCGAACGGGTTGGGCGAGGGCGCCATTTTCGCTAAAGGCGGCCGGTTTTCCGACGGCAGGGCGGGGTTGGGAATCTTGCCGGCGCGTGTCGATCGGCGTGTTCGCGGTGCTGCCGGCGGGGGTCGAATTCCCAGCGCTGCGGGATTGCCAAGACGTCGCGGGCTGAACGGGCATCGGAAGGGCTCGTCCGAATGGCCGCATCTTGGGAGGGGTCCGGAGGCTGAATTGGCGGAGCTAGCGTGTTTATGGCACCCGATCCGCGGCTGACCGGATGGCGTTGGCGGTTCAGCGGTTGGGCGTAATACGGCCAAGTGCAACCGCCTCCAGAAACTCTTAAAATAGAAGGCGCTGTTCTCGCAAGAACTTGAGCTTCGTAACGAACGTCAGTCCGAAGGTCCTGAGCCTGCTGGCTCCCGAAACGGCGGTGGATTTGTTTCGAGAGTTGCTATGGGCCGAAGCGCATCGCGCCGGCATCGGTCCCGCTCTGGTGTCCGTACCCGGGGCTATTAACGTAGCGGACGGAGGCGTCGACGCTGAAATCGCCGGGCTACCCGCGGTATCGCCGGGGGGATTGTTCTTTCCTGGTTTGACCCGGTATCAGATCAAAACTGGTGCCTTCTCTGCCGGCAACGACTCCGAGATGAGGGCCCTGTTTCTGAAGGAAAAGAGCACTGAATTCAAAGACCGAGTTCGTTCGTGTTTCGAAAAGAATGGCACGTTTGTGGTGGTGCTCTTCGGCTCGGACACCCCCGATAGGACCGACGAGGAGCTTGCCCGTGCTTGTCAGGGGTTCGTGGGACAGCGTGAGCCTGCCTTTAGGGATCGACCCATTCATGTACTTCGGCAGAATCAGATCGCCGGATTCGTGAACCGGCATATTGCCCTCGCGAACCACGCGCAGTTGAAAAGATTCCCGAATCTGAGGATACACGCGGAATGGGGCAAAGAAATCGAGTCGCTGGCCCCACTGAGAGTTGGCCCCCCGCAAGAAGGCTTCATAAGCCAGATTCGACTGGAACTCCGCCAGTCGGTGTCGAGACATCTGTGCATCTGGGGAGAACCGGGTATCGGTAAGACGCGCCTGGTCTATGAAGCAACGGCTGCGGAGGATCTCTCTTCCTCGATCGCATACTTTCGGTCACCGCAAGCGCTTGAGCAAAGCGAAGTTATCGACGAACTCGTGCACGATGTTGCGAAATCGGCCGTAGTAGTCGTTGACGATTGCGAATCGAGGGACCGCGAGAGCATTTGGCGGCAGCTAAAAGGACTCGGGACGAGGGTTCGGCTGGTCACGATCCAGCACGATCCTTGCGATAGCTCTGGAACGACGGTGGCTCTCCAGACGCCGGAGCTAGCTCCGGCACAGATTTCAGAAATCATCCAACAGCACGGGATTCCCAAGGATGCGGCCGACCGTTTCGCTGAATATTGCGGCGGATCCCCGCGCGTTGCGGATGTAGTCGGCTGGAATCTGCAAAACAATCCGGATGATCTCACTCGGCCCCTGGATACTGGCAACGTGTGGAATCGGTTCATCCAGGGCCCTGATCCTCCCTCCAGCGATTTGGTTGACCGCAGAAGACTGGTACTGCATTACGTCGCGCTGTTCAAGAAATTTGGCTACGGAGAGCCATATCAAAGGGAAGCAAAGGCTATCGCAGCTCAGATCACGACAGCGAATCCGGCCGTCACATGGGAGAATTTCCAAGAGATTGTATATTCCTTGCAGAAGCGCCGAATCCTGCAGGGTGAAACCACGCTTTACATCAGTCCGAAGCTTCTTCACATCAAGCTTTGGTCCGACTGGTGGAACCTGTATGGCGACAACGTCAATGTCGAGCAGTTCCTTGCCACAATCCCCGATACGCTGCACGAGTGGTTCTATGACATGTTCACGTATGCTCATGAATCGCAAGCGGTCGGCAAGACCGTGAGGACGATCCTGAGCGTACATGGCTCTTTTTTCCGACAAGGTTTGCTGAGGACGGAGGTAGGCGCCAATTTTTTTTTGAGCCTGACCGAGGCTGATACTGAGGCGGCGATCGAATTCCTCGAGGCAACTATTGCCAAAGAAAGTCGGGATGAGCTTCTGGAGTTCACTGCTGGGAGGCAGAGGGTTGTTTGGGCGCTCGAAAAAATAGCAGTGGAACGGCCGCTTTTCCAACGTGCCGCGCGCGTGCTGCTGCGATTAGCCGAAACGGAGAACGAGCATTCCTTCTCAAATAATGCCACCGGATCATTCGCCGGGCTATTCTCGCTCGGGCCCGGCAAAACTGCTCCGACACAAGCCCCGCCAGTCGAGCGGCTGCCTGTGTTGCGGGAGGCTATCACCGCACCGACATTAGAGACGCGTTCAGTAGCGTTGCGAGCCTGTGATCTGGCGTTGCGATCCCACTCTTTCATCCGTAACTATGGTGCCGAACGACGTGGCTTGAAGGACCTTGAACTGTGGTCGCCCAAGACATATGGCGAATGGTTCGACGCCTATCGGGATGTATGGCAACTTCTGAGTACGCAACTTGGCAGCCTCTCCGGGGAGGAACAGCCGGAGGCTGCGCGAATTCTGCTTAAACACGCGTTCGATCTTGTGCAAATTGAACCATTAGCCGACCTCATCACTGCGACAGTGCGAGGTTTAGTTGACCTGCCAACCGTTTCTCGAAAGACAATCCTGAAGAATGTTCTTGACGTGCTCGAACGGCTGAAATCGTTGCCAGACTCCGTCAGGTCGCGGTGGGAGGATATCCGGCTAGCGGCAGCGGGAGGAGGCGGCTTCCAAGGTCGGCTGAGGTCACAGCTTGTCCTTCCTGCCTGGCGCCTCGCAACCGGCTCCGGGCTATCGACGGAGCGATGGCGCCCTTTAGCCGAGGAGGCACTCGCGAACCCGGGCGAGTTTGTCGCTCAGCTTAGTTGGCTGACAACCAATGAGGCCGAGAGTGCTGGGCCGTTCGGTTATGAACTGGGACGGCTTGATGTGGAATTGGCCTTCAAGCAACCGATTATCGACGCGGTCATGCACGCGGACGCAGCTCCCAATACGGCTCTCGTTGGAGGGTACCTACGGGCCCTTCATGAGGTAGACACATCTAAATGGCTGTTGAGCATCCAGGAGCTGAGTCAGGGACCGGATGCGGAACGTTTCTTCCCCGCGGTGCTCATGCAGTCCGGTATAACGGACGAGGCCGCGACAGTGCTGAGCGATCTCGTGAGACGCGGCACGCTTCCTGCATATTATCTCCAAGGTTTTATTTTTGGCGGCGAAATCAGGAATCTATCCCCGGATGCATTTGCGTCATGGATTTCGTTGTTGCTTGCCGAAAACGATCAGCTCGCAACGATCGCCGCTCTTCAGTTGCTGCATCACTATGGGAAGCCGGATCGATTGAAGGAAGTTTCACCCGACTTGATCGAAGCTGTCTTGTTGCACGATACGCTCTTCGAGAAAGAACGAGCTGAGCATCGTGGAGCGCACCGGGATTACGATTGGTCCGAAGTGGCACGCGAGTTTCTACGCGAGCATCCCGAGGAGAGAGTGGCTTTCGCCAAGAAGCTCTTAGAGAACATGGGCGAAGACTCTGTCGTGCTTTCGCGATTCGGACCGTCCTACGCGCAGCAATTTCTGGCGCAAATCGCCAAAGAATTGCCTTCCGAGGTGTGGGCCATTGCCGCGCCCCTACTTGGTCCTCCGATAGACTGGCGAGCGCACACCATCAAAGATTGGCTTAGAGGGAGCGATCTTTCGTTCGACGAGACACATGCTGAAGCGATACTCAGCAGCGTTCCGCCTCAGGGCCTTTGGGATTGGGTAGATACGGATGTCGAACGGCGGGCCTCGTACTTGGCAAGCTTTGTTCCGCCGTTCACGGCCGAGTTGAAGATTCCGGAGGTCTCACGTGAGTTGCTGGTTCGATATGGAGACCGCGACGACGTTCAGCGGAATCTTATCGCAAACTTCTCCAGTGAAGGATGGGTCGGGCCGGACAGCGAACACTATAGAAACAAGAAAGAAGCTCTAGAACGCCTTTTAGACACGGAAGCTGAGCCTCGCGTCCGCGAGTGGCTGAACCGCTATATCGGAACGTTGCGGCGATCAATTGAGCGAGCACGCACAGAAGAGGAGCGGGAGGACTTCTAAGTTTAATAGGGAACGCGCTCCAAACGTGGGGCGCAGAAGCGATAACTGCGGCCACCGAGAGCGTCTTGGGAGACCAGAAGGAGTAGGAGTGGTTTGAAAGTACGGCGGGTGGCCCGTTGGCCAGTGGCCGCACAGGATTACTCCCCACCAACGCGCTTGCGTCGGGTATCCGCATCCCACATGAGCGCATCGTCGCCGACTCGCTGGAGTGCCTGCGCCCGGGGTCCGACCGGCGATTCCCCGCGGGTGGTCGCCCAGCGTTCAGTTCAGGAATAAAAAGGACTGCCGCTTTGGCAGTCACCCGGACGGACGACACCCTATGCACAGAGGCGTTCGAAGGCTTCGCAACCAGCCCCAGCCACACCCGCCCGCCCGGAACGACGGTACAATGGAGGCCGACGATGGCGGACACCGTAATTGCGATCGACCCGGATGTGATGAGCGGAACGCCTTGCTTCCGTGGCACGCGCGTCCCCTTCAAGAATCTCATCGACTACATCAAGGGCGGCCATTCTTTGGGCGAGTTCCTGCGGCAGTTTCCCAGTGTCACGCAGGAGATGGTAGTCCAGGCGCTCGAAGAAGCGAAGGATTCGCTGCTAGCCAGAATTGCGTGAAGATTCTGCTGGATGAGTGCCTGCCAATCGACCTCCGGCACAGCTTTCCCAAAGCAAAGAACGGCGAGCTGCTTCGGGCCGCCGAGCTTGCGCGCTATGACGTCCGTTCCCGAGCCAATCAGCTCGAAGACCTACGGATGGGTGTGCCGCACCGCCAAGTCCTTCGTCCACGACCGTGTCGGCGTCGTGGCCCAAGGCCCGAAGATCCGTCACGAGGTCAATAGGGAGGTTCTCGTCAAGCTTGAACTTCACATTGCCCGGATAGGCACGAGACGTTCTTCGTGCGCCAGTTCTGCTGCGTAGGCGAGAGCGGCATGGATGTGGTCGACACGAAGGGAGGGATAACTCGCCAAAACCTCATCCTTGCTGGCGCCCTCGGCAAGGCTGTCGAGGATCACCGTGACCGGAATTCGGGTGCCTGTTGCACAGATCTCACCGCCGCAGACCTGTGGGTTACTGCTGAGAAAATCCTGCCATGCCGCCATATCTCCAGTCTACGTGGGCGCCACGCCGACGTCCACTCGCCGCTTCGCCACTTCGCCACTCGAACCGGAAGTGGCCGGCGGCTCTGCCTCGATCCCCCCTACTCCCACCGCAACGCGCTCATCGGATCGATGGCCGTGGCGCGCCGCGCCGGGAGGTAGCCTGCCAACGCGGTCACGGCTGCGATTCCCAACGAGGCGGCGGCCATGGTGAGCAAGTCGGTGGGCGCAACCCCGAACAACTGCGCTTGAATCAGCCGGGTGACGCCGTAGGCGCCGATCAGTCCGATGGCCACGCCGATTCCGGCGAGCGTCAGCGTTTCGCGCAGCACCATCCACACCACCGAGCCTTGCCCCGCGCCCAGCGCCATGCGAATGCCGATCTCGCGCGTGCGGCGCGCCACCATGAAAGCCATCACACCATAGAGACCCAGCGCCGCCAGCAGCGTGGCGAGACATCCGAAGACGCTCGAAAGCGTAGCCAGCAACCGCTCCGTGAGCAGTGAGATATTCACCTGGTTGCCCAAGGTGCGCAGGTCGTACATAGGCACGCCGGCATCCACTTCCCGCACCGCCGCGCGCAGCGTATTGAACAGGCGCGTGGGGTCGCCTTGAGCGCGCACGTAGACCGTGCCCCCGGTCGCAAAGGTCTTCTGTTCGCTGGGAATGTAGAGTTCGTAGGGGATCTCGTCGCGCATGCTTTCGTATTTCGTGTCTCCCACCACACCCACGATCCGGATATCCGTCTTGGTTCCCGGATCGATTCCCATGCCGATGTGGCGGCCCAGCGGATCGGCGCCTCCAAAATATCGCTTGACGAATTTCTGGTTCGCGATGGCCACCTTGGGCGCGCCGGCGACGTCGCGTTCGTTGAAATCGCGGCCCAGCAGCACGGGAATCTTCAGGGTCTTAAAGAACCCGGGATTGCAATACTGCATGTGTGGATCGGGGCGTTCATCCGGCTTGGCCGAGTACCCTTCGATGGTGACCCAGTTATCCCACTCGTCGTCTTCCAGCACGGGGACGACCGCGAAGGTGTGCGATTCCACGCCGGGGAGTGCGCTCAAGCGTTCGCCCAGGCGGCGGAAATAGTCCCTGGTAAACGGGACGTCATAGCGGCTCATGGTGGGGTCGACATCGAAGGCCAGCACATTCCTCACATCGAAGCCGGGATTCAGCGTCTGCAGGTTGCGCAAGCTCTGCAGGAACAGCCCTGCGCCGATCAGCAGCAGCAGGGACAGAGAGACCTGCGCCACCACCAGGCCCTTGCGCAAGCCGGCGGAGCCGCCGCGGATCACGGCGCCCGCCTGGTCCTTCAAGGTATTGGCCAGTTTCGGCCGCGTGGATTGGAGCGCCGGGGCCAGGCCGAAAACCGCGCCCGCTACGAGCGAGAGGGCGAAGGTGAAGCCGAGGACGGTCCAATCCGGCGTGCTCGAAAGCGAGAGCGGGGTGTGTCCGGAGGGCAGAAAGTCGATCAATGCCTGGTCGATCGCCACTGCCAGACAGACGCCCAGCGACCCGCCGGCCGCCGCGAGCACGAGACTCTCCACCAAAAGCTGGCGGATGAGCCGGCCGCGCCCCGCGCCCAACGCCAGGCGAACGGCGATCTCTTTCTGCCGCGCCGAGGCGCGCGCGATCAGCAGATTCGCCAGATTGGAGCAGGCGATCAGAAGCACCAGCCCGACGATGCCCATCAGCGCGAAAAGCGGCTTCGAGTACGCCCTGCGCAGGTTCGAGCGGCCTTTCGATCCGGGCATCGCCTCCATCCACATCTTCAGGAACTCCTGTTTGACGAAGGGCGAGGCCTTGGCGAAGGGCTTCTCGGTCACTTCACGGTTGAGGATCTGGTGGAACAGCGGCTGCAGCCCCGCTTGCGCCCTTTCCATCGTCACGCCGGGCTTGAGGCGGCCGAAGACCTCCGTCCAGCGGAAACGGTCCTCGTTCAAGCGGCTGAAATCCGAGCGGGGCAGGTCGTCGATCATAGTCGCCGGGATGCGAATCTGCGGCGCGCGGCCCGGCTCCACTCCGTCGAATCCCGCCTGGCTCACGCCGATGATCGTCAGCGCCCGGCCATTGACCACGATCTGCTTTCCGACGATGCCCGGGTCTGCGCCGAAACGCGCGCGCCAATAGCCGTAACTGAGCACGGCCAGCGGATGACCGCCCTGGATCAGATCGTCGGAAGCGGTGAACACACGGCCCGCCGCCGCACCGACGCCCAGAACCGGGAAGTAGTTGCCCGAAACGAAATCGGCGCCGATCAGTTCCGTGCTGCCTTGGAACGACGCACTCACGGTGCTCGGGTACGTGCAGAACATTCCGCTAAAGACCTGGTTCTGGTCGCGGATTTCCTGGTACATCGGGTAAGAGATTCTGTCGCGCCCGTTGTTGCCGCCGTAATGCTTGCCGCGTCCGGCCAGCATCACGAGCTGGTCCGGATCTCTCACCGGAAGCGGCTGCAAAATGAGCTGGTTGATGAGTGTGAAGATGGCCGTGTTGGCGCCCATGCCCAGAGCGAGCGAAAGCACGGCCACGGCCAGAAAGACGGGCGACTTGCGCAGGGTGCGCAGGGAATACCGGAGATCTTGCAGGATGGCGGCCATCGACCGTTATACTGCGCGGCGCGGAAAAGGTTACGATTCTCCGGTGAAAATATGCCCAAGAGCCGGAGTTCCGCCAGCGGCCGGGAGGGACGGCGCCGGGTCAATGTGCGTATTCCGCTGAAGTGGGGCAGCGATTCCGGAGCATGTGGGGCACCGATTCCGGTGAAGTGGGGCAACCGGGTTGGCGCCGCGCTGATGGAACCTCTCGGCCCGCGCGATCACCTGGCCGCCGCCCACCACACAGGGGCTGAAACGGCAAGGCTGGTTCGGCCTGGCGGCCGGCCGTGGCGCGGGGGCCGCGATTCGCCATGAGCCCCCACGCCAGCATCGTCATGCGCGCCGCCTCGCGAATGTCGCGATCGGCCCGCCAGCAGCCGCAGGAGACCGAGGAGCCGTCCGCACCAGCTTGCTGCCGCACCAGCGCACTATCGCGGCCACAGCCGGTGGCGCAAAGCGGCTTGTGCCGGGAGAAGGACGGCGGGTTGCGGAATAGATTCCACACATCTCGAACCACGCCGGCCCTGAGAACCCTTACCGCTCCCCATAAGCGGCAAGCACTTCGTTCGTGAGCGCGTCATCCACCGTGGTGGTCTTGTCGGCGGCCCGCATATCATGATAGACCTTGGAGGCCGCCGCGGTTCGCTCTTCGATGGCGCGCACCACCGGCTCTGTTTTCGAATAGGTGAAGATCAGCACGGCCACGGAAGCCACCCCCAGCGCGATGGCGAGGTACCATTCCATGCGCCTCCGAAGCAGCAGCGAAACCGAAGCGATTACGATGCCGATCTCGGCGCAGAGCATGGCCCATTCGTAATACTCCTGGCCTTCCACGTGTGCCACGATGCCCGGCGTGTAGGCGTCGGCCCACTGGACGGCCGCCTGGGACTCGTTGTAATAGCGCTGGACAGTTCTGGCCAAAGCGACCATTTCCTGGGCGTCCACGGCCGTAGCGGCCCGTCCCGGGGCAGCCAGCGCGGGCAGCGTTGCGCGCAACTGACGCAGGCTGATGACGGCGATACGATGCTTGAGATCCTGGGTGACGTACCGCATATGGGCATCCTCCTGCTCGACCATGGTTTTCACCAGGAACGTCCGCTCCCCGCCCACCTTGGCTGAAGCGAACGCCAATATGACGCCGAGAACCGCCATCGTGATTCCGATGTAAGTGGACAAGCGGCTGTGGGCCGGGTTGTGCCCCTCTCCGCCGCCGTCTGCATGTTCGCCAGCGTGGGCCGCGTGCTGCATATGTTCGAGACGCTCACTCGCATTATCCATCGCTTTTGCCCTCTCCAAGTTTCCCGCCCCAAAAAAGATTGCTGGGGGGGTGCAATCATCGTATAAGTCAGAGTCGAATGGTGTCAAGAACACATCCTCCTGGCTTGTGCGAATGTGCGCGTTCGGCTAGCGCAGCATCACCGGGATTGTTCAAGGTCCGCCTCCGCCCTGGCGCTCCTTGATCTTGCGCTGAATCGCCCGCGCCTGCTGGTAGTCGCCGACCGCCTTCTCGTTCTGGCTCAGGAACTTATCAGCGAGGCCCCGGTTTCTATCGGGAGGCCGCGGACGGTGAGCGCCAGGAGGATACGCTCCCTGCGACTGGGACCGCCCGGCCGGTTCGCATAGATACGCCGGTCAAGGAACTGGTTGGATCGGTAGCTCAGATTAGCCACCCGCAACACCAAGAATGTCTTGAGACCGAGGGGTTGCCTCCTCGCCGAATGCCCCGGAGACGATCGTCCACCGCCAGGGCATCTTGCCGGCCGCCAGCGTGCGCGGTGCTCGCCTATGGATTGCCGCTGGCGCTGCTTGCACCAACCAGCCCGGCAGCCGGCAGGGCGGCAAGAAATTTTCAGGCACTACCGACTACAACCGACTACCGACGGCCTCGACTCTGCCCTCAACCCCGGGGTAGTATTAAGAGGTGAGCATCTGTTTATCTGAGGGAGGCTTATGAACAACGCATCGTCTCGTCGTAATTTTCTGGCGGCCGGGCTAACCTTACCAGCCGTCGCGTCGGCAACCCGTTTCTCGGGTTCCGAACAATCGCAACCCCAACCGCCTGGCCGGTACTCTTCCGGTGCGGCGCCGCAGTATAGGACCCTTGGAAGGACGGGCTTACGGGTTTCCACCGTGGGCTACGGCTGCATGATCACATCCGATGCAACCGTGATCGCCAGGGCCGTGGATATGGGCATCAACTACTTCGATACCTCCCGTGGGTACCAAGGCGGCCAGAACGAGCGTATGGTGGGAGCAGCGTTGGGAGACAAGCGGAAGGACATCTTCTTGGCGAGCAAATGCGATTCCCGGACGGGATCGGGCATCCTGTCGGAACTCGACACCAGTCTCAAGGAGCTCAACACCGACCACCTGGACGTCTGGCACCTTCACGGCTTAAGCGCCCCGGCGCAGATTTCCGATGAGCTGGTTGAGGCCCAGCGCAAGGCCAAGCAGCAGGGCAAGATCCGGTTCATGGGGGTGAGCACGCACAATCTGCCGGCGATCGTCGACCGGGCAATCGAAGCAAAACTCGAAGTCGTGCAGGTGCAATACAACTTCGCTTCGGATGCGAGCTACGGCCCCGCTATCGAGAAGCTGAACCAGGCAGGCGTGGGCGTGATCGCCATGAAGGTGATGGCCAGATCCGGGGGCCGGGGACGCCGCGGATCTCAGCCGCAACGGCCCGATACGTTTGCCCCCGCGGCGCTCAAGTGGGCGATCAACAATCCCGCCATCGCCACCACCGTTCCCAGCATGACGGATATCGACCAGCTCGAACAGAACTTCAAGGTGATGTCCGAGCGCTTCACCGACGCCGACGCCAAAGTTTTGTCGGCCCGCCTGGAGGAAATCGGGCCGTACTTCTGCCGCATGTGTGGACGGTGCGACGGACAGTGCCCAAAGGGGCTGCCGGTGGCCGACATGGTGCGTTTCGTCATGTACGCCGACGGATACGGCCAGTTCCCGTTGGGCCGAGAGAACTTCCTGCGCATGTCCGTCGAACAGCAGAAGGTTCGTTGCGGCGACTGCGCGACCTGCGCGGTTCAGTGCCCGAACGGGGTGCATGTAGCGGCGCGGTTGAGCCGGGCCCAGGAACTTTTTTCCTGCTGAAGCTCCTCCTGGGGGCGGCCCGTTTGCGTTCGTTATTGGCGGCCCGCAGAAGATCAAAGGCCGCTCATCGCGCGTCGACCCTCGCTCGCCGGGTAGACCCACGCCGCCGGCAAAACGGTGACCCATGGGGACGCGTCAATCACGAGGACCACGGACTACCCGCCAGCGCCAGGAGCACGCCGCCCAAGGTGGCGCGGCGGGCGGCCCGCCGTGCAGATGGACGCTCCCGGCCCGCGATCGCATGGCCGACGGCCAGCGGCCCGCGGACGGCGAAGAGCTAGGATGGATGCCCAGTGGGTCGACTAGACGCATCCGGCTCGTTCCAGGCGGTGACACTCCAACGGGTTCAGCACCAGCACCACACGGCCATCTCCCATAATGGCCGCGCCCTGGAATTCCGGGTGCTTAACCGTTTTGGGGAATGCGTCCGCTCGCTCACGCTCGCGGCTCGGTAACCCTTGCGAAATCAACGCTCCCGTTTCTACTGTGAGACCGCTTGGTACCACTCTGCCGAACTATGGAGTG
>JBKQPR010000361.1:0-27841 GCA_052144935.1 Bryobacteraceae bacterium
ACGGCATTTCGCGAATTCCTAACCGAAGGTTAGGAATTGGCGGAATTCTACAATACGCACCCAGCGCCTGTCAACACGGCGTTTGGCGGCCTCCGGGGAGGCCGGAATGCGCCGGATCCAAGATATACAGCAATGGCGTGATGACCGATCTGGGAATACTGAGCGGATATGACACGAGCACCGCCCTGTCGATCAACGATTCTGGACAGGTGACGGATACGCAACAGGCATCTCCGCCAGTGACACTCACGCATTCCTATACAGCAACGGCGCGATGATCGATCTTGGCACTTTGGCTGGTGGCTCGTACAGCTACGGGGAAGGGATCAACGACTTGGGCAGGTCGCGGGCTTTCCCCAAAATGCCTCTGGCGGCGATACCGCCTTCATTGACAGCAGCGATGTGATGACCAGTATCGGTACGTTTCCCAGCGGGGGCGATAGCGGCGCCTTTGCGATTAACGATTTGGGGCAAGTTACGGGATAGGCTGGAGGGGTTGGCGCTTCCGGAACCGCGTTACTATACAGCGGACGGCACGATGGCCGATATTGGAACATTGAGCGGCTACGAGTCGAGCATCGGCTGGGCGATCAACGCCTCTGGACAGGTGGCTGGCTGGGCATACTCAAATTCGTCCGGTCCGGCCGTAGAGGAGGCTTTCATATACAGCGACGGCGTGATGACAGTAGCGAAGCCCGTGCGATCAACACCTCCGGGCAGGTGGTGGGATTGTTCACGGGACCGGTGGTAGGTCCTACCAACCTCTATGCTTCCTCTATAGCGGCGGCACGATGATCGACCTGAACTCGGCGATCAACCCGGCCCTCGGCATCCACCTTGCAATTGCTGAGGGGATCAACGACCAAGGCCAGATCATCGCCAACGGCGTTGATGCGAATGGCAACGACGCCGGATTTTTGCTCACGTCCGAGTCCCTGTCCGAATCGGAGCCATCCAGCTTTCTGCTGCTCGCCGCCGGATTTTGCGCGCTGGCAAATTTTGCCCCGCGGCGGACAGAGGGTAAACCGCTTACGGCCAATCCTGTGCGGCGTGACGGATGCGAAGCACCTGGACCTGGTCGTCGATGATTTCGTAAACCGCGATGTAGGGCCACGGGGAAAAGACCAGCTCGCGGGTGTTCTCCGCCAAGCCGATCCGGCCGGCGTTCGGAAATTTCCGCAGGCGGGCGATGCTCTGGTAGATGGTTTGCGCCACACGGCGGGCCGCGGCGGGGTTATCTTTGCGGATGTACTCGACGATATGCGCCAGGTCGTCGGCGGCCGTGGTTGTCCACCGAACCTGCATCACGCTTGAAACATGCTCTCGATGCGGGCGACAACGTCGTGATGTTCGAGCAGCTCGCCGCGGCGGGCCGCGGCCCGGCCTTCCTCGACGGCCTCGATGAAGCGGGCATCGTATTCGAGCATGCGGTCCACGGCTTCGACAACGAGCTGCGCGGCCTGCCGGCCGGTGCGCGTGGCGAAATCCTGGAGCCTAGCTTCCTTCTCCGGTGACAATTGGACTTCCATAGACTTCCCTCCAGCTTACCGCGGTCAGTCTACTCGAAAAAGGACCCTCTTCGAAACACAGTGGGGGCAGGGACGCCGCTTCGGCCGGAGACCCGCAAACCGGGGTCATCGCGTTGGGCGGCTAACCGCGACGGCAATTGTGGATCCACCGGGCTTGCCGGCCACAATGCCCGGCACTTTATTTTGACCCGCTTTTCCGAATGTTTTCAATCGCCTTCCGGATCTTCACACCGCTAGCCCAATTTTGGCCTGCTATACCAAAAGTAGGAGGACAAATGCGCTGCCGCTTAGCTCTATACCTTGCCATCGCCCGGCGCGGTCGTCCACTCACCGCCGCTGACGGCCCGACGCATCGCGCCAAAAAGGCCCCTCCGATGCGTCGGAATACTCCGGCGAATCGCTGCAACCAACTGAAACAGAATAGCTTACATGGACATAAATGACAAATCGAGACACCCGCAGCACATGCGTCGAAGCGGGTCTGATCAGTCGCTGGGGACACCACCCCCTGCTGAGAGCCGCGCTGACAGCCTGCACCAAGGCGCGCGCGGCGCGGGCCGGCGGGGGTGCCCAATGGGCCCTGCCCCACGGAAGCGGGCGCCTGTAATGCAAGGCCGCTTGCGGGAGCGGGTATGACGCAGTTGCCCTGGCGCGTGGCGTTGCGCATCGCCTGGCGCGAGATGCGCGCCTCGCGGACCCGCTTCGTGTTCGTGGTGCTGGCCGTGGCGGTGGGGGTTGGGTCTCTCACCGGCGTACGCGGCTTCAGCCGGTCCTTCCGCCATATGCTGCTGGCGCAGGCCCGCACACTGATGGCGGGCGACCTTTCGGCGCGCGTCTTCGCCCTGCCCACGCCCGAACAGGAAAGCGTGTTGAACCGGCTGGCTGCCGAAGGCGTACGCCGCACCTGGATCACCGAAACCGTCACCATGGCCTCGTCGGTGGGGGCGCCCAATCCGCTGCTGATTTCCGTGAAGGCGGTGGACCCCGCGGCCTATCCCTTCTACGGCGAAGTGAAGCTCAACCCGCCCGAACCTTTGGCGCGCGCTCTGGACGATCGCTCAGTGGTGGTCTCCGACGACCTGCTGCTGCGCCTCGACGCGCACACCGGCGACACGCTCCACATCGGCGGCCAGGATTTCCGCATCGCCGGCGTGGTGCTCTCCGAGCCCGATCGCATGACCGGCAGCCTGAACGTGGGTCCGCGGGTGATGATTACACGCCAGGGGCTGGACCGCACCGGCCTCATCAGCCTGGGCAGCCGCGCGTCCGAGCGCTACCTGTTCCGCCTTCCCGCCGCCGGCCCCGGTTCCGGCTCCACGGTGGAGGGAGTGCGGCAAACGCTCAAACAGACCTTTCCAGAAGCCACCATCGCGGACTACCGCGAGACGCACCCGATCATCACTCGCGGCCTGGACCGCGCCACCACCTTCCTCAGCCTGATCGGCCTGATCGCGCTGGTGATCGGCGCCATGGGAGTGGCCAGCGCCATGCACGGCCACCTGCAACAGAAGCTCGATTCCATCGCCGTGATGAAGTGCCTGGGGGCGCGCTCGGCGCAGGTGATCCGCATCTACACCGCGCAGACCTTGATGCTGGGCCTGGCCGGCGGCGTGTTAGGCGCGGTCCTGGGGGTCGGCGTGGCGGCGGCTTTCCCCGGAATGATCGCGCGGTATTTCACCATCGACCTGGCGTCCTCCTGGGACCCTCTGCCCGGCGTGCAGGGCATCGGCATCGCCTGCCTGGTCACCCTATTGTTCACCCTGCCGCCGCTCATGAGTATCCGCACCATCCGTCCGGCGCTGATCTTTCGCCGCGATGTGGAAACCGGCGGGGCACGGAAGACCGCGGCGATTTGGAAACCGGCTCCCTTGCTTACCCGGGCCGCAATCTTGATCGGCACCGGCTTGGTCGCCGGCACGCTCACAGAAGGCAATTTCCGCGACGCCCTGCGCGCGGGAGGGTTCTTCGCCATCGCCCTGGCCATCGCGCTGGCGCTGCTGAGCCTGGCCGCCTGGCTGTTTCTGCGCTGTTTGCGCGCCTTCCAGCGCCATGCGCCGAGGCGGCTTCCGGCGTCGCTGCGCCAGGGGATCGCCAATCTCTATCGCCCCGGCAACCAGGCGCAATCGGCCGTGGTGGCGTTGGGCGTCGGGGTGATGTTCACGCTGACCGTGTTTCTGGTCGAGCAGGCGCTGGTCAGCCAGATTCGGGGCAGCGCTCCGCCCGGAATGCCCAACGTCTTCCTGTTGGACATTCCCGGCCCGCAGCGCGAGGCTCTTTCCAGCCTGATCCAGGCGCAGCCCGGCGTCAAAGCGGCCCCCGACGTGGCCTTCGCGGTCTCCGCGCGCATCGCCGCCATCGACGGCGTGCCGATTGAAAACCGTCCGCTGCGCGACTTCAACCGGCGTTTCCTGCGCACCCGCTCGGTCACCGAAATGGCCGCTAAGCCGCCCGAAACCGAGATCCTGAGCGGCGCCTGGTGGACGCCCGGCGATAGCGGGACCGTTGGGCAACCCGGGGGGCACCCCACGGGGCCTCCCTCGGTCTGCGCGAACGAAGAATCCGCCAAAATCCTCAATTTGCAGCCCGGCGCAACCATCGATTGGACCATCTGGAACCGCACCCTGCGCACGCGCGTGGCGTGCATCGAGCGCACCGAATCCATCCGTATGTCGGCGCGCTTCGAGTTCGTTTTCAGCCCCGGCCAGCTCGCCGGACTCCCGGCGGTGTATTACGGCAGCGCGCATGTGCGCCCCGCCGATGTGCCGGCCTTGCAGCGCGTGGTCTACCAGAAGTTTCCCACCGTAACGGTGGTAAATGTTGCCGACGTGATGCAGATCGTGGATGACGTGGTGGAGCGCATCGCCCTGGTGATTCGGTTCATCTCGGCCTTCACGATTGTGGCGGGCGCGGTGATGGTGGCCTCCAGCGTGGCCGGCACGCGGTTCCGCCGCATGAAGGAAGTGGTGATCCTGAAGACCCTGGGCGCCACCCGCCGCCGCATCGCCTGGATCTTCTCGGTGGAATTCCTGGCGCTGGGCGCGGTGGCCGGGGTGATGGGCAGCCTGCTGGCTTCCGCCTTTTCGGCCCTGGTGCTGAAACGGCTGCTGGAAATCGAGTTCCACCCCGATTGGGCCGCCCAATCGCTCACCGTGGTGGCCGCCGCGCTGGTGGCCGCGCTGGCCGGCTGGGCCGCCAGTTTCCGGATTTTAGGACGCAAGCCACTGGAAATTCTGCGCCAAGAATAGTTATCCTGGTTCCTAATGAAAACCAGAGGCCGTTTCACCGCTCTCGCGGTGCTGATGTGCGCCTGCGCCGGTTATACCGCCGCCGACGAAAAGGCCGTCAACCCCCAAGTCGGCAAAATCATGGACGAGGTGTCCGAAGCGCGCATTCGCGCCACCATCGAAAAACTGGTGAGCTTCGGCACGCGCAACACGATGTCCAACCCGGACGATCCCGAGCGCGGCGTCGGCGCGGCCCGCCAGTGGATCTTCAAGGAGATGCAGAGCTACAGCCCGCGGCTGCAGGTGCGTTTCGACAAGTACCGGGTGAAGAAGCAGGGGCAGCGGATTTTCAAGGATGTCGACCTGTGGAACGTGATCGCCGTGCTGCCGGGCACGAAAATGCCGGAGACCCAGATTCTGATCAGCGCGCACTACGACTCCATCAACCTGGGCCGTCCCGCCGGCAATACGCCCGTGGGGCCGGGCACGGATGCCCCGCCGGCCGAGGGCGCGGGCGGTGGTGGCGGTTTCGGGCGCGGGGCGCAGATGACCCCCGAGGAATTTGAACGCAACGCCAATCTGCCCGCCCCCGGCGCCTGCGACGATGGCAGCGGCATCGGCGCCATGATGGAACTGGCGCGCGTCATGAGCCAGTACGAATTCGACAAGACCTTGGTGTTCGTAGCCTTTGCCGGTGAAGAGCAGGGCCTCATTGGAAGCAACTTGCTGTCCGCTAAGATGAAGAAGGACAACCAGGCGATCGAGGCGGTGTTGAACAACGACATCATCGGCACCGACGTATCCGGCAATGGACGAGCCAGTAACACGGCGGTGAACGTCTACAGCGACGAGATCATGGATTCACCCTCCCAAACGCTGGCCCGCTTCGCGCGGGAGATCGGCGAGCGCTACATGCCGTTTTTCCACGTGAACACGGTGTTCTTCCAGGACCGCATCGGCCGCGGCGGCGACCACACGCCGTTCCAGTTGGAAGGCTACGCGGCGGTGCGCATCTCGACGCCCAATGAGATCTACGCCAACCAGCATCACGCCACCGACCTGCTGGAGAACATGTCGGTGCCGTACACGGCCAAAGTGGCGCGTTTCAACGGAGTGGTGGCCGCGTCGCTGGCGCTGGCGCCTAAGGCTCCGCTGGTGACGCGCGCGCCCGGGGCCGGCGCGGGCCGGGGCCGCGGTGGTGGAAACGCCAACGCCACGGATAGCGCGGCGTCCGGAACCGCAGGTGGCCGCGGTGGACGGGGCCGCGGCGGTAGCGCGTCCGATAGCGCGGCATCCGCCGACGCAGCCGGGGTCGCGGGAGGCGCCGGACGGGGTGGCCAGGGCGGCGGTGGCCGCGGCGGGAACGCTGCCGATGGCGCGGCATCCGCCGACGCAGCCGGGGCTGCGGGAGGCGGCGGACGAGGTGGGCAGGGCGGCCAGGCGGGCGGACGAGGCCGCGGCCCGATGGTTTCGCGCGGCGCCGGATACGACGCCGTGCTGCAATGGCGGCCCAACGGATCGGAGGAAGGCATCAAGGGCTACGCCGTACTGGTACGTCCCACCACCGCGCCCTACTGGGAGCAGGAGACTTACGTGGGCAAGGTGAATAGCTACACGCTCAAGGATGTTTCCATCGACGACGTGCGCTTCGGCGTGAAAGCCATCGGCCTGAACGGCAGCGAGAGCGCAACGCCCTACGTGAATCCTCCGAGGCAGAAGACGGTGATTGAGACGGTGGAATAAGGGCAGCGCGGATCGCCGGTAGGGCCGTGTGTACCGCAATGCGGTATAATGTCGGCGGTGGCGGATGCGCCCGAAATCACGGTCCTGCAGGTTGCCGAAGTTCAAAACCGAAGCGACGGAATTGATTGGGACGCCCGGCATCGAAGCGCTGGCCGTTTATTTGATCGACCATCCGGACGCCGGAGATGTGGTACCGGGTGCCGGGGGAGTGCGGAAACTGCGATGGGCGGCACAAGGGCAAGGGGAAGCGCGGTGGCGCGCGAATCATTTACCTTTTCCTTGCTATCGCTGCACGCATTTACCTGCTCCGCTGTTACGCCAAGAGCGTCAAAACGGATCTAACCGGAGAGGAAAAGAAGGAACTGCTGCAAATCGCAGCAGAGCTGAAGGGAGCGTAACAGAATGCGAAAGAAGAAGGCTGCGAAGAAAACACCATTCGGAGCGGACTTGATCGAGGGTATGAAGCTGGTGTTGGCGCACCAGCGGGGCGAAATCGAATTGGAGCAGGTTTGGCCGAAGCCGATCGACGTGAGGGCCATCCGTCAGCAAGTGAGAATGTCGCAGGCTGAATTCTCACGAGCCTACGGCATCAGCAAGCGCGCGCTGCAGGAGTGGGAGCAGGGCGGCCGTCAGCCGGATTCGGCCGCTCGCGCCTATCTGACCGTCATTGCGAAGGAACCGGCCGTGGTACGCCGGGCACTGGCCAGCGACTGAAACGAGCTTCGCAGGCCGACGGCAAGCTCCGGTCTGCCTATTCCACAGCCACCGTCAAAGTCACCGAAGCCCGCACCTCGATGGCCCCGGCCTCGATGGGCGTTGCGGCGGTGTTGATCCGCGTAAAGGCGTTCATCATGGGCTCAATCGGCTGCGCAGTGGACTGTTCCACCGACAGCACCCGGCCCAGTTTGAGTCCCAGGGCTGCTGCCATGGCCTGGGCATTGGAGCGGGCTTCCTGCGCCGCCTTGCGCAAGGCTTCCGCGCGCGCCGGCTTTTCGTCCTTGAGCAGGAACTGTAGCCGCTCAATCTGGTTGGCCCCGCCCGCAGTCGCTGCATCGACCACCTTGCCGATGCCGGCCAGATCATCGCTGGTGATTTCCACCGTGTTCGACGCGTTGTACCCGTCGATGGTGGGCTTTCCCCCGTCATGAGGGTACTGGTAGTTGGGGTTCAGAGAATAGCTGATGGTCCGAATGTCCGCTCTTGAACCGAGCACGCTGTGCAGCCGCTCCAGAACAGCCTGGGTCCGCGCCGCGTTTTGCGCGCCGGCGGCTTGCGCCGTGGCAGCCTGGGTGACCACTCCGATATCGATCTTGGCCTGATCCGGTTTGGCGTACACTACGCCATCGCCCGCGGCGCGAACGGAAGCCGCGCCCGCGCTCGAGACCGGGGTGCCCATTGGGGTGCCCCTTGGGACCTGCGCGCCGGCGAGGCCGCCTACCAGGATCATCGCCAGCCCCAGACGATTGGATTTCATTGGCCCTCCAGTCCCATGATGAACCCTTTCGGCTGCGCTCGCGTCTACCATTATGAAACCGGTGTTCCGGACCCGTAGTACAGGTAATGTGGTGGAACCTTATTCTGCATATAACACTGGGGCGGCCTTAGGGGACACTTCCGCCACCGTTTGCGCCATTTTCCGGCCTTTTGGGACGGCTAGTACGTCCGCTCATTAAAAATATGGCAAACAACCTGCTTGCTTACGGAGTCCCGAACATTTTAAGATAACGAAGTAACGTTACTCCGATTTTCCGGGGGACTCAGGATGATCTATTCTCGTTCGGCTGAATATGCGATCCGCGCGTTTGTGCATCTGGCCCAGGTGCCCGAAGGCAAATACGCCATGGTCAAGAACATTGCGGAGCAGGAAGATATTCCGGCGCATTTTCTGGCCAAGATTCTCCAGCAACTGGCTCGAAAGGGCCTGTTGCGCTCCAGCAAAGGCCCCACCGGCGGCTTCGCCCTCCGGGTGGATCCGGCCGAAATCCGGTTGCTGGACATTGTCGAGGCGCTCGACGGCCTGGCGCCTTACCAGCAGTGCGCCAGCGGCCTCTCCGAGTGCTCCGACGACATGCCGTGCTCGATGCACGATAGCTGGGTGAACCTCCGTTCGCGTATCATGGATTATTTGGGGCGGAATACGATCGCCGACTTGGCGAAGGCGCTGGAGACCAAGAAGAAGAATCTGGCTCTCGCCAAACAGCGCAAGACCAAGCGGCCGGTTGCCGCCAAGCGGGCCTGATCGCCCGGCCAAGAAACGATCGGAGGCACGATGGGAAACTCGGTTCTCGTCCCCATGGTGGTCGAACAGACCTCCCGGGGCGAACGCGCATACGATATTTACTCCCGGCTGTTGAAAGAGAATATTATCTTCCTGGGCACCCCGATCGACGACCAGGTCGCCAATCTGATCATTGCCCAACTCCTTTTCCTGGAAGCCGAAGACCCGGAGAAGGATATTTCCATTTACATCAACTCGCCGGGTGGCTCCATTACCGCCGGTCTGGCGATTCTGGACACCATGGCGTTCATCCGCCCCGATATCGTGACCATCTGCGTGGGGCAGGCGGCGTCCATGGCGGCCGTTCTGCTGGCCAAGGGTACCCGCGGCAAACGCTTCAGCCTGCCGAATTCGCGGATCATGATCCACCAGCCCTCCATGCAGGGACTGGCCGGACAGGCCGCCGATATCGACATTTACGCCCGCGAGATCCTGCGCATGCGCGAGATCCTCAACGGCATGCTGGCGGACGCTACCGGGCAGCCGGTGGAGAAGGTCGCCAAGGATGTGGACCGCGACTATATCCTGGAGCCGGAGCAGGCCGTACTGTACGGCATGATCGACCGGGTGATCGCCAGCCGCGATCTGGCCCCGGTGGCAATTAAGGGGTAAGCACCGCTCCCTCACGGTCGCGGCTCTGACGGACCCTCCGAGCCGGGCCCAGAGGGCACCCCGTGAGGGAGCGGTTGGTTCCCATGACGCGCCTGCCCATTGTCGCCCTGGCTCTGGCCTCTGCCGCCTTAGCCCAGTCTCCGCTCACGCTCTGGTATCGCCAGCCGGCCAAGCTCTGGGTGGAAGCCCTGCCCGTGGGCAACGGCCGCATGGGAGCCATGATCTTCGGCGCCATCGCGCACGAGCGCATTCAGTTCAACGAACAGACCGTCTGGACCGGCGAGCCGCACGAATACGCGCACCCCGGCGCTTCCCAATCGCTGGCCAAGATCCGCGAGCTGCTGTGGGCCGGCAAGCAGAAAGAAGCCGAAGACCTGGCCATGCAGGAGTTTATGAGCGTGCCCATCCGGCAAAGGGCCTACCAGTCGTTCGGCGACCTGCAACTGGAGTTTCCAGACCCTGGCGGTAGCCAAGCCGGGAGCGAAGCCGAGGGCGAAGTCACTGGCTACCGGCGCGATTTGAATCTGGACACCGCGATTTCCTCGGTCACGTACAGCTTGAAGGGCGTGCAGTACCGGCGCGTGATGTTCGCCAGTTACCCGGCCAACGCGATCGTGATACGGCTCACCGCCAATCAACCGGGCAGCCTTACCTTTACCGCTGGCATGAAGTCCAGCCACCCGGCGACGGTGAAGAGCCTGCCGGATGGCAGCCTGGCGCTGGAGGGGCGGGTGAACGATTCGGCAATCCGGTTTCAGGCGCGCCTGGCGGCCGAAATCCAGGGCCGCTTCCACGAATCGAAGGACGGAAAGCTCACCGTGGTCCACGCCGATTCCGCCACCCTGATCCTGGCCGGCGCCACCAATTTCAAGAACTTCCGCGACGTCTCGGCCGACCCGGCGGCGCGCAATACCGCCACCCTGGACGCCGTCCGGCGGAAGACTTACGATGCCCTGTTGGCCGAGCACCTGGCCGATTACCAGAAGCTGTTCCAGCGCGTCTCGCTGGACCTGGGCACCTCGCCCACCGCCGCGCTGCCCACCGACGAGCGGGTGGCTGCCTTCGCCAAAGGCAACGACCCGGCGCTGGTGGCACTGGTCTTTCAGTACGGGCGCTATCTGACGATCGGGTCCAGCCGTCCCGGCGGCCAGCCCGCCAACCTGCAGGGCCTCTGGAACGAATCCGACAACCCGCCCTGGGACAGCAAATACACCGACAACATCAACACCGAGATGAACTACTGGCCGGTGGAGGAGACCAACCTCTCCGAGTGCCAGCTTCCGTTGTTCGACGCCCTGAAAGACCTGGCGCAAACCGGCGCCGTGGTGGCCAGGGAGCACTACAACGCGCGCGGCTGGGTGGTGCATCACAATTTCGACCTGTGGCGCGGCGCGGCCCCCATCAACGCCTCCAATCATGGCATCTGGCAATCCGGCGGCGCTTGGCTTTCGACGCACCTGTGGGAGCACTACCTCTTCACCGGCGACAAGCAGTTCCTGCGCGATACCGCTTATCCGCTGATGAAGGGCGCGGCCCTGTTCTTCGTGGACTCGCTGGTGAAGGACCCCCAGTCCGGCTTGCTCTACACCGGGCCCAGCAACTCGCCCGAGCAGGGCGGCCTGGTGATGGGACCCGCCATGGACCGGGAAATTGTGCGCAGCCTTTTCGGCGAAACCATCGCCGCCAGCCGCATCCTGGGTAATGACAGCGCCACCGACGCCGCTCTGCGCGAACAGTTGACCAACCTGCGCGCGCAGATCGCGCCGAGCCGCGTGGGCCAATACGGCCAGTTGCAGGAATGGATGGAGGATAAGGACGACCCCAAGAATGAGCACCGCCACGTCTCGCACCTGTGGGCCGTCTATCCGGGCGCGGAGATCACGCCCTACGGCACGCCCGGCCTTTTCAAGGCGGCCCGGCAATCCCTGATCTACCGGGGCGATGCCGCCACCGGCTGGTCGATGGGCTGGAAGATCAACCTGTGGGCGCGTTTCCTGGATGGCGATCACGCCTACAAGATCCTGCAGAACCTGATCCAGCCGGCCAACGATTCCAGCCCCGGCCATCCCGGCCACGCCGGGCTGTTCGCCAACCTCTTCGACGCGCATCCGCCCTTTCAGATCGACGGTAACTTCGGAGCGACGGCGGGAATTACCGAGATGCTGCTGCAGAGCGACGACCCGCACGGGACGGCTACCAGCCTGACGCCCGCCCAGACCGGCGAAGCGGCCTTCCTGACCCTGCTCCCGGCGTTGCCGGCGGCCTTTCCCAGCGGCAAAGTGACCGGCCTGCGGGCCCGCGGCGGGGTAGGGGTAGACATCGAATGGCGCGACGGCAAGCTGGTGAAGGCCAGGCTGACGCCCGCGGCAACCAAGCCCATCCGCATCCGCTATGCCGGCCAGGAGCACGAGCTGGCGGGTAAGGCGGGGGCGGCGATCGAGTTCCACGGGAAGGCGTTGTAAGGGCGCGCGACCCGGCTACAGAAACTCTACTCTGCCGATCATTTCCTCCGGCGACAGCAGATCATGGATCAAAATCACGCGACGAAGTATCTCTCCCACGGACATCGATTGTTGCTGGCAATAGGCTATGCCCGCGTGGGCTAACCCTTGCGCGTGAAGCCTGAGAAAATCGCCGTCCTGTGTCACCAGGACGCGTCCGGAGGAGGCAGCAAACTCAAGGTGCTCAATGTCAGTCGCGCCGATCAAGCGCGCGTCCGTCGTGGTCGTCACGTCGATATTGCGCCGCCGAAGACCATCCGCGGCGTGGGCGGAGATGTGCTCGTCAAGATGAAAGCAGATGGGCACTGGTCAGGATGATTCGTCTAAACGCTCCTGTTGCAGTTTCGTTTCGAGCAGCGATGGACGACTGTGGCGGAATTCCTCTACGAACGCACGCTCAGCCCGCATCTCATTCTGGATTTCCTCGATGTGATCGAAATAGTAGGCGAGGGCGGCGTGAACGTCGGCGAGAGTGATCGTAGGAACGTGGGAAACGATCTCGTCAGGGGTCAGGCCCCGATGCTCATGCCACACCACGATATCGAGTACACGAACGCGGTGCCCGGCGATGCAGGCCTTTCCGCCGCAGATGCCAAGCGTACTGGTAATCCGGTCGGCGATGACCATAGACATGACTCAAGTATAGACCGCTCGCGAGCGTCTTGAATTCATCAGTCGGCGGGCAACCCACCATTGGCGGAAGGATCGGGATCGGTCTGGCTTCGCCTTACTGCGCCCCGCCGGTTCCCAAGCAGTTCGAGAACCGCGGCCCGCGCCGGCCCGCGCCGCCCCACCCTCTCGCTCGCCCCCCGCCCCACGCTATAATCGCATCGTAATGGATGTTTACGAGGAAGTGGTGCGCCTGCGCAACCTCGGCCAGAAGTGCGCGCTGGCCACCATCGTGCAAGTGCGTGGGTCCATCCGCAGTTGCGAGAACGCCGCGCGAAAGCCATTGGCCGCAGGCGCTGGACCCGCGAAATGATGTTTCACGCATGCCTGAGATCAGCCGGTTCTTCGGTATTGTTGTGCAGATGTACTATAACGACCACGAGCCGCCGCACTTCCATGTGCGTTATTCCGGCCAGAAGGCGCTCATAGCCATCGAGACACTGGGTGTATTAAGAGGGAGCCTCTCGCCTCGGGCGATCGGCTTGGTGACGGAGTGGGCCGCCCTGCATCGCGCGGAACTGATCGAGGATTGGAACCTGGCGAGGGCCGAGGCGCAGCTCAAACCCATTGCGCCCCTGGAGTAAGTCATGTTGAAGGACATTGTTGCCGCAAAAGCGCTCACCGATTATCGTTTGCATCTTCGGTTCGAAGACGGAGTGGAGGGCGTGGTGGATCTCGCACCCCTTCTCAGCTTCCGCGGAGTCTTCGAGCCGCTGAGCGACCCGGCCTACTTCGCGCAGGTCCGCGTCGATCCGGGCTTGGGCACGGTAGCTTGGCCGAACGGGGCGGATCTCGATCCCGACGTTCTCTACGCCCGCGTCACCGGGACGCCAATCCTGCTGGAGCACGATGTCCATCTGGCGAGTTAGCCCCGGTTAGCCCCGCCCACCCCTCGCCTCCCCCCGCCCCACGCTATAATCGCATCGGAATGGATGTTTACGAGGAACTGGTGCGCCTGCGGAATCTCGGCCAGAAGTGCGCGCTGGCCACCATTGTGCAAGTGCGCGGGTCCATCCCCAGCTACGAGAGCGCCAAGCTGCTGGTGCGCGAAGACGGATCGATGATCGGCACCATCGGAGGAGGCTGCGTGGAAGGCGAGGTTTGGAACGTGGCACGCGAGGTGATCGCCTCCGAGAAGCCCCGGCACCTCACCTTCAACCTGGGGCAGGACGCCGCCTACGATAACGGCCTCATCTGCGGCGGGCAACTCGACATCTTCGTGGAGCCGGTGCTGCCGGTGCCGCACGCCTTCATTTTCGGGGCCGGGCACATCTCCAAGAGCCTTTCCAAGGCCGCTACGCTGGCGGGCTTCTCCACCGTGGTGGTGGATAACCGCGACAGCTTCGCCAACCGCGAGCGCTTTCCCGAAGCCGCCGAGGTACACGCGGGCGAGTACGAGGAAGTCTTCCCCAAGCTGGCCATCAACGAAACCAGCTATGTAGTGATCGTGACGCGCGGGCATCGCGACGATATGCGGGTGCTCAAACTGGCCATCGCCACGCCCGCGCGGTATATCGCCATGATCGGCAGCAAACGCAAGGTGCTCAACGTCATCCGGGAGCTGGAGAAGGAAGGCGTCGCGCGCACGGCCTTCGAGCGCATCCACGCACCCATGGGGCTGGATATCGGGGCCATTTCTCCCGAGGAAATCGCCATCGCGGTGGCGGCGGAGATGATCGCGGTGCGCCGCAATGCCGGGTCCAATTGGCGCTCGCTGTCGATGTCGGTGTTCGCCGATGAATCGCTGCGGGCCGTGCTGGCCCAGTGAGCGGCGGAGCCAGTTGCGCGGGCCTGGTCCTGGCGGCTGGCGAATCGCGCCGCATGGGATCTCCCAAAGCGCTGCTGCGGTATCGCGGCGAAACTTTTCTGGACCGTACGGTGCGCATGCTGGGGGCTCACTGCGCGCCGGTGATCGTGGTACTGGGCGCCTGCGCGGAAGAGATTCGCGCGCAAGCCCAACAGCCTGCCACCTTCGTCATGAACGCCAATTACCGCAGCGGCCAGACCAGCTCGATGCAGGCCGGCTTGCGCGCGGTTCCGGCTGGCTGCGCGGGGGTGCTGTTTACGCTGGTCGACCATCCGGCCGTGGATCCGGAAACTATCGCGGCGCTGGCGGCGGAAGCCGAGCCAGCGGTGCTGGTGCGGGTTCCGCGGTACCGGGGGGAGCGCGGCCATCCGATCTGGTTTTCGAGCGCCTTGATTCCCGAGTTCCTGGCCCTGCCGGAAGATGGAGCGGCGCGTGAAGTGGTGCGGCGGCACGCCTCCGAAACCCGCTTCCTGGAGGTGGACGACGCCGGCATTCTGGCCGATATCGACGACGCGGAGGCCTACCGCGCCCTGGTGGGGAGCGGCGCGTGAATCGGGCTTCACGTGAGGCTGAGGGCCGCCGGCTGGCCGAAGGAAGCCGGGCCGGCGGCGCCGGTGCGCGTGCCACGATACCGGGCGGCGCGCGGCCATCCGATGGGGAGCGGCGCATGAAGATCCGGCTCCGGCTCCGGCTCCGCCTGGTGCTGAAGATCGCCGGCTGGGCGCTGGCACTCCTGCTGGTTGCCGGCCTGGTGGCCCCGTATCTCACCGCCGACCAGTATCGCGCGCGCCTCGAGGCGTCCATGGAACGCGCCCTGGGCCGCCGCGTGGAACTGGGGCGCGTGACCTTCAGCCTGTTCAGCGGGCCGGGTTTTTCGGTGGACAGCGTCACCATTCACGAAGACCCCAGTATCGGTCTGGAGCCGATCGTCTACGTGCAGGACCCCGGCAGCATGGAAGTGGTGCCCAGCATCTGGTCGTTGCTGGGCGGGCGGTTCGTAATCGCTTCCATCCGGCTGAGTTACGCCAGCATCAATCTGACCAAAAGCGGCCCCGCTTCGGAGCCCGGCCGCTGGAATTTCAGCTCCTTCGTGAACCGCTCGGTGATGAGCCGGGCGCCCGCCATTCATGTGCGCAACGGGCGCATCAATTTCAAGTTCGGCGACACCAAATCGGTCTTCTACCTGACCGATACGGACCTCGACATCTCTCCGCCCGGTTCGCTGGGCAGCGGCTGGAAAGTAGAATGCTCCTCCATGCCGGCGCGTACGGACCGCTCGGCGCAGGGCCTCGGTTCGTTCACCATCGCAGGCCGCTGGTATGTGGCGCCGGAGCGCGTGGATCTGAACCTGGAACTGGACCGCACGGGCCTCGGCGAGCTGACCGCCCTGGTGCGCGGGCAGAGCGGCAGCGTGCATGGAACCATCAGCTCGCGGCTGCATCTGGGCGGGCCGATCGGCAATATTGGCATACAGGGCCGTCTGCACATTCAGGATGTGCACCGCTGGGACTTGCTGCCGGGTCCGGGGCAGGATTGGCCGCTGGATATTCGCGGACGCCTGGACCTGACGGGCCAGTTGCTGGAGCTGCAATCGAGCTCCGCCGCCAACGCTACCCCGCCGTTGTGGCTGCGTTTCCGGGCCGCCGATTACCTGACCCAGCCGCACTGGGCGGTGGCCGCCAACTGGAACCGCTTTCCGGTCGCGCCGCTGATGGAGCTGGCGGTGCACATGGGCGCCCAGTTTCCTCCCAAGCTGAAGCTCGCCGGCACGCTGGACGGCGCGCTGGGCTACTCGGGCCAGGGCAGCCTGCAAGGCGCATTGGCCTTTCACGATGCGGCGCTGACCATTCCCGATTCGCCGCCGCTCGGCGCGGAGCAGGCGCATATCGTGTTCGATCACGGCTTGGTGCGGCTGACCCCCACGGTGGTGCGCACGGCCGACCAGGATGAGGCGTTCATGGAGGCTTCGTACTCCATGAACGAGGGCACTCTGGACCTGGCCATTTCGACGGATGCCATGAAGGTGGCCTCGCTGCGGTCGCAGGTGGCGCTGGCGGCGGTGCCATGGCTGGAGCAGGTGCACTCGGGGCAGTGGAGCGGACGGCTGGAGTATCACCGCGACCCCGATGAGTCGGGCTGGAAGGGCGATCTGCAATTGCAAGACGCCCGTATGGAGATTGCGGGCTTGGCCGACCCGCTGCAGATTGCCGCGGCGCATGCGCAGATCGATGGAGCGCGCGTGGCGCTGGATCACCTTCAGGCGCAGGCCGGCGGGCTGGCGTTCACCGGCGATTACCGGTACGAGCCCGGGACGGCGCGCCCGCACCGGCCGAGGCTGCGGCTGACGGAGGCGGACGCGGCGGCGATCGAGACCGAGCTGGCGCCCACGCTGGTGCGCGGAGGCCTGATCGCTCGCGCCTTGGGGCGCACCAGGCTGCCGGACTGGCTGAAACAATGGAACATGGATGGCAGCATTCAGATTGACGACCTGACGCTGGCGGGATCGCACCTGACGGGCGTGCGCGCGCATGTCTTGTGGGACGCGGGGCGCGTGGAGCTGGATGGCCTGCAGGCCCGCATGGACCGCGCGGCGCTGAGCGGCAGGCTGGCGGTGAATCTGCGGGGCGCCAGCCCCAGCTATCGGCTGACGGCCAAGGCCAAAGGGCTGAGCTGGCAATCCGGGAAGGTAGACGCGGAGGGCACCATCGAAGCCTCCGGAACGGGCGCGCAGTTGGCGGCCAACCTGGTATCGGCGGGAACCTTCACCGGCACCGCGCTAGATTTCGGCAGCCTCACGTGGCGCAGCGTCTCGGGCAGCTACCAACTAGGGCCGCGGATGCGGCTGACGGGGTTGAAGCTGCGCACCGAGGACGAAACCTACACCGGCCGCGGGACTACCTTGGAGGATGGCCGGATGGTGATCGTGCTGAACGACGGCAGCAAGGATTTGCGCATGAGCGGCACGCTGGCGCGACTGCGGGTGGAGGAGGCGCTGAAGTAGGGGGCAGTGGGCCGGCTTCCGGGGACGCGGCGACACGTCCGCAAAACTGAGCGGCTGTTCCGAAATAACCGCATCAACCGCTCCCGGCGGTCGCGGCGCCGATGCGCTTTCAGAGCCGGGCCCAGAGGACACCCAGAAGGGAGCGGTTGCCGGCGAATGCACCGGTCATTTCCTGACAGGCCAAAAGCTAGACCGGCTCCAGAATGGAAAAACTGCCAACGGAAATCGAGAAGATTCGTCATAAGGTCATGGAACCAACCTGCCTGCCAAGGGCGATAAGCATGCTACGCGCAACTTCGGGAGGGATGATCGTACTACTCGCCGCGGGCGCAGTTTTCGCTCAACCGCAGGCTGCCCACCCGGCTTACGAAGCGGCCTTCGTCAAACTCAACACGTCGGGCAGCGGAAGCAGCTCGTCGAACGGGTCCAGGGGGCAGATCGTCTTTACAAACGTGACGCTGAAGCGCCTCATCGAGCGGGCCTACAGCGTCAAGCCGTTTCAGGTGACCGGTCCCGACTGGCTGGAAGCCGCCCGCTTCGACGTCGCCGCCAAGTATCCGCCGGACACGAAGAACGACGACCGTTCGCTCATGCTACGCACGCTGTTGGAAGAGCGGTTCAAGTTGGCCGTGCATCGCGAATCGAAAGATACGCCCGGCTATGCGCTCGTGGTGGCCAAGAAAGGATTCAAACTCAAGCCGGTTGAGCCAGGCGCGTCCGATACCGATAGCAAAGGCGACGGGCGTGCGGTAACCCTGACGGCGAAGAAGAACTCGATGGCGCAATTGGCCGACTTCGTGGCCCGCAGGCTGGGGGAGGTAGTGGTCGACAAGACGGGCATCGACGGCGTCTACGACTTCGAACTCCACTTCACCAACGACGATCAGACCTCCAACGACACCGGCGCAGATGCGGCCCCTACCCTGATGACCGCGCTCCAAGAGACACTTGGGCTGCGTCTGCAGCCCCAAAAAGTCCCTGTCGAGATCGTCGTGGTCGACCATGTGGAACGGGTTCCCACCGAAAACTAAGTCCCCGCGGTAGACCGATTTGCCCTGCCCCGATTGTCCGACGGCCGGACGCCAATCCCACTATTTCAGCGCTTCACTTAATACGCGCGCCAGCCGTGCGCCGGCCCGCTCGATTTGCAGGCGGATCAGCGGGTCGGCGGCCTGCTCGTATGCCGCGTCCAGAACCACGGGTTGGCCTGGGGCGGCTTTGGGCAGCTTGCCGTAGACCATCTTCACGGCGGCTTTGTGCGACTGCTCGGCCCAATCCTCCACCGTGCCCTTGGCGAATTTCTTCTCCCGGCGGGCCGATTCCTGCGAGAGCGCGGGGAACAACTCCTCCTCACTTCCCATGCGGTCCAGCAAGCCGCTATCCCACACGCTGTGCAGATTGGACGGTTGGCCGTTGAACTGGACGTGCAGGTCGTTGCCGCCCTTGTCGTGGTTGTCGGAGCAGTGCAGCGGCTGGTGCATGTCGCCGACGAAGTGGATCAGGAACATGAGAGCCTCGCGCCGCGCGGAGGCGGGAGTGGAAGGGTCGGCGAGAGCCTTGCGGAAATCGGCGATTTTGGCGATCACGCAGTCGCCCTTGGGACAATCCCGCGCCATATCGAAGTGCGGTTCGGTGATGGGGATGTCGATGTAATGCCAGGGCGCGGTCTCGGGGCGCGCGTGGCGAATCTGGTCGGGCCAACTGGAAACCGAGGCCATGGTGGCGCCCGGTCCGAGGATTTCGACCACCCGGGCGTGTACCGCCGCATTGAGCTGCGCTTCGGCGATGCGGGCAACCAGGTCGTGCCCCTCGGGACCCCAGGCGCAGAGCGGCGCGCAAGCCACGAGTGTAGCGAAGAAGGCAAAGCGTCGCATGAAGCCTCAGGGTAGCATGACGTCCAGCCGCGTCAGCAGCACGTCCGCATCGGCGCGGGAGAAGACCATCGGCGGTTTTATTTTGATCACGTTGTGCAGCGGGCCGTCGGTCTGGAGGAGCACTCCCGCGTCCTTCATGCGGTTTACCAGGGCAGCGGCTTCTTGGGCGGCGGGTTCGAGCGTCCCAGGGTTGCGAACCAGTTCGAAGCCCAGGAAGAGGCCCATACCGCGCACGTCGCCGACGATCGGGTGGCGCCCGGCCAGGTCCCCGAGACCGTGCAGGAGATACGCGCCGGTTTCGCGCGCGTTCTCTTGCAGTCCTTCGTCGCGGATCGCGTCCAGCACCGCCAGGCCGACCGCGCACGAGACGGGGTTGCCGCCGAAGGTGCTGAAGTACTCCATGCCGTTGGCGAACGAAGCGGCGATTTCGCGGGTGGTCACCACGGCGCCGATCGGGTGACCGTTGCCGATGGGTTTGCCCATGGTCACGATGTCGGGAACCACTCCTTGCGTCCCGAACATCCAGAAGTGCGAACCGGCGCGTCCGAAGCCGGTCTGGACCTCGTCGGCCACGCACACGCCTCCGGCTGCCCGCACGGCACGATAGGCTTCGCGCAGGTAGTCCGGCGGAAGCATCACCTGGCCGGCGCAACTGAGCGCCGATTCGCAGAAGAAAACCGCCAGATCTTCGGCGCGCGCGGCGGCTTGGGCGACGGATTGCGCGTAATCGATGCCGGCGCGGCGATACCGGTCGGGCATGGGCACCATTTGCACATGCGGCGGCCGCCCGCGTCCGCCCGGGCCATCGAACTTGTAGGGGCTAAGGTCGATCAGCGCATTGGTGTTGCCGTGATAGGCGGTCTCGACCACGATGGCGCCGTCGCGGCCGGTGTGGGCGCGGGCCAGGCGCAGGGCCAGCTCGTTGGCTTCGCTGCCGCTTGAGACCAGGTAGACCACGCTTAGCGGCTCGGGCAGCGTGGCGGTGAGACGCTCGATATATTCCACCAGGTGCTCGTCCAGGTACCGCGTGTTGGAGTTGAAGAGAGCCTCCTGGCGCTGAGCGGCGGCTACCACGCGCGGATGGCAGTGGCCCACGTGCGCTACGTTGTTGACGCAATCGAGATAGGCGCGGCCGGAGGCGTCGTAGAGGTGCTGGCGCCAGCCGCGGATGATGTGCAGAGGCTGGCTGTAAGAGACGCTGAGCGACGGGCCGAGGTGGCGCCGGCGGGCGGCCAGCAGGTCGCGCGCGGGTTTCACCGCGCAGAGGAAGACCTCCGCGGGCCAGCCTTCGGGAAGCCCCGCCAGCCGCTCCAGAAGCGCCCAGGCGGGCCGGTTGCTGATGTTGAGATACGGGTTGTGGGGCGCTTCGGAGGCCTGCCAGGCGGCGTAACAGACGCTCATCGCGAGGCGCGCGGCGGCCAAGGGATATAGCGCAGCGATTTCGGCCTCCCTGAGCCGGTGCACCCGATGATACGCAGCCACCACCTGGGCGGCGGCGGCAATCGGGTCCGCCTTGTCGAGCATCGCGTAGGCCAGCGCCACCGCCAGATCGCAAGCCAGGACGGAGTGCAGCATGTCGCCGTAATCGAGAATCGCGACGACCTGGCGGCCGGCGGGATCGACCAGGATGTTGTAGTCGTTGGCGTCGTTGTGGATGACGGACTGGCGCAGCGGCGTCCATTCGAGTTCGCTCCAGGTGTAGAAGATCGGCATGAGCAGGCGGCGCTGCGCCTCGGAAAGCAGGCCCAGGTGCTGCATGGCGCGATTGGCATGCACGAGGTCCCAGTGGAATTCCCGGTATTGGTTGGGGTGGGAGAAGGTGGCGAGCGCGCGATCGATTTCGCCCAAGGCGCGGCCGAGCGACGCCAGCAACTCGGGCGAATGCGGCTGGACCGAGGCCATCGGGACGCCTTCCACCCAGGTGAAGAGGCGCACGGCGTGGGGTCCTGTGGAGGCGATTTCCGCGCCGCTCGAATCGTGGATGAGGCGGGGGAAATGGAGGCCCGTGCCGGCGGTCGCGAGGTGCTCGATGGCGCGGTTCTGGAGGTCCAGGAAGTCGCGGGATTCGGCCGAATTGGCGATTTTGAGAACGAACCGGCCGCCGTCAATGTCGCGCAAAAGGAAATTTTGATCTCGCTCGCTGGGGAGCGCTTCGGCTTCGGCCGCAAGCGCGTAGAGATCCCGGGCCAGGCGAACGGCATCGGCGGCGGAGAAGCTCGGAGCGCTGTGTACGGCGGAGGTCACATGGGACAGGATAGCGCGCGGCGCGGCTCAAGTCAGAGATGCGCAAGGGCTCCATGGAACTGATCGTGGTCGACCACGCCGGGAAGACGCCGGTCGCGAACTGGAGCCAAGCCGGCGCGAAAGGGAATCCGGGAATCCACGGCGAGTTGGCCGGCCAGTGACGCCATGTTCAACGACCGACGAGGCGCCGCCCCGCATGGCGCCTGCGTAACTTGTTATACTCGCCTCTGGCAGCCCTTACATTTTTGGCCGGCGTCCGCTAAGAACCATGGCCCACACTTCCAATCCTCCCGTCCGCCTGAAAGACATCGCTCGCGATCTGAATGTTTCCGTGATGACAGTGTCGAAAGTCGTGCGGGGCTGCTCCGATGTCGGGGCCGAAACCCGCCAGCGCGTGCTCGCCCGCATCAAGGAGTTGAACTATCAGCCCAACTGGGTGGCGCGCAGCCTGGCCGCGCGGCGCACGTTCATGATCGGGCTGATCGTGCCGGATCTGATGCACTCCTTCTTCGCCGAGATTGCCAAGGGCGTATCGTCGGCCATCCGCCCGCTTGGCTACGATGTGGTGATCTGCAATTCCGAAGAGGATGCCGCGGTGGAATCGAGCGAAGTCGACCGGCTCCTGGCTCGCCAAGTGGATGGCCTGATCCTGGCCTCCGCGCAGCCGCCGGAGACGCTCGGTGTGTTCGAGCGGATTGAAGCGCGCAACGTTCCCTACGTGCTGATCGACCGGCGCTTCACCCAGGTGCGCGCGCCCTACGTGGGGGCCGACGACGAAGCCATCGGCCGCCTGGCGACCGAGCACCTGATCGAACGCGGTTGCCGGCGAATTGCCCACATTGCCGGCCCTATGCTGACCACCGGCATCGGACGGTTGAATGGCTATCGCGCCGCGCTCGCCGCCGCCGGCATGCCGTTCCATGAGCCGTACGTGGTGCGTGCCACCGACGATGCGTCGGGCTACGAAGCGGCCCGCCTCCTGCTGCAACTCTCTCCCCGCCCGGACGCGATTTTCGGCTACAACGACCCGACCGCGGCCGGCGCCATGAAGGCTATCCTGGAAGCGGGGATCGCCATTCCCGCCGGAATCAAAGTGATCGGCGTGGGGAACGTGCATTACTCGGACCTGCTGCGCGTGCCCCTTTCCACCATCGACCAGTGCAGCACCTCCATAGGCCAGCAGGCCGCCGACATCCTGGTGAAGGCCATCGGTTCGAAGCGCAAACGCCCGCCGCGCACCGTGATCGTGGAGCCGGCACTGGTGGTGCGGGAATCCACCGGAAACTGACCGAATCGCGGCGCACGGAAGTCCGCGGCCTGGGAGCCTGTCGGAGATAGAGTGAACGGGTTGTCGGGATCGGCGACCCGAGTCGCCGATCCTGACAGGTTCTGAGACATTTCTATTGGAATATGTTTCAGCTTCGTCTATGCTGGCGGCACGCGCAAGCGGTTCCGTACAGCCTGGACCAGCCTCCACTGCTTCCTCCCTCGCTACAAGACTGTCTGCCGGCGAAACATCTGGCACCTTTCATCGCCGGCATGACCGAGCATTTGGATCTGCCAGAGATCCTGGCCGACTACACACGCCGGGATGGATGAGGAATGGCGGCTTACCATCCGGTGAGGATGGTGCGAGTGCTGTGATACGGCTACTGTGTGGGTGTGGTGAGTACGCGCAAACTGGAACGCGCGACCTACGAGGACGTGGCGTTCCGGTACCTGGCGGCGGACCAGCATCCGGATCACGACTCCATCGCCAGCTTTCGGCAGACGCATTTGCAGGCCCTGGCGGGGTTGTTCCCGCAGGCGTTGCAATGGTGCGAACAGGCGGGATTGGTGAAATTTGGGTCATGGGGCCATGGATAGGCCCTCGTTTCTTTAGCCTGACACCGCGGGTCGCGCGATGTCGTCTAATAGAAGGAATGCATAAACTTCTGGCTGTTTTTCTTCTGCCTGCCGCGCTGGCGGCCGCGATCCTACCCGAAACCATTGGCGACTATCACCGCACGGCTACCTCCCAGCCCGCACTCAACGACCGCGCGCTGTGGGACGAGTACGGATTGAAGGAGGCCGAAACGGCCGCTTACCAGAACGGCGACGCGCGGCTGAGCGTGACGGCCTACCGTTTGCTCGACAGCACCGGCGCGCTGGGGGTCTTCGATTGGCAGCGCCCGGCGTCGTCGGCAGCCTCCCAAGGGGCTGCGACGGCGGTTGAGACGGCCGATTCGCTGATGGCGCTCCAGGGGAATTACGTGCTGTTTTTCCAAGGGCACAAGCCTTCTGCCGAGGAACTGGCGGCGCTCACTGGCGCCTTGCGCAACGTGGATACCACCGCTTTGCCGATCTTGCCCAGCTATCTGCCGGCGGATTCCTTGACCGCCAACAGCGAGCGCTACCTGATCGGGCCGACCGGACTTCAGCGGTTCTATCCGGGGATTCCCCCATCCGTGGCGGCGTTTCACATGGGAGCGGAGGCCCAACTGGGAGTTTTCCACAGCCCGAAGGGGGATCTGACGCTGGCGGTGTTTAGTTATCCGACGCCGCAAATCGCCATGCAGCGGGTGGAGGAGTTCGGCAAGCTGGCCGGAACGGTGGTCAAACGCAGCGGGCCGCTGGTGGCAGTCATCCAGAATTCACCTGATGCCGATTTTGCCGAGAAGCTGCTGGATGGTATCCGGTACCAAGCCACGGTGACCCGCGACGAGTATGTTCCGACGCGCCGGGACAACATGGGCGAACTGCTACTAAATATCTGTATTCTCATTGGGTTACTGGTGGCGTTCTCGGTCGTTTCGGGGCTTGTGGTAGGGGGGCTGAGGGGCCTTTTGCGGCGCGGCGGGAGGGGCGCGGAGGCCGACGGAATGATCACCTTGCACCTGGAAAATCGCTGATGCGGATTATCTAACCTGCCGATTTTGTGTGGCTTAGACTGAAATCGTGGGTCCGGAATAGCCCTTTTGGAGGCCTGTGGGCAACCTGTGGAAAAATCGCCGCTCGCGCAAGTTGCCCCCGCAGAGTAGGTTACGGTCGCAAATTTTGGCCCGGATTTTTTCTTGACTTGCAGGGCGTAGGGAAATAAGATCCAACTACCTAAAGTTTTTGGCGGTTGCGATTCCGTCGAAACTGATTCTCCCATCGAACATCACCCTGCTAAAACAGGGGAATGAATGCCCATCCTTCGGGGTGGGCATTTCTATTTGCGTAGTAGATCGCACAGTTTGTGGTGGTTGCTCCATGGGCTTGGCTCGCGCGGCGGATCCGGATGGGCGGTTCCATTCTTGCATCGCGCGGCCCTTTCATCGCGCGGCCGTTGCACCGCACACCTGGGTCAGGCGAGCGCGCGGAGAGCCGCCAGGGTTTGGAGGATCCGCGGGTCTTCCTTCATCTCAGCAAGCGGGCGCAGTTGCTCTTCGACATACCGCCAATCGAGGTGGTCCTTCTGGCGGATGGCCACGGTCTCGGCGTCCCGGATATCGAGCGGGCGCAAGGCGAAGAGCTTGAGAACGATCAGGTCTTCGGCTGAGCACGTCCGGAGATCGCGGCCGGGCGCAAACGAGAACGGCGTCGCGCGGCTCACCACGAGATCTTCAAAGGGGAGCGCACCAAGCGAGATATCGATCCCTATTCCGTCCGCCGTCTTGAGGAGGAGCACGCGACGCTGTTGCGCGAACCGCCTCGCATTTGCGAGTCGCGCGGGAAACCGGGCCAGCAAGGTGTCAATGAATGGATCTTCGCCTCCGAAGCCCGTCAGCAAGGTGAGATCGACGTCCAAGGTGACCCGTGGCTCGCCCCATCGTTGAACGGCAATACCGCCGATAAAACACGAGCGCCAATCCTGCCGGTCGCAGAAGTTCTGAATCTGCCAGGCGGCTTCAAAGAGGCCGATCATCGACGGAGCCTGGCGAACCAGTCCTGCATTTCGACCATACCGGATGAGGGACGGGGCGGCATTTGCCGCAAGGCCTGGTTGAAGGCGCCCTCAAGCCCGGCGAGGACGCTCAGGGTGTCGAGGCGGCGAATCTCTTCGCGGCGAATCGTCTCCAACTCCGGGCCGGCTTCTTTCCAGGCATGCACCCACCGGCGCATCATTTCGCGCTCGTCCATGTTGTCATTATCAACCCTGCTGGGCGCCGGGAAGTGCTGTCTGCCGCAGCGCCTCCACATTTGACGCGGAGATGGGAGAACGGAGAAGACGGTCGGCGCCGCTGAACCCCGAAATCCCAAAAACGTGCAGGTACCGCAACACAACTGCGGCCCGCACCGCCGATTTTCCGGTGCGCTACCTTGGAATCAGTGCGTATCCTGGCCATTGAATCCTCCTGCGACGAGACCGCCGCTGCGGTGGTCGAAGATGGGGAGACCGTGCTCTCCTCGGTGGTCGCCTCCCAAATGCAGACCCACGGGAAGTATGGCGGCGTGGTCCCTGAGTTGGCTTCTCGCGAGCATCTCCGCGCCATCGTGCCGGTGGTCCGCGAGGCCCTCGGCCGTGCCGGCGCCACGCTCGCCGGCCTGGACGCGGTCGCCGCCACCGTGGGCCCCGGCCTGGTCGGCTCCCTGCTCGTCGGCCTCACTTACGCCAAGTCCCTGTGCTTCGCCACCGGTCTGCCGCTGATCGCCGTCAACCACATCGAGGGCCACATCCACGCCGTCATTCTGGAAGCCCGCCGCGCCGGACCTCGGGTCGAGTTCCCCGCCCTGGCGCTGGTGGTCAGCGGGGGCCATACCCACCTTTTCGAGGTCCGCGAGGGCTTCGCCTACCGCCTGCTCGGCAAGACACGCGACGACGCCGCCGGCGAAGCCTTCGATAAGGTCGCCAAGTTACTCGGCTTCGGTTACCCCGGCGGCCCCATCGTCGACCAGTTGGCTTTCTTCGGCAATCCGCAAGCGGTGCGCTTTACTTACGCCAAAATGAAAGGCAACGCCCTGGATTTCAGTTTCAGCGGCCTGAAAACCGCCGTCCTGCGCTGGGTCGAGGCCCGCGATCTGGCGGCCGAGATCGAATCCCGCCGCGCCCTCCGCCGCTCTGTCCCCAGTCCTACGGCGGACCAATGGTTGGCCGTCACTCCGCAGCCCACCCTCGACCTGTTGGCTTCCTTCCAGCAAGCCGTGATCACCGAGCTGCTCACGCGCGCGGCGGCTTCGGCCGAATCCATCGAAGCGCGCTCGCTGATCGTCTCGGGAGGCGTGGCCTGCAACTCGGGCCTGCGGGCAGCCGCCCGGTCCGCTGGCTTGCCTTACCCCGTGTATTTCCCCTCGCCCGGCCTATCCACCGATAACGCCGCCATGATCGCGGCCGCCGCCTTCCCCAAGCTCCTGCGACGCGACTTCGCCTCGCTGGAAGTCGCCGCTCAGGCCAACCTCACGTTGGCGTAGGGGTTCAGTTGTCGAAACACCGGTGACTCAACCGCACGGCCCTTGTGGAGCCGTCACCGGGACGGATGAAAATGGGCGCTCCTTGATCGCTTGGCAACATGGAGGCAGATCCCTACGAATCAGAGGCCGGTGATCCGTTGGTGCTGCGAAGCCCGTAAGCATCCGTTGTGTTGTGATCCCTGCCGCAAGGTTGGCAGGTGAAGGCGCTCACTTTGCGTTGTGGGGTGGGCAATCCTGCCGGCAATCCTGCCCGCAGCCGGCGGCCGGCGCTTGCTGGGTGCGCAAAGACTCGCGCGTGCCCGGTCGAGCCGCCTGAAAGGCGGCTGCAGGCAGTCTTGCCTGGCAGGATTGCCTGCCCCACAATTTGGGAAGAGCAACCACCGGTGAGCAAGGTAGGCGGGCATCGGCGGACGAGCCTGCCCACACCTACATCTGCACCGTCACCGGCACGCTGGCCGAGGCGTTGGGGTCGGCGAAACTGGTCGCCGTCACCGTGTCGGTGAAGGTCTGGCCCGGCGTAAGGTTGGCCGGCGGGGTGTAGTTTCCGTTCGCATCGATGCTGCCAGACTGCGCCGTCCAACGCACCGCCTGGTTGGGAGTGCCTGTCACCGTGGCGGTGAATTGCGTGCCTTGGCCGCGGCAAGATTCGTGGAACCGGCAGTGATGGCGACCGCGGGAAGCGCCTGCACGGTCAGGGTCACGCGCCCGATACTCGCGAGTGCCTGGCCAACGCCGCTGTCTCGATAGCGTAGCGGTTGCCGGCAACCACTTCAAACTTGCAGAGAGGGATTGACGACCACGTTGGAGGAATTCGTCACGCAGCCGATTTCGCCGCCCAGCCTGCCGTTCTCGATCGGATACCTCGGCGCTCGGCAAGAATGACCCATTTGCGCTCGGCAAAAGTGACCCACACCAAGAACACGATTTGCCGGCGGGCAAGGAAACGGCCAGCGCCAGCAGTTTCGTAACTCATTCATTCTTCCCGA
>JBKQPR010000362.1:0-75433 GCA_052144935.1 Bryobacteraceae bacterium
GCACGCGTCCACGCAGACCGATGATGACTTGAACTTTCTTCCTCTTCTCGGTGTTCCTAATCCTGTTCCTAACAGTGGTCGATCCATCCGAGCGTTACTGGCCCACTCTTGCCAAGCGCCGACGCCCCCACGGCGGCATCTACACCGTCTCGCCGCTAGGAGGAGCGGAGCAAAAGCTCTCGGATTTTGCAGCGGACCACCAAATGTCCTGGTCGCCGGACGGGAAGTGGCTGGCAGTCAATTCCAACGGCCGGCCGAGCGCCATTTTTCTGCTGCCGGCCGAGGGTGGCGAGCCGCGGCGGGTCACGAATCCAAAGGCCCCCGGGTTCGATCAAGCTGCAAGCTTCTCGCCCGATGGGCGGCAGTTGGCATACGCAGGCTGCACGGGAACATATACGTGCGACGTGTATGTCCAGGATTTGAACCCCGCTTATGTCCCACTGGGCAGCGCCAAGCGCCTCACAAACCAGACCTTCTACATATACTCGCTGACGTGGAGCGGCGACGGCAAGTCCGTGATCTACAGTGCTTCGCGCGCTGCCGCAAGCCTTCCCTATCTGTGGCGCGCGGAAACCGGCCAGCGGCGGCCGCCGCAACGGCTGGACATTGCCGGTCCGCTGGCCACGTTTTCCTCAGTTTCTCCTGTAGGCAATCGGTTGGTATTTTCAAGGAATCTGGAAGACAATGACTCTGGCGCTACCGGGCAGGCGGGGCAGCCGAACCGCTGATCGTCTCATCACTCACCGATAACTACCCTCAGTTTTCGCCGGACGGCAGCAGAATTGCGTTTCAGTCCGATCGCTCCGGAGAAGCAATGGAGATCTGGGTGGCGCAAGCCGACGGATCGAAACCGGTTCAAATGACCAACAATCTCGGGCGTTTCCAGGGAAGCCCGCGCTGGTCGCCGGATGGCCGCTGGATCGCGTTGGACTCCCAAGGTGGGGATGGCCACTGGGACATCTATGTGATAGATACGAGCGGGGGCAGACCGCGACGCATTACCATGGAGCCCTCGGATGAGAACATGCCGCTCTGGTCTCACGACGGGAAATGGATCTACTTCAGCTCGAATCGCACCGGCCGTCACGAGATCTGGCGCGTGCCCTTTGCCGGCGGCGCCGCGGAACAGATCACCAAAGAGGGCGGCTACTCGGCTTATGAATCCGCCGACGGGACCACCCTTTTCTATACCAAAGACACCTCTTCCCCGCTGTTCGCGAAGCCGCTATCCGGGGGCGCCGAGCGCCAGTTGTTGGATTGGGTTTCGCAGAGGGCTTTCTTTCCGGTAGATGACGGCATCTACTACATCGGCAGGCGCAGCGACAAGGGACAATACCCTCTTGAGTTCTTTCGGTTCTCCAGTCAGACCAGCCAGGTACTTACCAACCTTGATGGCACAATCCAGCTAGGTCTGAGCGTTTCTCCGGATCGCAGGACCATTCTGTTCACTAAAACCGTGAGGTCCGGCGACAATCTCATGATGATCGAAAATTTCCAGTGAGCGGCGCGGGACGGCTGCGTGTTTCCCTGTGCACCGCGTTCGAATGTATCCGATGGTCCGCGTCGCCCCTTTCCGCTGACCGGGGAACCTTCTTCTCCGCGCTTTCTCCGCGAAAACCTGCGCGCCTTCGCGGTGATCTCCGGCGCCGCCCGAATCCGCTACAGTAGGAATCGTGAAGCGTCTTCGCGCGGAGGACATCGCAGGGGAGGAGTGGGCGTCGTGGTACGCGCTCGGCCCCAGCCAGCGGTTCCTCGAGTCGATGAAACTGTGGGAGACCTATCTCGCGCTCGGAGGATCCCTTGAGCCGGAGCCCGATACTCAAAGCCCTTTCTTCGATCCGGACGAGTGGCGCGAGAACGCTGCTCATGGGCGGCCAGGCGTGCGTGTTCTACGGCGGCGGAATTTAGCCGCGATCTGGACCTCCTGGTCCTGGCGGACGCGGAGAACCTGACGAGCCTGCGGTGGGCGCTTGATGGACTGCAGGCCGAAGTCATTGCCGTTCCCGGCTTCGACGAGCGGCGCCTGCTGCGCGGGCACGTTGTCCATTTCCGCTGCCACCGGGAGGATGTCGCTGGACTGCGCATCGACGTGATGGCTTCCCTGCGCGGCGTGGACGGTTTTGAAGAGCTATGGGCGCGGCGCACCACCATCGAGGTAGCGGGCGAGCCTGTGGATTTGCTGGCCATGGAAGATCTGGTGCGCGCCAAGAAGACGCAGCGCGATAAGGACTGGCCGATGATCCGGCGACTGGTGGAGCAGAGCTACTTCGAGCGCTCCGGCAGCGCGACACCCGAGCTGGTGCGGTTCTAGCTGCGCGAGCTGCGCACTCCGGAGTTGCTGGTGGAGGTGGCGGCCGCGCATCCCGAGCCGGCGCGCGCGGCGGCTCCATCGCGACCGGCCGTCCAAGCTGCGCTCTCGGGGCGGCCGGACGATATCGGCGTCGCGCTGGAGGAGGAAGAGCGGGAGGAACGCCGCAAGGAGCGTGAATACTGGGCACCGCTCAAACGGGAGCTGGAGGAATTGCGGTTGGGCCGAAGAAAAGAAGAAGACGCCGGAGCCTGAGGCGCGCCTTCCACCCGCCGCCCCTTCCCCGCCGAAATATGCTACCAGTCGTTTATGCGCACATTCGACAGCCTCACCGAGCGCGAAATCCTCGCCCTGGCCATCTCCCTGGAAGAGGAAGACGAGCGCGTCTACGCCGATTTCATCGACGGCCTGCGCGAAAACTACCCCTCCTCCGCCGCCGTCTTCGAAGGCATGCGCGACGAGGAGTCCGGCCACCGGCGCCGGCTCATGGAGTTGTTTCACGAGCGCTTCGGCGACCACATCCCGCTCATCCGCCGCCAGGACGTCAAGGGCTTCCTCCAGCGCAGGCCCGTGTGGCTGGTCCGCCCGCTGGGCCTCGACACCGTTCGCAAGCAGGCCGGCATTATGGAAGCCGAGACGCGCCGCTTCTACGAACGCGCCTCCGCCCGCTCCCAGGATATCCATGTCCGCCAGTTGCTCGACGACCTGGCCCAGGCGGAGCGCACCCACGAGCATCGCGCCGGCGAGTTGCAGGCGGAGAAGCTGGCGCCCGAGGCCAAGCGCGACGAGGACGCCGCCCGCCGCCGCCTCTTCGTGCTCCAGATCGTGCAGCCCGGTTTGGCCGGCCTCATGGATGGCTCGGTCTCCACGCTGGCCCCGGTCTTCGCCGCGGCCTTCGCTACCCAGAGCAGTTGGGACGCCTTCAGAGTCGGCCTGGCCGCCTCGGTCGGCGCCGGCATCAGCATGGGCTTCGCCGAAGCGCTCTCCGACGATGGCAGCCTCACCGGCCGCGGGCACCCCTGGGCGCGCGGCCTCATTGAGGGCGCCATGACCGCCCTCGGCGGCATCGGCCACACGCTGCCGTTTCTGATCCACGATTTCCACGTGGCCATGATTGTGGCCGTGATTGTCGTGCTCATCGAGCTCGGCTCGATCTCCTGGATCCGCCACCGCTACATGGACACGCCGCCGCTCTCCGCGACCCTGCAAGTCGGCCTGGGAGGCGTACTGGTCTTCCTCACCGGGGTCTTAATCGGCAGCTCGTAAGGGTGGCGGGCTGTGTTTTCACCACAGAGACGCGGAGACCACAGAGAAAGCACGGAGGGAACCTGAAAAGAAGACCAAAGAATGTTTTCTCTGCGTAGCCTCCGTGTTCTCCGCGTCTCCTAAGAAACAAGAATATCGACTGTTGGAAACAAAGGGGTTATACGTACATGTTCTGGTCCCGACAATGGCACGGTCGAAGGCACTGTTTCCTTCCCCACCAGACTGGGGCCCGCCCCAGTCGAGATGCTCCGTGGTGAATACGGAGCCCCCCTCACCACCCCACCTTCACCCCCAACTGCACCTGCCGCGGCGGAAGCTGGTTCTGCACGATCCCGAACGTCGGATCGTTCACCAGCCGTCCAATCAGGTTGTAGTTGGGATGGTTGGCCACGTTGAAAAACTCGGCGCGGAATTGCAGGGTGGCCTTCTCCCACACGTGGAAGCTGCGCGCCAGGGTGGCATCCAGGTTCGCCAGGCTGGCGCCGACCATGGTGTTCCGCCCCACATTCCCGAACATATACACCGGCTGATAAAACGCCGCTGTGTTGAAGTATTCCCCCGTACTGCGCTGGTCCGCGGGCAGGTTCGGATCCACCGGCATGCCGTTCGGCCCCAGCACATAGCTCGGCCGCTCCAGGATCCCGCCGCTGCCTCCGCCGATGTTCTGCGGATCGCCCTTGTAGTCGATGGTGTACGGAAAGCCGGTTTGCAACTGCAGAATCCCGTTAAGCTGCCAGCCTCCCGCGACCGCCGCCGCCAGACCGTCGCCCGCCATCCGGTGGCCCTTTCCGAACGGCAGGTCCAAAACGCCCGTAGTGACCCAGCGGAACTTGGCATTGAAGTACGCCAGGCTGCGATCGGCCGCCAGGTCGAACGAATTCTGCGGCGGCGAATTCTCATCCCCCGTGATGCCGCCCGCGTTGCGGTACTGCGGGGCATTCGAAATCGCCTTCGAATACGTGAAACTGTTCAGCAGCGAGAATCCCGTGCGGAACCGCCGCTCCGCCCGCATGGTCAGCGCGTGGTAGTTGCTGTGCGCGGAATGCGGAAAGTAATTGATCTGGGTCACCGGCACGGTGGTGGACGTTTCCGGAAACGCCAGAGCCGCGACCACCGCCGGCGCCAGTTGCAGCCCGTAATACGCCCGATGCGCCACCGGCCCCGGCAGCCCGTTATTCGGCTGGACATTCTGCTCCAGGTGAATCCCATCCGTGCCCAGGTATCCCAGCTCGATCACCGTATCGGGGGCGATGGTCCTCTGGATATTGAAGCTCCACTGCGGCGAATAGGGCGTGCCCTGGTGTGCGTCGATCGACGCCGCCTGGATCGACTGGCTTCCCACCACCGCCGGCGTGAAGACGTTCAGCCCCGGCGGATTCGCCGGCACATAGGCGTTGAACGTCAGCGTCTGCGCATAAGTCGTCGGCAGGCTCTGTGCCAGCTTCAACAGCGTGTTATCGTCCTGTGTTCCATAGTAAATGCCTGCCCCCATTCGTATCACGGTCTTCGGGTCCACGCTCCAGGCGATCCCCGCTCTCGGGCTGAAGTTATGCCAGTTGGTATAAGCGCAGCCGTCCGGATACCCATCCCTGCCGCAGACGAACAAAGTCGGGCTGTAAATGCCCTGTTGGTTATTGGCGAAGATCGTGGCGGGAGAAGGCGCCGTGCCGAAATTGATGCTTGCCAACTGGTGGCGAATGTCGTAAAGCGGCGGCGACACCTCATACCGCAGCCCCAGGTTCACCGTCACGTTGGGCGACAGGCGAATGTCGTCCTGCGCGAAGGCCGCGTAATTCTGCTGCCGGCCGTCGATGCGGTTCGGCCCTATGGTTCGCGTCGCGGCGCTCGGCAACCCCAACAGCGACGAGGCCAGGGAGTCGCCCGAATGGTCCCCCGCCTTGGGCGCCGCCGCGGTCGCGTCCGTGTACCCGCCGGTGAAGGTCAGCGACCCTAGCGGATCGGCATACTCGAAGCGCACATATTGAAACGCGTCGAACTCTCCGCCCAGCCTCAACGAATGCCGCCCATGCTGCCAGGCAAACACGTCCCACACCTGGTAGACGTTGTCGCGCGCGTGCGCGATGCCGCCCTGCCCGGTGGCGTTGTACGGTCCGGCCCCGCCGAAATTCAGCGTCCCCACGATGAAGTTCGGCAACTCGGTCGATTGCCCGCCCACCTGGAAATTCAGCTCCGGCAGCCCATACAGAAAATCGAGGCGGCTGAAGCCCAGCCGGATGTCGTTCACCTTGTTCGGCGACACCACCTGCGTCAGCCCCACCGCCACATTGCGCGGGTCGGCGTTGTCCAGATTGGCGCGGTCGGGCAGCGCCACCGGGATGGAGGCGTTTTCGCCCGCCCCAGAGTAGCGCGAAAACAGCTTCCACCGTTCGTTCAACTGGTAATCCACGCGCGCCGATTCATTGTTGTAGTTTTGCCGCAGCACGTCGGTGGCATTGATGTATTGCCCGCCCGGCAGGTTCGGCAACGGTAGAATCGCCATCGCCGCCGAAACCGACGGGTTGATCCGGCTGACCGGGATCACGTTTCCGGGAAACGGCGTGCGCAACCCGCTCACCAGGGTGCTGGCCGGGTCGTAGATCATCGTGGTGGCAATCTCCTCGGAGAAATTGCCGGTGCGCTGCAGGGCGTCGGGAACCACAATGGTGGTCAGGTTGGCCGCCGCCTGCCCCACCCGCAGCCCTTCATAGGTGAAGAATCCGAATAGCTTGTTCTTCAACACCGGACCGCCCACCAGGCCGCCGAACTGGTTGCGCTGAAACTTGGGAACCGTGCTCTGGGTCGTCAGGTTGAAGGGCCGCGAATCCATAATGTTGTTGCGCAGGAATTCCCAGCCCGAAGCGTGCCAGGTATTCGTGCCGGATTGCGTCAGCACGTTGATCTGCCCACCCGAGGCGCGCCCATACTCGGCGCTATACTGCGCCACCTGCACCTGAAATTCGGCGATCGCATCCACCACCGGCACATAGTTCAGTGCGTTGTAATCCGGATCGGTATTCATCACCCCATCCAGCAGGTAAGCCGAATCGTTGGTGCGCGTCCCCGCCACGCTCAGTCCGCCAACTTCGCCCTGCCGCAGAGCGTTCTGCTGCACGGCGATTCCGCCTTCGTTCACCGCCGGCGAGAGCAGCGCAAGCTGCAGGAATTGCCGCCCGTTCAGCGGCAGAGCCTTGATCTTCTCCTGGCTGATCACGGTCCCCTGCGCCACATTTTCCGTGTCCAGCGGCGAGACGTCCGCATGCACCTGGACCTCTTCCGAAGTGGCGCCCACCGTCAGCGGCACATTCAACTGCGAGGCCTGGGCCACTTGCAAATGGATGTTGGAATCCTCGAATGTCTTGAATCCCGGCGCCGTCACGCGGACCGCATAGTCCCCCGGATCGAGCAGGTCCAGGCGGTACTCGCCGTCCGTGCCGGCCGCCGCCGCGCGAGCCGCCCCCGTGGCCAGCCGCGTGAGCCGGATCTGCGCCCCCGGCACGCCCAATCCCGTAGGGTCTGTGACGCGTCCCGCCAGGACCGCCGTTTCGTTCTGGGCGACTAAGCACCCGCAAGACACACTCAGAGACAGGAGAGTCAGAAGAACACGAGTCATAAACGTATCCTCCGACCCTAACAGCCCTATATGTAACTGGAGTGAAAGAACGATGACAAAACGATTTCAACGCCTGCCCGCCCGCTGGTGCGACGTGCTTGAGCTTGCCTCCGGTTCCTTCTCCGCGAAAGCTGCTCGTCTCTCCGGAAACTTCACGGGTACAGCTCTTTGACGCGGAGGCGCGGAGGAAAACGCGGAGAAGGTAGCAATCCTTGGTCTTCTTCTCCGCGAATTTCTCCGCGCCTCCGCGTCAAAGTTTCCTCGCTCCAGGAACATCGACATCAGTGGGTGCGAAGGCTCCGCGGTGGATCTTGCCCGCCCCGTTACTCCGACTTTCTGGCCAGCAACAAATTCGACGGCGCCTTCGAAAACCCATACCCGATCTTGAACCCCAGCGGCTTCGGCCCGTCGGTCTCATAAGCCTTCCGCAGATCCGGTTGCTCCAACCACCGGAAACTCCCGTACGGCCGCGAGTAACTCCCGTATAACTGCACCTGCCAGGGCTTCGCGAAATACTTGTAAGGGATCCCCGAATCGTCCTGTAACACGGCCGCGCTGTTCGCCAGCACCGAATCGCGAATCATGGAGAATTCCGGCTTGTGCGTCATATAGGAGGTGGCTTTGAAATACGTCGCCATCCCCTTCAGCTTGCCCATAAACGCCAGGAACTGCGGATCGTCCTTCAGGTGATCGTCCGCCAGGTTGACCGAAAAGTAAAACAGCTTGTGCACGCTGCCATCCGCGTCCGACCGGAAGTCGATCTCCACGCCCCTGTTGCCGATCCTCCCCGGCGCATGCCACGAATCGGGCCGCTCCACCACGTCGCCCTTCTCGTCCAGCCGCACGCTCCGGTAACCCAGCACGGTGTGATTCGTCCGCACCAGCAGATGCAGGATCGGCGGAAACAGCCCGTCATTCACCTGGCCGCGAAACTGGCTGTCCATCTGCCGCGTGATGAAGAAACTGCGATGAAGCTCCGAGGCCACCGATTCCCGCACGTCGCCGAGCACGCGCCCCAGGTCTTTGTCTTCGAATTGCGCCGGCTTCGGCAGCGTCCCGGCCGGTTCCAGAGCCACCATCACGTACACGGGGTTATGCGGGAACAGCACCGTCAGCATCAGCGCATCCGGACCGCTGAAGGGGTAAAACGCTACCGCCCGTTGGGTGGCCGGGTCGCCCAGTTCCCGCGCCTGGAACTCGCGCATGCCCGGCAGCATCTCGTCTTCCATGCCCTTCCATGCGCGGTCCAGCTCGCGCCGATGCACCTTCCAGGCTTCCTGTTCCTCGAGCTCGGCGAACGCGCTGCCCGGCTTTCCCGGCATGCCCGCTAGAAAACGACCGGCATCGTCCGCGTCGCGCGATTGCGGAACGGGTATGGCAAAAGGACCTTGATGAGAGGAGGCCGCCGGTGCGACCTGGGCGGCCGGACGGCTGCAGCAAACGAGCCACGCCGCCAGAAACAGAGGACCGATTTTGTGAATTGCCACAGTGATGTTCGACCCACCGGGCCTCGCCAACGCGGCCACACTCGCCCGTTTTGCGCGGCCCCCTGCTATTTCCAACATAGCAGGTTGCGCGCTGCGATAATACTTGCATGCTGCGCCTGTTGGTGCTCTGTGCCGTCCTGCTTCCCGCCCGCGCGGCCGATGTGAAGCTGGCGCAAACGGGCGACCGCATCGATATTCAAATCGCCGGCCACCCCTTCACCGCGTTCTTCACCGGCCCGGACACCCCCAAGCCTTACCTGCACCCCCTGCGTTCGGCCAGCGGCAAGATCGTCACGCGGAGCTTCCCCATGGAGAATCTCCCCGGAGAATCCACCTCCGACCAGCACCACCGCGGCGTCTGGCTGGGCTTCAAGCTGGTCAACGGATTCAATTTCTGGGAGAACGAATTCTCCTACCACGACCCCAAGGCCGGCAAAGTGGTCACCCAGTCCATCGGCGAGATCCAAAGCGGCTCCGATGCCGGCAGCCTCCGCGCCATCTTCCGCTGGCTCTCCCCGTCCGGCCAGCCCATTCTGGAAGAGACCCGCGGCATGGTTTTCCGCGGCGATGCCGCGTCCCGCACCATCGACGTCCGGATCGCCCTCCAAGCCCTCACCGCCGCCACCTTCGGCGACGCCAAGGACGGCGCCTTCTGCGTCCGCCTGGCCGAGCCGCTCATCGAGAAGAACGGCGGGACCCTGGTCAATTCCGCCGGCGGCCGGAAGATGGCCCAGACATGGGGCCAGCCCGCTTCATGGGTGGACTACAGTGGCACGCTGGACGGCGAAAAGCTGGGCATCGCCCTGTTCGAGCACCCTTCCAGTTTCCACCACCCCTCGCGCTGGCACGTCCGCGATTACGGCCTTCTGGCCGTCAACCCCTTCGGCGCGAATGCCTTCGACAAGCAGCTCCGCGACGCCACCTTCACCCTGCCCGAAGGCCAATCCATCCGCCTCCGGTACCGCATCGTGGTCCATCCGGCGATGGACCCGGCCCAGATCGAAAATCTCTACCGCCAGTTCGCCGGCCTCGATCCCCACCCGTAGCGCCCCGTCCGCTATACTGCCCACAGAGAAGTAAATCAGTCCTTCTATGACCGTCACTGTCAAAACCAAAACCAGCACCATCACTCTGCCGGCTGCGGTCCGGCAGCGGGCCGGCTTTAAGGCGGGGGATGTGTTGGAGTTCAAGGCGGCCGGCGGTGTGGTCACCATCGTTCCCAAATTGCCTACCGCGGACGACGAGTATACCCCGGAGCAGCGGGCCCTCGTCGACGCACGGCTGGCCGAAGCCCTCAAAGGCCCACACCACGGCCCGTTTGAAACCGCCGGCGAAGCCATCAAATTCCTCCGAAAAGAGATCAAGAATCGGAAGACCGCTAAACGCAAGACAACCTGAGCCATGAAGGTTGCCTTATCCGATCGCGCCATTGAAGCCCTCAAGGACGCTCCGCGGAACGTCCAGCGGGCTTTTGAAAAGCAGTTGCGTTTCCTGGCGGACAACCTACAGCACCCCTCGCTCCGCGCCAAAAAGTACAACGAAGCCGCAGACATCTGGCAGGCCCGCGTCAACAAGGCTTGGCGTTTTTACTTCAAGATCGAAGATGACACCTACCACGTTGAGGATGTGGTCCCCCACCCAAGTAGCCCTCGGGTGCCCAGACACCGAGCGGCCTCCTACAGCAACCGCCGCAGCTTCACCCTCACCGTCACCACTTCCGTCCCTCTCTCGATCAGAAGCGTCCGCTCCGCCCCCTCCTCCATCAACATCTCCCCCACCCGCCCGGCCGAGATCAAATCCACCGCCGTGTGGTCCACCGCCAGCAGCACATCGCCTTCCCTAACCCCCGCCTCGGCCGCCGGAGTTCCCGGTACCACCAGAAAGATCTTCAGCCCTCGTTGCCCCGGCGCGTCCTTGTATACCCGCATCCCGCTGGCATCGAACCGCGAAGGCTCCCGGTACGCCGCGTTCGGCTCCAGAATCAGCCGCGCGGGGCTCCGCTCCCGGCCATAGTCGAAGAACAGCCGGAACCGCCGCAGAAACTCCACTCCGATCATGCCATCCGGTTCCGCCGTCCCTCCAAACCCCCGCGACGGAAACCGCCGGATCACCGCCTGATCCACTCCGAAGGGGCCCACCGCGAAGCGTGCAATCCGCGCCGCGCTCAGCTCCATGCTGTCCGCCACCCATCGCAAATTCCGCTCCGCCAGGCGCGTCCTTTCCACGAAGCTGCTGCTCAGGTACACGATGCCGCCCGCCGCCCCCGTGTCCACCACGAAGCGGCCGCGGACCTCGTCTCCCGGGTTGCCCTCGGGACCCAGCAACAGGCGCGCCTCGGCCAGCGGATTGGTGTCGACGATCGACAGCGGAATGGCCTCCCCCGGACCGCCATATCGAAAGCTCTGCGCGTCATGGAGCCGCACGGCCGGGGTCTCGTAGTCCAACTCGGTCACCCACTGGCGGAAGTTGGCGAGCGCCACGATTCCGTCTTTGCCCAGCGGCGTGGGCTTGATCACCAATTCCTGCCGCTCGAGCCGCAGCCCCGGAAGATCCACGGTCACTTGCGCGCGCCCATCCGGCGCCATCCGCCCCTGCGCCACTCCCGCACTCTGTCCCGTCCGCTCGGCGCGCACCCCGATCGCTACGGCCTTCCCGGCATCGATGAAATACAGCGCCGCTCCGCCGCCCGAATCCAGTTCGCACCACAGCACGGGCGACCCGTTGATTCGCGCCGGAATCCAGATCTGATGGAAGTCGTTGAGCATGGCCGGCAGTGGGGTGCCGCTTGGGGTGCCCTCTGGGGTGCCCCTTGGGCCCGGCCCGCCCGCCGCCTGGAACGCCCGCGCGGCTGGCGTCGCCGGGCCCAGAAGGCACCCCGCCGCCAGCACACCGCGCCGCGTCCAGCTCCTCATGCCACGCTGCGCTTCAATTGGCCGCATGCCGCGTAGATATCGAGCCCGCGCGGCTTGCGCACAAAACACGCCATCGACCGCCGCACGATCTCCTGGAAGCTCGCGACCCGCTCCGCCGCCGGGGTTCGGTACGGAATCTCCGGCCCCGGATTCAGGGCGATCAGGTTGACCTTGGCGTTCAAATGCGCCAGCAGTTTCACCACCCGCCGCGCATCCGCATCGCTGTCGTTCACACCCCCCAGCAGCACGTACTCGAAGGTCAGCTTTTCCCACGGCCGCAGGGGATACCGCCGGCAGGCCTCCAGCAGGTCTTTCAGGTGATACTTCCGCGTGATGGGCATCAATTCTCGCCGCATCTCCTCGGTGGAAGCGTTCAGAGAGATCGCCAGCCGGGGCCGCACGGTCTCGCGCCCCAGTTCGTCGATCTTGGGAACGATGCCCGCCGTGGAAATCGTGATCCGCCGCGGCGAAAGCCCAAACCCCGTCGGGTCCAGCAGGATGCGCGTGGCCTTCACCACGTTGGCCAGGTTCAGCAGAGGCTCGCCCTGCCCCATCATCACGATGTTCAGGCGGCCGCCATCGCGCCCTCTGGGCCCACCGAGGCCGTTCTCGCGCGCCACCAGCAGCACCTGCCCCACGATCTCGCCGCCGTCAGGCTGCGCTCCAGCCCCAGGAGCGCCGTCATGCAGAACTTGCAATCCACCGGGCATCCCACCTGGCTGGAGATGCAGATGGTATCCCGTTCCCCTTCCGGCATGAGGACCGTTTCGACCGTGCGCCCATCCTCCAGCCGCAGGAGATATCGCCGCGTGCCGTCGGCCGATTGGTAGACCCGCTCCACTTCCGGAAGCCCCACCGGATGCCGCGCCGCCAGCTCCGCTCTTAGCCCGGCCGGCAAATTCGAGATCTGCACCAGCTCGGCCGCCTGGCGGCCATAGATCCCCTCGTAAAGTTGCCGGACGCGGTACCCTGGCTGCGCAGGCCCGATCGCCTCCCGCAACTCCTTCAGATCCATCCCCACCAAAGGTTCCGCCATCCGACTACCAGTCTAACAATGTGCCCTTCCTACCGCGGGGGAGTGCCTGCACGCACTTTTCAGGCCCTTCCAACCGCGGGTTGTGCCTGAACCCACTTTTCAGGCCTTCCAACCGGGTTGTGCCCGAACCCACTTTTCAGGCACTTCCTACGGGGGGTAATGCCTGAACGCACTTTTCAGGCGCTTTCTACCGCGGCGCCCGGTGCTCGATCTCATCGATGGCCTTGGCGAACTCGGCCGGCGTGTAGATGGTGAAGGTCTTGCCCTTCAGCCGCCGCACGGTCTGATCGATGCTGTCGGGCGCCTCCCCAGGGAAGACGAAGGAGCCCGGAGGACGAGAGGCCCCCTTTGAAGCGCGCCGCGTGTCGTCGGCCTGCGGGCGCTGTTCGGTGGCGGATCTGGACGGCCAGCTCGGCCGGTATCGCAGGTAGAAGAACCGCGGCGCCGGCGCGGCGGCCGGACCTGGAAACCCCGCCGGCATTCTTACGGAAATCCCCGACGGGAGCCCCAGAAAGACCACCGCATCGGAAGGCGGCGCCGCATGAATCTCCCGGTTCACCAGGTCCGCCAGCAGATCCCAGGAACCGGCCGGGTTCTGCAGGACGTGATAATCCACCGACCACTGTTGCAATTCGTCGCCGGCATGTTCGATGCGGCCGATGCCATCCAGGGTGAAACCTTCCTGGCGAAACAGCTCCTTTTGCTGGTTCGGGTTGAACACCACCAGCCGCACGGAAGCCGCCGGCAGCCTTTCGAGCAGCGACGCCAGAATGCCCACCAGCGTGACCCATCGGCTGGCTAGCGGGCCGGTGTTGTTCACCGGAGGCCGCGGGCCCGCAGCCGGACCCGGACGGTTAGGTCCTGCGATGCGAGCCGGGTTGAGGAGTGCGGCATTCATCAGCACCGTGATGGGTCCCGCGAAGCGGTCGCGATCGGCGCCCGCATCCGGGCGCTCATCCGGCTGGGAGCGCCACGACAAGTCGCCCACCGTGCCGGGCGGCATCATGACTTCGGTGGAGCGATCGTTTCTGGCCAGCCGGGCGTCCAAGGTCCATTCCTTTTGGCAGACCCGGCCGCTCTCGTCCTGTAAGCTCCACTTCACGTCGTAGCGCCCCTCGCCCAGCAGAAATGCGCCGGTGGTTCGCCCGACGGCATCGGGCGGGGCAGACGCCGGAATATCGATCGAGTCCGCGAAATAGACCGGCCGGCGGCGCCCGCCCAGCGGGGTTACCCGGAACACCAGGTACCAATGGCGCCCGCCCGCGCGATCCGGATTCAGGGGCGCCCGCAACCGGTATCCGGTTTGAAACCGAAAGCTGAAGTTCAGGGCCGGCTTGAGGATCTCGACCGTGCAGGGCAACACCGTGTGGGCCTGGCTGCCGTCCAGTTCCCTCACCGCCCGCGGCAACTGCGCCGGGTCCGTGATCTTTTGCGCGAAGGTAACCCCCGCCAACAGCAGGGCCATAGCTACGCACCGCATAGAGTAAGTATCTCTAATTCCCATTCGTGCGCAGCCCGCACCCGGAAGCATTGCGTGACAAGTACTCTACACTGTGAAGTCCTGGCCGGCTCGGCCGCACAGCCCGCCCCCGGCTTGTGGCTGATGGCGGCGGTGAGCGGAGCCCCTCCGCCGGCCTCCGCGCCACCTCGCCCCGTTTCAATCGGGTTCGATTTCCCAGCGTGGCAGCGGTATGACCGGTATTAACAAGTGCCATCTTTAACGATTCGCTTCGGCAGCGCAGCCCGGCGTTAGGGGCTGGTGTCGGAGCGGGCATCGAGAGTCGATCCCGAACGGCCCGTCTTTGTTGGCGCGGCATCTACAAAATCATCCGGCGGTCCACCAAGCACGTCGTCAAGCAGCGGCGGCCAGGGCTTCACCAAAGCCACGGTCCAACGCTACGCCTACAGATCGAGGAGCGCGGACTGGCCGCCGCCACCATCAACGTCCGGCTTACCGCGGTGCGCCGCCTGGCCGCCGCGGCCACCGATGACGGGCTGCTCCCGCTTTTTCAGCGCCGAGAGGGACTGGTGAAGCCGCCCGGCGATTCGGCTCCAATCCCAGCGGTTTCTTCGAGGCGGGGCTGATTTTCTCGCGGACCGAGTCTGGACGTGGCCCGCGCAGGGCAGCCCGGCCCCTTCGGACCGTCCTAGACTGTATCGGGACTGTATCGGGGCGCCGTCAACGACCTCGACACACAATTCGACGCGCTAATCGAAAGCGCTGTACCGCTCAAAAAGGCCTGCTAAAACTCGATACTTTCGTCCGGATCACATCCGAATAAGATGGCTAGTAGGGTGATATCACCCAATCCCGCGCCGCCGCGTTTCCAAGCTGCTGATAACACGGGCTCGGATTTTGGAAGACCGGGTGCACTAAGGAAGCCGTCCGAGGGCGCCAATCTATGTTTCGATTCGATCAGTTGATCCGCCGTGACATGATTATCCGCGATGTAAAACAAAGCCATCCCGATACCGTTCCGATTTTCGAGCAGTTCCACTATCGCTCTTCGTGCGACGACTGCGATATCGAAACCGTGGCGCGCAAGAACGGACTGGACGTCCGCGACGTGGTGGATGCCCTGAACGGCGCCGCTTTCGGACCAAAGAAAGATCGCGAAGAACATGCTAGCAACTAAACCAGGGAAAAAGAAACTCCGCCGCCCGCCGGGCAGCCAGCCTTTGGACGTCTTCTTCCGGCCCAAAAGCGTCGCGGTGATCGGCGCCACGGAGACCCCCGGCAGCGTAGGCCGCACGCTGCTATGGAATCTGGTGACCAGCCCGTTCGGGGGCACGGTCTACCCGGTGAACCCGAAGCGGCCCAGCGTGTTGGGCGTGAAGGCCTACCAGTCAATTTCGGATATCCCGGGGGATGTGGATCTGGCGGTGATCGTGACGCCGCCGCCCTCGGTTCCCGGTCTCATCAAGGAATGCGGCGAAAACGGCGTGACGGGCGCGATCGTGATTTCGGCGGGCTTCAAGGAGATCGGTCCGGAGGGCGCGGCGCTCGAGCACCAGGTGCTGCTGGAGGCGCAGGCGGCCGGTATTCGGGTGATAGGGCCCAACTGCCTGGGCGTAATGAGCCCGCTTTCGGGCATGAACGCCACCTTCGCCACCGCCATCGCGCGGCCGGGGCCGGTGGCCTTCATCAGCCAGTCGGGCGCGCTGTGCACCGCAGTGCTCGATTGGAGCCTCAAGGAAATGGTGGGCTTCAGCGCGTTCGTATCGGTCGGGTCGATGGTGGACGTGGGTTGGGGCGACCTGATCGATTACCTGGGCAACGATCCCAAGACCAAGTCGATCGTGATCTACATGGAGTCGATCGGCAACGCCCGATCGTTCATTTCGGCGGCGCGGGAAGTGGCGCTCACCAAGCCGATCATCGTCATCAAGCCGGGCCGTTCGGCCGCCGCGGCCAAGGCCGCCGCCTCGCACACGGGGGCGCTGACGGGCAGCGACGAGGTGCTGGAAGCCGCCTTCCGGCGCAGCGGCGTGCTGCGCGTCAACAACATAGCCGATTTGTTCTACATGGCGGAAGTCCTTTCCAAGCAGCCCCGCCCCAAAGGGCCGCGGCTAAGCATCGTGACCAACGCGGGCGGCCCTGGCGTGCTGGCTACCGATGCGCTGATCATGGGCGACGGCGAACTGGCGGAGATCTCGCCAGAGGCGATGGAGGCATACAACGCCGTACTGCCTGCCACCTGGAGCCACAACAATCCCATAGATATAATCGGCGATGCCTCGCCGGAACGTTACGCCAAAGCGCTGGAAATTGCCGCCAAAGATCCGAATTCCGACGGCATCCTGGTGATTTTGACGCCACAGGCCATGACCGACCCCACGCGCATCGCCGAACAGCTCAAGCCGCTGGCCCGCCAGGAAGGCAAGCCGCTGCTGGCAAGTTGGATGGGCGGCGTGGACGTGGCAGCGGGCGAAGAGATCCTCAATCGCGCCAACATTCCTACCTTCCCGTATCCCGATACCGCGGCGCGCGCTTTCAACTACATGTGGAAGTACAGCTATAACCTGCGTGGGCTGTACGAGACCCCGGCCTTGCCGGAGGATTCGGCGGACTGGATGCCGGACCGCAAACTGGTGGAAGGGCTGATCGGGAAGGTCCGCGGCGAGGGGCGCAGCATCCTCACCGAGTTCGAATCCAAGGAAGTGCTGCGAGCATACGGAATTCCCACGGCCCAAACGCTGATTGCGGCGACCGAAACCGAGGCCGGGGCGGCGGCCGACAGGATCGGCTACCCGGTGGTGCTCAAGCTGTACTCGGATACCATCACCCACAAGACCGACGTGGGCGGCGTGCAGTTGAACCTGGGCACTGAGGAGGCCGTGGCGCGGGCCTTCCGGGCCATTCAGGAATCCGTCACCACGAAGGTGGGATCGCAGCATTTTCAAGGCGTTACGGTACAGCCGATGATCCGGCTGAAGGACGCCTACGAGCTGATTATCGGGTCCAGCCTGGACCCGCAATTCGGCCCCGTGCTGCTTTTCGGGACGGGCGGCCAACTGGTGGAAGTGTTCAAAGACCGGTCGTTGGCGCTTCCGCCTCTGAACACCACGCTGGCGCGGCGCATGATGGAGCAGACCAAGATCTACAAGGCGCTCAAGGGCGTGCGCGGGCGGCGGCCGGTGGACCTGGCCGCGCTGGAAGTGCTCATGGTTCGGTTCAGCGCCCTGGTGGCCGAGCAGCGCTGGATCAAGGAAATCGACATCAACCCGCTCCTGGCCTCTCCGGATGGGCTGATCGCGCTGGACGCCCGAGTGGTGGTACACGGGCCGGAAGTGGCGCAGGACCAGGTGCCCAAGACGGCCATCCGCGCCTACCCCACCCGCTACGTGGCGCCCTGGACGATGAAAGACGGCAAGACGGTGACCATCCGGCCGATCCGGCCCGAGGACGAACCGGCCATGGTGAAATTCCACGAAACCCTCTCCGAGCGCAGCGTCTACTTACGCTATTTCCACCTGATGAACCTGGAGCAGCGGGTTTCGCACGAGCGGCTGATGCGGACCTGCTTCATCGATTACGACCGCGAAATGGCGCTAGTGGCCGTATGGCACAATCCGGAAACGGGCGAAAGCGAGATCCTGGGCGTGAGCCGCCTCACCAAGGTGCACGGCGCGTCCGAGGGCGAAGTGGCCGTGGTGGTCAGCGACAAGTGGCAGGGCAAGGGCCTGGGCAAGGAGTTGCTGGCGCGGCTGCTAACTGTGGGCGCCCGCGAAAAGCTCGACAAGCTGGTGGCCGACATTCTGCCCGACAACCGCGACGTGATGCGGATCTGCGAAAAGCTGGGTTTCACCCTGAAGCATTCGCTCGAAGACGAGGTGGTGCGGGCGGAGTTCAAGCTGTAGCTACGAGCGGGTCGCGAAGCGTGTCCGGTCGTGGGCGCTCAGTTGGGTCTGTCCACGACGGTCCAATGCGTGCCGGATTACGAGCTTGTATTCTATCGCGGGGTGCGAAAGGCACTCCCACTCCTCCCGTAACGGATCGCTTAGGCTCCCATCGTCCAATAATTGGCGCAGCCACCGGCCGACGCGGCTGAGCATTTCCGCGCGCCGGGTGCACAGCGCCGGGCGCTGGAGATCGCAGATCCGGATGGTCTCGAGAGCGCGGTGCTTACCGGCAGCGTCGAGGTTCGGATGCGGTTCGAGGTGGCCTGTATCGGGATGAATCCGGAAGAACGGCTCGGGGTCCTCGGCGTCAGGCTTCAAGAGGACGCCGCCGTGATCCTGCTCTCCCTTGGCGTTATTGCATAGCCGGCATGAGGGCAACAGGTTGTCCCAGTCGAATGTCAGGTGCTGATGGACGGCCTTGGGGTGGTAGTGCTCCACTTCCAGGTAGCCGCTGACTTCGAGGGGGCTTTCGCAAAAGACGCACTTGCCGTAAGCAAGCTCGCGGAGCGCTGCACAGAGGAGTCGCCTTGCGCCTTTTGTTGCCCAATCGCCGCGGACGTTGCCGGCCAGGATGCGCTGGTAACGGGCGGTCCATTTTGCGGCTTTGGACTTCAACGCCTCTGGCGCCGGGATATTGCGGGGCGTTCGGACCATGTGCGGCCGTTAGGCGCGTTTCCTTTGGCGCTTCCCCGATGCGCCGCCGGGCGGATCCGACCCGAGCAACTCGTCCATGACCGCCTTAGGCATTGTACGCGGGGCGGCAACTAGCGCGCGCAGTTCCTCGCTGCGTTCGCTCAGCGTACGAGTCAGGTCTTTCAAGCGTCCGCTCTCCTTGGGGGGCAACGCTCCTTTCACTTCGCGCTTCTTGAGTTCGTTCCATTCGTTCAATTCGCGCTCCGTCAGAATGTCGAAGCGGCTGTCGACGCCGAAGATCTCCTTCAGCGTCGTGGTCACCGATGCGCCGATGGGCGCGTCGACCGGGGGCCGCGCGCGGGCGTGCCCATCCGCATCCAGATCCAGAACGTGGACTCTGGATCCCGGACAGGAGGAAATGACAGATGGCGAGTGGGAGGTTGCGATGATCTGGACGTCGGGTAAGGCCTCGCGCATCGCGGGAAGCAGTCGGCGCTGCCAATAGGGATGCAGGTGCGCGTCCGCCTCATCAAGGAGCAACACTCCGGGCCGCCGCCCGCTCAGTACGGGGTCCCAGCTTACTCGATCCTGACGCATCATGAAATCGGCAACCCAGCCAACAGTGCTCTTGACCCCGTCTGGAAGCTGCGAGAAGTTGAGGCTGCGTCCCAGCATTCTAAGACGCGGCTCGAAACGGGGCTCGAGATCGACTTCGAAGGTGACGTGCTGGTCATATATGAGCCGCAGCGCGGACTCAAATCTTTCCAGGGACTGCGAATATCGCTCTCCAGCCTGCTGCCGCTCCCTGGCAATCGCCCGCTTGCTGTAGAGACTGAGCAACCAGGACTGAAGCGCTTCGTTTTGAACAGTCGATTCGAAGGCCAAACAGTTCTGATTGGCATCGGACAGGGTTTTCGAGAGATCCGGATTGCTCAGGTGGCGGAGCGATCTGGACGGAGAGTATGCAGCATAGCTGAAAGAACGGCCGACTGGCGGTATTACCATACGGGAGTTAAGCCATGTGGTGCCCAATTCGGAATTCTGGATCGAGCCCTGCCTATCCATTGGGACTAAGTCCTCTAGTGGGATCGGATGGCCGAGGAGCTTCACGGCATGCGACCCAGCCCACTCTGTCAGGCCCAAGGAGGCCGAAGGGCCTGTACCCTTGGCGCAAGCCCGCACAGCCGAATCTCGGCCCGGAGGCAGAATGGTCAGCATCGCGCGCGACTCCCTGTGGCCCCGAAGCATTTGGTGCCACTCGTCGTAAGGAAAACCGGCGATGCCCGCATCCAGCACCCAGGCAATCGTACGCAGAATCGTCGACTTGCCCGACCCGTTCACCCCCGCCAGAATGTGAGGTCCCAGATGCGGGTTGCCCTTCCCGTCGGAAAGATCGAGTTCCAGCGATTGGAACGGACCCACTCCCTCCGCAATCAGGCTTACCAGGGGCATAGGCTTATCGTACGCCAATTGCGCCGCTACCGCGCCCCGCGATAACTCCGCGCCAGCTCCATATAAACTCCCAGATCCCGATCCAGGTCCGATTGGGTTCCATCGAAATAGAAGTTACGGATGGGGATGCCGCCCAGGTCGCGGCTTACCCTGGGATAGATGGCTTCGCAGACGATGCCGTTCATGCAGGTGAATGGGCTGATGTCGATAATCCCGGCGGCGCCTTTCCTTGCGAGATAGACCGCCTTGCCCACGTTGAGGACCATTTCGCCGAAGGCGCCTTCGCGCGGGAGATACGGGCGGGCGCACTCCAGGATCTCCAGGATGTCCGGCTCTTCTCTCCCCCGAAAATCCTCGGCAAACGGCTCCATCAGAACATGCTCGTCGTGCTTCTGGACGCGCTTGCGGACCCAGGCCCCTAGCGCCTCCGTCGTCCACATGCGGCCGTGCAGTTCCAGCTTGCGGAACTGCTCGGAAATGGTGTACCAGATCCATTCAACGATGTCGGAAAGCCAGCCTTCGGCGCCATACTGCTCCAGGCACTCGACCAGATTCTCGTTGGAGAAGGTGTTCAAGCGGCAAAAGATTTCGCCCACAATGCCGATCACCGGCAGGGCCCCGGCGGAACCGGGCGAGGGCAGCACGCGCAGTTTCCGGAAGCGGCCGCGCGCGCGCACCATCGCCTCGCGGAGCGCCTGCAACTGCACGCCCGGTTCCACCGGCGTCTCCTCCAGCGTGCGACAGAGGTCGGCCAGCGAAGCTTCGTGGGCGGATTGCGCATCCCCGCGCGCCGCCTCGTAGGGGCGATACATGAGGAGCAGCTTGCGCAGCAGGTCGGCGCCCAGCAGGGCGCGCCAGCCGGTGCGCACGAAAGGCTTGGCCAGGCTGCCCAGTCCGGCATACCCGTTGTGGCTGGTGGGCGACAGGATTTCCACGTCGCCGTACCCGTTGTGGTCCAGCACGTGGCGCAGATAGGGCGCATATTGGCCGAAGCGGCAGGGTCCCTGGGCGGTGGGCATGAAGAGAGCCACGCGCCGCGGATCGGCGCCAGGCTCCTCCAGCAGCTTCATGAAATCGCCCACCGTCACCTTGGCGGGGTAACATTCGTCGCCCGAGGTGTATCTGGCGCCTAACTCACGGGTGCGATGATCGGAGGGCGGGGTCGGCCGGGCGTCCAGACCGATGGCGCGGAAGGCAGCAGCGAAAGCGTGCGCGCTGCCCGCCGCCATAGGTGGGATGTAAATGCGCTTGCCGGCTAGTGGATGGTTGCCGTCGGCTGGTAACATCGCAGAATTCCCTTGCTATCGAGATAGGCTTCCGAGCGGGTCATATATCCCGCGTCGTTGCCGTGGCCATCGAACTGCAACACCAGGAGCGGCGCGCCGGCGGCCTCCCGGGCGAAGTGCTTGATATAGGAATCCGGGCCGCACTTGAAGTTGGTGATATAAATGAGGTGTAAGTTGGCGCGGCTGGCGGCCACTCGCGCGGCCTCCAGGATCTTGCGCCCCGAGGACCAGAACATATTGTCGTCGGGCGTGGCTTCCGCCTGTCCGCCGGTCTCCAGGAAATCCAGCGGAATCACGTTGGCGCCGTAGCGATGGCGCAACTTGCGGGGGATGTCGCAGTTCACGCCGCGGTCGTAGATATTGTAAGGGCGGCCCGCCAGGATGAGGCCGGGTTCGCCGGTCTGCTCCAGGGCCGCCAGGGCGCGGCGTCCGGCCTCCAGCAAGCGGTCCTGAAACTCGCGTTGCTCCCGGTAGGCCGCCTCCGTGGCCCGGTCGCTGGCCTTGCGCGCCACGCCCAGCCGGCGCATGGTCTCGGCGAGCGCCTTCTTCACATGCTCGGGGCCGAGCTGAAAATGCATGGTAGGGATCAGAAACCGATGACTATGGGATTCCAGGCCCGGGGCCGCGCGCAGCACCCAGGGCAGCGTCTGGTTCCAGGGGCAGTAATGCGAGGCGCCAACGCCGGCCGCCTCAGAGTCCGCCATGTTAGGGATCAGGATGTAGTCCACGCCGGCTTCGATCAGCGCCTGCACATGGCCATGCGCCACTTGTACGGGGTAACAGGGCTGGGCCACGGCCAGGTCGATTCCCACCGCCGAGATGCGCGGATCGGTGACCGGCGAGAGCACGGTTTCCATGCCGAGTTCGGCGAAATAGCGGCGCCAGAACGGCAGGCGCTCGATCAGCGACATGGCGCGCGGTAGTCCGATGCGGAACTTCCTGGGCCCGGCGGAAACATCGGCCGCAAGGGTTTCCAGTAAGCGTTCGCGGTAGGCGAACAGATCCTCGATCACCGGCTTCCGGCCGGTGGCGGATGGCTTACGGAACTTATCCGAGCACTTATCGCCCCAGTAACTCTTCTGGCCCTCGATGACAAACTCCTTCATGTCGCAGTAATTCGAGCAGGCTTTGCAGACGAAATCGCGTGTGGAGAGGGTCAGCTTTTCAAGATCGTATCCGCGGAAGCGGGTAGCGGCTCCGGTGGCCCGGCGCCACTGGCGCGCGATCAGCGCCATGCCGACCGCTCCCATCACGCCGTTGTAAGGCGGCACCGTGATCTTTTTTCCCAGCAAACCGGCGAAGGCGGCGGTTACCGCGTCGTTGTAAGCCGTGCCGCCCTGCAAGTAAATCACCTTGCCGATCTTACGGCCGCGCACCACACGATTCAGATAATTCAGCGCGATGGAGTAAGCCAGGCCCCCCACCAGGTTGGGGATGGTTTCGCCCTTGTGCAGCCAGCCGTTGACATCGCGCTCCATGAACACCGTGCAGCGCTCGCCCAAACGCGTGGGGCTGGAGGCCGCCAGCGCCAGACTCGAAAACTCGCCCTTGATGGCGATGCCCAGCTTATCGGCCTGCTCCTCCAGGAACGACCCGGTGCCCGCGGCGCAGGCTTCGTTCATCGCGAAATCCACCACCACGCCGTTTTCGATGGAGATGAATTTGGAATCCTGACCGCCGATTTCGAAGATCGTATCCACGGGCTCGCCGCCCAGCGTGTTGCTGATGTGGATGGCGCCGGTCTTGTGGGCGGTGATTTCGTCGTTGACCACGTCGGCGCCCACGAACTCGGCGATCAGCTCGCGGCCCGAGCCGGTGGTGCCCACACCGAGAATCTCGACGCGCCGGCCCCACAACCGCTCGACTTCCGAGAGGCCCTGCTGGACGGCTTCGATGGGCCGTCCGGCGGTGCGCAGATAGACGTCGTGCACCACGGCGCCGGATTCATCCAGCACCGCCAGGTTGGTGGAAACCGAGCCGATATCGAGGCCGAGGTAGGCCGGAATCGTTGACGTGGCGCAGGGGGCGCCCCCTGGGCCCATGACGGGCGATTGTGACGGCAGATGGTCCCCGGGGGGAACGTCCCTGGCGCTTTGGCCAGCATTAGCCTGCTCTGCTTCGCACCAACCACTCGCACCGAGGTCTCCGGAGTGTCCCTGCGCCACATCGGCCGGCGCACTGTGTGCAGTGCCGGATCGCGCGTGTACGCTCGGCTGCGGCGCGAGGCGCACCACGTTTTCCATGGAGAGCGGGCGGGAGTCTTCGGGGATCGGAATGGAATCGTGCTGGCGCAGCCGGTGAATCTCCAGGATGGATCGCTTGCGGGGATCCTCGGCTTCCAGAATGGCCGCGCCGATGGCGCCGCACCACGCGTACTCGACGGGCACCAGCAAAGCGGACTCCGCCAGGCCGAAGGCTTCGCGGAGCGCGGCGGTGACGCCTGCATTTTGCGACACCGCGCCGATCAGCGCCACGGGGGCTTCCACGGGCCGGCCCTTGACGATGGCGCTCTTGTAATTGCGGGCCACGGCATCGCACAGGCCGCGCAGGATTTCCGCCGGCGAGTAGCCTTTCTGTTGCGCGTGGATCATGTCGCTCTTGGCGAACACCGAGCAGCGGCCGGCGATGCGCGCCGCGCAACCGGCGGTCGCGACCACCGAGCCAACCTCTTCCACCGAGTACTGCATGCGTAGCGCCTGCTGATCGAGGAACGAGCCGGTGCCGGCGGCGCACTCGCCGGAACGGTCGTAATCCACGATGCCGCTCGCGGACAACCGCATGTACTTGGAGCTTTCGCCGCCGATTTCAAAGACCGTGCGGACCTGCGGGTAGAGCGCGCGAATGGCTCGGGCGATGGCTTTGAACTCGTTTTCGAAAAACAATCCCAGGACCTTGGCGATGGCGCGGCTGCCGGAGCCGGTAACGCGCATGCCCTCGACGCGCTCTTCCGGAATGGCGGCGTAAACCTCCTGGAGCAGGTCGTAGGCGGTTTGCACCGGGCTGCCGGCAATACGCCGGTAATCGGAGAGCAGCACGGGGCGATCGCCCATCGTGGAGAGGCGGAACTCGGGCCGCGTCGAGGCGAGTGCCCGGAGCGCCGGCAGGTCGGCCTCGCCACCCAGGGCGGCCAGCTTCAGACTGATGGCGCCGATGTCCAGACCCAGATTGATGCCCATGATGGCCGATTGTTTCACGGGCGGCGGAAGAATGCAATCAATAAGGTCTGAAATGCCGGAATTGGGATTGGAAGGCCGGTTAAGGGGCCTGAGCGCCGCATTGCGGGGTGCCCCCTGGGCCGGGCTGTGGAGACGGGTCGGAGCCGCGGGCTGTGGAGGCGGGTCGGCGCCCGCGGCTGTGGCGGCGCGTTGCGCCCGCGGCTGTGGCGGCGCGTTGCGCCCACAGTTGTGGCGGCGCGTTGCGCCCGCAGTTGTGGCGGCGCGTTGCGCCCGCTGGATCTGGAGGCGAGTCGGCACCGCGGGCTCGGTGGAGGCGTGTCGGAGACCCCGGCTTCCGAAGGCGGGTTGGCACGGGCCGAGAGGGCGCCGGGCTCGCGGGCACCCCGCGGTGTTCTCTACCCGCGCGCGCAGGACTTGTAGATCGCTTCGATCAGTTTCATGTCGCGCAGCCCCTCCTCCCCGGAGGTCTTCGGTTCGGTGTTGTGGGCGACACACTGGGCCAGGTGATCCGCCTGGCGCGGGAAATGGGCGGGGTCGCGCTCCGCGCTCAGATCGTCGATCGGCGGCTCGCCCTGGATTTTGGCCGTCAGGTGCTGCCCCTGATAGGTGAACGCCGTATCCATGCGGAGCGTCCCCTTCGTCCCGTAAACGGTATAAGTTCCCGGCATGCTGGCGCCGTAAGTGGTGGTGCAGGCGGCCACGATTCCAGATGGGAATTTCATAGTCCAGGAGAGGTTCTCTTCGACTTCGTTGAAGCGGCCGTCCTGGTCGGTCACGGAGCTGTACGCCTTCAACTCGCCAGTGGGTTCCTCGCCGGTCAGGAAGCGGCAGGCGTTCAGGGAATAGATGCCCATATCCATCAGAGGGCCGCCACCGCCCAACTTGCGCGTGATGCGCCATTCGCCGGGGCGGATGTTGAAGCCGTTGGCGCTTTCGATGGACACGATTTTGCCCAGCTTGCCGCTGCGCACCAATTCGACAGCGTGCAGATTGGTGGGTTCGAACTGGCAGCGGTAGGCGATCATCAGCTTTCGGTTGGCCTGGCGGCAGGCGTCCACCATGGCCTGTGCTTCGGCTGCCGTGTTGGACATGGGCTTTTCGCAAAGCACGTGCTTGCCCGCCTTGGCGGCCCGGATGGTGTACTCGGCATGCATGCCGTTGGGCAGCGCGATGTAGACCGCGTCGATCTGCGGATTGTTGGCGATGGCGTCGTAGTTTTCGTAGCTGTAGATACTGCCGGCCGGCACGCCATATTCGGCGGCCATCTTTTCGGCCTTATCGCGATGGCCGCTCACCAGCGCGGTGACGCGGCAGTACTGCGACACCTTGGTGCCCGGCATGAAGTGCTGCATCGAAATACGGCCCAGCCCGACGATGCAGTATCGGAACGGCCGATCGCCCTCCTGCGCCAGCGCCGGCGCAATCCGTGCGCCCGCGCCCACCGCCGCCAGCCGCGCCAGTTCCCGGCGGGTAAGTTTCATGAGGTCCCTCCCTCCAGATGGTCCCGATAGGGCAATTATATAGCTGCGGTACGGGAACATGGCAAGGAAGAATTTTGTCAGAAATTGTCAACTCCGCTTAGAGACAGGCGAGGAGCTGCCTTGCGCAGCCCCTCCGCTGCCGGCAGGGGAGGTAGATTCACACCAGCCAGCAGATCGGGATCGCCGCCAGCGCGGCGCCAGCGGCAGCCCGGCGCCTTCGAAACAACAGCAAACTGAGAATCGACGCGCAACCCGCGGACAGGAGGATCGACCCGGGTTCGGCCTCTGGGTTGCCCTCAAGAGTGCCTTCCGGCCCGGCCCTGCTGCCCTACGCCCTCCCCGTCAGGATGTTATCGTGATCGGAGCGGCCGATGCCACGTCCTCCACATCCACGCGAGCTTTTCCGTAGCCATCCCGTGCCGCGCGAACTCATCGACCCACAGCCCCGCCCCGCAGTACCCTACCAGGAGGAACATGCAACTCCACACCATTGATTGGATCATCGCGCTGGCTTCGGTGGCGATCTGCTTTATCCCGGCGCTGTTCTTCGGCCGACGGTCGGGGAAGAGCACGGCCGAGTTCTTCGCCTCGGGCCGGTCGGTGCCGTGGTGGCTCGCGGGACTCTCCATGGTGGCCACCACGTTCTCCAGCGATACGCCCAACCTGGTGGCCAACTTCGTGCGCACCCAGGGCGTCGCGGGCAACTGGCAGTGGTGGGCCTTCACCCTTACGGGCGTGGCCACAGTGTTCTTCTACGCGCGCCTGTGGCGGCGCTCGGGCGTGCTCACCGACCTGGAGTTTTACGAGCTGCGCTACTCCGGCAAGGCCGCCGGCGCGGTGCGTGGCTTCCGCGCCGTGTATCTGGGACTGCTCTTCAACTGCATGATTATGGCCACGGTCAACCTGGCGGCGTGCAAGATCGCGGCGGTCCTGTTCGGCTTCAGCCGCTGGGAAACGCTGCTTGCGGTCGGTCTCCTCAACGTGGTTTTCGCGGCGCACTCGGGGCTGTGGGGCGTGCTGGTCATCGACATGATCCAGTTCTTCATCAAGATGACGGCGGTGATCGCGGCGGCGTATTTCGCCGTCACGCTGCCACAGGTGGGCGGTCTTCACGGCCTGGTGGATAAGCTCTCCCACGTGCGCGGGCCGGGCGGTTTGAATTACCTCAACATGCTGCCGGATTTCACCAACAACTGGGACCTGGCGGTGGCCGTCTTCATCATTCCGATCACCGTGCAGTGGTGGGCGGTCTGGTATCCCGGCGCGGAGCCCGGCGGCGGCAGCTACATCGCGCAGCGCATGCTGGCGTCGAAATCGGAGAAGGACGCTCTCGGCGGTACCCTGTTCTTCAACGTGGCCCACTACGTTCTGCGGCCGTGGCCGTGGATCCTGGTGGGGTTGGCCTCGCTGGTGGTCTATCCGCAGCTTTCGGACCTGCGCAACGCCCTGCCCAATCTCGACCCTAGCCTGCTGGGTCACGATATCGCCTTTCCCGCCATGCTGCGCTTCCTGCCGGTGGGCTGGATCGGGCTGATGTTGGGCGGGCTGATCGCGGCCAATTCTTCCACCATCCTGACGCATCTGAACTGGGGCGCGTCGTACCTGGTGCACGATTTCTATCGCCGCTTCATAAACCGCGGCGCGGTCGAGCACCACTACGTGATCGCCGGCCGGGTGGCCACCATCATCCTGTTTGTGGCCTCCTCGGCGCTGGTCTTCGCGCTGGATACGGCGCAGGAGGCCTTCAACCTGATCCTGCGGGTGGGCGCCGGCACGGGGCTGCTCTACCTGGTGCGCTGGTTCTGGTGGCGCGTGACCGCCTGGTGCGAGATCGTGGCTATGATCAGCTCCTTCCTGGTGGCCGTAGCGCTGGAAATCATGCTCAGGAACGGCGTCGCCATCGGCGCTTCCAAAGGGCTGCTGCTGACCATCGCGGTGACCACCGTCTGCTGGATCGCGACGGCCTACCTGGGGCCGCAGACCGACCCGAAAGTGCTGATCGAGTTCTATCGCAAAATACACCCGGCCGGGCCGGGATGGGAACCCATCCGCGCCAAGGCAGGGATTTCGGCAGCGCAAGCCGCGCTCGACGCGGAGACCGGGAACTTCCCACTGTCGCTTCTGGGCTGGGTGGCCGGATGCATCATGATCTGGTCGGCCCTGTTCACGGTTGGCAATTTTCTGTACGGGCGGTTAGACTACGGCTTTGGATTGCTGGCGGTTTTCGTGGTGACGGCGGTGGTGCTCATCCAGGTGATCCGCCGGCTTTGGAGGTGAAGCGTGAACGACGAACAGGATTCCAGGAACACATCGCGCCGCGACCTGCTGCGGTTGGCGTCGCTGGCCTCGCTGGCGGCCAACTCCGCGGTACGCGCGGCGGCCAACTCGGCGGACGCGGCCCCGCAACAGCCGGCGGGCCCCGCGGCCGCCAGCATGTCCGGCGTCCCGTTCGAGGCCCGCGACCAGGTCCGCCTGGGCGTGATCGGCACGGGCGGGCGCGGCAATTCCCTGATCGATAATTTCGCCGCCATGCCCGAAGTGCGCATCGCGGCGCTATGCGACGTGGTGCGCGACAAGGTGCTGAGAACGCAGGCCCGCCTGGAGCGCGCCGGCAAACTGCCCACCGCCCCGGGACTCTACACCGATGGCGACCACGCCTTCGAGAACCTGGTGAAGCGCGACGATCTCGACCTGGTGGTGGTGGCCACGCCGTGGATCTGGCACACCCCCATGGCCGTGGCGGCCATGAAGGCCGGCAAGCACGTGGCCGTGGAAGTGCCGGCCGCCCGCACCATCGAAGATTGCTGGCAGCTCGTCAACACTTCGGAGGCCACCCGCCGGCACTGCATCCAGCTCGAAAACTGCTGCTATGGGGAAAACGAGCTGATGGTGCTGAACATGACCCGCGGCGGCCTGTTCGGCGAGCTTACCCACGGGGCCTGCGCCTACAACCACGATCTGCGCAGCGAGCTGTTCTCGAACGCGGGTGAAGGCCTGTGGCGGCGCTTCGAGCATTTGAACCGCAACGGCAACCTCTATCCCACGCACGGCCTGGGGCCGGTGGCGCACTACATGAACATCAACCGCGGCGACCGCTTCGAGTACCTGGTGAGTATGAGCTCGCTGGTGGCGTCGCTGCCAGCCTACCGTAAGGAGCACCTGGCGGCGGACGACCCGCGCCAGAAAGAGGTGTACCACGAGGGCGATCTCAACGTGAGCCTGATCCACACCGACAAGGGCCGCGTTATCACCCTGGAGCACAACACGTCCTCGCCGCAGCCGTACGACCGCATCAACCTGATCGCCGGCACCAAGGGGATCTTCCGCGACTATCCGCCCCGCATCTACGTGGATGGCGATCCCAAAGAGGAGTTCGGTCCGATCGATCCGTACAAAGCCAAATACGAGCACACCTATTGGAAGGAGACCGGAGAGCTGGCGCGCAAGCTGGGCGGCCACGGCGGGATGGATTTCGTGATGGCCTGGCGGCTGGCCGAATGCCTGCGCGAGGGCAAACCTCCGGACATCGACGTTTACGACGCGGCGGCCTGGAGCGCGCCCGGTCCGCTCAGCGAGGCCTCGGTGGCCAAAGGCAGCGCGCCGATGCCGTTCCCCGATTTCACGCGCGGCAAATGGCGTCAGGAACGGACGGTACTGGAAGGTTGAACGGCAATAGCCCTGCCGCCGCTTACCGGCGGAGACAACCACGCCCACCATCGAGCTGACCCGTTTACCTTTTATTCATACAGCGGCGGCTCCCCCGCGGGCCGCGTCTTCCAGCGCCGGTGAATCCACAGCCACTGATCCGGCCAGGCGCGGACAATCGCTTCCAGGGCCGCTTGCAGCGTCTGGGTATCGCGCGCCGCATCCCCGGTGATCGGAACGGCCGGATAGAAGCGCAGGATGTAGCGGCGCTCCTCTTCCGACCACAAAGCAAAACCGGGAATCACCGCCGCTCCGCTGTGTGCCGCCAGCTTGGCGAAGCCCGTCCCGGCGCAAGCCTTCAGGCCGAAGAAATCCACGAAGACGCCATCGGCGGGCGTGGCATTCTGATCGATCAGGATTCCCACCGCCTGGTTGGCGGCCAGCGCCTTCAGGATGCTGCGCGCGAAATCCTTCTTCTCGATGAGGTGGTTGCCGGTGAGAGTGCGCCGCCGCTCCACCAGCCGATCGATCAGAGGATTGTCCAGCGGCCTTACCACGATGTGCATCGGCCCCGCCAGCAGGGCGTGGGCGAACGCGCTCAGCTCCCAGTTGCCCAGGTGCGCCGTAGCGAACAGAACGCCCCGCCCCGCGCGCAGGGCGTTCTCGAAGTGCTCCGCGCCCTCCCAGCGAATCCAGCGGTCGAGATTGCCGCGATTGATCGAGGGAAACCTGGCGAACGAAACCAGCAGGCGGGCCAGCGAGCGGAACACCCCGTCGGCAATGCGGCCACGCGCTCTTTCGTCCAACTCCGGCATGGCCAGCGACAGGTTCCGCAGAGCCACCCTTCGCAGCCGCGGAATGGCGCGGTCGAGCGCCGCGCACCACCACCGCGCCAGCCCATTAGCCAGCGGCAGCGGCGTCCACTCCAGGGACTTGAGCACACCGAGCGCCAGCAAGTACTCGATCCAGTTGCGAAACGTGGAGCGCCGGCGCATAGAAACCGCATTGTACCTTTATGTTTGGTTTTTCTTCTTCGCGTTTACTTCGCGCCTCGGCGTCTTTGCGAGGCGCTTTCCTCACAGCGGCGGCTTGGGAGGCTTCACCGGGCCCACGCAACATTGCCTTTCACTTTCACGGGGCGGCGGAAGAGCTTCCCGCCTTCGGCCACGTACAGCCAGTTCAGATCCGGCCCCCCAAAGGCCAGCCCCATGAGGGCGCCGTGCTCCAGAGGGTTCAGAATCTGGGCCACGCGGCCGGTGGCTTCGCACACCTGCACCCCCAAGGGTGAAATCTCCTTCGAATCCCAGAGTGCCTTTCCGCCCTTATAAGTCGTCACGCCAACACCCGCCCGCCGCAAAGCAAATGCAAAATCCATGTCATGGAATTATGGAACGAACTTGTACCCCACTCCATGTACCGTCCTGATATGTTCCGCTGCGACGCGTCCGGCTCCAACATGGCTCGCAGCCCGGCCAGTGGTTATCCACTGTGCGGCTGGATGGATACGACTCGTATCCCCACACCTCGTTCAACAGATCGTCCCGCGTCACTACCTGGGCCCGCGCGCGAGGCCAGAAAGCGCAGGACGGCGAATTCCTTGCGCGTGATCTCCACCGGCTCTCCGTTCGAGCGCGCTTCGTAACTGCGGAAGTCGATCTCCGTCGAGCCGCAGCGCAGCTCGTCCGGCAGGGCATCGGTTCCGTCAGCGCCCGCCTGGCTTCGCCGCGGGAGCACGAGCCATCAGCTCGCGCACGGAAAATTGCTTGGTGACGTAGTCGTCCACGCCCAGGTCCAGGCCCAGCACTCGATCCGGCTCCTCGCTTCGCGCGGTCAGCATTAGGATCGGCGTTTGTATCCCTTCCCCGCGCAGCTTGCCGCAGAATTCAGCAGAATTCAAATCCGCTCATGCGCGGCAGCATCAGGTCGAGCAGGATCAGGTCGGGCTTGCGTTCCCGCTGAAGCCGGTAGCCGGTCTCGCCATCCGAAGCGGTGATCGCCTCGTAGCCTTCGAAGTGCAGATTATCGGAGAGGCCGCGCAGGATCGCCGGATCGTCCGCGATCGCCAGAACCGTGGTCATGCCTGGACACCGTCCTCTTTGGGGATCGGAATCAGGACGGAAAAGGTGCTGCCCGATCCCGGCGCGCTTTCCACTCCCACGGTCCGCCGTGGGCCTTGGCAATGTGATAGTGGCACGAAATCGCGGAGGGCCCCTTACTTCAGCCGCACCGGCTGCGTGAACGCGCCATTCCCCGCCGAATCCCAGAACGCGAAGCGCACCCACTGCTTGCCGGTTGCGTCGAAAGGAATCCGGAAGGTGTTGTGACTCAGCGGCGGCAATCCCGTGGTGGGCATCACTTGCCGGCCGCTGGTGTGTCCGTCGCCCCAGACCACCTCGACGAACTCGGGCGGGAAGGTCCACTCCACATCGGCTGTATAGACGCGCCGGGCGCCCGTGCCTTCAATCCCCCACTGCCGCAGAAGGACTTCGCCGCTCGAAACGAAGTAATCGCCGGCCCGCATGGCGCGCACGATCGGCGACCAGTCCTCGCCATACGCCGGCACGCGCCCAAGCTTCACGTAGTTGACGATCAACTGCGGAAAGGTCTCGTCGTCCGGGTACTTCATGTAAGTGTCGCCTTCCGCGATCATATACTTCGGGTCCGTGCCCCAGTTATTCATCTCGTCCATCAGGTCCAGGCAGCGCACCTCGCACAGGCGCTTCTGCGATTGGTCCACCGGCAGCGACTGAAACGAGCCGCCCAGGAAGCGGTCGCTGAGGAAATGCGCCTTGTCGCGGACCGCATCGGGGTAGCCGGCCGACCCCTTGGTGCGCGGGTGCGCCTGCCACATCAAGCCGGCCTCGCGCCGGATCATGTCCAGTTCTTCCTCAGGCGACCCGATGTGGTACACCTTGCCGAATTTCGGATCGTTTTCCTGAAACTGCTGGCCGCCGGTGCGCACGTGCGACCAATACAACGGGTGCGGCAGGAAGGTGATGTAGTGGCCGCCCAGTTGGGCGTCCGGCTCCTCGCCCGGCACCAGCAGGAAATCGCGGTCGGAGAAGCGCTCGCAGCCGTCGAAATAAACCTTCTGCTCGGCGAAGCGCAGCGGTCCGGGGTCGTTGGGATGCGAATCGCCGTGGAAATCGGCCAGGATCGCCACGTTGATTCCCAGCCCGCGGAACACCTGCAGCCAGCTTGGCTGCACGTCCAGCGAGCCGTCATCGGTGATGTGCTCGTTCCAGTGCATGTGGAAGTGGCTCACCAGCACTTTGAAGCCGGGCATCTCCTTGTAGCGGTCGTCGTGGGTGTAAGCCAGAATGGCTTCATCGGTGGCTTGGGCGCCGTTGGGGCTGAGGTAAAAGTACACCGGCATGCGCTGCCAGGTTCCCGGAGGCGCATTGTAGAGCGCGAAGTTGTTGATGTCGTGGCGCGCCTCGTTGGCGGTTTTCGCCCACTCCGCGTCGGAAACGCCGAGGGGCCGGTAGGACTCTTCGCGGTCGGCCTGCCGCACGCCGATGGAAAAGGACGACGCACTGTCCTTGCGGTAATACACATAGCCCAGGTTGGTTTCGATTTCGCGGGCGAAGAAGAACTTATGCGAAGGGGGCAGGAAGGCCAGCGAGCCGCCTCCCTGCTCCACCATGGCGACGCGGTTGCGCGCCTTTACGGCCACCGCATCGGCATTCACGGCGCCGCCGAATGCATACTGCTGCCAGTTGCGGGCCGTGTCGCGCCACGCCAGGCGCGTATCGTTGGCGATGGCCATGCCCTTCAGCCCGGCCAGATATTTGTAGGCCACCGAAGGCTCGCCGGTTTTGGCGATCACCTCCTGCCGCAGCAGGTTCGAGCCGCGGTAGACCGTGTATTGCAAGCGGCCGGAGAAGATTCCCATCGCGACGCCGGGGAAGGTCACTTCGATGCGCGCGCCATCGCTCTTCACCTGGCAGCCGGTGGCCTGGTAAGTGGCCCACGCGCGGCGGATCTCTTCCGGTTTCCGCGGCAGGTCCATATTGGTGTTGGGCGCGCCGGGCACCATCAGCGGCGCGTCCCAGAAAGCGTTCCATTTCTCACGCTCCACCACTTCGGGCGTGAGCGCGATGCCCAGTGCGCGCAGGGGCGCCATCTGCTGCTCCGAGAGCCGCCGCTGGCCGCTGGTCACCTGGAATTCGGGGGTGAGATTGCGCCCCAGCACAATCCAGCTCCCGCCGGCTTTGCGGGCGGCCATTTCGGCCACCATAGGCTGGCCATTGCGTATGGCGAAGGAGGCGCGAAGCTGTGCCCCGCGCTCACCGGTCCAGGAAATCTCGAGTGCGCCACTGGATGGCTCCGTGGACGGCTCCGTGGATGGCACCGTGGACGGCTCCGTGGACGGCACGGCCTTCAGCCCCTCCTGCGGTTTGTACTCCTTCAGATCGCAGTTCAGGCTCTGGCTCCAAGCTGCCACCGAAAGCGCGGCGGGCAAAAAGATAGCTCGTAGTTTCACGGCACACCTCCAGCTTCGGCTCTAACGTATCACAACGCGCAGTATAGGAATGTGGGTTGCCGGCTGCCTTTCCGGCCTATTTGTGGTTACTGCTGCGTGAGTGGTTTGCTCGCGGGGCCGGCGAAGGTACGAAAACCTACAGGCTTAACGAAAGTACATAGACAGTAGCCCGTTCGTACCACAACTAAAAGCAGGTATAAATCGGTCTTCCAAGTATAGCAGCTTTAAGGCATGATGACTGTGGAGCTGCGAGTCTGCCAGTTTCGAGAGTTCGCTTCCTGTTACGCCGGAGGATGCGTCACCTCCGGCGTTTCTTTTTCAGGCCGCTGCCACTTACTGCCGCACGCCTTCCATCTCGATCGAGATCTTGACCTGATCGCCCACCAGCACGCCTCCGGTCTCCAGGGCGCTATTCCAGGTCAGGCCGAAATCCTTGCGGTCGATTTTAGCGGTGGCGCTGGCGCCGATTCTGACGTATCCCCAAGGGTCCCTGGTTTCGGGCGTGGGCCCTTCCACTTCCAAGACCACGCTGTGGGTCACTCCATGGATCGTCAGATGCCCGGTCACTTCCAGACCACCTTCGGTGGATTGAACCTGCGTGCTCCGGAACTGGATCTCCGGGAACTTCTCCACGTCGAAGAAATCCGGGCTTTTCAAGTGCCCGTCGCGCTGCGGATCGCGGGTGCTGATCGAAGTGGCGTCGATACTGGCTTCGATTGACGAGTTAGCGGGGTTTTCAGAATCCCATAGGATCTTCCCCGAGACTTTGGTGAATTCGCCGCGTACATTCGTAATCATCATATGGCGAACGCTGAAATGCGCGCCGGAATGAGTTGGATCGATTTGGTAAGTCACTTGTGCCATGATTCGTTTCTCCTCTTATTGCCCCCATTTCACCGCGGAGACGCGGAGAAAACGGAGGAAACGCGGAGAAAGCAATAAAGCAATTCTTGTTTTCCTCCGCGCTTCCTCCGCTCTCTCCGCGTTCCCGCGGTGAGTCTGTCCGTGTTAGGGAGACTCGCCTTCGCGGAGGGTCTCCAAGATGTCGATCAATTCCCTGAGGCGGTCCCGGCCGGCGCGGCCCATCAGGGTGCGCAGCAGATCCGCCAATGGCCGGTCGATCTCCGCAACCAGCGCCAGACCCTCGCGGGTGATGCGGGTGATCACCACGCGGCGGTCCTGCCGGCTGCGTTCGCGCGCGATCAGGTGGCGCGCCTCCATACGGTCGAGCAAGCGCGTCACGTCCGGATCGGGCGTGAGCATCCTGTCGGTGGCCTGGCTGCACGTCAATCCGTCCGTCCCCGCCCCCCGCAGAATGCGCAGCATGTTGTATTGCGTGCCGCTGAGCTGGTACTGCTTCAACAGCCCAGTCGTTTTTTCTTGCAGCGCCTCAAACGTGCGGCCCAGATTGAGGAAGGCTTCCTCTTCCAGAGAAGCAAACGGTTTGGTCTGTTGAATCTCGCGCGCCAGTTTGCCGCTCATGCTTACAATATAATACGTGATAACGAATATTGTCAAGACGAAAGTTGTGATAGCGGATACTACCGAACCGAATCTCCCCGTTTCCGGCGGCGCCGGCATGCGGGTATCATTCCAGAAGGAGGTCTTAATTCGTGAGAAGCGCGCACATTGCCATGCTGATGCTGGCGGCCAGTCCGGCCGCGCATGCCGACTTCAGCTTCACCATGACACAGAAGTCCGGTCCGGGCGGCGACCAGATCGTTAAACACTACGTGAAGGGCCAGAAGGAAAAGGAAGAACGCGGGACCATCGCCACCATTGTGGATTTCGATGCGCAGACCCTGACCACTATCGATACCGCCGCCAAGACGTACAAGGTGGTGGGGTTCAGCGACATGGCCAACGCCGGGGCGGCGAGTGTGGACGTCCAGGCCGACGTTAAAAGCACCGGGCAGAAGAAGACCATCAACGGGTTCAACGCGAGCCAGGTGATCCTGACCATGCAGGTGGACATGCCGCAGGCTCGGCCGGCCGGCATCAAAGCGAAGATGGAGGTCGAACTCTGGCTGTCGCGGGATGTGCCGGGCAGCCAGGAGTTGGCCGCCTTTTACAAGAAAAACGCGGCCCACTGGCCGGTGGGGGCCTCCGGGGGCGGCAATCCAAGCATGCAGAAGGCCATGGCCAAGCTACAGCAGCAGTTTGCGGAGATGGATGGAGTGCCGGTGATGGAGGTAATCCGCATGAAATCGGGGGGCGGCGCCGGTCCGTCCGCGGCGCAAACGCAGCAGATGGCCCAGGCGCGCGCACAATTGGAGGCCATAGCCAAGCGGGGAGGGCCGCAAGGCGCGGCCGCCCAGCAGACGCTTGCCGGAATGAGTGACGGCTTGGTCGCGCTCTTCGAAATCACCATGGAAGCCGGCAACTTCTCGAGCAGCGCGATCCCCGATTCCGCCTTCGAAGTCCCTGCGGGCTATCGGAAGTTGGGGCAGTAGCGGCGCGCCACGCTCCGGGGTTCCCACGCGATTCCACCGCGCGAACGAAGAAATCCGCTGCCCTCATGGGCCGCGCCGCCCAGCCGCGCCGTCCAGCCGCGCCGGCCAGCCACGCCAGCCAGGATCGCTGGCCAGGATCGCCGGATCGGACGCTTATGCACCGTGCCTCCCCATCGTCTGCGGCGACGCGGCTCCGCAGGGGCGCGGCAAGGTGGGGAACCGGCTGAGAGTCTGTTGACACGGTCGCCCGCCTGTTGCTTAACTATAGTTAAGTACGACGGCATGGCAGGCTTGGAAAATCTCGGTGCGGCTTCGCGATCGCTGTCGGACGTACACGGCAGCGTGGGCACGGCCGACCTCTCTTTCTGGCGGCGCATGTTCGCCTTCGCGGGACCGGCCTACCTGGTGAGCGTCGGGTATATGGATCCCGGCAACTGGGCTACCGATCTGGAAGGCGGGGCGCGCTTCGGCTACCGGCTCCTGTGGGTGCTGGTCATGTCCAACGCCATGGCCATCCTTCTGCAAACGCTCAGCGCGCGCCTGGGAATCGTGGCCGGCCGCGACCTGGCGCAAGCCTGCCGCGAAACTTATCCCCGCCCGGTAAACCTGGCCCTGTGGGGCCTGTGCGAAATCGCCGTGGCGGCCTGCGACCTGGCCGAAGTGCTAGGCGCGGCCATCGGGCTGAATCTGTTGTTTCATATCCCTCTGCTGGCGGGCGTCCTGCTCACCGCCGCCGACACGCTCCTGCTGTTGTGGTTTCAGAGCTTTGGTATCCGCACCCTGGAAGCCTTCGTCCTGTCGCTCATCCTCATGATGGGCGGATGTTTCGCCATCGAGATCTTCTGGGCCAAGCCCTCGGTTCCGGAGATGCTCACGGGGCTCCTGCCGCGGCTCGGCGGAGACAGCCTGTACATCGCCATAGGGATTCTGGGCGCCACCGTCATGCCCCACAACCTGTATCTGCACTCCGCGCTGGTGCAGACCCGGCATATCAACCGGGATCCAGCGGCCATGCGGACCGCCTGCCGCTACAACTTCCTGGATTCGGCGGTGGCGCTGAACGGAGCCCTGCTGGTCAATGCGGCCATCCTGGTGATGTCGGCGGCTTTGTTTTTTAAGCGCGGCATCGTGGTCACCCAGATCCAGCAGGCCCACGAACTGCTCGTACCCCTTTTGGGCGCCTCCATGGCCGGAGTCATTTTCGCAGTGGCGCTGCTGTGCTCCGGCCAATCGTCCACTCTCACCGGCACGCTGGCTGGCCAGGTGGTGATGGAAGGCTTCCTCAATATCCGCATGCGGCCGTGGCTGCGGCGGCTGATCACGCGCGCGCTGGCGGTGATTCCGGCAGCCCTCACTATCTACATCTCGGGCGATAAGGCCACCTACCAGCTCATCATCCTCAGCCAGGTGATCCTCAGCATGCAACTGCCCTTCGCCATCATTCCGCTGGTGCATTTCACTAACGACCGGAAGCGCATGGGCCCCTTCGCCAATGCGCGCTGGGTGAAGCTGCTGGCCTGGACCACCGCGGCGGTCATCGTGGGGTTGAACATGTGGTTGGCCGGACCCATCATCGGCGGCTGGCTGGAATCCGCCGGGCGCTGGCGGATACTGGTCTGGCTGGTGACCGTTCCGGCGGCTCTGCTGATCCTTCTACTACTTTTGTGGGTGACCATGGAGCCGCTCATCAGGCGGCGCACCCACGGTTTCGGCCGCGCCTCCGTCCTTCTGCCGGAAACCGCTGGTGCGGAAGCGGTTGTGCCTCCCGTCTACCATCGGATCCTGGTCCCGCTGGACCACACGGTGCTGGACCGCCTGGCAGTCAGCCACGCCGCCGCCATGGCGAGGCTGTATGGGGCCAAACTCTATCTACTACACGTAGAGGAGGATGTGACCAGCCAGATCTACGGACAGGCAGCTTCCACGGCCGAAGTGGAAGCCGGCGAGCAGTATATCGGAAAAATCGCGCGGGGCTTGCGGGATCAGGGAATCACCGTGGAAACGGCCATTTCGCATTCCTCGTCTCCCGGAAAAGAGATTGTGCGTTACGCCCATTCGGTGCACCCGGATCTGGTAATCATGGGTGCGCACGGGCATGGCGGAATCAAGGACTTGATTTTCGGAACCACCATCAATCCGGTGCGCCATAATCTCGATGTGCCCATGCTGATCGTGCGGCCGGGAAAAACCTAAAGTTTGGGACAGGCTGTCCCAACCGCGTGTCACAGCTACCCACGGCGGTCCGTGGTGCTCCACGTAACACAAATGCAATCAACAAGATTCGCTGGTACATCACGTGCTTTTGAGAATCCCGTGAAGCGCTATTTTCCGCTTGCGCTGGTTTTGAGCTTCTGCATGGCGCCGCTCCACGGCGCCACTCTGCAGCAACTCTCCATGAACGACCTGATTGTCAAATCGACGGCCATCGTTCATGGCAAGGTCGCCAGTTCATCCGCGTCCTTTTCCGGCAAACTGATTTATACCCATTACGCCGTCCAGGTGTCCGAGCAGTTCAAGGGCGGCAATCAAACTTCTATCGATGTAGTGGTTCCGGGCGGCACGGTCGGTAACCTGCGGCAATCGTTTTCCGGCACGCCCAGTTTCAACGTCGGTGACGATTACGTCTTCTTCCTGTGGACCAGCCGCGCGGGGCTGACCCAGGTGCTCGGGTTGACCCAAGGGCTTTTCTCGGTTGCGCAGGACGGCTCCTCCGATCCCGCGACCACGCGCACCGCCAGCCACGAACCAATGCTGAGTGCCACCTCCGGCCAGCAGGTCAAGGATCAGACTTTGACCATGAAGTTGAGCCAACTGCGTGCGCTGATCGCAGCCACGCTGGGAACCTCCACTCCGGGCGGCAACCAATGACCAGGCGGACCCGCATCATACGCGCTCTGGCGGTTGCCGCGGTGGCGGTTCTGCTGGCCACTCCCTCGCAGGCCTATTACCATTACGTTCATTTCCTGGGCAGCCGCTCGGGGCCGTTTACCCCGGTCTATGAAAGATTCGATCTGACCGCCCTGAGCAATAGCACGGTGACGGTCTACGTGAACGACCAGGGTCCGCAGGTCTATGGCCCCAACGACACTTTCGGCTCGGTGCTCAGCCAGGTAAAGGACGCCGTGGCGGTCTGGAATTCGGTCAGCAGCTCGGCTCTGCGGATCTCGTTTGCCGGCGTGGAATCCGCCAACCAGGTTTCCAATACGCCCGGCATCGATGTGACGTTCATCGATCTGCCGCCCGGGTTGTTGGGATTAGGCGGGCCGACCACCTCCACTACGCTGTCGCCCGGGGGCTTCTTCCCGATTATGGACGGCCAGGTGATGCTCACCACCAACACCTCCTCGCCGGCATTCGGGCCGGGGCCGAGTTACCTGGAGGATTTTTTCACCACGGCGGTGCACGAATTCGGCCATGCCCTGGGATTGCAGCATAGCTGGACGGCCAGCGCCATGTCTTCGCCGGATGTCACGCGCAACACCTCGCGTGCGCGGCCCATCGACGCCGACGACGTGGCCAGCCTCGCGGTCCTGTACGGCAAGGCTGGCTGGCAGCAGAACTATGGAACCATCAGCGGCCGCGTGTTGTTTGCCAACGGGCAGCCGGCGGCGCTGGCCTCGGTGGTAGCGCTGACGGCCACCGGCCCGGCGGTGAGCTCTCTGACCAATCCGGACGGCACTTACCAGATCACCGGGCTGCCGCCCAGCAACGGCTATTTGCTTTACGTCCATCCGCTGCCGCCGAATTCGATCACCAACGACGAGTTGGGGCTGCGGTTGCCCGTGGACTCCTCCGGGACGCCGTTCCCGGCCAGCGGCAGCCTGAACCAGACCCTGTTTTTTCCCGGCGTGCAAGATCCGTCGCAGGCCGCGCTCATCTCGGTTGGCGCCGGCGCCACCGTATCCAACCTGAATTTCACGGTGGCGACGCGCACCTCGCTGCCCATCTACAACGTTCAGACCTATTGCAAGCTGCAGAGCACCAACCGCACCTACGTCTACAGCGGCGACCTAACGCCCACCCCCGCGTTCATGAGCAACACCTCGGGGAGCACCGACCTGGTGATTGTTCAGCCACCGTTCTCAATTGCCGCCGCCCCTCAGTCGGCAACCATTCTCGGAGGGATTGGAAGTTCGCAATACGCACCCATACTGTACTCCACGCCGGGCCTGCCGCCGGCAATCGCGCTCTACTTTCTGGCGCCTCCGGGCGCGGGAGTGGGGCCGCGGCACCTGGTGCTCAATTTTGGTACGGACATCTTCGTGATGCCGGATGCCGTGAACCTGGTACAGCAGGGTCCACCGGAAATCAACTCGCTGACGCCCAATCCGGATGGCTCCGTGACGGTAGAGGGCGCGGGGCTGAATTCCGCCAGCGAAATCTTTTTCGATGGCCTGGAGGCTGCCGTGGAAACCCCCTTTCCATCCAGCGGAACGGACGCGGCCGGCACGATCACCGTAGTCCCGCCAAACGGGGCCGCCGGCCAGGTCTCCACCATCACAGTGTATGGGCCCGACGGACAGAACTCGATGTTCCTGCAATCGCAGAATCCACCAACCTACGCGTACAACGTCACCGGCACGCCCCAGATCAACACCATCAGCTTGACGGCCCTGCCGGCCGGTTCGTCGGCGGCCGTCGATATCACCGCATCCAACATCAACTTTGTAAACGGACAGGTGACCGTAGGATTTGGAACCGACGATGTAACGGTCCGCCAAGTCTGGGTGCTTAGCCCGACCCACATCGTCGCCAACGCCGTGGTAGCTCCCGGCGCGGCCATCACCCCTTCGGATCTCAGCGTGATCGCCGGGTTCCAGGTGATTGACCAGCCCGGCGGTTTCCAGACCCAGGTGGCGCGGCCTGGCTTCCCCGATATCGGACTGCCCGTCGTCAACGCGGACCCCACCCAGCAAACCATTTATCCCGGCAGCATCGCCAGCATTTTTGGGACGAACCTGGGCGCCACGCCATCGGCCGTGCAGGTGACTCTGAACGGAACCCAGATCCCCGTGCTGTTCGCTTCGGCCGCGCAGATCAACGTCGGCATTCCGGCTGGTTTCCCAGTGGGACCGGCCACGCTGCTGGTCAACAACGGCGCAACCACAGCCTTTCCGGTGATCGTGGAAATCGACGAGCTGCCGCCCGCGATCGTGGCGATTACGAATCCCTCGGGCGGGTCTCTCGCCGGAGTGACCTCCAATGCGGGCGATCTGATCGATGTGGTGGTGAGCGGTCTCGACCCCACGGCGATCGGCAGTTCCAACCTGCAGGTGACGGTTTCGGGCGTGCCGATGACGGTGTTCCAGGTGAACCCGCTACCCAACGGCCAGTATCAGATTGAGGTGATTCTGACCCAATCCTTCGGCGGCGCGCAAGTCCCGCTGGCGGTCTGGGTGAATGGATCGAGCAGCCAGCCGGTCACGATCACGGTTCGATAGCAAGAACAAAACAGGACGCGGAGGCGCGGAGGCGCGGAGGAAAGCGCGGAGAAGAATCAATGATTGTGTTCTCCGCGTGCGTTCCTCCGCGCCTCCGCGTCCTGTTTTCCCCGTATCATGTACTAAAGGAGATCGCATGAACTGGAAACCGTTGTCGCTGGTGTTGCTGTTTGCCGGATTGGCATTGCCCGCCGGAGATCCGCCCGGGTTTCACGTTTGGACGGCGTCCGAGCTGAAGGGCTTTAGCAAGTCGCTGGCGCCCAAAATCAACGATCAGAAGATCGCCACCCAGCAATTGCTGAGCGAGGGCAGTTACTCGTTCCTGGTGGCCCATCGCGAAGGGCCGGGCCAGGCCGAATACCACGCTACCAAGGCCGATATCATGGTGGTGGCAACCGGCGAAGCGACGCTCATTTACGGCGGATCGCTGGTGAATGGCAAAACCACCGAGCCGAATGAGATGCGCGCCGCCTCCATCAGCGGTGGCCTGGAGAAGAAGCTGTCGGTGGGAGACGTCGTCACCATTCCGGCGAAGACGCCACATCAGCTCAAGATCGAACCGGGCAAAGAGTTCACCTACTTAACGGTCAAGGTGACCCCGTAGCTCCTTACCCTTTCCAGAGCAGCTCGGCGTCCGGGCGGCGCACGTAATTGGCGTCCAGCGCCGCCGGATCCTGCGCGGCGCCGGCCTGGTAGCGGGCTAGCGCCAGTCGGCCCACGGCCGCTGCCAGCGCCGGCGGCGCCGTGGACACCGGGGCCTGCTCGAAGCGGGTTCCCGCCAGCGCCGCGCGGAACGGCGCGAAATCCGGCGAGACGAATTCCAGGTCGCCCTCGGCCAGGTCTGGCTCCAGGTCTGCCAGCAGGGTCGCCAGCCAGCGCTCGAATGGCGCCACCACCTCGGGGGCCACCAGATGCGCGGCCGCGTCGTACACGGCGCCGTAGACTTCGCCGCGCCGCGCATCCAGCACTACGGCCCGCAGCGGCCGCGAGCCGAAACAGGACAGCGCCTGCAAGTTCGAAACCGCCACCGCCGGCCGGCCCAGCGCCTCCGCCAAGCCCTTTACGCAGGCCAGCCCCACCCGCACGCCAGTGAACGATCCCGGCCCCGAGGCCGCCGCGAAGCAAGCGATCTCCGCCGCCCGCACGCCGTTCCTCGCCAACAGCTCCGCCAAGTGCGGGTACAGAACGTGAGCGAAGCCCGCGGGCGCGTGCAGCAGAACTTCCTCGACGGTTTCCGCGCCCCGCAGCAAAGCCAGGCTGCCGTACTCGTGCGTCGTATCGACCGCCAATAGGAGTGGCGTCACTTGCCGATCTGAAGCCCCGTATCGATTTCGTACACCTTGCCGTTGGCGTTCATGCCGTATACCCGCAGGTGCATGATGGCCGGATAGCTGCGGGCCAGGTCGGACGGGATCTGGAAGGTGCCCTTATGCCCTGTGGCCAGCACCCGGACGCCCTGTCGATCGGCGGCCACGTCTCCCAGCCACAGCCACCACATCTGGCGCGTGGCGCGGGTCTCGCGGGTGATCTTGGCCGCGTAGGGCGCCGGAGTGGAAAGCGAAAGGTCGCCCGAGGGCTGCTCGATCGCGAAGGGCACCTTGGGAGTATTGGCTTCAATCTCCTGCAACACGATCTCCTGCGATTCGAATTTGTAAGACTTGTTCATGCCCTCCACGCGGCCTTCGCGCACCACGTGCAGAACCCAATCGTGCGAGCGGTCGGGCGGCTCGGCGGTGAAGTGGTCCCCCGAAAACTTCTTGCCCTTTACGCTGGTTCCGTCGGCCGGATTGATCCAGAACACGTCGTAGCCATGCCGCACCACGGTCAGTTCCAGGGGACCCGGCTTTTCGACGTATACCACGTACTCGGTATCCTCCAGAGCCAGGGCGCGCCCGCCGTCCACGTCGAAGTAGGGTTCCAGCTCCCAGTGGCGGGTGTCCGAGAAGAAGTCGAAGCACACCGTCATGGCCTTGGCCCCGGGCGAGTTCAGGTGCTGTGTGCCGGAGCCGGAGTTGGCGTAGGTGACCGACTGCCCGTCCATGACGGCGTTCCACAGGCGATGGCGGAACGTGGCGCTATCCACGTCGTTGGGCCGCGACTTGCCCGCCCCGCTGTCCTCGCGGCCGATATCGAGGTTCACGAAGGGGGTCGCAAAAATCTGGTGTTCGATGGCGCCCACATTGTCGTCGGCGGTGTCGTCCCCCACGAAATCCATCCACCCGTCGTCCAGTAGCGGCGAGGAAGTCACCCGCGCGCCGGTGGTGCGGGGATGCTGGTATGGATCGAGCTGTTTCAACAGGCCGCCCAGGTCTTTGAGCAAGGCGCGCCCCTCGGGATAATCTTCAAATTGTTCCACGCCCTGCCAGGTGACATCCATGGCGGCGTAGCGGCCCAGCACGTAGCGGATGAAGCGGCGGCGCTGTTCCCAGCCGGGAAAGAGCCTGGTGAGGTAACCGGGGCCGCCGGCCAGGATCAGATCGGCGATGAGGCCCTTCTGGTTCAAGTAGCGGACGCGCTGGTCGAGCCGCTGGAAGTAGGCCAGGTTGGGAGTGTCGGGCCCCGAATAGGCGCCTCCCTGCGCCTCGGAAATCACGAAGCCGCGCAGGTGATTGAACTTCTGGGCGGCGCGGGCATCCGCCACGGCGCGAAACGCGGCATCGTCCATGGTGGCGAATAGCAATTCGGTGGCGCCCATCCATAGGTGGGCATGATACAATCCGTTGCGGTCGCGGTCGCTGTAGGCCCAGTGGTGCATGTTGGCGGGATGGATGAAGCCCAGCGAGTCCGACGCGGCCGCCGTGAAGCTGCCGGTCTTGCCATCCCAATCGGGCAGGTTGGCGGTGACCAGGTAATCCCACTGGCCGGCTTCGGTAGGGGCGATGCGAGCCACCATGCGGCGCCCGCCATCCCAAAACGCGGGAACCGCCAGGGTACGGCTGTGCGGCGAACGGAACTCTACCTTCATATCGACGGTGGCGTAGGGATTGGGATTCGCTGCGGCGTCTTTATCGCTCAGCTCGAAGACCACTTCGCAGGGCGAATAAGCGGGGATGTTGGCGCACGGGGATTGCGCGCGCAACGCCAGCGGCACGAGCGCCAGTACGAAAGCGGCAAGCCTTCTGCACATACCTATAGTTTAGCTGGCTACGCTGTTGTTCACCGCAGAGACGCGGAGAACGCAGAGGCTACGCAGAGAACCCCTTTTATTTCTCTCTTTCTCTTCTCCGCGCTTCCTCCGCGCCCTCCGCGTCTCTGCGGTGAACAACAGGGCTACTTCACCGCCTGAACCCCCCGCTCCAGCACCTCGTCGCGGCCGGCGGCGATGCCCGCGCGCGTGGGCGATACCGGAATGGTGGGGCGAATGCCCACTCCGAAGAGCGGCGATCCATCGTGCTTGCGCACTCTCTCGCCGGTCCAGGTCAGCTCGTATCCGCCCGGCACGGTGAACGAATTGACCGTGCCGTTAATGCCTCCGGATGGCTCGCCCACAATTTCCGCCAGCTTGTAGCGCTCCACGATGGAGAGGATGGTTTCCGCGTAGCCGATGGCCCGGCCACCGCTGAGAAATGCCCGTTTGGCGGGGAAGTAGGGCGGTACGGGCGATGCCAGCCATTGGCTCTCCTGGAACATGGTCTCCGCCCCGTCCGGGCGGGTCACGATCGGATCTGCGATGGAAGGGCCTTGCACGGCCCGATCCAGCAGGTGGCCGAAGAACGGACGGAACTGGAGCTTATCGTTGGGGTCGCCGCGCAGGTCGTATACCATGCCGCGAGCCTTCGCCAGCGCAGGCACGGCGGCGGCAAAATCGGCGTCGGTGATGCGGTCGAGATCGAGATAGAAGATGCCCGGCTCCAGTTCCGCAATCTTGCCGGGCCGCGGCGGATAGAGATCCCCGGTCCGGATTGTGCAATCCAGCGTAACCGTGCGGCGCGCGCCGGGTTGAGCGGCCGGCTCCAACTCCACCAGGATCTTATCGCCGGGCGCGTGCGCCAGCAGGTAAGTCAGGCCCCGTTCGCGAATGCATTGCGCCGTGGAGCCTGGCATGCCCGCTTCCCTGGCGGCCAGCGCTTCGGCGGCGGGTTTGCCGTCGATCGAGATCAGCGCATCGCCCGGCTTGACGTCCACCGTACCTTCGACAGAAAGCGCGGTGATGCGTCCTTCCGCCATGGTCCAGACGACCGGCGGAACGTAATCGGGCGGGGCTCCCGGCCCGCTGACATAGCCGTGGCCGTCGCGCAGGATCACAGCCATTTTCTGCAGCGTGGCGTGGAACGCCTGCGCGTCCTTGTCTCTGGCGGCTTCGGAAAGCAGCGGGCCGAGGGCGGCCATCCAGACGGGGCCCAGCTCTTCGAAGTAGGGATAAAAATGCTGGAACACGTTCCATGCCACGATCACCGCCGCCAGCCGGGTAGCGCGATCGTTGGGCGAGCCTCCGGGCGCAGGAAGCGCGCGCGCCTGCGCCAGCGGCCCCTGGTTGCGATAGAGCGCCATGGGAACCATGCAGGAGACGCCGCCGGGCAGGTCCTCGCGGAAGGCCGCGAACTGGACCAGGGCCTGCGCCCTGGGGATCAGGAAGCGGCTGCTGATATAGGGAGACTTTCCTTGCGGCGGGCCCAGCCCGCGATGCTGCCACAGGGCGACGAACGGCCCGAATTGCATATCCATCTCGGGACGCGGCGCCCCTACCGGCACAACGCGAACCTGCTGCGCCACCGGCGCGAAGGCGCTTTCGAGTTTCGCAGCCAGCTCTGCGGGCGTGCCGGCCGGTTCCACGGCGCGAACGGCGGCCACCGCAAAGCGGTTCCAATCGGCGGTCGCAGCCTCGTCGGACGGATGGAAATAGCGCACGAATCCGAACAGGCGGGCCAGCGCGCGCAAGTTATCGAAGCCCTGCGGCGTGAGGGGACGCGCCGGCTCTAGCGTCTCGCCCGGCTGGCCTTCGCCAAGACCGGTATTTGCTAATGGGGACTGCGCGCACAGCGATGCGGCAAGCAGAACCGCGGTCGAGAGCATGCGCGCGCCGAGAAGCATTCCGCTCTTGATTGTAAGGCAACCCGCGAGGCCGCAAGAGACCGGTCGTCGGGCCGCATTCCGGTGCTATGGTAATTGCATGGGCGTCGATACACTGCTCCCGCTTGAGGAATACCTGAACACCTCGTATTCTCCCGACCGGGAATATCGGGACGGTGTCCTGATGGAGCGCAACTTGGGAGATGAGCCACACGCGCGGTTGCAGGCGTTGCTTGCCAGATACGTGGGCAACCGGGAAAAGCAGTGGAACATCAAGATCTACACGGAACTCCGCGTGAAAGTGCGCGAAAAATGGTATCCGATCCCCGACGTCTGCGTCTATTCGCGGCCCGGCTTCGTGGGCCGGTATCCTTCGCAACCGCCGCTGCTGTGGATCGAGATCCTCTCGCACGACGACCGGATGGTGGACGTTAGGGCCAAAGCTGCGGAACTGGTGAAGCATGGCGTGCCGTACGTCTGGATCATCGACCCCAATACGCTCGAAAGCGAGCTCTGGTCAGCCGACGGCGTTCAACAGGTCGCGGACAAAACGCTGCGCCTTCCCGATTCGCCGATCGTGATTCCGTTGCGGGATGTGATGGACGAATAGCCCCGGCGCTATGGTAATTGCATGGGCGTCGAGACACTGCTCCCGCTTGAGGAATACCTGAACACCTCGTATTCTCCCGACCGGGAATATCGGGACGGTGTCCTGGTGGAGCGCAACTTGGGCGATAGGGCACACGCAGAATTGCAGGCCGCGCTCGCCGGATACCTGGGCCGCCGGCGCAAGGAGTGGAACATCCGGATCTACAACAGTCTCCGCGTAGAAGTGCGCGAAAGGTGGTTTTCGATCCCCGACGTCTGCATCTATTTGCTGCCCGGCTTCGAGGGCCGGTATCCTTCGGTGCCGCCGCTGCTGTGGATCGAGATCCTCTCGCCCGACGACCGGATGGTGGACGTGTGGGCCAAAGCTACGGAGTTGGTGGAGAACGGCGTCCCGTACGTGTGGATCATCGACCCGAACACCCTCGAAAGCGAGCTCCGGACAGCCGGCGGTGTTCAACAGGTCGCGGACAAAACCCTTCGCCTTCCCGGCTCGCCGATCGTGATTCCGTTGCTGGATGTGATGGACGATTAGGCAATTCTCCCTGCGGCGCGCCTGCGCCGGTGAACTGGCTTCCAGAGGCGCTCATGTGGACGCCATCGGTCAACAAGAACATTTCGACAGCCTGCCATTGACATCCGGCGCTCCGAGGCGTCACTTGCGCAGCGCCTGGATGCGGTTCAGAATGTCCTGTTTCTCAGGACGATTGGGATTCCTCCGGAGGACCTCTTCGAACCAGCGGGCAGCGTCATTGTTCGCGATTAGACCATTCAGTGGCCGCTGCGAGAGCTTTGTCTCGCGGATTTCGCGTCGCTCCTGAAGTCTGCCGACCTATTCCGCCGCTTGCGCGTTGGAGATCCCTCGCTGCAGGGATCCGCTTGAGGCCCAAGGTACGCGGCTGCATGCCCGCATTGGTATCATTAACCTTATATGGAGGAAGTCAACGTCGGGATCGTGGGCCTCGGCAATGTCGGCTCCAGCACCCTCGCGATTCTGGCGAACAATGCCGATCAGATCGCCCTGAAGCTGGGCTTCCGGCTCACCGTGACGGCGGTCTGCAGCCGCTCGGCGCACTCCAAACAGCTTCCCGCGGCGCTCGGAAACGTGTTCCGCACGACCGACTGGCGTGAGGTGGTCAGCCGTCCCGATGTGCAGATTGTGGCCGAGCTGGTGGGCGGCACGGGCGTGGCCGCGGAGATCTTCGGAGGCGCCATCCAGCATGGCAAATCGGTGGTCACGGCCAATAAGGAGTTGATGGCCGCGTGTGGGCCGGAACTGTGGGACCGCGCCATTCATGCCGGCGTCAACGTGGCCATGGAGGCCAGTGTCTGCGGCGGCATCCCCATCCACGCGGTGCTGCGCGAGGGCATCTCGGGCGACAACGTGGAGGCCCTCTACGGCATTCTGAACGGCACCTGCAACTACATCCTCACGGAGATGGAAAAGCGCGACGCGCCGCTCGAAACGGTGCTGGCCGAGGCGCAGTCGCTGGGCTATGCGGAGGCCGACCCGAGCGCCGATATCGACGGCTACGACGCCCGCTCCAAACTGGTGCTGCTGGCCGCCCTGGCGTTCGGCGAGAAGATCACGCCCTCGGATATCTTCATGGAGGGCATCCGGCGCATCACCCCGCTGGACTTCCGGTACGCCCGCCAGTTGAAGCACGCCGTCCGCCTGGTCTGCGGGGCGCGCAAGACGGCCGACGGGCTGATCCTCTTCGTGCGTCCCGCGTTGATTCCCTCCTCCACCATTCTGGCCGGCGTCCAGGGACCGTACAACGCCGTGTGGGTCAAGGGCCTTTACGGCGAAGACACGTTTTATTATGGCTGGGGCGCAGGCCATCCCACAGGCGTAGCGGTGGTGAGCGACCTGATGCGCGTGGCGCGGGAGATTCGCAGCGGCAGCCCCGAGCGTGTTTCGCCCTTCGCCCACGAACGGCTGGGCGAGAATCGCCCGGTCTCCATCACCGTGCAGAAGCGGGCCTATTATCTGCGCTTCCGCGTGAACGACCGGCCCGGCATCATCGCCCGCCTGGCCGGCATTCTGGCCAGCAAAAACATCAGCCTGGAGGCCGTCTTGCAGGAGCCGTGCGATACCAAGCACGACCTGCCGTTCGTGATCACCGTCGAGCCGACCTCGGAACAGTCGATCCGCGAGGCCGTAGCCGAAATGACGCGGCTCGATTTCATGCTCGAGGCGCCTCTGGCGCTGCCCATGGAGACCGCTTTATGAAGAGATGGGAGAAAATCGCTTGCCAAGCGAAAGCGCCCAGTGCCGCTTGCTTGGCCCATCGCAGCTTCGGCATTAATTGTGGGGTGGGCAATCCTGGGGTGCCCTCTGGGCCCAGTCGGGCCCCGGGGGCGCCCTCGGGCGGCTCTTTCGGGCCACGTGCGGGTCCGCGCGCCCAGCAATCGCCGGCTGGGGGTGCCCCACGTGCTCACAGGCCCCAAGGCTGCGAGGTGAGACAGAAGTTTTCGTCTGTCGGTCTCGCGGGTTGGCCGGTCACGGGTATCCTCTGTGCCACGCTGGCGCTGGCCGCCGGGCTCCAGGCCCAGGTGGCCACCCAGGCCAACTCCACCTATCAGACTCCGGAGGGCCGCAAGTCGGTCGCCGCCGGACTCGCCGATCCGGCCCGCGACCAGAAGCAGAAGCCGCAGGAACTGGTCGAAGCCATGGAGATCCAGCGCGGCATGACGGTGGCCGATGTGGGCACCGGCGTCGGCTACATGCTGCCGTTCTTAAGCCGCGCCGTCGGCCCCGCCGGCCGCGTCATCGGGGAAGACATTTTCGACGATTTCCTGGCCTCCGCGAAACAGGCGGCGGCCAACCGAGGACTTCACAACGTGCTCTTCATCAAGGGCACGGAGACCGATCCCAACCTGCCGGAAGGCCAGATGGACGAGATCCTGGTGCTGGACGTCTACCACCATTTCGACTATCCCGAAAAGATGCTGGCCGCGCTTCATAAAGATCTCAAACCCGGTGGCAAGCTGATCGTGGTGGAGTATTACAAGACCAAGGAAGCCATGCCCGGTGGGCGGGCCCTGACGCACATCCGGCTGAACAAGCCGGAGGTCATCAAAGAAATCGAGACGAACCACTTCCGGCTCGTTTCGGAACGGGAACACATCCCAGGCAGCCAATACATGCTGACCCTGGAGAGGAATTAGGAAAAGAATGACCAAGTTGTTGCAATATGCGAAGTACGTGGCGCTGCCGCTGGCGCTGCTTGTGCCGCTGGCCGCGCAGGATCAGGGCATCACCCGGCAGCAGGCCGACCAGATTCTGAATGAGCTGCGCCAGATCCGGCAGTTGCTGGAGAAGCAGCAGGCCGCCAAACCGCAGGGGCCCGCCGAGCCGGGCCGCGCCACCCTGAATCTGGAGGGCTCCCCGATGCTAGGGTCGAAGGACGCGCCCGTCACCATGGTGGAATATACCGACTATCAGTGCCCGTACTGCCGGCAATTTCACCTGACCGTGTTCAACGAGCTGAAGAAGAACTTCATCGACACTGGCAAGGTGCGGTTCTACAGCCGCGATCTGCCGCTCGACAGCCTGCACCCCAACGCCACTCGGGCGGCCCAAGCGGCCCGCTGCGCAGCCGACCAGGGCCAGTTCTGGACCATGCGCAACCTGATGGGGTTGAACCCCGACAAGCTCGATATGGACCACCTGGCGGGCTTCGCGACGGACTTGAAGCTCGACACCTTCGCCTTCCGCAACTGCGTGGAGAGCGAGAAGTACAAGAGCGCGGTCGAGAGCGACGTGCTGGAAGCCGTCAGAATTGGCGCCCAGGCCACACCTTCGTTCGTGATCGGCAAGAGCACTTCCGAGGGCGTGGATGGCGAGCTGATGATCGGCGCCTTGCCCTACCCCAGCTTCGAACAGAAGCTGAAGCTGCTGGAAACGGCGAAGTAGGGGGCGGACCGGGAGTCAGAGACATATGGTGTCTACCGATTCTACGCCAGCGAGATGCCCTGCGCAGCGGATTCGGAACGAAAAAACGCGCTTGCGTTCCTCTACGGCTTGTCACATGGACGAAGAGTCGCCAACCAGCGGATATGTCCGGCGTGGATGCGATAGTGGTCGAATTACTGTTTTAAACCGGCCAATCTGCTTGCATGAAAAGGAAAACGTAAGTGGCTTAGAGTCAAGCAGATTGGCCGGTTTGAAAGCGTTTATCTGGTCCAATCTCTGCACGCGCCACATTCCAAACAAGTTAACGCCGCGCGGGCACGAGGATTGGCCAGATAAACGCGCGACTTGGAAAGAGCGCGGCGGAGGCCGGCGAGATCGGAGCGTTACGGGCGTGGTGCTCTGGGCGTTATCACGCAATATCGCTAGCTTCCCAATTCGGTAGTCCCCACGGGGGTCCGCCATGTGCGCAGATTCCGGGCACTTTGGGCGGGCCGGGCCATCCGGGCGGGTTATCCCGGCGAGGATTTGTTCTTCCGCGATCCCAACACGAATATTCGCGCCGAGCGGGACAGTCTGCTCCAAGGGCGGGAGGGGCGCAGCGGCGCCGGCCAAGGGGAAAGAATAGGGTTGGTGGGGAACCTTGGCGACAAGTTCCTGCGCAGCTCGTTGTTAGGCTCGCCCGAGCGATTGGCTTGCGCGGCGGAGAGGGCGTTGGCATCGGGCGAGACAAAGTTGACAAAGTAGGTGCCGTCTTGCATTCGCTCACGCGGTGTTGTATCTGAAGAGTGGCATGACCTCTCGCGAACGGGTAATGGCCGCGATCGCTCATAAGGAGCCGGATCGCGTTCCGCTCGACCACGGTTCGATGCGATCCACCGGCATCATGGCGATTGCTTACAATCGCTTGAAAGCGCACCTCGGTGTAGGCGAGCCTCCCACCTTGCTGTACGACCTGATCCAGCAACTGGCGCAACCCGACGACTGGTACCTGGATCGATTCCACGTGGACGCGATCGATCTCGGCCGGGTGCTTACCACGCCGAAGGACTGGAAGCCGTGGACTCTCCCCGATGGATCGCCGGCCATGGCGCCCGCCTGGTTTTGCCCGGACCGCGCTGACGGCGGCCTGCTGGTGCGCGGCCCCGGCGGAATCATCATCGGGAGAATGCCGGCGGGCGCGCTCTTTATCGACCAGTGCCATTGGCCGCTCTCCGCTCCCGAAGGCCTCGACAGCTACGAACCCCTGCCCGAAAAGATGAGCCAGGTCACGTGGAGCGCCATCGGGTCCCCGCCATGGGACCGGCCCGCCACGGATGCGCGGCTGGAAGAAATCGGGCGCGCCGCGCGTCACCTGCACGACACCACGGAGTACGCCATCTCGCTTAGCGTGGGGTGCAATCTTTACGAATGGAGCCAGTTCCTCTTCGGCATGGAGAACCTCTACCTGTACCTGGCCTCCGAGAAACGCAAGCTGGCCCGGTTTCTCGACCGGCTCACCGAATTGCACCTGGAAAACCTCTCCCGGATTCTGCCGAAAGTGCGCGGACTGGTGCAGATCCTGGTGATGGGCGATGACCTCGGCATGCAATCGGGACCGCAGATGTCCCCGGCCACGTATCGCGAATTGTTCCTCCCGCGGCACAAGCGGATCTACAACCACGCGCGCGACCTGAGCGGCGCACACATCTTCATGCACTGCTGCGGCGGTGTGTACCAGTTGATCCCGGATCTGATCGAGGCGGGGGTCGAGATCCTCAACCCGGTGCAGACGGGAGCGCGCCACATGGAGCCGGAACGGCTGAAGCGCGAGTTCGGCCGCGATCTCACCTTTTGGGGCGGCGGATGCGACACCCAGGGCTTGTTGGCCTCGGGAACGCCCGAGCAGGTGCGCGGCGACGTGCGCCGGCGGCTGGAGATCTTCATGCCCGGCGGCGGGTACGTGTGGAACCAGGTGCACAACGTCATGGCCAATGTGCCGCCGGAAAATGTCGTCGCCATGCTCGACGCGGCCCATGAGTTCGGTTGCTACTAAAGGACAAACTATCCTTTTGGCCATGCCTCCTCGAGGATTGCCCGCTACCGAGCCCTTCTGGAACAGAGAGGCCGTCGCGCGCCCCCTGGCGGGCTTTTCGCTGGCCGCCTGGTTTCCGCTGAATGAGTTTTCCGCCCGCGATACCTGGGGACCGCGGACCACCTGACGCCCGACACGATCGACGTCGAAGCGTTCCTGCCCGATCGCATCCGCACGTTGCGGGAGGGCGAACACATCGACGACGACCTCATTCGCGGTGCGTGCCCGGGGCGCTCCCACGTGGGGAACCATCTGGAATCCGCTCGCAATGCTCCCTGCGTTCTCCACTCGCACGCAACGGGTAAAAACGTTCAAGGTGCAGGTAAGTGCCGGGATTTCCGGCTGTTGTTGGGGGCTGACTCACCAGGATGAACTGATCTCTTCGAGCGTGCGCCCCTTGGTCTCCGGCGTGAAGCGCCAGACGAAGAGGAAGGTCACCCCGCAGAAGAACGCGTACACTAGAAACGCTCCTGCCGGTCCGAGAACCCGCAACATCGTCAGGAAGGTGAACGTCACCAGCGTGCAGGCCGCCCACAACGCCAATGTCGCGATCGACATGGCCCTTCCCCGCACCGCGGTCGGGAACAGTTCCGAAATGTAGACCCAACTCCCCGGTCCCAGGCTCACCGCGAAGCAAGCCACGTAGGCCAGCACCGCTCCCAGCACCAGGTTCGCCGGTAGCGGACTGATCTGAAACGCCACCGCCACCAGGACGAGCGCCGCGCCCATGCCCGCCGAACCGGCCAGCAGCAGCGGCTTGCGTCCCAGGCGGTCGATCAGCGCGATGGCCGCGATGGTACAGAGAAAATTGATGGCGCCAATCATCACGTTGGCGCCCAGCGCATCCCCGGCGGCGCGCCCTCCGTGTTCCGTGAACAGCACCGACCCGTAGTAGATCACGGTATTGATTCCGGTGATCTGCGAGAACACCGCCAGCAGTATGGCAATCGCCAGCGGCCGGCGCAGGCGCGGCTCCAGGAGTTCGCGGAACGATCCGGTTTCTTCGGCGAGGCTGCTACGGATCTCCGCGACCTGCCGGTCCGCCGCCGCGGCCCCGCCTAGACGCACGAGGACCGTGCGAGCTTCGCCGTCGCGCTTCCGGCGTAGCAGCCAGCGCGGGCTTTCCGGGATGAACTGTAGGGCCATCAGAAATGCCAGCGAAGGAACTGCGGCGCTGGCGAACATCCAGCGCCAACTCGATTCGCCGAGCGCCGCCAGCCGCCAGTTCACAAAATAAGAAAGCAGAATGCCCGTGACAATCGCCATCTGGTTCAGCGTCACGAGCTTTCCCCGCATCGCCGCCGGGGCGATCTCCGCAATGTACATGGGCGCCACCACTGACGCCACCCCGATCGCCAACCCGGCCACTACGCGCGCGGCCGAAAACTCCCCCAGGGAATGCGGCAGGGCGGTCCACAACGATGAGACACAGAAGAGGAAGGCCGCTCCGATGAGCGACTTACGCCGGCCGTAGCGATCGGCTAGCGCGCCGGCGGCGGCCGATCCTAGCAGGCATCCCACCAGCAGCGCGCTCGCCGCCATTTCGGTCTGGCCGTCGGTGAGACGAAATTCCTGCCGCAGGAAGACGAGCGCGCCGTTGATCACCGCGGTATCGAATCCGAACAGGAGCCCGGCAAGAGCGGCCACCGCCGAGAGTAGGTACACATACGCGTGGTTGTCCATCTCCCTGGAACTCATTCGCCGGACCTCACAACTCAGTGGATCACACTTCATTGCTCCGGCACGTTGCGGGCTTACTGTCCGTGACTCTTCCACAACTCGGATGCCGGTTTCTCCGATGGACCCTGGCAACCTGACTCCCCGCTCTAGCGGATGGCCCTCCCTGATCCCTCCCTGCCCTCCCTGATGCCCTCCCTGACCTCCCAGAAACATGGCTTTGGAGCCAACGTCCAAGAGATATATAATCCGGACTGATGCCCCCGTGGAACCGCCGCCAGTTCCTCGCGCGCTCGGGCGCGGGACTCGGCGCCGCGCTCGCGGCCGCCCCCACTGCTGCCGGCCAATCCGCCACTCCGGTCGACTTCCGGTACGCGCCACTTTCCGGACAGACGGCCTTTTGCTTTCCGGACGACCCGGCCAAAAGCCTTGTGGGCGAGCGCGGCGAATTGCGCTACGGCTTTGCCCGCGGCCGCTTCGAGACCGTGGTCGGCTTCTCCGCAACCGGTGTCGAGCCTGATGTGGTCGCAGGGCAGGAACTGGAGTCGCCCGCTGTCCCCATCGTTCATACCCGGATCGACCGCGCCGAAGCGTTCCTGTCCCTGATCGTCTTCGCCACCAACCGTGCATCGGAGGGGCGCGTCGATAACGTCATGGTTGAGATTCGCCCTCGCACTCGCCGCGCAGTGCGCGGGGCGCCGGTAGTCACGGTGAGGTCACGCCGCGCGATGAGGAGAGAAGGCAACGCGGTTTACCTGGACGGCGATGGCGGACCGTTGCTCTTCGCAAGCGACCAGCCGTGTTTCGGGCCGTCCGATACGGGCGTCGAATGGGTGCTGCAGGGGAAGTTGGGTTTGGCCACCGGTGATGAGCCGCTCCGGCAGTTCTTCCGCTTTCCGCAGGAAGGGCAGCCTCTCGAAAAGATCGTCGCCGGGATCGCGGAGCCGTATTCGCTGCTCGCCGAAGCCAGGGAGTTCTGGCGCGCGTGGAGGCCCTTCGGCGAGCCCGTGTCATGGCGCGTGCCGGGCCGCTATGGCAAGTTTCTGACTGCCTGCGCCCGCAACATATTGCAAGCCCGCGAGAGGAAGAACGGCCGGCTCACGTTCCAGGTGGGGCCCACGGTCTACCGCGGCCTCTGGGTTGTGGACGGCAACTTTATCCTGGAGGCCGCGCGATACCTGGGCTACGACCGGGAGGCGCAGCAGGGGCTGGAAACCACCTGGGCTCTCCAGGAGAAGGACGGCGGCATCTTCGCGGGCGCGGGCCGGGAGCACTGGAAAGACACCGGCATCGCCATGTTCACCATGGTGCGGCAGGCCGAGTTGAGCCAGGATTGGACCTACCTCCGCAGCATGCAGCCAAACGTGCTGCGCGGAGTCGAGTTCCTGCGGGGGCTGTGCACGAAAGCCGCGGCGGAGGGCAGCGCGTCCGGGCGCTACGGCTTGTTCCCCAAGGGCATGGGCGATGGCGGGCTGGGCGGGCTACGGGACGAGTTCACGAACACGATCTGGGTGCTGGCGGGGTTGAAAGCCGTCGAACAGGCCGCCCAGAGGCTGAACCTTTCGGGGTTCGAACCGGTTGCCCGCTTTCACCGCGAACTGCATGCCGCGTTTACGGCCGCGGCCCGGCAGGAGATGCGCCGCCACTCCACGGGCTTCGATTACCTGCCCATGCTGATGAAGAACGACCCGCAATGGAACGCGGCCGACCCATGGGACCGCCCGCAGCCGCAGGTCGCGCAGTGGGCGATGTCGCACGCCATCTATCCCGGCCTGGTGTTCGAGAAAGACGACCCCCTGGTGAAGGGCCACATCGCGCTGATGCAGGCGTGCACCCAGGAAGACATGCCGGCCGAAACCGGATGGCTGCCGCACGAGGGCACGTGGACCTATGCTGCCGCATTCGTTGCCCACGTGTATCTCTGGGCGGGGCTGGAGGACTGGGCGCGGAATACCTTTACCGGCTTCCTAAACCATGCCACGCCGCTCTACTGCTGGCGCGAGGAGCAACCGCTCCGAGGCTCGCTCGCGGCGAATTACGTGGGCGACATGCCCCACAACTGGGCGAGCGCGGAATGCGTGCTCTATCTGCGCCACATGCTGGCGCTCGAGGACGGGGCATCGCTGCGGCTGCTCGCGGGCATCGGCGAGCCGGAACTCGCGGCGGGCGAGCCGTTTGCGATTTCGGGGTCGCCCACTCGTTTCGGCCGCATCTCGATGCGGCTGGAGCCGCTCGGGCGGAAGCGCGGATGGCGGCTCGACTTCGAACGGGAACCGGGGCCCACTCCCGTTTCCATCGTCCTGCCGAGTGGGTTCACGCCCGTCGATCCCGCGGCGCGCAAGTGGAGCGCAACCTGGGCGGTCTAATCGCTGTGCATCCCCGGCGTTGATCCATTCGGTCCGCGGCTTTCGCGCGCGGTGCGCACCAGCGCACGCACGTTTTCAGATGGCGGGGAGTCCGCGCCAGCCACGTTGCCGGCGTTTCTGACGTTGAAGGTCACCGTCACGCCCGCGCCGGACGCCGTTTTAAGCTGCGAGTACGAGAAGGTGGTGTACGAGAGTCCGAATCCGAACGGGAATAGCGGCTCCTTGTTCTCTGCGTCGACTCCCGGCCGCAAGGTGTAGAATTCAGATAATGGTATCCGATATGAGAAAGGCCATCGTCCTTGTCTTGCTGGCGAGCGCCGTCTGGGCCGAAACGCCGGCTACCATCCCACTTCCCAAACCAAACACGGCCGGGGGCATGCCGCTGATGCAGGCCCTCGGCGCGCGCCAGAGCGGGAGGGAGTTCAGCTCCGAGAAATTGTCCCCACAGGCGCTCTCGAACCTGCTGTGGGCGGCGTACGGCGTGAACCGGCCCGACGGCAGGCGCACCGCGCCCTCCGCCAACAACCGGCAAACCATCGATGTCTATGTCGCACTGGCGGAAGGAGTGTACCTCTACAACGCCAAGGAGCACCGCCTGGACCTGGTGGTTGCCGGCGATCTGCGCGCAGCCACGGGGCTGCAACCATTCGTGGCGGAAGCTCCCCTGAACCTGGTGTACGTGGCCGACTTCGCCAAGATGGCGGAAACGCCGGACACCACCAGACTGCTGTACTCCGCCGCGGAAACCGGCTTCATCGGACAGAACGTATACCTGTACTGCGCGTCGGAAGGCTTCTCCACGGTGATTCGAGCCATGGTGAACCGCGAAGAATTGGCCAAGGCACTGCACCTCCGGCCGGAACAGAGGATCATGCTGGCGCAGACGGTAGGGTACCCTTCGCGGGCGCCGGCGAGCAAGAAGGGAGCGAATTGATCATGGCGACCATCCGGTTGTCGGTCAATGGAAAGGCGCGCAGCGTGGAAACGGAGCCGGAGCGGCCCCTCCTGGAAGTGCTGCGCGAAGACCTGGGGTTGACCGGAACGAAATACGGCTGCGGCGAAGGCCAGTGCGGATCGTGCACCGTGCTTCTCGACGGCAAGCCGACAGTCTCCTGCGTAACGGCGGTGCGCGCGGCCGAGGGCCGCAAGATCGTGACCATCGAAGGTCTGGCCGCGGGCGCGACGCTGCACCCGGTCCAACAGGCGTTCCTCGATGAAGGCGCCGTGCAGTGCGGGTACTGCACGCCGGGGATGGTGCTGCAAACCTTGGCGCTGCTCGAAAACCACCCCAAGCCCACGGACGCACAGATTGTCGAGGGCCTGAACGGAAATCTGTGCCGCTGTTCCGACTACCGGCGGATTATGGCCGCTGTGCGGCGCGCCGCGGCCGCGGGGAAGAAGGGATAGGAGGCGAGCATGTCCACTGTGAACCGCAGGGAGTTTCTGGAGATCGCCGGCGCTGGTCTTCTGATCGTGGCGGCGGCGCCCTTGTCACCTGCCCAGAGGGGCGGCGGAGCCGGAACCCTTGAAGCCAGGCTGCACATAGGAGAGGACGGCTTCATCACCGTCCTGAGCGGGAAGATCGAGGAAGGCCAGGGCGCGCTCACCGAGTTGGCAATGGCTGCGGCAGAGGAGTTGCGAGTGCCCCTCGACCGCGTGCGCATGGTAATGGGCGACACGGACCAGACGCCCAACGACGGCGGCACCGCCGGCAGCGGAACGACGCCGCATACCGCGCCACTGGTGCGCCGGGCGGCGGCCACCGCGCGCGCCCTGCTGCTGGCCGCGGCCGGCCGGCAGTTCGGCCAGCAGTTCCCCGTGGATGCCGCCGTGCGGCTTGAGGTCGTCAATGGCGCTGTCCAGTACGCCGGCAAGAAGTACAGCTATGCCGACCTGGCCCGTTCGCCGGAATTCGCCGCGGCCTGCAAAGAGGCGTTGCCGGCCAACACCACGATCGCTGCGGCCAAGGACTGGCAGATGTTGGGAAAGCCCCAGGTCCGGTTGGACACTCGCGAGCTGGTCACCGGCGCGCATCGCTTCCCCAGCGACATCGTGCGGCCAGGCATGCTCTACGGCCGCGTGCTGCGCGCGCCCTCTTACGGGGCGACGCTGGGCAGCGTGGACCTGTCCGAGGCGCAAAAGATGCCGGGGGTGACCGCGGTGCGCGATGGCGGTTTCGTGGCCTGCGCCGCGCCCACCACGTTCGCCGCCCGGAAAGCCTTGGCGGCGATCTCCGCCACGGCCCAGTGGAAGACCGTCGAACAGCCATCGAGCGACGATCTCTTCGGCTACCTGAAGCAGCATGCCAGGCCGCAGGAACGCCCCCAGGCGCAGGGCCGCGGCTCCGTGGAGAAGGGGCTGGCCGAGGCGCGTACCAGGTTGAAGGCGTCGTACCATGTGCCCTATGTACAGCATGCCCCCATGGAACCGCGCGCCGCGGTGGCGGAGTGGCAGGACGGCCGTCTGACGGTGTGGACCGGCACCAGCAATCCGGCCAGCGTCCGCCAGCAACTCGCGGAGACATTCGGCGTCGCGCAGGATCGGGTGCGCGTCCTGGTGCCTCACTTCGGCGGAGGCTTCGGAGGCAAACACACCGGAGAGGCGGCTACGGAGGCCGCCCGCCTCGCCAAAGAGGCGGGGCACCCGGTGGCGGTCGAGTGGACGCGCGCGGAAGAGTTCATGTGGGCGTATTTCCGGCCTGCCGCGCTGATTGAGATCGAGGCCGGCCTGGACGTGGGCAATGCCGTCTCGGCCTGGGATTTCACAAACTACAACTCCGGGGCAGCGGCGCTGGATACCCCGTATCGCATCCCCAATACGCGGGTCAAGTTCATCGCATCCGAACCGCCGCTGCGGCAGTCCTCGTACCGGGTCCTGGCAGCCACGGCGAATAACTTCGCGCGGGAGGCGTTCACCGACGAGCTAGCCGCGGCGGCGGGCCAAGATCCCCTGGAGTTCCGGCTCTTTCACCTGGACAACGAGAGGATGAGGAACGTGCTGAACGCCGCCAGCCAACGATTCGGCTGGGTGGAGCGGCGCAAGAAGCGGCGCCCGGGAACCGGCATCGGCCTCGCCTGTGGGACGGAAAAGAATTCGGTGGTGGCGGCCTGCTGCGAAGTGGAGGTGGATCGTGCGAGCGGCGTGCCGCGGTTGATCGAGGTCGTCCAGGCCTTCGAGTGCGGGGCCATCCTGAATCCCGCCAACCTGCGGTCGCAGGTGGAAGGAGCCATCATGATGGGCGTCGGCCCAGCCCTGCGGGAAGAGATCCTGTTCAAGGACGGCAAGCTCACCAACGCGCGCTTCGCCACATACCAGGTGCCGCGGTTCCGTGACGTTCCCAAGTTGGACGTGATCCTGCTGGATCGCCAGGATCTCGAATCGGCGGGAGCGGGGGAGACTCCCATCATCGCCATCGCGCCGGCGATCGCTAACGCGGTGTTCGACGCGACGGGGAAGCAGGTCCACTCGATGCCCATCCGCGCTCCGCGAGGGTAGTGGCATGGCCGGGCCGGGCTGCTTTGCCGGCTGCTGAGCAGGCTGGTCTTTCCAAGGATCAGCAGGTCACGGCAGAACGCGTCGCAAATGTTCCGGAGGCGGACTTCGAATTAGCCGTAGAATCCGATGATCCGCCGACCCCAGGGGCGACCAGATTGCCGGCGCCAGGAGAGGCCACCAAAGGCGTCGCCTCGGGCGCGCCGATGGACGCTCTCGGCCCGCGCTCGCATGGCCGCCGCTCACCGCACAGCGGGGGGCGGCGGCCTGAAACGGCAAGACTGGTTCGGCCTGGCGGCCGGCAGTGGCGCCGGCAGCGATCGAGGAGCCGGCGCCGCCGGAGACCAGCGCTCAACTGGCTCGGCCCGCGTTAGGAACCGTAGGGCCATTCCGGGAAGGATTGCTGGCTTCCAGGGCCTTGCACTCGGCTTCTATCGACCACATCCCCGACGATCGAAGGCACATTCGCGATAGCGGTCAAGATTCGACGCGCCGCGCCGGGGCGTTCCACCGGAGCCGCCGCCCCGTGCGGTACGACTCCATGGCCATCGAGAGCACGATGTTTGTCGCCTGGCCGGCCTCGACAGGCGCGTTTGGTTGCTTGCGGCTGGCGATGCACTCCACAAAATTACGGATGTGGCTCAGGGTGGCGAAGTTGAAGCTGCCCGGGGACTTCCTTTCCGTGCTCGGCGCCAGGGAGAGAGAGTTGCTTTCCGGGTACAGCGCATAGGACTCGCGGCCCACATCCAATCGCGCCTGGTTACCGTGGAACTGTTTGATTTGATCGTTGAAAGCGTTATAGCGCATGGCGCGGTATCCCAACGTGAAAACCGCCAGGTAATTCTCGGGATACTCGACGGTGATGGTCGCGGTTTCCGGGACCTCGGTCCCGGGCAATTCCGGCCTGTTGCCAGTGCAGGTCACGGCTGCCGGCTGGGTCGAATTCATGAACCACTGGATGCAGTCGATGATGTGCGCCGCCTGCCCTACGAGCAAACCGCCGGAGTAATCCCAGAACCAATACCAATTGAAAAAGCGTAGCGGGTCGAGAGGCCGGCCAGGCGCGGTTCCGAGCCACTGTTTCCAATCTAAATCCCCGGCGAGCTTCCGGTTGCTCAGAGAGGATTGATTGTTGTACCACGCAGAAGTTACCAGGCGGATTTCGCCTGCCCGGCCGCTTTGCATAATCTTTTTGGCTTCCAGAAACAACTCGGCGCTGCGCCGCTGCGTCCCCACCTGGACAATGCGATGCGTGCGCTCCACGGCCTCCATAATTTGGAACCCTTCGTCGATTTTATGCGCCAAAGGTTTTTCGACGTAGACATCTTTGCCGGCTTCCACAGCGTCGATGACCATGCGCGCGTGCCAGTGGTCCGGCGTGGCCACGATCACGGCCTCGAGGCTCTTGTCATCGAGCAGCTTGCGATAGTCGCGAAAGGCCTTGGCTCCGTCGGAGGCCTCTTTCACTCCCACCTGGAGATTGGGTTCGTAGATGTCGCAGACGGCGCCCACCTCCGCCCCGATTTCTTTGAACTGTCCGATCAGATATCGCCCGCGCCCACCCGCCCCGATGATCCCGGTGCGGAGGCGGTCGTTTGCGCCCAGAATCCGCATCTGGGCCGCGGCTGTCGTGATAAGGAAGGTCCGGCGCTGCATAGGCTCACCCGTCGGGTAGATTATCATGTTTAATCCGGGCATTCACGGAGGGCGAATGAAGTGACTCTTATGCAATAGCAGCAGCGGTTCTGGAGCCAGCGATGTCACGCACGGCGACCGCCGCCCGACGATGCTGGCCAGGTACTATAATTAGGTCATACTAGTTGCAGCCCATAGAAAGCCGCGGACTCCTGGTGGGCCGTTTGGGTTAAATGCTTATTCTTCAGAAGGATGCGGGCGTACTGCGAGCCCAGGGCCAAGGTGGCCAGCTCAGGAGGCCGGCCGTATCTTGTAAACTCCCGCTAGACCCCACCCCCCTCACTGCACCACGATCGGCTGCCTCGGAAACGTGAACTTGCGCCCCACCTCGTCCACCACGTTGAGCTGGCAGGTGTACCGCCCGGGCGCCAGCCCCTTCAGCGGCACCTGAATCTGCACCGGCACCGCATTCGGACGCGTGGTGGCCACTTGGGTGGCCTCCACCGGGCTGGCTTCGAAGGCCTTCATGCCCTTCTGGTTGAACAGGCTCATGCTGACCGCCACCTTGCGCAAGGCTGAGTCGGCCGGGTCGGGCGCGGCGTCGTACACGTCGAAAGCGATAAACAGGTTCTGGCTGCGCCGGAAGACCTTGGTGATGTTAGGCACCATTTTCTCCTCGCCATAAATCAGCGGATTGGATTGCACCGTCTTCCGATCGGCCTTTTCCGCCGCGCCCACCGCCGCTTTCATCTGCTCCTTCTGGCTGCTCCAGACCACCGAGCTGGTCTTCAACTGCATCGAATCGGCGGTCAGGTCGGGCACCACAAACCGGTAGTCGAAAGTGCCCATCTTGCCCGACTGGTTCTCGCGCACCAGCATCCGGATGCGGTAGCGGCCCGGTTCCAGCGTGCAGCCGGCATCGTAATGGAAATTGCGCGTCGCCAGCCTTTCCTTATCGCCGGCATCCAGCTTCACTTTGATGTAGTCGCGGAAGGTGCTTACCACTGCCTTGCGCTCGTCCATCACGTTGCCGACGAAATCGAATTCCGTCTCGCCGCCGGCGCCCTTCGCCGCCAGCGCGATCACCGAACCGGGTATCTTCACCGACACCGGCACATAGTAGGCCGTGGGCGAAATGCGGAAGTAGTCCACCTCCAGGGCCAGCGGCAGATCGGTCGCCGGGTCGGCCGCCGAAAGCGCCTGCTGCAGGGCCATCTCTTTGTCGGCCCCGGTGAACTTACCCCACACCTTGTTCGCATAGTAACCCTGGCGGAAGTCCAACTTAGCCACCAGGTCGCTCTTCAGCTTCACCGTGATCTTACGGTACTTGCCGTCCAGCGCGCCATTAGTGGTGTAATAGCCCAGAATGTAATAACTGCGGAACTGCTGCTGCGCCTGCACGATCCCCAGGCTCAGGTCGTTGCTGTCCAGAAACACCTTGCCGCCGGTTTCCGACGCCAGCGTGGACAAGGTCTCCTGAGAATCGTTGATCGAGGCGCGCTGCGCGTTGTACTGCGAGCCGTTGAAGATCCCGCTGCCGCGCGAAGCTCCCTTGCTGGCGGCGCCGCCCGGAGGGTCGGCCATCAGTCCGCGCGCGTCAATCGGATAAATCGCCACGTTGGCTTTCACCGCGGCGTTGATCGAGGCCTCCAGTTGCGCCTGGTTATCGATGCCGGTCTTGCTGATGCCGCCCGTCACGTAGACCAGCACCTTCTTCTCCGGCAGCAGGGCCAGCTTGTGTACCGCGTCCTCGATGGCGGCCAGCTTGCGGTCCGTATTGAAAATGTTGAATTCGGTCTCGTCCGCCACGAAGGCCGCTCCGGTGTCTTCTTCGTTAGCGTCGCCGGTATCGGCCGCGTCGGCCAGGTCCGTCAGGTCGCCGATGGGCAGACCCTCGATGACGCCTTTCAGCTTGGCGCGGTCGGCCGTGAAATCGCTCTTCACCTGCACCGTGGTGGTGAACAGCAGAATCGCCATCAGGTCCGATTCCGTCATCTGGCTGTCGATGAATTTCAGCGTGGCGTCCTGGGCGCGCAGCTCGTCCGGCACCGCCATGTTCGAGAAGTCGTAGAACAGCACCAGCAGGCGCTTGTCGTGATACTGCACCTTGCCCTGGCCTTCGGTGGTGATGGTCGTCTTGGGATCTTCGGGCAGTTCCAACTGGCTCTCCAGCGTAGGAGGCGGCTCGGGCGGCTCCGGGTCCATGGTCAACTTTTCGTGCTCGAACACCGAGACCTTCTGCGGCTTCCCGTCTTCCAGCACCGCGAAGTCCTTCTCCGTCAGGTCGTCGATGGTCTTCCCGGTCTTGGGGTCTTTCACGGTCACGTCGACAATCACCAGGCTGGTGTTCGATGTGAATGTCGCGCCGCTGGCCGGGACTGCCGGAGCCGGGGCTTGCGCCGGAGTCTGCGCCCGCGCCGCGGCCGGGGCTTGCGCCGGCGGTTGCTGGCCCGCCGCCACAAATACCAAGAGAGCCAAAACGCCATAGATCCGCAAAAGATTCTTGGGTTTTCTCCGCGCTCTCTTCATCGTCTCCGTGTCCTCCGCGTCAAAATCATAGGCCTGCACGTGCCCCCGTCCTCGCCCCACTTAGAAGTTAAACCGTAGCAGCAACGTCACCGTGCGCGTGCCCGAAGCCCCGGTAGCCAGCCCATAAGTCGACGAGTTCACCTGCGTGCCGAAGTTAGTAATCTGCACGTGGTTGAGCGTGTTATTCGCCGATAGCCGCAATTGCAGTTGGCGCCGTGAGTCGCCGAAGCGCCAGGCGCGGTTCAGCGCTCCATTCAGACTGATCAGCGCCGGCCCCGTGATGGTATCCACTCCGGCGTTGCCGTACTGGCCCGCGGGCGGCAGCTCGAACGCATTCAGATCGAAATAGGGATTGCTCCCGCCAAAAATGCTCTCCCCGGTAGCTTCCGCCCGCAATTGCCCTATCACGGCCGACTTGCTGGTGCCGCTCTCATACGGGATGGTGGCCGTCAAGGGATTGCCCGAGTGATACGTGAACGTATTCTGCAAGGTCCAACCGGCGAAGGCGTGCGTCTTCCACCCGCCATTGCGCCACAGCCCATGGATGCCCACCGGCGAGGACATCAAAGTGGTCAGGGAGATCGCGTTTTTCTGGCTGAAGCTCGAAAGGCCCCGCTCCGCGGCGATGTCCTGCCAGTTCTGCGCGATCGTCCCGCTGCCGCCCCCGGTGAACGACGAGGCGTCGTCGATGGATTTCGCTAGCGTGTACAGAAACACCGCCGAGAACCCCCGCGAGAAGCGCCGCGTCAGCCGCACCTGACCCGAGTGGTAGATCGAATTGCCCGTGTCGGTTTCATACATGAAACCCGTGGCGCTGCCAATCGAAGATTGGTATCCTCCGCCTGTCAACGGGGTAACCAACGGCCCCGGGCCCGTGATCGCTCCCGTAGGCAAAACCGCCCCTGGAGGGTAACTGTTCGGTACGAACAGTTCGTCCAACCGCGTTCCCTTGGTGCCAACGTACTCCAACTCTACCAGCAGATTCGACGGCAGCGTCTGCTGGAACGCCGCCACCCACGTCTGCGCGTACGCCAGCTTGTAATCCGGGTTGATCGCGTAGGTGTTGCTGGTCTGCGATGACTGCGAGGGCAAGCCCATCTCCAGGGTCAACGGATCCGCCAGGTTGGTGCTCAGAGATCCCGTGGTCGCAAACGGAGGCTGTGTCGCCATCCTGCTGGCGATCTGCGAGTAGGACGAGCCGCTGAAAAATATGCTGTATCCCAGCCGGATTACGCGGCTGTGCTTCTGCGAGGGGCGCCACGCCAGGCCCAGGCGCGGCGAAAAATTGTTCTTATCGGGATTAATCAGGCTGCTTGGGTACTGGCCGCCGAAAGCGCCGTTAGGCGAACCCGGCCAGACGACTACCGCCTGCGTCATGGCGGAATTGACGTCCACATTGGCCAGGTGCCCCTGCAGTTCGGTGTACGGCGTAAAGTACTCCCAGCGCAGCCCCAGGTTCAGCGTGACGCCCCGGCTCACCCGGAAGTCGTCCACTCCGTAAACGTTCCACGCCTGCCCCCGGAAGTAGTTGTTCGAGTTGCCGATGCGCAAAGACGTCGATTGCGGATAGCCCAGCAGGAAATCGGCGAAATCGTAGCCCGTGTTGGGAATCGCGTTGCCGCTGGAATCGTAACCTTCGGTCAACAGCCCGCTGAACGAAAAAGATCCGCGTGAGTTGGCGTACGAGAGCGTGTTCTGCTGCATCCGCCGGTAGCCGAAGCCCAAGGTGAAGTTGTGCTTGCGCTTGTACACCCAGGTGACCGTATCGGTGAAATTGGTGGTCTGGCTACGGTTCAGCGAGGCCGTGCCGTCCGAAAGACCGCCAAAATTGGTGAAAGAAAGGCTGGGAGGGCCGTAGTCCAGCGGCGTTTCATCCGGTCCCAGGATTCCCAACGCCCCTTCGATATTGCTCTTGTTGGCGAAAAACGGGGTCGCCTGGCTGATGCTGCGGCTGAACGCGATCGTGGCGTTATTGTTCAGGCGCGGCTTGAACGTGTGCCGCCATCCCACCGTGGAGCTCAAACCGTAGCCGTGGCTCGTGTCTTTGAAGCCGAAAAGCTGCTCGCTGGTCGAGTGGTTCCCGCTGTACTGCTGATTTACGCTGAGCGTGTCTTTGGGGGTCAGCGGGCCGTTCAACCGCAGGCCGATGGCGTCGCTGACGCTCGGCGTGGTCGGGGTGATGGTGTAATTCTGAACCACTCCGGTGAACATCGGCAGCGGGAAGTATTGCAGCAGAGCCGTCGAAGCCGGATTGAACCGGCTCGTGGGAATGACGTTGCCTGGGAAGGGCGCCTGGCTCAGGGGGTCGTAAATGGTCACCGGGTTATTCCGCACCGCCGCGTCCGAGAAATCGCCGGAGCGTTCCGCCGGCGTCGGCACGGCGGCCGTCGAATAACTGCCATTCTTAGTGATGTTATCCTGCAACGTCAGATAAACAAACCACTTGTCATTGGTCACCAGCTTCGGGATGCGCACCGGCCCGCCGATGTTAAAAGCGATCCGTTCCGATCCCGCATAGGGCTTGTGAACGGCTTCGCCGTTGAGCGAAAAGGGCGCCGCATTGAGCGCCGAATTGGTCACCGTGACCGCCAGCGAGCCGGTGTATGCCGGCTGAACCCGCCTGCGGTTGCCGAACTGGGCGAACTGCCCGTTGAACGGACCGCGTCCTCGTCCGCCGCGACCCTGCGGGCCGCCGCCGCCGCGGCCGCCGCGGCCTCCACCACCCCCGCCGCCGCCTCGCCCACCGCCCCCGCCGCCACCACCGCCTGGTCCGCCGCCGAAGCCGCCGGGACCGCCGCCCGGACCGCCGAGTCCGAACCCGCCGCCGTTATCCGCGCCGAAACCGCTGTTCACGCCCGCCGCGCCGAAGCCGCCCATCCCCAGAGCGTCCGCGCCGCTGACGTTGAAACCGGCGGCCGCCAGGCTGATCGCCATGTCCGCGCCGGGCCCCCCGGGCCCCCCGGGACCCCCCGGACCGCCGCGGCCCCCGCGCCCGGCCATCCGGTCGCGCTGCGCCTGCTCGTCGGCCGCCGCCGCCAGACCGCCGCTCTGGCTGCCGGTCACCAGGAAGGATTCGGCCGAGTCGGCGTTGGCCACTTCCGGCAGGTTGTCCGCCTGGGCCAACGCCTGCGCGCCTTCATCCGTGGCGGTCACCTGCACCGACTGGAAATTAGGGTTCTGCCCCTGCTGCGGGCCATTGCGTCCGCCCCGTCCGTTCTGTCCGTAGGCTCCCCGCCCGCCTCGTCCGGCCCGCCCGTACTGTCCCCCGCGCCCTGAGCCGGGGGCCTTCGCCGTGGCTGGCCTGTTGGCGTTGGATTGCGTGGTCGCTGTCCCCGCAGTTCCGGCAATTCCGGCAGTTCCGGCAGGCGCCGCCGGTGCAGCCGCCGCGGTCTGGGTGGTCGACGCCCCTGGAGTCGCCGGAGCAGCCGGTTTGGCTTCTCCCGGAGCCGCTGCGGCGCGCGCTTCGCCATAGCGCGGCACGTCCAGCGTCCAGTCCTTGCTGGTGGGCTGTGCTCCCACCGTGATCTTGCCGCGCGCGGAAACGAACCCGAACATGTCTACCTGGATCTCCCATTCGCCGGGGGTCAGATCCAGAGCATAGCGTCCGTTTTCATCCGTGTAGGCCACGATTTTGGCGCCGCCGTTGCGCGCCGTAACGGTGGCTCCCGGGATGAATTGATCCGCTGCCCGCACCGAACCGCTGTGCTCGGTGGCGAAGAGAAGACCCGGGCTGAGCAGTAAGAGAACTGGAAAAAGACGCATGACAAGCTATATTAATGATTGAGATCCAAGCCGGCTTAGTTCGCTTTTTTGCTTCCGCCGCGGCCCCCAAACAGTTTCCGCATCTTAGTTAAGATGCTATGGGAAGGCGTCAATGTTACAGGCGCTCAAGCCCTTGGCGGCAGTGGGCATGGTCGGGGAACGCCGGACGGACCCGCCTGGGGCGGGTCCAAAGTGCGTCGGCAGCCGGTCTCGTTGCCCGCACCAGCCCCCCGACCCGCGGCCGGTTCTCTTGTGCGGCCAGTCCCCGGCCCGCAGCCACCCCGCTCAGTGGCCCTTCCTCTTGCCGCAGCCAGTCTCGTGGCTCGTAGCCGCCCTCCGGCCTGCTCTCACCCCGTGCCCGCCGCCGTCGCGAGGCCGGCCAGGCAGTGCGCGAGCGGACGGGTTTTTTCGACCCTGCCGCGGGCGCACCATGGGACCGGCTCTCAGCCGGGGCACCACCCGGGTCCGCCTGCACTAGTGAGTGCGCAGCCATGCCATTGGGCCACTGCCACTCTGCCGGTTTTTTATGAAATTCCGGGGACCGCAGGCCCTCTCCAACTGACCACACAAAGCGGGGTGGGAGAGGGGCGGGGGACCACCCCGGGGCGGCGATTGGGGAGCCTGGCGCGCCATATCGCGGCGTTTCCTCATCGCCCCTGTTAAGCGTCTGGCGAACGTCGCAGTCCCGGCGGATTGCGTTGGCAGGACCCTCTCACCCGCCGCGCCGTCGGGCTGCCGCTCCGATAGGGGCGGTAGCCGTGATCTCCGCCCTTCCGAACGACTGGTTGAGAACCACGCGGGGATCAGGTTCTGACGGTTATGGCAGCTTCGCGTACTCCGCCTGGGCTTCCTTCAGGATCGGTATGTCGGGGTCGGCGTCTTTCCAGAGTGTCAGGAAATCCCGATACGCGGCGCGGGCCTTGGCCGTGTCGCCCTCGAAGGCGTACGCGCGCGCCAGTCCCAGCCGGGCCAGCGCACCCCAGGGAAAGTTCATCACTACTCCCCGGTGGTCGATGAATTTCTGAAATTCCGCTGCTGCCGCCTTGCCGTCGTGCAGCATGAGATAGGCTTCCCCTCGCACATAAACGGGGCACAGGAATATCGTGAATTGCGATGGTTCGCTAAGTTCGATCGTGCTAGCCACCTTCAATAGCTCGATGGCCCGGTTCGGGTCTTTACGTTCCAGGGCGAGCCCCGCCCGGATGGTGGGCAGCCAATACCTCTCGACCAGCGTGTCCAGCGGGAAGTTCTTTTCGAGTTCGGCCGCCAAATTCGCCGCCCCTGCCGTATCCCCGGCCCGCGCCAGGGCCAGCGCCGCCATCGCCCGCACATCGCGGTTTGGGGCCAGCTTCAACGCGGCATGGGCCTCGGCGCGCGCCTGCTCCCGGTTGCCCGATTCCACCTCGCGCAGCGCTGCCGCTGCCTGATATGCCGCGGCAGCCTCCTTGGCTTCGTGGTGCTGGGCGGAATCCATCGCCCGCACGGTCAGCTCGTGCGCGTTCCTCAGCTTGCCGTACCAACCTTCCGTGTCCGCTTGCGTGGCCAGCAACAGGTCTTCCGCGCCCGGCTTGCCCATGGCGGCTGCGACCAACTGCGCCATCTGCACCGCATCGCCCTTCAGAAAAGCCAACCAGTAGCGGCTCTGGAGCAGAAGCTCGTTCTCCAGCTTGCGCTCCTCCGACTGCCTGTACACCGCCTCCGCTTCATCCAGCCGGTTGAAGACCGTGTAGGTTATGCCGAGGTTGACGTAGTTGACCACATTACTTGGATCCAGGCGCAGTGCCTCTCGAAATTCGCCCAATGCCTTTTCCCAATTTCCCAGGGCGGCGGAAAAGAATCCTACCGTTATGTATGGCATTTCGTCTCTTGGGTAGGTCTGCTGCCACAGTTCGGCGGTCCGCACCGCCTTCTCCAGCTCTCCCGTCGCAGAGAAGTAGTAGTTCCCCTCGATGTTGAGCCGCTCCCGTTCGCTTACCTTCTCCCGCAGCGCGTAAGCCTTGCGTATATATTCGGTCCCCCGCCCCCCTTCGTTGAGGTCGACGTAACCTATCCCCATCCAGAGGTAGGCCGTCGCAAAATTCGGATCAAGCTCCACCGCCCGTTGGAATAGGGGCAGAGCGGCTGTGCCCTCTTTCGCATTGGAGGTCTTCAATCCCAGGCTATAGGCCTTCAGCGCCTCCAGCGATGGCGTGGTTGCTTCCTCCAACGGCGTGGCGTACTTCTGCACCGAGCTGAGCGACTCGCCCAGCTTGCTCCGCAAACGGACTGCCGCGGCGTCCAGAGCCTTGAGCACCGCTTCCTTGCCCGCCGCCTGCTCCTGTGCTGCCGCCAGCACGTCCCCCGTGTCGCAGTTCACGGCCTTCAGGCCAATCACATACTGGCTGCCCAGCGCCGCAATCGACCCGGCCAGCATGGCCTTGGTGCTGGTGCGCTGGCAGACCTCGCGGGTCACCTCCGGGGTCAACCGGTCACCCGCCGACCGCCCCATCAGCTTCAATGTGTCATTCACCTTGCGCTCGGAAACCAGGTTGAGAAAGGGCGATTGCTCGAGCTGCACCGAGAGTCCCTGCTTCAGCGTGTCGTCGAAAACGCTGTCGCCCGTCGTGTTGGTGAAATCCGAGAGGACCAGCATGTCCTTGTCGGTGAGCGGCGCAGCGTGCACACGCCGCCAAAGGAAAATACTGCCGGCTGCCAGCACCAGGACGGCAGCCGCGGCCAGGGTGGGCCAAAGGAAGCGGCGGGGACGCGGCCGCGCCGGGGCTTGCGCGGCGGTACGCTTGCCGGAATCCGATTCCTCTTGCAGTTCCTCCAGCTCGACCTTCACGTCGCCCATGTGCTGGAAGCGGTGCGCCGGGTCCTTGCGCAAGCAGCGCGTGATGACTTTCTCCAAGTCGTGCGGGATCTCTGCAGGAAGCGGAGGCGGTTCCAGGTGCAGAATCGCCGCCAGCGTCTGGGCGGGGCTGTCCCGCCGGAACGCCCGCCGCCCGGTCACCATCTCGTAGAGCACCGACCCGAAGCTGAAGATGTCGCTCCGGGCGTCCACCGTCTTCCCTTCGGCCTGCTCCGGGGACATGTAGCCGGCCGTGCCCACGACCAAGCCCACTTCAGTCGATGGCTGCTCAGTCAAAGTGGAGTCTTCGGGGCCAAGCAGAGCGGTCTCGGACAGCTTCGCGAGACCAAAGTCGAGTACCTTCACCCGCCCGTCGCCGGTCACCATCACGTTGGCCGGCTTGAGGTCGCGATGCACGATGCCCGCCGCGTGCGCCTTGGCCAGCGCATCCGCGATCTGGACGCCGTACTTCAGGACTTCGCTGAGCTTCAGCCCCTTGCGCCCGATCAGTTGGTCGAGGCTCTTCCCCTCGACGTATTCCATGACGATGAAATCGACGCCATCGGATTGGTCGATATCGTAGACCGTGACGATGTTCGGATGGTTCAGGGCGGAGGCTGACCGGGCTTCCCGGATGAAGCGCTGTTTGCGCTCCGCGTCCGCGACCTTCCCTGGAGGCAGCACCTTGAGAGCGACGAAGCGCTTCAGATGGCTGTCGCGGGCCTTGTAGACCACTCCCATCCCGCCCTCGCCGAGCTTTTCGAGGACCTCATAGTGCGAGATGGTGCGGCCGGTCATCGGACTATTTCAGCTTCGCATATTCCGCCTGGGCTTCCTTCAGTATGGGGACATCGGGATCGGCGTCTTTCCAGAGTGTCAGGAAATCCCGATAGGCGGCGCGTGCTCTGGCCGTGTCGCCCTGCAAAGCGTACGCGCGTGCCAGTCCCAGCCGGGCCAGCGCGCCCCAGGGAAAGTTCATCACCACTCCCCGATGGTCGATGAACTTCTGAAATTCCGCTGCTGCCGCCTTGCCGTCGTGCAGCATGAGATAGGCTTGCCCACGCACATAAACCGGGCACAGGAATACCGTGAATTGCGATGGTTCGCTAAGTTCGATGGTGTTCGCCGCCTTCAGTAGTTCGATGGCCTTGTTCGGGTCTTGGCCTTCCAGGGCGACCGCCGCCCGGATGGTGGGCAGCCAATACCTCTTGACCAGCGTGTCCAGCGGGAAGGTCTTGTCGAGTTCGGCCGCCAGCTTCTCCGGCCCTGCCGTGTCGCCTGCCCGAGCCAGGGCCAGCGCCGCCATCGCCCGCACATCCCGGTTCGGGGCCAGCTTCACTGCTGCATGGGCCTCGGCACGCGCCTGCTCCCGGTTGCCCGATTCCACCTCGCGCAGCGCTGCCGCTGCCTGATAGGCCGCGGCAGCCTCCTTGGCTTCGTGGCGCTGGGCGGAATCCATCGCTCGCCCGGTCAGCTCGTGCGCGTTCTTCAGCTTGCCGTACCAACCTTCGGTGTCCGCTTGCGTGGCCAGCATCAGGTCTTCCGAACCCGGCTTTCCCATGGCGCCTGAGAGCAACTGCGCCATCTGCGCCGCATCGCCCTTCAGAAAAGCCAACCAGTAGCGGCTCTGGAGCAGGAACTCGCCCTCCAGCTTGCGCTCCTCCGCCTGCTTGTACACCGCCTCCGCTTCATCCAGCCGGTTGAAGACCGTGTAGGTTATGCCGAGGTTGAGATGGTTGACTGCATTACCTGGATCCAGGCGCAGCGCCTCTCGAAATACCGCCAGTGCTTTTTCCCAGTCTCCCAGGGCGGAGGAATAGAATCCCACCGCCACGTAAGGTAGGTCGTCTCTGGGGTAGGTCTGCTGCCAGAATTCGGCGGTCTGCACCGCCTTCTCCAGTTCTCCCGTCACGTAGAAGTAGTAATAGCCCTCGATGCTGAACCGCTCCCGTTCGCTTACCTTCTCCCGCAGCGCGTAAGCCTTGCGTACATATTCGGCGCCCCGCCCCCCTTCGTTGAGTTCGAAGTAATTCCCTCCGATCCGGGCGTAGGCCGTGGCAAAATTCGGATCAAGCTCCACGGCGCGCTGGAAGAAGGGCCGCGCGGCTGTATTCCCTTTCGCATTTTCCGTCTTTCGTCCCAGGCTGTAGGCTTTCAGCGCCTCCAGCGATGGCGTGGTCGCTTCCTCCACCGGGGTGGCGTATCTCTGCACGGAACTGAGCGACTCGCCCAGTTTCCTCCGCAAACGGACTGCCGCGGCGTCCAGAGCCTTGAGCACCGCTTCCTTGCCCGCCGCCTGCTCCTGGGCTTCCGCCAGCACATCCCCCGTATCGCAGTTCACGGCCTTCAGGCCAATCACGTACTGGCTGCCTAGCGGCGCGATCGAACCCGCCAGCATGGCCTTGCTGCTTGTGCGCTGGCAGACCTCGCGCGTGACCTCCGGCGTCAACCGGTCGCCCGCCGTACGCCCCATCAGCTTCAAGGTCTCATTCACCTTGCGGTCGGAAACCAGGTTGAGAAAGGGGGATTGCTCAAGCTGCACCGAGAGTCCCTGCTTCAGCGTGTCGTCGAAAACGCTATCGCCCGTGGTGTTGGTGAAATCGGCGAGGATAATGGAGTCTTTGTCCGTCAGCGGCCTGGCTTGATGCGAGTGGTAGTACAAGCCGCCGGCGACGAGCACGGCAGCCAGTAACAGCATCAGCATCAGACCGAACCGGCGTTTTCGCCAGGCCCGCTGGACGATCTTCTCACCCGGTTCCTGCCGTATCCCCTCCAGCGCGGTCTGTAACTCGGCCGCCGACTGCCACCGCTCGGCCGGGTCGTTCGCCAACGCCTTTGCAATCACCGGAGCCACGCCGGATGCCGGCGCCTCTCCCGCCAACTCCGCCAGCACCCGTCCGAAGGAGTAGATGTCGGACCGCGCATCGAGCGGCTCACCTCGTGCCTGCTCGGGCGACATGTACCCGCTGGTCCCCGTCACCGTCGATTGCGCCACCGGGCCGTCTTCTCGGCTCACCTTCGCCAGACCGAAGTCCGTCAGCTTCACCTGCCCGGAGCCGGTCACGAACAGGTTGTCCGGTTTGATGTCGCGATGCACGATTCCCCGCCCGTGCGCGGCCGCGAGGGCCTGGGCGACCTGGATGGCGATCTCGAAGAACTCGGCCTCGCCCAACTGGCCCCGCGCCATCCGCGCTCGCAGCGGCTCGCCTTCGAGAAACTCCATCGCCAGGAAGACCCGGCCCGATGCTTCGCTCAGCTCATACAGCGTGCAGATGCCGGGGTGATTCAAGGCGCCGATCACGCGCGCCTCGCGGCGCATTCGCTCCAGCGCCGGCGGATACGCCGCCAACTCCTCGGGCAGGAACTTCAGCGCCACCACCCGGCCCAGCGTCAGATCCTCGGCCTTGTACACCACCCCCATGGCTCCCCGCCCGGCCTCTGCCAGTATCCGGTAGTGCGAG
>JBKQPR010000363.1:0-57525 GCA_052144935.1 Bryobacteraceae bacterium
ACTTATAATCAAACAGTTTGGCCGGTTTTTGTGGGCTTATCCGGTCCAATCTGTGCACGCGCCCCTAATTCATAGAGTCGATTTGGGTTAGCGGTGCGCGGGCATCAGGATTGGCCGGATAAGCCCGCTTTCTTGGCACCATCCCCATCGGCTACACAGGCCGGTTGACGCCGCGGCGGGCGAGGCCCGTCCAGACTGAGGAGGCTTCGGGTAACACCGGCCGGCGGTGCGACGTCACTGCCAAAGGAGAACGAGGATGCCGACACCAATCGTACGGATTGCCCTAATGGTCTTCACTTGTTGCTTGGCCCACGGCCAAACCACGGATAAGCCGCGCACCTTCGACGTAGCTTCGGTGAAGTTGGCAACCGTGCCTGATGGTGTGACGATCAATGGCGACATGATGGTCGCTCGTAGAGGCGTAGCCGTCCCTCGCGAGACCGGAGGCCCCGGCACGCAAGATCCCGCGCGGATTCACTACCCTCTCGTCAGCCTGAAGGACCTCTTGGGACGTGCCTACGGTCCGTATTTCGAGATCGTGGGCCCCGGTTGGCTGGATACCAAAGTCGTCCAGGTTGACGCCACTATGCCGCCCGAGACCACCAAGGAGCAATTACGGGAAATGCTCCGGAATCTGATTGTAGACAGGTTCGGCTTGAAATTTCATTTGGAGAAAAAGGAGGTGGCGGGCTACGTCCTCGCGGTGGCCAAGAGCGGTCCGAAGATGAATGAATCGGTCGAAGACGCCGCTCCGCAGGAACCGGACGGCAGCGCTGAAATACAGAGGTCTCCTCTTGGGCCAGACGGCTTTCCGACCCAACCCCCGTTACCTCCCGGACGTCCCGGCTTACGCATCTTCTTTACCAACCAGGGCCGCCGCCGTGTGTTCGGCCAACAGCAGACGATGCACGACCTCGCCGACTCCCTCGCGTCTCAATTGCGGCAGGATGCGGGGGGCCCGACAGGGCCTCGTGTCATCGTCTCAGACGCCACGGGATTATCGGCGAGATACGATTACGAGCTGACCTTTTCGCGGGATGGCACGCCCGACGCCGAGACGCTTCCAAATGTCTTCAGCGCCCTGCAATCACAGCTCGGCCTCAAACTGGAGCCGAAAAAGGTGCCGGTGGATGTAATGGTCATCGATCATATGGAGAAGACGCCCACCGCGAACTAAAGGACCTGATGTCGGTCGAGGTGCGCGTCTTCTCCTTACCGATTGGGTCCGGTCGACCATGGTACCCTTGGCAGCTCGCCATTCGGGCCGTGAAACGGGCTTTCCGGAAACTTGCCTGCCCTTCACGCGAATCCGTTTTTCGGTCTCGGTGGGTCGGCGACAATGGCCGTCCGCCCCGCTCAGTGCGTTGAGTGAACCGTATTGCGTCTAGCTTGCCAACTTCTCGAACTGCGTGATCCGCACTTCCCGATCCTTGAACACCGCGCGGATCTCGAGCCGGCCTCCCATAGCTTCAATGTATTCGGCCAGGGTGCTGACGCAGATGTCGGACCAATGCTCAATCTTCGAGACCTCTCCCTGGTTGACGCCAAGGATTCCGGCGAGTTGCAACTGCGTCATCTCCTGCGCCTTTCGCAGTTGATCGAGGGGCATAGCGGCCAGACTCCTCTGGAACCGTTTCTCAATCCTCTGCTGCCGATCGGCCGGCATGGCTTCCAGCAATTCGCGAAAATTACGAGTGGGCATTAGATGCTTCTCTCCTTCTTGAGTTCAAGTAGGTGTCGTTCAAAGAGCCGGTCCGCGATCGGCACAAACGTCTCATACCAACGGTCGTCGCCGGTCTTCTCTCCCCCAATCAAGAGGATTGCCGAGCGGAGCGGGTTGAATGCGTAGAGTGTCCGCAGCGGCCTCCCAGCACTCTGGGTCCGCAACTCGCGCATCTGCGGATAGCGGGAACTGCCAATTCTGGAGCTATGCGGGAAACCGAGGGCAGGGCCGAATTCCATGAGATGCCGAACGGAGTGCGCCACATCATCCTGCTGTTCCCCGGAAAGGGCATTCCACCAATCTCGAAATTCATCGGTGAACTCGACTTCCCACGCCACCCCCACAGTATGCCATAAACAGAATACTCCCGCGCCGGTGACGCCGCGCCGCGGGCTGACAATCCGACTCCCTTGGACGTGTCGTCGCCGTCCCGGACTTTGGCCCAGGATGCCTCGATCCCAGCGTTCTTGGGTGCAAATAGATCCTCCCTTGTCCCCAAGTGTTTACGGGCAAGTGGGTCCGTACTCGAAGAGCACGCCAAATAATGTCGACGGTTTTACCGCCAAGTAATTCTGAAAGTGACATCCGCCGGACGCCGCCTTTGCAACCATGCCTGGGAGGCGTCAGGCCGAAGAAGCCGACCAGGCTCTAGGCCTTGGCTTTAGGCCAGTGCGGCCCTCACATAGGCCATGCACTTTCTGACTTCTTCCTGGGGCGTCCCGAGGCCGAGGTATTCGTATTCCACGAAAACCGGGATGGGGAGCTTCTTTTCCTTGATGAGAGTCAGGACCTCCTTGATGGGAGTGTCACCCTCGCCGAACCGCTCGTTGGTGCCTCCGTTGCGGGTGCGGTCTTTGATCTGGATGTGCGAGATGCCGGCGTGGTTCTCCTGAATGAAGGCCACCGCCTCGTAGTTGGCCGCGGTGAAGTGGCCGATGTCCAGATTCAGCCGGAAGTTCTTTGCGAGCGCCAGCGCGGTCCGGAAGCTCTGCGGCGTGGCGATGGCATTGGGATCCTTCACGTTGGCGGTGTTGTGCAGCGCCACCGTCAGGGCATGCTTCTCGGCGAAGGGCGCCAGGCGGCGGGCGCCGCTCAGAGTGGTTAGCGAGGCCAGCGTGCGCACGCCGAGCGCCTTGGCCTGCTGGAACGTCACCTCGATCTCTTCCTCGGTGAACTGCTCGTCGTAATCCACCCGGTAAGCGAACAGGGCGATTCCGGCGGCCTGAAACTTCGCGCCGATCGCCTCGTGGTTCCTGGCGGGCGTGGCGAGCCGCCACCGGCGCAGGTCGTTGCGGACGGCTAATTTCGCGGCGGCCACCTCTTCGGGCTTGGGCGCGGTAATCGGCGGAGGATAGACCGAGGGCGGTGGAGGAACCGCTGGGCCGCTGTTGGGTGCGGCAGGCTCGGTGTTCGCGGAGGAGAGTTCGATCTCCCGTGCGCCGGCAAATTGCAGGGCCTGGATCACGCCGTCCACATTGTCTTGCCCGGGAGTGCGCAGGAGGTCGCGGAAGCTGTAGGTGGCGGCGCCGACCCGCACGCCGTGTACAGCCGAATCGCCGGAAGCGCTCCATGCGGCCGATAGAGGAATACCGGCCAACGCCATCTTGCCGAAATCACGTCTGGAAACCATACGACGCTCCCGCTCCCCGGATCGGTACCAGCCTCCGGATATGCGTCGATTATAATCGTTTTCAGTGCCCGTCAGGTTGCCTACGTGGTCCCGCTGGTCTCGCTATCGCTGGTTTTGCCGGATCGCCGTGTTGCCGGTGGCCTGTATGGTCACGGCTGCGGCTGCCAACAACGCGTGCCCCGACCGCCCCGTACAGTCGATCTCCTCCTCCGTGATGCCTGCCGACGTGTGCATTCCCGACGGCTTCACCGATGTTCCCGTCAACTACTTCGACGACTTCGCCTGGCGCGCGTTTGTGGCGATGGTGTGGCCGGCGGCTCCTGCCCGTCGTGGCGCGGCCGACACCAGTAAGACGGTAGCCGCTGCCGGACCACGCGTTTTTGAAACTATGAAATCGCTGTGGGAGGTCTTCCACGAGGATGGTTCGGCCCCGGTCGCCGGCTTCGACGCCTACGACACCGCCGCCAACAACGCCTGCAAATTACAGTCGCGGTTCGGCGACCTGGTGCTCGCGTCGTTTTCGGGAATCGACGATATCGGACAGGCGGGAGCCGGCGAACTTGCCGGACCGCTGGCGGCGCAGAACGGCAGATACGTCCGCTACCAGACGCTGTACAACCGGGCGGCGTTCGAGTTCATTGTGCGCAACCGGTATTACCTCCGAAGCAACCTGCCCCAGGTGCCGAGTCCGCGGCCGGCTACGCCGGTCATGGAGTTCCCCATCGGATCCGTCGTCCTCAAGGCCGCCTGGCTGGATATGGCGGGTTTTCCCGCCGCGCAGGTCAAGCGCTATTACACCCGCATCGCCACGGTGCGCGACCCCGGCACGGGCGCCTGTTCGCGCGTCACTGTGGGGCTGGTGGGCCTCCACATCGTGCAGAAGACGCCCAGCCGCCCGCAGTGGATCTGGTCTTCCTTCGAGCAGATCGATAATGCGCCGCCTTCGCGTTTCGGCGACCCGGTGAAGTTCACCTTCCACGATGGCGGTAAGGCTCCCATGCCCGCCGAGAACCCGCTCTCGCTGGTGCCGCTGGCGCCCGAACCGGTGACGCCCTTCAACGTGGAGAGGCCGTTCTTCGCCCGGGTGCATCCCAAGACCGAACTCACCAACTATCGGTATCAAGAGCTATTGAAGGATACGGTCTGGCAGTATTACGGCATCGTGGTGACGCAGTGGCCGCGCATCGAAGGCAATCAGGCGCTGCCGGTGCCCGCCACGCAGAACGGCGACATCACCAACACCTTCCCTGGCGCGGGCGCGTTTTCCGCGTTCGCCAACGTCTCCATGGAGACCTTTGACCAGGGGCGTCCGCAGTTGGGGTGCATGAGTTGCCACAACCAGGCCCGGATGTCCGCCGACTTCATGTGGTCCGTGCTGGACCACGCGTATCCGCCAAAAATCGCCCCTGCTGCCGCGGCGGTGCGTAACAGGACCGCACAATGAGACCCCTTTCACCGGGCAGCCATCCGTAGTAGAATGACGTGCGGATTGACCCGGCGGCGTGGATGCCCCGGGATTGGCCGCTCCGAATCGGACTATTCAAGGGAGGAGACCCCGTGGATCTTACCAGACGTGACTTAGGGAAACTGGCTCTGGCCGCCATCCCGGCATCGAGACTGCTGCTGGCCAAGCCCAATTCGAATTTCGACGGTGTGCAGGTCGGCGCCATCACCTACAGCTACCGGTCCATGCCTGGCGCCAATGACGCCGAGAAGCTGCTGACTTACATTGTGGATTCGGGCATCAGCGGGATCGAGCTGATGGGCCCGGCCGCGGAAATCTACGCCGGCTCGCCCGCGTCTGCCGGCCGCGGAGCTGGAGGCGGCGGACAAGGCAGAGGCCCCGGCGGTCCGGGCGGTCCCGGGCGGCCTGGCGGCGCGGGTGGTCAGGGACGCGGTCCAGGTGGCGGCCGTGCGCCGTTGACTCCCGAGCAGCAGGCCGCGCAGCAGGCCAGAGCCGAGGAATTGAAGAAGTGGCGCTTGTCCGTCTCCATGGACAAGTACAAGGCCATGCGCAAAATGTACAACGATGCCGGCGTGAACATCTACGCGTTCAAGCTGGAGCCGACTCCGGCCATGTCCGACGAGGAATACGAGTACATCTTCCACGTGGCGGACACGCTGGGCGCCAATCACGTGACCCTGGAGCTTTCGAATGACGCCGCCTTCACCCAGCGCATCGGCGACTTCGCGGCTAAGAAGAACATGCTGGTCGCCTATCACGCGCATACGCAGGCCACCATGACGGCATGGGATGCGGTGCTGGCGCAGTCCAAAGGCAACGCCATCAACCTGGATTGCGGCCATTACGTGGCCGGCACCAGCGAGAGCCCCATTCCGCTGATCCAGAAGCACCACAGCCGGATCGCGAGCATACACCTGAAGGATCGCAAGAAGGGATCTGATGGCGGCGCCAACCTCGTTTGGGGTCAGGGCGAGACGCCCATCAAGGAGATCCTCATGGTGATGCGCAAGGAGAAGTACAAGTTCCCAGCCAGCATCGAGTTGGAATACCAGATTCCGGAGGGCTCCGACGCCGTGGTCGAGACGTCCAAGTGCGTGCAGTTCTGCAAGAACGCGCTCGCGTAGTTCATTTGGGAAGCGGGGAGTTCTTCCTCTCCCGCTTCCAAGAGCCGGTGTACTTTGAGGAGCCGGCGGAGGCTGCCGCGATTCAAGCCCGGCCACAGGGGCTGTGGGCCACAAAGAAGGGCGCCGTCCTCGCGGCGGTCTTGTCCGCATCCCAACCGCGGCGATTCGTTCTGGTTCCCCTGAGCAAAGAGTGCCGAAAGCTCCGAACCGCGTGGCTGGTGTAACCGGGTCGGATCTGAAGAGGTGATCGAGGGAATTATGACGCACCGAATCGCTCGGAACATGCCGCCCATGCCCTGCAACGCGGTGAGGGCGATGTGGCGGTTGGGCGCGTCCGCGATTGTTGCGTCGAAGGGCGTTGTGACCGATCGGGTAATGGCCGAATTGATCCGCCCGGTCCCTTCAAGGGGTCGCAGACCTAGTACGCTTGAAGTTGTAAACCAATGAAGCCTCTGACCTTGTTGTTCGCTTGCGGCGCCGTAGCTTTGGCCCAGACCATCGAATTTGTCGCCGACCCGAGCCCCACACCCTCCTGCCATGCCTCGACGGTGGTTGAGCTGGCGAACGGCGATTTGCTTGCGGCCTGGTTCGGCGGCACGGCCGAAGGGGCGCAGGATGTCGCTATCTGGATGGCGCGCCGCACCTCTATCGGCTGGGCGCAGCCGGTGGAAGCCGCCCGCGAACCCAATATCGCCACTTACAACCCGGTGCTTTTTCACTCGGCCGACGGCATTCTATGGCTCTATTACAAGTTCGGGCCGCACCCCGACAGTTGGTCGGCGGCACGCAAGTCAAGCCGCGATGAGGGCGCGACGTGGTCCGCCATCGAACACCTGCCCGCGGGTCTCTACGGACCAATCCGCGCCAAACCGCTGGTCCTGGCGAACGGAACGATCCTGAGCGGAACCTCCGTGGAGAGTTACGGCGCCTGGGCCTGCTGGATCGAGCGCAGCACCGATAACGGCCGCACCTGGACGCGTCATGGTCCCATCGCCGCACCCGCGGCGCTGGCCGCCGCTCCACCCAGGCCCGGGCAGTCGTACGGCATCATTCAGCCTTCGCTGATCGACTTGGGAAATCGCCACATCCGCCTGTATGCGCGCTCCACCACGCAAATCGGGCGCATCTGCCAGTCCGACTCTCTCGACGACGGAATTACCTGGAGCGAGGTTAAGACGACCGGCCTGCCCAATCCCAATTCGGGTATCGACGTGGTGCGCCTCAAGGATGGCCGTCTGGTTATGGTTTACAACAACACGACGAGCGGGCGTACGCCCCTGAATCTTGCGGTGAGCGCCGATGGTCAAATGTGGAAGATGTTTCATGAACTGGAGAACACACCCGGCGAATACTCGTACCCGGCTTTGATCCAGTCGCGCTCCGGCGATCTGCTCATCACCTACACCTGGCGCCGCCAGAAGGTCCGCTTCGTGCGCTACCCGCTCAACGAGATTCCATGACCTGCCAGGAACACACCCTTGGCTCATGGCGCAGCGGATCCCAGCGCCGGAGGGGTAGCCTTCATCCTCGAGCTGGAATGCGCTCCTGAGCCTTCCGCTCCCGCAGCCAGCCTGGCAACCGTTAGGGACCACTCAAAATTAACTTCACAGATTTGGTGCAATGGTGTAGTTCCATTTGGGTAGTGTGGTGCTGTGCTTGAGGCGGAGCGAGGAGATCATACCCCGGTCTGGTTTGAGACCGGTCGGATACTCTCGTCGGTCCAGATAGGCAGTCACAACCAAGCCGGTTTGGGCACTGGTATTGCGAATGAAGTTGAGCATTTTGTCGTAGCTGTCCAGTGGCTCAGCCGCCCAGTTCTTGGAGATCTCAGAGAACAGGCGATGCTCGATGGGATTCCATTTGGAGGCGCCAGTGGGGTAATGAGCGATCGTAACAGTGATGCCGAATGCGTTGCACACGTGAGCCTGGACTTCGGTCTTCCAGGCCCAGGCGGTGCAACTGTTGCTGCCGCCTGAGTCCGCCAAGACCAGAATCTTAGGAGAACGACCGTAGCGGCGCAATCCTTCCCGTTTCCACCAGGTGGCGATGGAATGGGCGGCGAAGGCCGGCGTATCGTGAGAGACGCCGACGCAGACGGCGCCCCGATTGTGCGGTGGGTCGTAAATGCCGTAGGAGATGCCCACGCCGCTGGCATCGGAGAGGAAGTCGTGATCGTTGACCAGAACGGGCGAGCGATCCCATTTGGCTCCGGCATTCTTGAAGTTGCCAATCATTTCCCGTTTCTTGCTATCGACGCTGATGATCGGAAGGCCTTGTCGTTGGAACCGAGTACGCAGCGAGCAGATATGCTGGAATTGCTGATCGCGATAGGGACTGGAGTTGGTAGCGATCTGCTTGCGGTTGACGCGCAGAGAGAACTCCATTTGGTACAAGAGACGAGCGACCGTATTGGCCGAGACCGGAATGTCGATCTCCTGAAGAACCGCGGCGATCTTCCCGGTCGTCTTGCGGGTCCACTTCAGCCCCGTGATGGGGTCTCCGGCCGTGTCGTGCTCCAGCAGAATCTCGATAGCCTCGATTATTTCGGGCGTTTTTTTTCCACCGGCTTGCGCCCACCGCCAGACCTGCGGGCGCGGTCCACTTCCACGTCCTGAGCTACCAACTGTTGTCGTCCGCGGGCCACGGTGTGGGGATCCAGTTCGAGGAAGTCGGCCAGTTGACGATCGCCGCCACGGCCCAGTTTCAGCGACTCCAGTCCGGCATACAAACGGCGCTGCTGCTCGTCCAACAAGCTGTAGAACAACAGGATCGAGGCTTTCAATTCCTCCTCCGAGACCTCCAGCACAGACGCATCGGCCACGGTGGGGACGGCTTCGACGGTGCGGCGCGTCAGTAGCTGTCCTCGCTGGATGGCGCGGTCCGTGGCCGTGTAGAGGTACAGACCCGAAACCATCTCACGAGTCACGCGGCGCTGCTGAATCAACTGATGCAGTGCGTCGTGCACTTCGACGTGCAAGGCGCGCGCCAGTTCCTCGGCGAAATATCCGCGCGGGGAACGATTGACGAACACTTCGGCAGTGGCCAGCAGCGTGCCGAAACGCGAGAACCAGACGTCAGCCTGGGACCACAACCCGTGGTCGTCAAAGCGGGCGATTTCGCGGAGAGTATAGTATCGGCCACGATGGGAATAGCTGGTGAGGTAGCCCATCGGTTTGAGCTTGCGGAAGACAGTGAGATCGACGGGAGTGCCGAGGGATCGTTTCATTTCATCGAGGGTGGCGATCTGGTTGCGCAGCAGAAGGGCGCGCAGATCTTCGGGGCGGTAGGAGAGGGGTCTCATAATGTTAGAGTACGGACTAACGCGATACCTCCTGATCGGTACTATAACAAATCGAGGCGCGGTTGGCCACCACTCAACGGGGACATCTAAAATGGCGGTTCACAGTGGCTTCAAGCGCACATCAGGCTTAAGGATCAGCGCTGCGATGAAGATCGGTTCTGATAGGTAACCGACCAACGGTGAGTAGTTAATGTTGCGACGCCGCTTAACTGGCTACAGACGCTTCTTACTATAAGCGTACGCGATCAGCTCACCACGGTGACCGTGATCTCCCGCTCGCGCGGGCGGTCGTCGAAGTCGCACATCACGATTTGCTGCCAGGTGCCGAGATACACGGCGCCGTTCGAAACCGGGAAACTCTTGGCCGTACCGATGAGTGCGCTGCGCAGATGAGCGTAGCCGTTGCGGTCGCCCCAGCGTGCGTTGTGGGCATAGCCGATGTTGCTGGGGGCGATCTGTTCGAGTGCCCGCTGCAGGTCCGCGACGGCCCCTGGCTCGAACTCGATGGTGGTCACTGCCAGCGTGGACCCGCGGCCGGAGACGTTCACGATGCCCTCGCGAACGCCGCTCTCGGCGACAATGCGCGCCACCTGCGGAGTGAGATCGATCACCTCTGTGTGACCCTTGGTCGAGACGTGGAAGGTTTCTTGAAACATCGCCATAGACATTCAGGATACGTCGGCGGACCAAAGTTTTCGACGCGAACGGATTCCTGGAAATGCTGGTCTGACAGGTGCACAGCCCGCACGTCGGGACGAACCGCGGCTGCCGCATGTCTACGGCGATCGCCTCCCTTGAAATCAAGGCTGAGGTTTCCCCGGCCGCCGGCTAGCCTCCGCTATTAATAGACCCTTCCCGCTTCTCGCGGGAGAGCGGCTGGCATCCGAGCGTCGATGGCCAACCCGGGGACCGTGTGCCACCTCACGCAAGCGGGATCCGGCTCTTGTTCCGCGCCAGCCACATGTCGAATGTCTGCATCTCCGGGTTCAGGGCACGCGAGACCGCGAGGCTGCGCGCGCCGCAGTGGTAGTCATTGAAGTCGCGCTTGAACTGAAACATGTTGCCTAGATCGTCCGCGCCGGGAAAACCGAATCCACGGTAGACTTCCGGCGGAACATCGTTGTAGCGGACCTCCTGGCCCAGAGCCTTGCTGAAAGCCGCGGCCATTTGCGTCCCGGTCAGGTGTTCGCCGGCGATCCCGACCGTCTTGCCGGCGTACTCGCTGCCGTGTCGGAAGATGCCGTAGGCACACGCTCCGATATCCTCAGCGGCGATGCCGGCGAGCTTCTTCTCGCCCATGGGAAACGTAATGGCCAGATGGCCGTCGGGGCCTTTGCGCGGGCCCATCCCAAAGTAAATGAAGTTGTCCCAGTAGAATGAGGTCAGCAGCAACGTGGCCGGTACGCCCGATTCCATGAAGTACCCGGTCAGATTCACCCTTCCCGTCGAAGTGTGGCACCTTGTATTGGCCGTTGAGTGTGGGCATGCGGTTATCGCTCAAGGGCACCCACTTGCGCGTGTCCTCCAGCGTCGACCAGATTACGTGGCGCACACCGGCGGCTTTCGCCGCGCGAGCCATGGCGGCTGCCTCCGCCCGCTCCTTCTCCGGCGAGAAGTGCTCCCAGAAGAACGTCACGCAGTAGACGCCATGGGCGCCTTCGAAGGCCCGCTCGAGGCTGTTTTCGTCATCCACATCGGCCGTCACCACCTCGCCCCCGAGGCTGGCAATTTGTTGAGCCTTCTCGGAATTGGGATCGCGCGTGATGGCGCGCGCCCGGTAGGAGCCCCCGATGTCGCGCAGAATGGCGCGTATCAATCCCCCGCCCTGCGCGCCGGTAGCGCCGACTACGGCAATGGTCTTCTTGTCGGACATGAGCAAACCTCCTGAAAGCGGTAACAGCTCTTTTGTTGAGAGTATCAGTTTCAGCAGTCGCTGGTCAGGCCTGAATCGCCCCTTCGCGCCCACCCTCGGCGACCGCAAGGCCGGCGCAACAACCCGCCGGCCCGAAGGCGGCTATTATTCCGCCGGGTTCCGCATTGTGGCGGCAGCGCGGGGGTGAGACCCGCGCGGGATCGGGCTTAACTCAAACGGCCACCCAATCAAAGGGGATTTCGCGGTGGTTGGCAAGAACGCTCTTCACGGCGAGGTCGGATACGCCGAAGTATTCTCCGGCCTCTTCAATTGCCTCCGGAGAGAAGTCCCCATTCAAGAATTGCCGGAGTGCGCCGATCGGGCAAAGAAACTCGGCAGCGAAGGCCCGTTGTGCTTTTTGCCTGGCGGTGCTTGTATTTGTATCCGTCGCCGGGAGCCAGGATTCCCTTTGGGGGCTGCGATTTGTTCCGAGAGAAAGCGAGCTGCCTCAAATCGCAATGCAGGCAGGTTCCGCTTGCGGAAGAGTAGCTTCATTGAGAAGTTGCAAAAAATCGCGCGGTAAGGCCGGTGGAAACCCGTCCACCGGCGGGTAACGGCTGCTCCAGCAAATTCAGGCCGCGTGTCGAAGCTGACAGGCTGACTTACCCCTCTACCCGCTCCCGCACATTGAACTCCAGCTTCCAGCGCCTGCCGTCGCGGGCCACGCACCAGAGCTGCAACACACCCGTCTCGGTGACCACCGTTTCAAACGATACCGGCACCACTTCAGCCGACGTCTCCACGCTCCCGAAGCTCACCTCCATGGGCGACAGCTCCGCCAGCTCATCGCCGATATCTTCGATCAGGTCGCCGGGCTGGTCGTTCTTGCGGGCAGCCGAGGTGAAGAAACGGAACTCGGCCGGCTGCCCCACGATCAGGCCGAATTCGCGGCCGGGGATGCGCACCTCCGTGCCTTCCTCCATGCCGAACGGCACCACCGTCAACGCCTTCAGCGGCGCGGGGAAGCCGGGGATCGAGGGCATTGAGCTCTCCACGCCGACATAGTACGTCCGTGGCACGCCGCCGCGGATGCGCACGCCGCGGCCGTGGCGCGTCAGGCCATAGTATGCGGCGCCGCGCGAAACCGCGTGCATCAGGTCCTCGCCCGAGAGCGGCTGGACCGGCGGCAGGCCTTCTTCGCCCAGCCACGAATCCAGCGTGGCCAGGATCCGTTCGCGCACCAGCGCGGCGTTCAGCACCCCGCCGTTCAACAGCACGTGCGTGGGACAGGCCAGCCCGCTGGGGCCGCGGCGCACCGATCCGTGCTCCCCGCTGGCCGCCTGCTGCCGCAGGAAGCGCGCCATGTGGCGGGTGATGGCCGCGTCGGCGGCGTACGGCAGTCCCAGTTCCTGCAACCCCATGCGGCGCTGCGCGGCGGGCAGATCGCTGCTTCCCACTGGCGGCAGGAACCCCTCGCCCAACACCTGCTCGATATCGCCGCGCAGCAGCTTGGCTTTGATCGTCCCGCCGACCAGGCCCGAGCCGCGGCCGAGAATCGTGACAGGCTGATCCTTGTCGGTCGACGCGGGGTCCAGCAGCTTCTCCTTGGCCACGCGGCAGTTGGCCCACAGCGCCTGATGCTGGCGGCTGTCCAGGCGCGTGCCCTTTTCGGCCAGGCGCCGTCCCACCACGCCCGCCAGCGCCAGATCGATGTTATCGCCGCCCAGCAGGATGTGCTCGCCCACCGCCACGCGGTTCAGGGAAAGCTCGCCGGCCGATTCGGTCACCGCGATGAGCGTGAAATCGGTGGTGCCGCCGCCGATATCCACCACCAGGATGAGATCCCCAACCCGCACGCGCTCGCGCCAATCGGGATGCCGCTCGATCCAGGCGTAGAAGGCCGCTTGCGGCTCTTCGAGCAGGGTGATGTTCTGGTAGCCGGCCTGCTTGGCGGCTTCCAGCGTGAGTTCGCGGGCCACCGCGTCGAAAGACGCCGGCACGGTGACCAGCACCTGCTGCCCGGCGAATGGGGCATCCGGCATGGTGGAGTCCCACGCCTGGCGGAGGTGTTCCAGATAGCGCCGGCTGGCTTCCACCGGCGAGACCTTCTCGACGCCCTCGGGCGCTCGGAAGGGCAGCAGGGCGGAGGTTCGGTCTACGCCAGAGTGGGACAGCCAGGACTTGGCCGAGGAGACCAGGCGCCCGGCGTTCTCGACACCGCGTTTCTGGGCCAGGCGGCCGACCACGTAATCGCGCGCCGCGTCCCACGGCAGCGCCAGCGAGCCGGCCGGAAAATCGCTGGCGCCGGGCAGATAGAGGAACGACGGCAGCAGATCCTCGCCGCGCGCTTCGCCGGGATTGACGAGCTGCGGAATGGCCGCCAACTGCACGTTGGCGGGGGCGAAGGGATCGGCATCCGGCTTGACCTCCGCGTAGGCCAGCGCGCAGTTGGTGGTCCCTAGATCGATTCCGATGACGTATTTTGGTGGCAACGTTTTCTACTCGATTTCAATTTCCGCCGGAGCGATAATGCTGGCGTCCTGGCGGGCACTCGCGGCCGGAAGCTCGATCTTGGCGGCGCGCCACCCTTTGTGGCGCAGAAGACCGCCCGATGGCGGCTTGGCGGGGACGTTGCCGACGAACTTGACCACCCCTGGATCGGTGGACGGCGCTTTGGTGAAGGTGCCTTCGACCCCGTCGATCACCGGCTCCAGGGTGACATAGCGGGTGATCGAATCGCGGCACTGGTCGTGAATGTCGCGGACGGCCGCGCCGATCTGGTCGTCGGAGTAGCCGGCGATATCTTCCATCAGGAAGTCCAGCAGGCGGGAATCGCGCTGCAGGATGGCCAGGATCTGGAGGGCCCCATCGGAGGCGCGGGCGGCGGGCGGAGCCGGTTGCGCGGGAGGCCCTGCGGCGGGCTTGCCTGCCGCGGCGTCGCGCGGGGTATCACGTGGCCGCAGGTGCAGGGCGGCGATTGTCTCCCTGGACAACGCCCCGTGGAAGAGCAGGTTGAAGAAACAGCGGAAGGCAAGGACGATTCGATTCAAATGCTTGGCTCCAACTATCCAGGATAGCGGATAAAAGTGGGGCAGACGCTTTCGTCTGCCAACCCCGAGCATTTGCGGCGCCGTGCGAGCGGCGCCGCATTGGGGCCGGGATCAGCCACTTTGGAGAGCATCCAGACGTTCAATCGGCCCTGGTCAGCCCAACCGTTACGACAGCCAGCCGCTCCGCCTCTGCCGGCGGCAGCTTCCGCGCCGGGAATTCGTACACGAAGACATCCCGCCCATTCCACAACAGGCCCAGCGTACACGTGCGGCCAAGGCAGTTGAAGCTGATCTTGGGGTTGCGTTCCTTTTGCCACGCCTTAGGTGCATCGGAGCCCTGGAACGGCAATAACATGGCTGTGGCGCTGCCATCGGCCTTGTAGACCAAGATGTTCGCGTGGCCGCTGCGGGTAACCACCTGAAAGTCGTAGGAACCCGCCGCCATCGGCGTATTTCCCGCCAGGAAAGACATCGGGATGTCCGCTTTGTACGTCTGTGCCGAAGCACTGCCGGCAGCGACCACCAGGGCAGTCACCGCGATCGTCGAACGCATCGTCAGGGTCTTCATCGTCTTATCCTCCTGCGGGCGGCCCTTTCTGGGTCCCGGCTTACGGACGGTATTGAAGCAAGCCTCGCGCCAAACCGTAAGTTATTGTAAAAACAGCGATTCGGCATCGCCCGCCGGGCGAAGATGAACGGCGCGGTTCATCCCCGTGAACCGATCGGCTCGCCGGGCTCGTTAACTGCTAAACTGACACACGGCCATGCCGTCCGATCCCACCACGACGTCCGAAACCACCCTGCTGCAGGCGTGCGCGCTGCTCTTTCTCTTTCGGGCGCTGGCACGGACGCGGGACGAGACGCAACGGATCGTCTGGGAGGAGCAAATCGTGCGGCTCATAGGCGACCTGGTGCCGTGTTCCGGCGGCGCGGTTGTGCTGGGCGCCGGCGGCGAAGAGGTTCCCGAGGATTGTGTGGCGCTCCCGATCTACGTGCGCGGCGAGATCGGCGGGTTGCTGGCGGTCTGGTTCGCACCCGAGGAAGCCGATCGTCTGGCAAGCCATCGGGAAGTCTTGAGCGCGGTGGCCACGCTGGCCGGGGCGGCTCTGGATAACGTACGCGATATCGAGCGGCTGCGCACCGAGAACACGTTCTTGCGCGACCGCATCGAGACCCTCGACATCGGCATCGTCGGTGAAAGCCCGGCTACCCGCAAGCTGTTGCAACTGGTGGCGCGGGTTGCGCCGCGGGACACTTCGGTGCTGGTCCTGGGCGAGAGCGGCACGGGCAAGGAGCTGGTGGCGCGCGCGCTGCACCGGCTCAGCCCGCGAGCGGATAAGCCCTTCATCGCGATCAATTGCGCGGCGCTGACCGATACCTTGCTCGAAAGCGAATTATTCGGCCACGAAAAGGGCGCCTTCACGGGAGCGCTGGCGCTAAAGAAGGGCAAGCTGGAGATGGGCGAGGGCGGAACGGTGTTCCTCGATGAGATTGGCGATCTGGCCCCGGCGCTGCAGGCCAAGCTGCTGCGCGTCCTGCAACAGAGGGAGTTCGAGCGTGTGGGGGGCACTCGAACGTTGAAGCTGGACGTGCGGGTGATCGCCGCCACCAACCGCGACCTGGCAGGCGAAGCGCGCAGCGGGGCTTTTCGCGAAGACCTCTATCACCGGCTCAACGTGGTGGCGCTTCGCGTGCCGCCGCTGCGGGAACGCCCCGAGGACGTTCTGCCGTTGGCGCGCTACTTCCTGGATCGGGCCGGCGCGCGCTGCCGGCGGCCGGTGGCCGGAATTTCACCGGAAGCCGAGCGCCATCTGGTGGCCTATGCGTGGCCGGGTAATGTGCGGGAGCTCGAGAATGCCATTGAGCGCGCGGTGGTGCTGGGACAATCCGAGGAGCTGCTGCCGGAAGATTTGCCGGAGACGATTCTCGGCCCCGCAGCCGCCGCGGTGGCCGCGCCCGGCGCTTTGCAAACGTCGGTCATCCGGACCAAACGCGAACTGATCCTGGCCGCCTGGCGCGAAAGCGGCGGCGATCACAATCAGGCGGCGGCCAGGTTGAAAATTCATCCCAACTCGTTGCGCCGTTTGATCCGCATGCTGAACCTGCGCGAGAGCCTCCCGGGCTAACGCGCGCCGCGGTTCTTGCGGTCCTTCTCGGCGACGCGCGCCTTCACCATCTTTCTCACCAGGGTGGCCGGCAGTGGTTTGTCTAAGGCAAAGCGGATGGTGCCCTTGGATATCTGGTAGTCCTTCAGATCGTTCCGAAACGCCTCAATGACGGCGTAACTCATGGGGAACAGGCTGCAATGGTTCGTAAACGCGGCGAAGCTCAGTAGCGCTCCTTTGTAGCGGAACGTGGGAATGCGATAGCTGATGGCCTCGGTGGCCTCCGGCGGCGCAGCGGACCGAATCGCCGCGCGAACCTTGTGCAAGGTGTTGCGGGCGGGTTCCGGGACGCCCGCGAGGTATTCGTCCACGGTCTTCGGAACGAGCCCGCCTTTCGCACCGGCAGCCGAATCGCGATCGCCGGAACTCGGTTTTTTCATACGGGCAATCCTACCACGCAAGCGTTCGACTCGGGAAAACGACGTTGGGCTTACCCGCATCTAAGCCCGCTCGGGACGGCGCCGGCTTGTAAAGGCAAGGCGACACATTACCGGCCCGCTTTAGAGCGACCGCAAATCGAGCCGGTTGAGGTCCGCTCCCCGCGGGCCAAAGTCCTGATGAATGGCTTCCCAAAGATGAAACTCGCTGGAAAATCCGATTTCCCGGCCGATAAGTGCGGAGAGGAGAGACCATGGCGACAAGAGCGAACTGTTGGGAGGTCAAGAAATGCGGCCGCCAGCCTGGAGGCGGGAGAGTGGTCGAATTGGGTGCCTGTCCGGCCGCTCAGGCACACACGAGCGGCCTCAACGGCGGGATCCATGCAGGCCGGATCTGCTGGGCTATTGCGGGAACGCTCTGCGGCGGAAAAATCCAGGGCACCTTCGCGCAAAAGGTAGCCAACTGCATGGCCTGCGAGTTCTACCGGGCAGTTCGGCAAGAAGAAGGCTCCACATTCATGCTAATGCCGCCGGCCTGATTCACCAAGAATGTGGCAGCGGGTCGTCGAGTACATCTCTTGCATTGCCTCCGTGTAACCCGCTTGTGGCTGCCGATCCTTTGGTTGCGCCATCTGGCGCCACTACCCCCAAGGGCTGGTAGTCTGGAAAGTGGCTATGCACAAGAAACGGTTGGGTAACAGCGACATGGAATTGACGCCCATAGGCGTCGGCGCGTGGGCCATGGGCGGCGGCGGATGGGCCTTCGCCTGGGGACCGCAGGACGATGCCGAATCGATTGCCGCCATCCGCGAAGCCCTGGATCGCGGCGTCAACTGGATCGACACGGCGGCGGTTTATGGTCTGGGCCACTCCGAGGAGGTGGTGGCGCGGGCACTGGAGGGGCGCTCGAACCGGCCCTATGTGTTCACCAAGTGCGAACGGGTATGGAACGAAAAGGGCGAGATTTCAGCCAGCCTGAAAGCCGGCTCGTTGCGGCGCGAATGCGAAGCCAGCCTGCGGCGCCTGAAGCTGGACGCGATCGACCTGTACCAGATTCACTGGCCCACGCCGGAGGAGGACATTGAGGAAGGCTGGTCCACGCTGGAGCGTCTCAGGGAGGAGGGCAAAGTTCGTTGGATCGGCGTGTCCAATTTCAACCCCCAGCAACTGGAGCCGTGCCGGGCGATTGCGCCGGTCACCTCGCTGCAGCCGCCCTACTCGGCGGTGTCGCCGGAGGTCGAGACGGAAACCCTGCCCTATTGCCTGCAACATGGCATCGGGGTGATCGTCTATTCGCCCATGAAGTCGGGGCTGCTCACCGGGAAAATGACCCGCGAGCGCGTGGCGGCGCTTCCGCAAGACGATTTCCGCCGGCGGGCGCTGGCCTTTCAGGAGCCGAATCTCACGCGCAACCTCGAACTGGCGGAGATCCTGCGCCGGATCGGCGAGCGCCACGGCCGATCGGCAGGCGAGGTGGCCATCGCCTGGACGTTGCGCCATCCGGCCGTGACGGCGGCGATTGTCGGAATGCGCTCCGCGGAGCAGGCGCGGGGCGTTTTGGGAGCGCTGGAGTTTCGGATCGGCGAGCGGGAAGTGGCGGAGATTGAGGGCTGGCGGAGTCTCGCGAGCGGCGGCGCCGCCTGACCGGCAGCGCCGATCTCAGCCGCTAGATACCGATAACTGACTGGCGAGCCGATTTTGTCAAGGAGTTGAACGACGAGGCCGTCGCGCTGCATGTCCAGCACGGATCCCGCGTGCCAACCATGCACTCCACCTTGCACCTGTATCCCATCGGCGGAGCGCCCCATCGCGTCGGACAGAACGACACGGCCTTCAGCTACCGCGACACCAACTGGGCCGAGGTGATCGTGGGCGTCGACCCCGACCCGGCGAATAACCCCAAGACCATCGCCTGGTGCAAGGAATACTGGGACGCCCTGCACCCCTCTACTCGGCCGGCGGGGCCTACGTGAACTTCATGATGGACGAGGGCGAGGACCGCATCAAGGCAACCTACCGCGACAACTATGACCGCCTCGCCGCCATCAAGAGGAAATACGATCCGCGAATTTCTTCCGGGTGAATCAGAACATCCAGCCGGCATAGCGGGTGGTATCATTACCTAATGCCAAAGTTCGTCATCGAACGGGAGATTCCGGGAGCCGGCAGCATGACCCCGGAGCAGCTACAGGCCGCGGCTATGAAATCCGTGGAAGTGTTGAAGGAACTGGGTCCCGGAATCCAGTGGCTGCACAGCTACTTTACCGACAACAAAGTGTACTGCGTGTACCTGGCCGAGGATGAGAATATCATTCGGGAGCACGCCCGCAGAGGGGGTTTTCCGGCGAACCGGATTTCCCGGGTCCGGCAGTTGCTCGATCCGTCGGCGGCCGAGGGAGCCGCCTAACCATTACGAGCCCTCTAAAGCGTACTCGATGGCTTCATCAGGGGACATAGCCCACCCGCGCATCCAGGCGGCAGTGGCGCCGGCCCCCGGCAGTCCCCGGCGGGCCGGGTCGAGATCGGCGTCGAGCCTCACCTTCTCAATGGGCGGCAGCGGGGCCCCGATCCTTTGCCGCAGCGCGGTGGCGGCCCCGGCCAGCCGCAGCGCGCGTTCCCAGCCTCCCTGCCGCGCGGCTGAACGCGCCATCTCCTCGAGCACGCCGGCCACGTCCCATTTTCGCCCGAGCTGCCGGCTGATGCGCAAGCTTTCTGCGAAAAGGGCATGGGCGCGGACGTGAGCACCCTCCTCGGAGGCTAGGCGGCCCAAGTCGAGAAGGGAGTTGGCGACACCCGGCCCGTCGTTCTGCGCTCGAAAAATCTCGAGGCCCTGTTCGTAAACGCGCCGAGCCTCCGGCAAGTCTCCCTGCGCTCGTACGACGTCTCCCTGGTGATTCAGCGACCACGCCATGCCTGACCGGTCGCCAACAGCCTGGAAGCGTGAAAAAGCCTGCTCGTGTAGGGACCGGGCCTGCGCGTAATCGCCTTCCGCCTTGTAGACATCGGCGAGGTTGCAGAGAATGCGAGCCGCGGACGCGGGCTCGCCCAGATCCTCCCAAGCGCGAATGGCTTCGGCACAGGATTCCTTGGCGGCGCTGTAGTCCCCCAGCAGCAATTGGGTAACGGCCAGAGTGTTGAGGCTGGCGGCGACGTGCGGCCGGTTTCCCAACTCGCGAGCGATCGCCAGACATTGCTGCGCGAAATCGAGCGCGGACGCGAAGTCGCCTTGGCGGTTACAGAGGCCTCCGGCGATGGTCAACGCCCGCAGCTTCGTGAGCGCGCTGCCTCCTGGTAGCTTGAGCAGCGCTGCGATCCACTCGCGTCCCTCGGTTGGATGAGCGTGTTCCAACCAGAAATGAGAGAGAGCCAAGGCCAGTCGCAGACCCCATTCGGCGTTGCCGGCCCGCGTGAGCCACCCGAGGGCCGCCCGGTTGTTGTCGTGCTCGGAGAAGAATCGCTCCAGCCATTGGGCCTGCTCGGCGCCGCCGGCCATGTGTGGCGCCCCGTCCTCGGCCATGATCAGGAAGTACGCTGCGTGGGCGCGCCGTGTCGCGGCCTCTTCTCCGCTGGCGGCGAGACGCTCGAATCCGTACTCCCGAATGGTTTCCAGCATCCCAAAGCGCGCTTCCCCGGTCGTCTCCCCGGTCTGCTGCAACAGGCTTTTGTCGACCAGCGACGCGACGCCCTCGAACACGTCAAGGTCGAGATCCGCGCCGGCGTTTGCAACCGCTTCGCCGGCCTCCAGGGTGAACCCGCCGACGAAGACTGCCAGCCGCCGGAACAGCTTCTGCTCCTCGCCGGTCAGCAGCTCGTGGCTCCAGTCCATGGCCCGGCGCAGCGTCTGCTGGCGTTCGGGTAGATCCCGCGCGCCGCCGGTCAACAGGCGCAGACGGCTCTCCAGGCGGCCCAGAATGGCCGCCGGCGCCAGGACCTTCACCCGCGCCGCCGCCAACTCGATGGCCAGCGGCAAACCGTCCAGGCGCGCACAAATCTCGACCACCGCGGCCGCATTCTCTTCCCCTAATGCGAAGCCGGGCTTCACCGCCCGCGCCCGTTGGACAAACAGCGCCACGGCGGGATACTCGGAGAGCACCTCCACAGGGCACAGGCTCCGGGGATCGGGCAGCGCCAGCGGAGGTACTTGTAATTCCTGCTCTCCGTAAAGATGCAGGGCGGCTCGGCTGGTCACCAGAATCTTGAGATCCCGCAAAGCTCCCAACAACTCGGCCACCACCGGCGCCGCGGCCAGCACGTGCTCAAAGTTGTCGAGCAGCAGCAGCGCCCCCGGCGATCGCCGCAGGTGTTCCTTGATGTCCTCCACCAGTGGCCGGCTCCCGCTGGCCCGCACCTCCAGAGCCTGCGCAATGGCCGAAACCACCAGCCCGGAGTCCAGGATGGAGGCCAGGCCGGCGAACCAGACACCTCCCGCGAATTGCTTCGCCACCTCTTCGGCCAACTGCACGGCCAGCCGGGTCTTGCCGGTGCCGCCGGGACCGGTCAGGGTGATCAGCCGGATGTCATCCTGCATCAGGAGCTTCTTGGCGGCTTCGATCTCCCGCTCCCGGCCCACCAACGTGTTCCGCTGGGGCGGCAAATGCCGCGGAGACGGCGCGGCGGGCGCCTCTACCGCCGCCTCTCCCAGGTGGTCTCGCACGATCGCCAGGTCGCGCACCAGATCCTCGGTGGACGAATACCGGTCTGCCGCCTTCTTCGCCAGGCACCGCTTCACGGTCCACTGCAGAGGCGGTGGAATCTGCGGATTGAGCTGGCCGATCGACTCGGGCTCGTCGCGCAGGATGGCCGCCAGGGTCTCCATCATGCTGTTCCGTTGGAAAGCTCGCTTGCCGGTCGCCATTTCGTAGAGGATCACGCCGAAGGAAAACTGGTCCGACCGGAAATCGACTCTCTCCCCGGCCGCCTGCTGCGGCGACATATACCCCACCGTGCCCAGGATGGTGCCAGGCCGGGTCATCAGTTCCGGGGCGTAACTCAGGGTGGCTTGACTCCCCCACTCTTCCGAAACGGCGGGAGTCGCCAGGCCGAAGTCGACCACCTTCACCCGGTCTTCCCGGTTCACCAGGATATTCTCGGGCTTGAGGTCCCGGTGGACGATCCCCTTAGCGTGCGCCGCCGCCAGCGCGCCGCCCGTCTGGACCGCGATGTCCAGCAGTTTTTGGGTCGCCACCGGCCCATTCGAGAGAATCTGCCGCAGGCTTTGCCCCTCCACCAGCTCCATCGCGATGTAGCAGATGGTTCCCTCGCCGACGGGCTGATTGCCGATCTCGTAGATGGTGATGATGTTCGGATGGTTGAGAGCCGATGCCGAGCGCGCCTCCTGGGCGAACCGGCGCAAAGCGCCGGGGTCGCACGCCCTGGTCTCGGGCAGGACCTTGATGGCGACGTCGCGGCCGAGGCGGGCATCTCGTGCCCGGTACACCTCGCCCATACCGCCCGCGCCAAGAGGCGCCAGGACCTCGTAGGGGCCGAGCTTTGTGCCTGGAGAGAGCGGCATGCGGATGAATCAGCTAAGTTTAACCCATCCTAAAGTGGATAGGTACTGATTCACGGCGCATCCGGAAGTTATGCGCTTGGCCGCATAACGCCAGGCGGAGTCTCTCGATCGGCGCCGCCTGACCGGCGCCCCTCAGTCCCCTCCGGTACCCTGCTCGGCAGGCTCGATGAGGGCAGGCGCTGGCGCGGCGTTGAAGTCCAGGCTGCCGGCAGGGTCCTGGGCGCCGTGCCACCGGGTGATGGAGTCCTTGACCACGCGATAGATCGCGCGCCGGTTCCGGGCCACCAGCTTGAGCCAGTTCCACGCCCCCTTTTGCGGGAAATAGATTCCGCGGAAGAACAGGCGGGATATCAGGTGGCTGATCTTGTAAGCGGCCGGCTCGTCCGCGATCGAATCCAGAGCCGCCTCGATGGCGGCAGGGCTGTAAGAATTCGCCCAGGCGTACTGAACCTCCTCCTGCACCTCGGGGATCGAGATCTTCAAGGGCGTGTGCGCCATTCGAAACGGGGCGAATTCGAGCCAGTGCTTCGGCCGTGTCAGCCGCCCTTCCTTTTCCAGCCGGACATACAAAGGAGTAGCGGGAAAGGGAGTGATCTGTCCATAGACCGGCAGCCCCGGCGGCCACTTGCGAATCTCGGCCAGGGTGCGCTCGCCCACCCCGGGAGTATCGTTGTCCAGCCCAAAGATGAACGAAGTGATCGCATAGACGTGGCGCCGCGCCAGGCCCTCCAGCACCCTGGCATAATCCGCCGGCTTGTTGAAGCTCTTGTTGACGCTGGCGAGATTGGCGGGATCGATAGACTCCATTCCGATGAAGATCCATTTGCCGCCCGAAGCGGGGATCAAATCCAGCAGTTCTTCATCCCGCAACAGGTTGGCGCTGATTTGCGCCACCCACGAGAGTTGGGCTCCGGCCGCAATGATATCGCGCAAAAGCGACTTGGTCCGCTTGACGTTGATCGCGAAATTATCGTCCACGAAGAATACGGCGGCCTTGCCGCGGCCGGCGTCGGCGCGCGCTTTGATCTTGAGCATCTCCTCGACGATGCTCGCGTTGGTCCGGAAACGGATCGAGTCGCCGAAGAAACCCGTGACCGTGCAGAACTCGCATCCATAAGGACAGCCGCGTCCCGATTCAATGGGAATGATATGAAAGGTCTCCCACGCGAACCCGAAGTGCTGCATCACAGGACGCACGAAGCCCGGTATCCGGTTGAACTGCCGCAGGTCGAGCGCGTCCCAGGGAATGATCGGGTAATCCTGCAAGCTCGGCTTGCGCTCCTGTCCGAACGCGTCCACGGGAGCGTAAACCTCCTTGAGTTTGCCGCTGGCCGCATCCTCCACAATGCGCGGCCAGGTCTGATCCGCTTCCCCCAGGGCCAGCGCGTCCGCGTGACGCGGTCCGCCGTTCCGCCCGAGAGCTTCTTCGGGAACTTCCGTGACGTGCGGCCCTCCCATGACCACGGGAATGCCGGCCGCGCGGATGGCATCCGCCACCCGGTACGCCTTGGCGATCATGCGGGTCATGGCGCCGATCCCGACCAGCCCGATCCGCTGGCTGAGCACGAACCGAACCAGCTCGGCGTCGCTCATCGGTTGGGTGTTTCCGTCGATCAGAACCACTTCGTGGCCGGGGGGCGTAAGAGCCTGCAGCAGGAACATCCAGAGGTGAGGCATGAAATTCTGCGTGATGCCGTTGTCGGGGTTGTAAAGCAGGATTTTCACTCGCTTCCGGTTCCAGCGTCTAAGCGAAACGCTGGCATTCCTTTCTCCGGCAAGTCGCCCGTCGGGTCAGCGGCGTAGCGTCATCCGCGCAGGATTCAATGTCGGTTAAGTCATCTTATCACCGGATGGGCGCCCGACACCGAAAAAAAAGTAACCCAAAAGAGCTAAAAACGTAAGAGTGGAAAGTGTTCAGTAAGAAGGCGGTCCAGCAGGGGCGGGGATGAGGGTGGAGCCGCCTCGCTTGGTTGGCGGTCGGAGGGTGGGCCTGGAGATTGGCATTCGGAGATCACCCGTTGGGCAGACCATCGGTCCACCGGTGCGAGGCACCGGCGGAAAAGCCGGGCTGAGTACCGGCTTTCTTACCTAAGAATCAATAATTTACGCGGTGAAAACAGGTCTGCGGCTTTCAGCCGGCGAACCCAGCCAAAGGCTAGGCGCGGGCCCTGAGTGCCGCCATATCGTCATGTGTTGGACACCCTCAGCACCACCTCCTCTCTGCGTTTCTGCGTTTATTTCTCAGCGTTTCCCTCCGCGTCTCTGCGTCAAGCGCTCTTTCCAGCCTTTCCGCTGGCGCTCGGGCCACGCGCGCACGGCGGCGCGTTGCGCGCCATGGCTCATGGCTCCGGCGGTGGCTCGCAAACCCGAGGTCGGCCTTTTGGGCGAGACGGCCGACCGTCAACAGGTGCTCACGTTTGGGCTTCGTGCGTCCGGCAATGCCGACTGCTCTTGGTGAGGAGGTTCCGGATATCAACGCGCTCCGCAAGCGAGCCAGCTAGCGTGTATGATATGACTGACCTTGATCGAGAAACAGTTTAGACGGGCATCCTCGGTCCGGCCTGCTCGAGCCCACTGGAGAATATTATGGCAAAAACTATCACGACGATCGGAATCATTGGTGCGGGTCATGTCGGAAGCCAGATCGCACGACTCGCCGTGGCAAACGGCTACGACGTTGTGATCGCCAATTCACGCGGGCCGGAGACGTTGTCCGCGCTCATCGCAGAGCTTGGCCCAAAAGCCCGCGCGGCGACCGCCGTCGACGCGGCAAAGGCCGGAGACATGGTTGTCGTTTCGGTGCCCCTGAAAAACTATCGGGCCGTTCCGGTTGCGCCCCTGGCGGGCAAAATCGTGCTCGACACCGGGAATTACTATCCTGCGCGTGACGGCCACATCCCCGAGCTCGACAACGAGTCGACCACCACGTCCGAACTCTTACAGGCGCACTTGCCAACGTCGAAGGTCGTCAAGGCTTTCAACCATATCTACGCCGCCGCCATCACTACCGACGGACAGCCGGCTGGCACGAAGAATCGTCGCGCGCTAGTCGTCGCCGGAGACGACCAAGAGGCCAAGACTATAGTGTCCCATCTGCTCGAGCAGTTCGGCTTCGATACGGTGGACGCAGGGCCGCTGAAAGAAGGGTGGCGTATCCAGCGCGACACCCCCGGCTATGGTCCGCGCCGTACGGCAGAGGAACTGCGCCGGGACCTGGGGGCGGCCAGGCGGTACGCGGATCGGTAGCATCATCGCCACTAACGCTTGAACCCGCGGCCCGGCTGTCGCGGGTCCGGCGCATTTCGTTGGCATATTCGGATTCCGGCCATTCCGGATGATACTCAACCTGGCCTATGCCATCCTGGCAGACGTGTACCCGCTTTTCGTCTGCGAGAGTTACGGCACGCCAAGCTCTTGGTGAAACCGATTGAGTGGACGATCGAATGGGCTGAGGCCCTATTCGGCGGGAGCCGCCACTCGGGCCCGATTCCGCACTTCACTTCGCTTCCGGCCACACAGCATCAACCGCTGGCGGCCGCGGGAGACCGTCCTCCGCAAGCGCGCCACTTTTGAACCTCCTTGCCGTTGGCCGCTCATCCCTTGGCGGAAACAATGATGTAAAGTTGTAAAGTCACAGAACGATGGCTCAACTCGCTCGATCGGAGTCGCCTGCTCCGCCAAGTCCGTGGCGGCCTCTCGGTAACCCAACATTCCGAGACCTGCTTGTTGCGAACTTGATCTCCGATATTGGGGCTTTCATGCAGAGTGTCGGCGCGGCATGGCTGATGACCTCGCTAACCACTAGTCCTCTGTACATTGCCCTGATTCAGACCGCTTCCGCTTTGCCTTTTTTCCTGCTGGCACTGCCGGCAGGCTCGATCGGAGACATCTTCGATCGCCGCAAGCTGATACTCGGCACGGAAATATGGATGCTCGGAATTGCGGCTGTCCTGACCGTGACAACAATTGCCGGAGCGATGACGCCTTGGCTCTTGCTCTTGCTTACGCTGGGGCTATCGATGGGTGACGCAGTCGAATCGCCCACATGGAGGGCAATATTCCCCGAGCTGGTAAGCAAGGACGATCTGCCTGCCGCTCTGGCGCTGAATGGAATCGAGTTCAACTTAGCTCGGGCGGTGGGACCCGGCCTCGCCGGCTTCGTTATCGCGGCTGTAGGCGTGGCCGCTGCGTTCGCCTTTAATACTTTGTCCTTTTTGGGAGTGATTGCCGTTATCGCGAAATGGAATAGGCCGGTGCGAAAGAGCAAATTGCCAGAGGAGACTTTCCGGGGCGCGACATCCGCCGCCATTCGTTATGTGAGGTATTCTCCTGGCATTCGCACGCTGCTGCTGCGGTCGGCGTTTCTTATCTTCTTCACGAGCTCCTTTTGGGCACTCTTGCCAACCGCGGCGAAAGAACTAAGCAATAGTCCAGTCGCGTACGGTTTCTTGCTCGGGTTCTTCGGGGTGGGTGCAGTGCTCGGCGCCATTGTGCTGCAACGGACCCGGTCGAAACTTTCCACAGAGACGATATTCTCTCTCGCCACGGCGACATTCGCCGCGGTGATCTTGGGCCTGGCGCTGTTGCGCACGCCTGTGGTTCTCTGGGTGCTGATGCTCTTCGGAGGCGCCGCCTGGACTGTGTTCATGTCCCTCTTCAACATCATGGTGCAAAGTCTTGCGCCCGATTGGGTGCGCGCGCGAGTGCTGGCAGTCTATCTTTTCGTATTTCAGGGAAGCGTTGCCGTTGGCAGCACCCTTTGGGGATTTGTGGCGTTGCATACGAATGTCCATGTAACTCTTGCGTTTGCCAGCATCGGAACCGGCGCGTGTTTGTTATTGCAACCTTTGTTCAGGCTGCCGGACACCGCGGTGGATCTCAACACCTGGAATCACTGGGTTAAGCCAACTATGCTTGAAGAGCCCGACCCCGGCGAGGGGCCGGTCCTCGTCACTGTGAAATATGTCATCGATCCGGCGAAAGCACCGGAGTTCCTGCATCAAATTCACAAATATCAACGAGTTCGCCGCCGCGACGGTGCGACACGCTGGGGAGTTTTCTTCGATACGGAAGCTCCGGAGGTCTATCTGGAGAGCTTTCTGGTCGATTCCTGGGCCGAACACCAGCGACAGCATGACCGCTTCACGCTGGCCGATCGCGAGCTTGAGAAGCGGGTGCTTAGTTATGCCCTCAAACCTCCCGAGGTAAAGCACTATATTTATGCGCCGGAGGAGCCTCGCTTTTGACACTCCTCTCATCCGCGCTCTATTCGCGACGGGAACAACCCCTGTCCCGCGGTACAAGCCGGGCCAAACATGGCGCATACGGCGTCGAATTCAGCGAGCGCGCTCCGCGATTTGCGCGGACCCCCGGTCCGATGGTTGACGGCGCATCGATCCGTCTCTTAGCTGGCTTACTCCCCGCTTTGCTGCAGTAACTTCGCCACCAGGCCGGTCCAGCCGGTTTGGTGGCTGGCGCCGAGGCCCGCGCCGGTGTCGCCGTGAAAGTACTCGTAGAAGAGCACTAAGTCGCGCCAGTGCGGGTCTGTCTGGAATATCCCGGCGCCGTTCGAGACCGCTCTCCTCCCGTTTTCGTCCTTCAGGAAAATGCGCGATAAACGGCGCGAGATCTCGGCGGCCACTTCCCAGAGCGTCAGCATGCGACCCGAACCTACCGGGCACTCCACCTTATACTCGTCGCCCAGATAGTAGTGGAAGCGCTGCAGCGATTCGATCAGCAGATAGTTCAGCGGAAACCATACCGGCCCGCGCCAGTTGGAATTGCCGCCGAAGAGTCCCGTCTGCGATTCGCCGGGCTCGTAGCCCACGCTGTGCTCGACGCCGTCGCCGGAGAAGACATAGGGGTGGCCGCGGTACGCGCGCGACAGGCTGCGGATGCCGTAAGGCGAGAGGAACTCCTCCTCGTCCAACATGCGCCGCAGGATCAGGCGAAGCTGGTCCGGGTCGACCAGCGAAAGCAACCGCCGCTCGCCTTTGCCGGGCACCACCATGGACGCCACATTGTGGGTCAGGTCGGCGCGGTTGTCGATGAACCATTGCATGCGGCCCTTGAAGCCGGACAGGCGGTCCATCAGGCGCGGCTCCAGCGTCTCTACCGCGAACAGCGGAATCAGCCCCACGATCGACCGCACCTTCAGGGGCACGTGGCGGCCATCGGGCATATGCAGCACGTCGTAGTAGAACCCATCCTCGGCGTCCCACATGCCCGCGCCATCGTCGCCCAGGTGGTTGATGGCGTTGGCGATGTAGAGGAAGTGCTCCCAGAACTTGCTGGCCACGTCTTCGTAGGCCGGGTCGTCGCGCGCCAGCTCCAGGGCGATGGCCATCAGGTTGAGGCTGTACATGGCCATCCAGCCGGTGCCGTCGGCCTGTTCGATGAACTCGCCGCCCGGCAGCGGTTCGCTGCGGTTGAATACGCCGATGTTGTCGAGCCCCAGGAAGCCGCCCTGGAAGATGTTCTTGCCTTGCGCGTCCTTGCGGTTCACCCACCAGGTGAAATTGAGCAGCAGCTTGTGAAAGACGCGCTCCAGAAAGGCCCGGTCGGCCCGGCCGCGCCGCTTCTGCTCGATTTTGTAGACCCGCAAGGCGGCCCAGGCGTGCACCGGCGGGTTGACATCCCCCAGGTTCCACTCATACGCCGGGAACTGACCGTTAGGGTGCAGATACCACTCGCGCAGCATCAGCACAAGCTGCATCTTGGCGTATTCGGAATCGATCAGCGCCAGCGGCACACAGTGGAAGGCCAGGTCCCAGGCGGCATACCACGGGTACTCCCACTTATCCGGCATGGAGATCACGTCGGTGTTATAAAGGTGGACCCACTCGTGGTTGCGGCCGTGCTTACGTTCCGCGGGCGGGCAGGGGAAGTTGGTGTCGCCGCGCAGCCAGTCGCGCACCACGTAGTGGTAATACTGCTTGGACCACAGCATGCCCGCGAAGGCCTGGCGCATGACGGCGCGGGCATCCTCGGAAAGGTCGCGTGGAGTCACCGCGGCGTAGAACGTGTCGGCCTCCCGGAGGCGGCCGGCGAACGTCTCGGCGAAGGCCGGGCCGAACAGGGCGTCGGAGGGATTGGGCGGTTGCGAATCGGACAGCACCAGCCGGGCGATCGCGGATTGGCCCGGCTCGATCCGCCATATGTAATGCGCCGCGGCCTTGGTGCCCGAATGCTGCGGATTGACCGCCTCGCGGTTGCCGTGGAGGACGTATTGGGCGATGCCGTCTTTCACAAACGGCTCGCGGTTGGGCGTGTTCCACAGCGCCATGCTGTTGCTTTCGTTTTCCGTGAACAGCAGCTCGGGCGCGCCTTCCGCCAGCAGCCAGCGGCGGCCGTAGTAGGGCTCGTCCACCTCGATCGTGCCCGGCCCGATGGAGTGCAGCACGCCACGGTCCTGCGTGTACCCCCAGCTCCAGCGGTTGCGCAGCCACAGCGTGGGCATCAAATGGAGGGTGGCGGCTTCGGGGCCGCGATTGAATGCCTCGATCCGCACCAGGACCTGGTCGGGGGCCGCTTTGGCGTACTCGACGAAGACGTCGAAGTAGCGGTTTTCGGCGAAGATGCCGGTATCGAGCAGCTCGAACTCGGGGTCGCTTCGGGTGCGCCGCTGGTTCTCCTCCACCAGGCGCGCGTAGGGAAACTCGGCCTGCGGGTACTTATACAGGCACTTCATGTAGGAGTGGGTGGGGGTGTTGTCGAGATAGAAGTAATAATCCTTGACGTCTTCCCCGTGGTTGCCTTGTTTGCCGGTCAGTCCGAAGATGCGCTCTTTCAGGATGGGGTCGCGGCCATTCCACAGCGCCAGGGCGAAGCAGATCCGCTGGTGGCGGTCGCAGATGCCGGCGAGGCCGTCTTCGTTCCAGCGGTAAGTGCGCAGGTGCGCGTGCTCGAAGGGGAAGTAGTACCAGGCATCGCCGTTGGCGCTGTAATCCTCGCGTACGGTGGCCCAGGCGCGCTCCGCCAGGAAGGGACCCCAGCGGTTCCAGTGCGCGCGCCGCCCGCGCATCTCTTCCACGCGGGTCTGCTCGGGGTTCGGATGGTTGTTAGCCGGCATGGGTGATGGCTACAGTGTAGCCGTTTGGCCGATATCGCACCAGTGGAGTCAATGGGTTAGAAACGTCGAAGGCTACACCGTAGCGTTCGGACCACCCCGCCCGCCCGGCGTCGGCTCTTGCGGGCGGGGAGGGCCGTCAGCGCCAACCATCGCCGAGGCCGGCATGCCCCGATGAGCGACAACAGGGCATCGCGGATCGGGTACAAGCTTGCGTTCCGCGCACGTCGTCCTTTTCCAAGTGGCCGACCATCCACCCCGAGCAAATAGCGCGTTACAGAGCGATGTGGCAGGCGGGCCGACAGCTCTATTTGTCCGGAGCCGGGAAGAAAAGAAGCTCGCGCACCTCGCCCGCCGCATCGCAGGAGATGGCACCCTTGCGCGCCCACGCCAGCGCCTCTTCCAGGTCTGCGCATTCCAGTATCCAGAAACCGCCCATGTGCTCCTTGGTCTCGATGTACGGTCCGTCGGTGACGAGCACCTTGCCGTCGGGCTGCTTCCGCAGCGTCTTCGCGTTGGCGGCCGGGGAAATTCCGCAGGCGAACTTCCTCACGCCGGCAGCAATCAATTCGCGGTTGAGCGCGTGGATCTCCTCGATCATCGCTTCGGTCACGGTGGACGGGTCAAAGTCGTCCGGCAGGTAGTTAGCGACCAGATATTGTGGCATGACTTTTTCTCCTTGTTTTCTGTGGTTTGTTTCCGATGACTCGTTTCCTGTTCACTCAGGAATCGTAGCTCATCGTTCTTTTGTCCTATAGTCGTTGGGGAGACCGAAAATCGACAGCCACTCCAATTTTTATTTCAACTGCCGAATCCGTTCCTGCAGGAATTGCCGCTCCGGTTCCTGTTGGGTCAGCGCCAGCGCCCTCTCATAAGAAGCCCGAGCCTCAGCGGTCCTGCCGAGCCTGCGGTACAACTCTGCGCGGGCTGAATGCGCCAGGTAGTAATTTGCCAATTCGCCATGTTCCAACACCGCGTCGATATGCTTCAGACCGGCATCTGGACCATCGCACATGGCAATGGCCACGGCGCGATTTAGATATGCGACCGGCGAAGGCTGAATTCGTACCAATTGGTTGTAAAGCGCAACAATCTGCCGCCAGTCGGTCGCAGCGGTCGATTCCGCCTCCGCATGAACGGCCGCGATCGCAGCCTGCAGTGTGTAAGGGCCGTAGCGACGCGAGCTCAGGGCTTTCTCCACCAATCCCACTCCCTCCGCAATCTGTTCGCGGTTCCAGAGCGCGCGGTCTTGATGCTCCAGCAAAATCAGCTCTCCGGCCGGCGAGGTCCTCGCCGCGCGCCGGGATTCCTGCAGCAACATCAGAGCAAGCAGCCCATTGACTTCCGGCTCCGGCTGGAGCCCGGCCAGCAACCGTCCAAGTCGGATCGCCTCGCCGGTGATCTCGGCTCGCGTTACTTCCGCTCCCGCCGCAGCCGAATAGCCCTCGTTAAAGACGAGATAGACGACCTGAAGCACCGCGTCCAGCCGCTCCGGCAATTCCTGCAGCGTCGGCACCTCGTATGGAATCGGCGTCTCTCGAATCTTTGCCTTGGCGCGTACGATGCGTTGGGCGAGCGTCGCTGGCGTCACGAGAAATGCGCGGGCGATCTCTTCCGTGGTCAGGCCGCAGATTTCGCGAAGGGTGAGCGCAACCTGTCCCTCCGGAGACAGAGCGGGATGGCAGCAGGTGAAGATCAGACGGAGGCGATCGTCCTCGATCTCTTCATCTCCGGTCTCTTCACTTCCGCCCGGAGCGTCGTTGACGCGCGATTCCATGTGGCCAACAAGATCTCTCTGTGCCCCGTCGAAGCGCGCGCGCCGACGGATCACGTCGATGGCCTTGAAGCGTGCCGTTGAAATCAGCCAGGGGCGTGGCTTGTCCGGAATACCAGTCTGAGACCAGAATTCCAGAGCGGCGGCGAATGCCTCATGCATGGCCTCTTCGGCGAGATCCAGATCTCCGAGGAGGCGCACCAGCGTCGCCAGAACCCGGCCCGATTCCGACCGGTAAAGGGTCTCAATGGTCTTGCTGAGTTGATCGGGCACAGGCGCCGACATCTACCCCAAGCTAGCAAACGGAATGGCTCGATACAACTGCGCTCGGGCTTCTCCCACCCGCAATTCATCGGTGTTGCGATCTCTTGCGCGTCGTCAACCAGCGCTGTATCGCCAAGTCACTCATCGACAGGGTTCTGGGCGGATGACGCGCTACTCGGAGAATGCTCCCGGTCTGGACGGCGTCGTTGCGGGTTCCTCCCGTGAAACGCCGGTCACGGAAATGGTCCGCCCAAGCCGGATTCCGTCCAGAAGGGCGCGCCGGAGGCGATACCCTTCGCCGAACCCTCCGGCTCCTTCCAGCCCGAGCGCATCGGCCTGGGAGCCTCGGTGGGATTGTTGGCCGGGTTCGCGGTGCTCTTCGCGACCATGCGGATCAACCGGCGCAGGTGGCTGCAAGAGGGGTAAGGCAGTTACGGAGCGGGGCGGGACCGGCGAACAACCGGCCACGTGTTTCGCGCTGCCCCGCCGGTCAGACCAAGCGGTTGTAGTCGGAGTGACTGCCGATCCAGTACCAGACGATGCGATCTCTCTTCATGACTGCCAGAGCGCGATACTCAAGACCGATGCGAGCCGAGTAGATGTCATCCTCGCCCTCCAGTTTCTTGAATTGCAGACTCGGGGGCGCCGGATTGCTCCGGAAGAGACGATAGGCGCGCTTGGCGTCCTGCTGCGTGTCCGAGGGCAGGTCGGAAAACAAACGCCAGAACTGCCGGGTGGTCCGGGACTGCATCAAAGCAGATCGTCCAACGGCTGAGTCTCACCCTCTCGTCTTCCTCAAGGGCTTCCCGTGCCATACGGCGGATCACATCGCGCTTCTCCGCAAAGAGCTTCTTCCAAGCGTCCTCGTCGGCGAGCGAGGCAAGGATCTGGGACGCGATCGCATCCTGCTCATCCTGGGGCAGCGCGACAACCTTTTCCAGCGCCTTCTCCAACAGCGTCGACATGCCTCAATCTTATCAGCGGATACAGCGAGCCGCCATTGCCACGCCCTGAAGCGGAGCGAGTTTCCGAAGGACGAATTCGCGCGCGGCCGTAAGCTTTGGCGAGGCTTGAAGGGAGTAGTCCCGTCCCGGCCACGTAGGTACCGTCCGGGAACTGGGCGACCAAGGCGTTGTTCTGCGGTTTCGGGCTGCAATGCGTTGACCATCACCGTCTGCGGCGGACTGGTCAACGCACCGTTCGTCAGGTGACGGTGGCGGGACCGGCAGCCACCGGCGATGGCACGAGGGCATTCACGTGCTCGGGACTGATGTAGGAGACGAAGGCCGCCTGGCCGTCGATGGTGACGCGCACACCGTCGAGGGAAGTGGCCAGGTTGCCGGCATAGGTGGTAGGCTGGAGCATCGCACTCGCGGGATCGGAGCGTATTCCCCGCAGCGCAGAGGGCGTTCCGGCCCCTCAGCCCCTCTCCCGACCGGTGAGGACACGGGCGGGTGGAACGGGCGACCGGGTCGCAGGGGCGCTTGTGGGGCCCTTGTTGCCTGGACCCGCGCGGCCCAGAGGGATTCCCTCGGCCGCTCCGCCGCTATATACTGAACCCAAGTGCCGGAAGACAAAGAGCCACAAGCGGAGGAACCGGATGGCGACCTTACTCTCATGCTGAATCGCATGAAAGATGGCGACCAGCAGGCCGGCGAGGAAGTGGTGGCGCGCGTGTACGATGAGTTGCATCGCATCGCTTCCCGTGAGATGCGGCGCGAGCGTCCGGGGAATACGCTGCAAACCACTGCACTGATTCACGAAGCCTATTTGCGGATGGCCGGCGCGCGTTCGCTCGAGATCCAAAACCGCAGCCACTTCTTAGCGGTGGCCAGCCAGCAGATGCGCCGCGTGCTGGTGGACCACGCGCGCGCGGCGGGATCGCAGAAACGCGGCGGCGGCGCGGCGCGGCTGGATCTGGACAGCGTGCGGGTTGGCGCGGCAGATCCGGACGCGCAACTGGTGCGGCTGGACGACGCCCTGAACGACTTGGAGCGGCTCGATCCCCGTCCGGCGAAAGTGGTGGAGCTAAAATACTTCGGCGGTTATTCCGACCGGGAGGTAGCCGAATCGCTGAACCTTTCCCTGGCCATGGTGCGCCGGGACTGGGAATTCGCCCGTTCGTGGCTATTCGAACAGATGAGTAAACCATCCCGGCCGGAACACCACCCCCCTCATGTCACCGGAACTTCATCAACGGGTTCGTAAGCTCTTCGAGGAGGCGCTGGAGAGGCCCGAGGGCGAGCGGCCGGCGTTCCTGGAAAACGCCTGCGGCGGCGCACCCGAGGTGCGGCAGGCGGTGGAGCGTCTGCTGGAGGCCCACCGCCAGTCCGATGATTTCCTGGCCGGCGAAAAGACCAGCGAGCGGCGCTTGGGCCGCTACATCCTTTCCCGCGAACTGGGCCGCGGCTCCATGGGGGTTGTTTTCGAGGGGATCGATCCGCTGATCGGCCGCCACGTGGCGGTGAAGGTGATCCGTATCGACCCGCGGATGGACGGCGGCAAGCCCGGATTTGTCCGCGAGCAGTTATTTCGCGAGGCGCAATCGGCAGGCAGGCTGCTCCATCCGGGGATCGTGGTGATCTTCGATGTGGGGCAGCAGGGGGACGCGGCCTTCATCGCCATGGAGTTGGTGGAAGGCGGTTCGGTGCAGGACCTGCTGGCGGCCAACCGGCGCCCGCCCGTTCCGGAGACGCTGGAGATCCTGCGCCAAGCGGCCGCGGCGCTGGATTACGCGCACCAGAACGGCATCGTGCACCGCGACATCAAGCCCGCCAACATCATGCTGCACAAGGGCAGCACGGTCAAGATCGCGGACTTCGGCGTAGCCAAGATCAGCAGCCTGCAGCATCTCACCGCCACGGGGCTGATCCTGGGGACGCCCACCTACATGTCTCCGGAGCAGTTGGAGGCGCAGCCACTGGATGGAAGGTCAGACCAGTTCTCCCTGGCTGTGGTGGCCTATGAGATGTTGACGGGCAGCCGGCCGTTTGAAGCCGATTCGCTGGCCCCCCTGACCCACATGATTGTGAACGCCGAGCGGCCCTCCGCGCGGGCGGTGAATCCGGCCTTGAGCGAGGCCGCCGACGCCGTGCTGCGAAAGGGATTGGCCAAGCTTCCCGAAGGGCGCTATCCGACGTGCCTGGAATTCGTGACTGCTTTGGGCGATGCGCTGCGGGAAGCGCCATCCGTGGCGGTCGCGGCTCCGGTTTCGGTTCCGGTTCCATCGGCGGGCCCATCCTCCCAGCCGGCGGCGCCCAGCCCGGCGCCCAGCCCGGCGCCCAAACCGGAAACCGCCGCGCCACCGGTTGCCGTGGCACGTAAGAGACCGGTGGCCGTCTGGATCTTGGCCGGTTTCCTGGGGGTAGCGGCGATGCTGGCGGGCGGGCTGTGGGTTTACCAATCCACGCCGTGGAAGAGCCTGCTCGCGCGAACCGCGATCGAGCTACACGTGGTGCCACACGTGGTGCCACATGTGGAGCCACACGTGGTGCCTCCGGTGACGCCTCGCGCAACGCCTCCAACAACGCCTCCAACAACGCCTCCCGCGCCTTCCGTGACGCCCACCGCAGCGCCCACCGTGGCGCGGTTCACCGCCAGCCCGGAGTCGCTCATGGCCGGGAATACGGCTCGGCTGAACTGGGAGGTGAAGGACTCGACCGAGGTCCGGATCGACCCGGAAGTGGGCCAGGTCTCCGCTGCCGGCGCGATCGAAATCAAACCGGCACAGTCCACCAGCTATACGCTCACCGCCAAGGGACCGGGCGGCGAGAGGTCGGCCAGTCTCTCGATCGCGGTGACCCGGAAGACTCCCGAAGCCAACCCGCCCAATCCAGCCAAAACACTGTATGAGAACGGGCTGGCGGAACGCAAAGCCGGGCATGACGGCAAAGCGCTGGCGGATTTTCGGCAGGCCGCCGAGATGGGGGAAATACGGGCCATGCTGGAGGTAGCCGAGGAAGGTTTGGACAGCGACAATGGCGAGTCGGAGCGCTGGTACCGCAAGGCCGCCGAACTGGGCGACCCGACCGCCATGCTCAACCTGGGCGCGATGTATCAGCTTGGCAACCACGTGAAGGAGGATTACGAACGGGCCGCCTTCTGGTACCGGCGGGCAGCCGAGAAAGGCAACTCCTCCGCCATGTTCAACCTGGGCCGCATGTACGAAAGAGGGCGCGGAGTTGGCCAGGATCTCGCTAAGGCCAAGGAACTGTACCAGAAGGCCGCCGCCAAGGGCAACTCCGATGCCAGGGCCCGGCTGGACCAACTGACGGACAAATAACAATCCTCCGGCAGAGCCGGAGGCTTTGGCGGTTGCTGGCCCCTCAAAGGGGCCTGATCGCAACCGCTCAAAAACCGGTCCCGCGCGCCGCACGCTGCGGATCGGGCCGGTTGCGCCCGACAGCGCACGAACGGCATACTCCCGGATACGTCAAACTTCTACTGCCTCCCGGCAGAGCCAGCGGATCTCCCAACTGAGTAGCCCGTGGGCCTGTGGCAACAGCGGCTCGACAGACCCCAGGTCCGGCAGTGTGGCACCCCGGCTCCGGCCATCCTTATCGACGGCGGCGCTACCGGCGAAGCTGGCCCTCCACGGCACCGGCCCGTCGCTCCCGGCCCGGATCCGGGCCACCGTGCGCCCGGCAACCCGCTGGCCGGCGCACGGGCCCTGCTTGGCCGTGCTCTCGAAGGCATGGTTCGATTCCGTGCCCGGGCAGGATTTCGGCCTCCGTAAGCACCGGACAAGTGCGGCTGGGAAGGCTTCGTCCGAGGCAGTCGACCGAAGCCGTCCCAGGGCCGCCGGGCCGTCGACGGCCTTGCTCTGCGCGGATCGAAACCGGTAGAATCAATCGACGCGGAGGATGCATGATGCGCGGAAGCTGGTATGTTCTGCCGGTCGCCCTGCTGGCCGGCGCCGGGATCTTGAACGCGCAAGCGGGGCAGTCGGCCGCGCCACCACCGCAAACCAAGGCTCCCGCCGCGACCAAGGGCCCAGCTCCGGCCTCCAAGGCGGCAACCGCGCCGGCAGCCATGACGAATCAGGACGTGATCCGTCTGGTGAAGGCCCAGGTCGGCGACAGCTTGATTATTTCCAAGATCAAACAGTCCAAGACGAAATTCGATACCTCGGTGGACGCACTGGTCGCGCTCAAACAAGCGGGAGTCAGCGACGAACTGGTTGCCGTCATGATGAACCCCTCGGCGGCGTCCCCTCCCGCGGCTGGCGCTGGCGCTGCCGCCGCTTCCAGTCCGCCGCCCTCGCCCCCGCCTCCGGCCGCATCTGGCGCGGCTGCCCCTCCACCAGCCTTAAAGCCTGGCTTTACGCCCTCCAACAATCCAAAGCCGGCAGCGGCGACGGAAACCGGCGTAGCGGCGCGAAAAGGGTCTCCGCCGAGACCAGTCGAGGTTGGCAGCGCGCCGCCGAACTACGGCGTGTACATCTGGTCGGAAGGGCAGTTGAAACCGCTCGGCCAGGTTCAGACCAAAGTGCAGATCAGCAAGTTCCGCTCGCTGCTCAAGGGGTATATCCCATTCGTGCGGCAGAAAATCGACATCAACATGCCGGGCGCGCACTCCACCGGCCGGTACGACGCCGTCCGTCCGACTTTCTTTGCCTACTTCCCTCCCAGCCGCGACGTGAGCAAGTTCAAGCTGCTCCAGTGCAAGATCACCGGCCAGCGATTCGATCAGCGCACCCTGGCCAACGCGTCCATCCTTTTCAGCACGGAGCAGAATCAGGATGAGGTGCCCATCGATATCGGCCCTACCTCGGTCAAGGATCTGTACCGCATGTTTCCGCGGGAAGACATTCCATCCGGCGAGTTTGGATTCGTGGAGGGCAATACCGGTAGCAAGTCAGCCTCGAATATTGAAATTCTGGATGTGTACGATTTCGCCATTGATCGGAAGGAAGACAAGCTGTCCCTCCAGGACTACCTGCAGACATTGCCGCCCGTGAGAGTGGGAGACGAAGCCTTTCTGACCTGGTCGAGGGAAGACTGCCAGAAGATTGTTACGGATCGCACCGCGAAAGTGGGAATTACCGGAAGCCTGATGGCCTGGTTTAACGGGCAGTACGCCTCGCTGGATGTTTACTGGGCCGACCCGCAGTTTGCCCGTGCTTTCGCGCGCCTGGAAATGCTGGACAAGATCCTCTCCCCCCAGGACACCGCCAAACTGGCTGCGCTGCTGCTCAGTCCGGATAACAGCCAGTATTACATCATGGTCTCCATCGGCGTGAAGGTCGGCTCGGGAAAGCTGATCGGCGCCAATGAAGGCGAGCGGCTGATGCGGCCCTTCGACGCATCCCTGGCGGATGAGAAGTCCAAGGATGTCGTCCCTGCCAGGCACCTGGACTTCGTGGGCGGCTATGCCGGGTTGTGGAAAGTGGCGTTCGACCAGAAGAGCATCCGGGGACCGCTGATGCAGAGCCAGACTCTGGAATTGATCTTCGAGGCCAGGTTGAATCAGAACCTGGAGTTCAAAGCCAGATTCCCCACCGATAAGATCGTCTCCATGGTGAACGGAACGCCCGCCGCGCAATAGGCGGCACGCCTTTACGGATTGATGCCGGCCGCGGCCCGCTCCATGCCGGCCCGAACGACGCCCCCTTAGCCTCGCAGCGCCATTCCGCGGTGCGGCGGCGCCCAACCTGCGCCGTATTTCCGTTGTGCTAGCATAATCGCTACTCAGGGCTCATGGTCTTTTATACCGTCACGATTTTCCTGTCCGCATTTCTGCTTTTCGAAGTGCAGCCGATCATCGCCAAGACGATCCTGCCGTGGTTTGGCGGCACTTCGGCCGTGTGGAGCACCTGCATGCTGTTCTTCCAACTGGTGCTGCTGGTAGGCTACCTGTACGCGGACTGGCTGCACCGCAAGCTGCTCCCGCGCGTTCAGGCGGCCGTGCACATTGGCGCTTTGGCAGTCAGCCTGGCGGCCCTGCCGATCGTCCCCAACCCGCGATGGCGCAGCGTGGCGGTCGGGCAGCCCTCCCTGCGGATTCTGGCCCTGCTGGCGCTGACGGTGGGGCTGCCCTACTTTCTGTTGTCCTCTACCAGTCCGTTGTTGCAGGCGTGGTACGCGCGCAACCACAAGGGCGGGTTGCCGTACCGGCTGTTTGCGCTGTCGAATTTCGGCTCGATGCTGGCGCTGCTCAGCTACCCGCTCCTCATCGAGCCAAACCTGCCCAGCCGTCTTCAGGCGTGGATCTGGTCGGGCTGCTATGTCCTTTTCGCGATTTTCTGCGGCCTCGCGGCCTGGCGCGCCGCGGCTATGCCCGTGCCGGCCTTTGCCTCGGGCGAGATCGAAGGCGAAATCGCGGAAGCGGTGGGAGACCCGCCGGGCTGGACCCTCCGGCTGTTGTGGCTGGGGCTGGCGGCCAGCGCCTCGGTTCTGCTGCTGGCGGTCACCAACCACCTCACCCAGGATCTCGCCGCCATCCCGTTCCTGTGGATTTTGCCCCTGAGCGTCTACCTGCTCTCCTTTATCTTCTGCTTCGAAGCGCCGCGGTTTTACTGGCGCCCCCTGTTTCTGCCGCTCCTGGCGGCAGCCCTGGGTTTCATGGCCTACGAACTCCTGCCCGATCACCGCGCGATCGAGATCCGCCATCTCATCATGCTGTTCGCGCTGGCCCTGTTCGTCTGCTGCATGGTCTGCCACGGGGAGCTGGCGCGGCTCAAGCCGCATCCGCGGTATCTCACGGGGTTCTACGTGCTGATCTCGCTGGGAGGCGCGCTGGGCGGCCTGTTCGTCGGGCTGGTGGCGCCCAACCTGTTCCGCGCCTACTACGAATTTCCTCTTGGTCTGGGGCTGTGCGCCCTGGTGGTGAGCGGCCTTTACGCGCGCCAACTGGGCCGCTGGGCGTGGTCTGCGGGACGCTGGCGGCGTGCCGCCGCGATGGCCGGGCTGGCCCTGGCGGCGGGCGGTTACCTGTGGCTCCTGGGCTACGGCATGCACCAGACGGTGAATGGTTACAGAGTGGTGGTGCGCAACTTCTACGGGCAGCTTCGGGTGTTGGACGTAGGCGACCTGCGCTTCGACGAGGACGCCCACCGGGAACTGATCCACGGGGTGATCAATCACGGCGAGCAGATGCTGCGCGAGGAGTACCGCCGGCAGCCGGTCAGTTACTTCTGTCCCGAATCGGGGATCGGCCGCGCCATGAAGGCACAGGAGGGCGCGCCGCGGCGCATCGGCATTCTGGGCCTGGGCTGCGGGACGCTGGCGGCCTACGGCCGGCCCGGCGACACCATCCGCATTTACGAGATCAATCCGCTGGTAATGGAGATCGCCAATCGCGATTTCACCTATCTGCGCGACACCCCCGCGCGGGTGGAAACGGCCCTGGGGGATGGCCGGCTGGTGCTGGAATCGGAGCGGAACTCGCAGCACTTCGATCTGCTGGTGATGGACGCCTTCTCTGGCGATTCGGTGCCGGTGCATCTGATTACGAAAGAGGCCCTCGAAACCTACTTCTTCCACCTGAAGCCGGAGGGCATTCTGGCCATCAACATCTCCAACAAGTATCTGGACCTGCAGCCGGTCATGGAGCGTGCGGCGGCGGCTTACCATAAGGTGGCGCTGGTGTACCGCTACGAGCCGGCGGACGATAGCTTCCTCTGTTTCGCCTGTACCTGGACGCTGATCATGGACCGCACCACCTTAGACGCGCATCCCGACCTGCGGCGTGGGGCCCAAGAGTTGCATCCCGAGCGCCCGTTCCGCACGTGGACGGACGATTTTTCCAATATGTACAGCATTCTGAAGTGAAGAGGCCCACAAGAACCACAGGCGTTAAGAAGACGGACCTACCTCAACCCGACGGAGTACATTCCTGGCCGCGTGCATATATCCCAGAAGGCCGTTTGGGGCCAGTTTCCAGGTCACTGACTGTGCGACGGTAGCGGTTGCCCAAGGTCTGAGGGCGCAACTAATCGTTATTACTTTCCGAATCGATCCCACAGAAACGCACAGACCAGAAAGCTCGTTGTGGCCGCACGTGAAGGAAGCCTTCGCCTATCATCTCCATCGCCGTTCTAAGCTCTGCCTTTGCATCAGCGCCACCCATCAACTTACTGGTTATCGCCCCAGCCACCAAGTCAGCTGCGAAGTGGCATTCAAGACCAAGTGTCCATCCATTGCAAGAAGGCTTTATAGTAATCTTTCCGAAGGCATCTGATAGATGCTGCGTCGCGAATTTTACAGCAGAGGGCTGTACATGGCCACCAAATTCATTCCGCAGTTCCTTGAGTCTCCTTCCGTTTACTTGGAAGAACTGATTCGCAGATAGGACATCCTTATCGACTGAAGGGAATGCTGCCTTGAATTCTGGCGTTTGCTCCAAAGTTGTCAAAACCCGACGAAACTCGACAAGCGTCACGAGTGCGCGGCGGATGAAGTATGCCGCTCGATAATTATCATCGTCGGCAATTCGGCTTTCGTCACGCCTCAACTGCACCAACCTGAGCTCATCCAGTTCAAGGCGAAGGTCTTCGTACAATATGCAGATGCGCGCGATCTGGTTAAACAGCTCGGATTCGCCTTCCTTAAATGCTCTGCCGAGGTTTCCAAAACGAGTTTTAGACGACACCATCTACGATCCGCCCTTTTTCTTCGCGTCCACTTCCAACAGTGAGTTAATCTGCGAATGAGCCCCTATATAGCCACCATTGTCCTCCTTTTGGCGCAGTGTGGTTCGCGTTTCAGAATGGGCGAGGTCAGCACCGCCGCGAGCTGTAGAATTCGGCCTTCCTCCTAAGATGTCCGCTTCGAGGAAGTAGCCAGCGAAGGCCCAGTTTGGGCCCGAAGATAATCTGGCCAGGGCGCCCTTATTTTGACACCCACACCCACAATACCAGTTTCCCGCTTTTACGAGCCTGTCAGGCTGTAGACCAGCACCGCCAGCACGATCAGGGTGATCGCCACATACGCCCGGTCGCGCTGAATGGCGAACGCGACCAGCGAGAATCCCACCCGCGCCACAGGGGTGGCCACCAGGATCAGCAGCCCCGCCCAGATCAGCGTCCGGGCGCGGGGATCTCCTCCTTCGCCGCCGGAAGCCAGGTACCAGGCGCCACCCGCGGCCACTACGGCCGCCGCCAGCACCACCCCCACCCGCAACAGGTGGCCGATAATATCGTCCATCCGCCGGTCGGTCATCGCATCCTCCCGGTGATCCCGCTGTAGATCATTTCAATGGCCATAATCCCCACCACCGCCGCGAACACCAGCCGCAGCGCGCGGGTGCCCGCGCCCGCCAGTTGGCGCGCTCCCAGCACCGATCCGCCCAGCACGCCCAGCATCACAGGCATGGCCAGGGATGGCTCGATATATCCGTGCCGGATATAAGTCCCGGCGCTGGCAGCGGCCGTCACCCCGATCATGAAATTGCTGGTGGTGGTGGACACCTTGAAAGGAATACACATCACCTGGTCCATGGCGATCACCTTCATCGCGCCCGAGCCGATCCCCAGCAACCCGGAGAGCAGGCCCGCTCCAAACATCAGGCCGAAACCGGCTTTGACCCGGCCGACCACATACTGCACCAGGCGCCCGGCGTCGGGGTAGGCGCCATTCAGCCGCAGCCGCGCGGCCAGCGGATCGGGTGGAGCGGACCTCCCATCCGGGGGCTGCCGCAACGAATGCCACGCGGAATAGAGCAGCACCACGCCGAAAATGACCGCCAGCGCCGAACCGGGAACCACCGCGGTGAGATGCGCGCCCGCGACGGCGCCCAGGGTGGTGGCGATCTCCAGGAACATGCCCACGCGCACGTTCGAATAGCCCTCCCGCACGTAAGCCGCCGCCGCCCCGGAGGATGTGGCGATCACTGAAATCAGGGTTGCGCCCATGGCGTGGTGAAGGTCCACGCCGAGCAGCAGGGTGAGCACGGGCGTGACCACCACCCCACCGCCCAATCCGGTCAGCGATCCGAGGAATCCGGCCAGCCCCGAGATCGCCAGGACGATGGCCGTGAATTCCAGGGGGTTCATGGGATGCCTCTTGGCGGAAAGCGTCAGCGGGAACCGGTGGTCGGCTCGGCTTCCCGTTCGAGCGCCGCACGGTCTAGGATGTGCGCGCGACGGTCGTCAATGCGGAAAATCCCCTCCGCCCGGAAACGCGCCAGATTGCGCGAGACCACTTCGCGCACCGTGCCCAGGCGCGAAGCCAGTTCCTGGTGGGTGACCGGCAGATCGAACTCTTCGCCGCCGGCCTGGCGGGCAGTGTCCAGGATCAGGCGCGCCAGCCGCTCGGTTACGCTGCCAAAGGTGATGGATTCGACCACCCCCACCAGGTGGCGCAAGCGGCGCCCCACCACCGCCAGAATCTTCAGCGCCACATCGGGATTCTGCCGGCACACCTGCTGGAAATCGGCCTTGTTGATGAAGAGCGTGGTAACCGGTCCGACAGCGCGCACCGAGGCTGGGTAGGGGCCGCCATCGAACAGCGGCAACTCGGCCACCGTGCAGGGCGCGGTCTCCACGGACAGGGTCATCTCGCGCCCGGCCGCCGAGGTTTTGAAGATCTTGACGCTGCCTTCGAGGATCAGGAAGATGCCCGCGCAGGGTTCGCCTTCCCAGAACAGCATCTCATCGCCCGCGAACCGGCGCTCGACCGCGCGCTGGCTCAGGGCGAGCGCCTCGCTGCCGCTGAGCGAGGCAAACAGAGCAATCTGCGAAAGCGCCGCCGGCTTGGAGAGCAAATTTCATCGTAGCATCGCGAGGCAGAGGGCTTCGAGCGCAGCCGCACCAATTTGACGCGGAGGGTGCCCACTGGGCCCGGAGACACAGCGAAGAAACGCGGAGAAGAATTAAACCTATCGGAGCACCGGGGCAGCCGTTCTGCCCGCCGCGGCGGCGCTTTCGCGTGCTCCCACAGTGACTTGACGCAGAAGAATGGGGATGCCCAGTGGGCCGGGAGGAAGACGTGGAGAGCACCATTTTTTGATTCTTCTCCGCGCCGGCGCTTTCGTGCGTGCCACAGCGATTGATGTTGAGGGTGCCCCCCGCGTCAAATGTTCAAAGGCTGTTCAAGTAAGCGATCAGGTCCGCCATCTGCTGCTCGGTGAAGCGCGGCCAGGCCAGCTTCCGGCGATTCATCTCCTCCAACATGCGAGGCCCGTGATCCCAAAGCGCCGCCAGGATGGTGATGTCCGAATAGCCATCCTTGCGACCGCCCAGGTTCGGCGCGCCGCTCGACGGGTCGTTGTGGCACACGGTGCAGTTCTTCGCGGTGAACACGTGCTTGCCGCGCTCCGCGTTGCCATCTCCCCGGAAATATTGGCGCGCCCAGACGTAGGCCAGAATCTGGCGCATCTCCTCCTGGGAGAGCACGGGCGGGGGCTGCTTCATATTGGGCTGGTGGTTCCACATATCCACGGCGATCTGCGTGATGGTCTGATTCTTCAGCAGCGCCTCCAGGGCCATCTTGCCGGTGTGGCACCCGGAGCATCCCTTGGACTGAAAGAGCTGTTCGCCGGAATCCGACGGCCCGAATACAAAGTTCTGCGCCAGGTTTCGCGTCTCGGGCAGGTTTTGCAGATACACCAGCAGGTCGGTCAGTTCCTGGGCCGTGATTTGAGTCCAGGCGAATTTCTTCTGCGACATGGCTTGGTGCATTTTGGCGCCATGGTTCCACATCTGTTGCGCCAGCACCACGGGGTCGGCCAGCGACTCCCACTTGGCCACGGGCGGCGCGCCCGATTCCTTGACCGTGTCGATGCCGTGGCAATCGGCACAGTGTTTGGAAGCGAAGACCAGTTTGCCGCGCCCGGCATCGCCGGGCTTCTCGAAAAACCGCGCCGAGACGAAATAGGCGAACAGATCGGCCGCCGATTCCGGACTCAAGGTGGCCTTCTGAATGCCCTGTTTCCGCATCGCCGACCACATATTCGGAGCGTGGTTCCACATCAGGCTGGCCATCACGCTGGGCGTAAAGTTGCGGTCCACGCGGCGGCCCAGATCCGGCGCCGACGACCCTCCGTGTCCGTTCACGCTATGGCATTGGACACACTGCTCGCTGTCGAACAACTGCGCACCGCGCCGGGCGTCTCCCGGAATGACGTTGGCCGCCTGCGCCCCGGGGGTGCCCCATAGGCCCAGCACAACGCCGGCCGCCACCACTCGAAGCATCCACATAGCTGGTCTCCTATCTGCTGTAGCGCAGCCCCGTCGCAAACATATGCGTGCGGAAGCCTTCGTAAAGGTAGAACTGTTCCTCATAACCGTACCATTTCCACTCGGTGTTCCATTGCAGATGCTTCACCACGGGGATGGAAACCCGCACCAGCGGCTGGTAATACTGCGAAGCGCGGCTGCCCGACGAGATGAACAGCGAGCCGCCAAACTCCAGTTTAGCGCCAGGGATACCGGGAAGCGCCACGTCGACGGCCGAGGTTGCGGTATGCGCGTTGTCGCGTTCGAGCGAGACCGCCTGGGAGAGGAACGGCGGCAGCAGGTAGTCGATGCTTGAGCGCAGTGTCGAGCGGTCGTATGCGCCCATGAAGCTGATGCGCTTCCCTCCCTTGGGCGTCCAGAAAATCGCCAGCGAGTTATCGCGGCTCTGGAAACTGTACTGGATTTGCGTGGCCGGATTCTGGTTGTTCAGCACCTGAAAATTGGCCTGCAAAGTCAGCGTCGTCGAGAGCTGGTAGCGGGCCCGCGCGCGAGCCTTGTGGTAATCGTTCAGATCCGTGCGGAAGTAGATGCGGTCGCTCGAAGCGCCTTCGTAATCCAGGTTGATCGAGAGCTTTCCGGTGGCGCGGTAAGTGGCTCCCGCCAGCGCCACGTTCCGCCGCAGCGCGCCGGATAGCAGGCTGATGGGTTGGCTGAGCTGGCCGGGCAGCACCGTGGCATCGCCGTTCAACATGCGATAGCCGCCGCGCAGCGTGAGCTTATCGGTGAGGTCGTACATCAGGTCGGTCTGCTGCTGCGTGTAGTTCACCACCTGGCTGTAGTTCAGCGAGGTCACGCTGGTAGCCGAGGCGACGGTTGAGGGCGTCAGCGACAGGATGGACGTCGTGCCGCCGGTGAGCAGCGCCAGGCCGATCAGCGGCGAGACGGCGTCATGCGAGCGGTCCACCGTCACCGATTCCATCACCCGCAGGCGTTTCAGAGGCCGCAACTCCACGCCTCCCGTCCCGGTGACGTGCGGTTGGACGGCCGCGCCGATGCCGAGAGTCTGCTGCCCGGGATAGAACAGCAGCGAGCTTTCGAGCAGGAAGTTCCCCACCGCCAACTCGTTGAAATTCACCGCGCTGCGTGGCTCGCTGTACAGGAACTGGCCGTATACGTTGATCCACGACGCGGGAGCGGCGGTCAGCAGAACCTTGGTATAAGGGCCGTGGCCGCGGATACCGTAAGCCTGCGCCAGGCCGTAGAGAACTACGGTCCCGCCCAGCACAGGGCTGGGATTGTCGCCGGCATTGACGCCTTTGGAGTACGCCTGGTCGTCGTCTTTGAATTGCGTGCCGCCTTGTTCCAGGGTCACATGAAAGTGGTTGAATTCCAGGCGCACGCCGCCGCGATAGTTCAGTGTGCTATCGCGGAGCAGGCTGGTCACCGGGAATTCATTGTTGCCGTCCTGCACCCAGGTCTCGATCCCAGTACCGTAACCGGAGTTGCGCTCTAGTGCCAGGTAAGGCGTGATCTGCTTGCCGGGAAACAGATCCAGGCTAAGGCTGTAGTTGCGGCGGCGCTCGTCGAAGGATTGCTCGTCGATTCCCGCCGGCGCCAGCGGATTGGCATAGGAAGGAACCGCATTGAAATAGGCGATGTTGCGGTAATCGAAGGTGAGGTCGTAAACGCCCTGTTTGCGCGCGCCCAGGTGGGCGGTGGTGTAGGGGTCGCCGCCCCATCCGTAAGCCCGCACGTCGAGGCGGTCGAAGAGGCGCTTTTTGGGGTCTACGATGGTGAAGTCCAGGCCGAACAGCTTGGGACCCGAACCCAGGTCCACCACGCTGCGGTATTCGGCGAAATTGCCCCGGATGTCGGTCAGCCAGCGATAGCCGAAATCCACGCTGCCGGTGAGCCAGTCTTCGGTGGACGGCGCGGGGGATTGGGTCTTTTCTTCGGCCTTAGGCGCGGCCTGGGCCGCCTGCGCGGCGGGAGTGGCTGGGGCTTGCGTGACTGGGGCGGCTGGAGGCGCTTGCGCGGCAGGCGCAGCTTGGGCCGCCTGCGCGGCCGGCGCGGCTGGGGCCGCCTGCCCGGTGGGCACAACTTGGGCCGTTTGTTCGGTCGGCGCGGCTGGGGCCGTCAGTTCAGCGGGTGCGGCTTGAGCCGCCTGCCCGGTGGGCAGAACTTGGACCGTTTGTTCGGCCGGCACGGCTGGGGCCGGTGGCGCGGCTTGCGCGGCGGGCGCAGCTTGGGCAGCTTGAGCGACAGGCGAGGACTGAGACGTCTGCGCGGCAGGCGCAGCTTGGGCGGCTTGTGCGGCAGGCGCAGCTTGCGCGGCTTGCGCGGCGGGCGCAGCTTGGGCAGCTTGCGCGGCGGGCGCGACTTGGGCGGCTTGCCCGGCGGACGCAGCTTGGGCGGCTTGCCCGGCGGACGCAGCTTGAGCGGCCTGCCCGGCCGGCGCGGCTTGGGCCGCTGAGGAGTCGGCCGTAGGCGGCGCGGTCTGCTGCGCAAACACCGGAGCGACAATCAGAAGAGCCAGTAGGAGTCTCATTTGAAAAAGTTCCGGTCAACATAGGATCCATGCACCTTCTGGTGGCAGATGGTGCAATTCTGAAACCGCGGGCTGCGCAGATCGTGCAGCGCCGGCGGCACCGTGCCCAGCGTCCCGCCCAGCGGCACGGCGGGAGCCGCCAGGTTGGAGTGGCACTCCAGGCACACGAAGCGCACCTCGTGGCGTGTCAGCATGCGCGGATTGGCCGACCCGTGCGGCTGGTGGCATTCCGTGCAACCCTCCAGCTTCACCGGCGCATGCTCGAAGGTGAACGGACCGCGCTTGTCGCCGTGGCACTTCAGGCAACCCGGCTCGTTGGCATTCACCGTTTGCAGGGAGCGCGCCAGGAACGTGCCGTGCGGATTGTGACAATCCACGCACGACATGGCGCCTTCCGGCAAGCGGTGCTTGTACGGCCTCTGGAAACTGGCCCAGATATCGGTGTGGCACTTGGCGCACTGCTGGTTGATGTCCGCCGGCTTGCGCGCCACTAGGCCATTGGGGCCGTTGGCATGGATCGAGTGGCAGGCCACGCAGCTCACCTGGTTCTTGGCATGTCCGTTATTGATCCGCCCCACATGGGTGGGCTGGTTGAGATGACACTTGAGACACAGGCGATCGGTATCGGCCGGTTTCAACTTGGCCGGGTTGCGGATATCGGCGGCGTTCATCGATTCGGCATGCTTGCTTCCCGGACCATGGCACGATTCGCAGGCCTTGCCCTCCCAGCCGCGTTTCTTATCCGTCTCCACCAGGTGATGAGGATTCTTCTGGAAAGCGTTGAAGATGTCCTCGTGGCACATCTGGCAGGTCTGGGATCCGACTGTTTCCGCGGGCTTGGCCGGTTCCGCTGCAGCTTGCGCGGGCTTGGCCGGTTCCGCCACGGCCTGCGCGGGTTTGGCCGGCTCGGCAGCCTGCGGATCGAAAGCGCGCCCCGCGTGAACACTGAACAGCAGGAACGCCGCCAGGCTCGCCAGGCGCGCCGCCCACGCTATCCAAATGCGCCGCCGCACTGGGGGATGTTCCCGATGGTTGCTGGCGAGCTGCTCGTCACGATACATAAGAATCGTCTCCCTGGCGGAACCAACGCATGTCTGGCTGTAACCCAACAGCACACCTTCATCCAATCGCCAGCCCGCCTTTTGGGGATCATAAAAGCTTCAAAATGTTAAGGATCGCAAAGTTCCGAAACGAACCCAATCCGTTGCGCCGGCACCAAACCGGGGCGCGTGGGTGAAATACCCGGATGGCCGTGGGTGAAAATACCCGAACCATGTCCGGGCACAAAAAAGGGGCAGGCGGGCCCAAAAGGCGCCCCCGCCTGCCCGAGCCGGAGGAACCCGGCTCCAGTTCCGCTTCGCCGTCTATTGCCCAGCGTGCATTACCGTCACGTCGAAGGCAGCGCCCGCGGCGTGGCAAACATCGCAACTCTCACCAAATTTCGGATCGGTCTGCGCCTGCGCGTGCGCCATGGCGGAGGTGTTCAAGTGGCAGGCCGTGCAGGCCGAAGTGGTGGCCGGCGCCGGATTCAGCAGCCCTTGTGGATCGGTGACCGCGTGCAGCCCGATCGGGAAGACCGCTTCGGAGCCGTTGGCGTGGCACATGTAGCATTGCGTGGTGTCTTGCACGTTGCCCGTGGGACCCATGGGCGGGAAACGGACGCCCGTGTTGGTAATTGAAGCCGGGACCGACGTGAAAGCCGCGCCAAAGTCGTTCGTGCTCCCGCCGTGACCAACGACGATGTAGTCCTGGTTGAAGTTTGCCTTCAAGTTCGCGCCCGTATGGATCTTGTGGATCATCAAGGCGAAGTTGATGGCCTGGGACGGCGCGCTCGCGAGCGCGGGAGTAGGGGACGTAGGCCGCGTGGTGAAGTCCGTGTTTTCCGGGTTGTGGCAGATCACGCAGTACGTCACATTGTTGCGCAGATCGCCGTGTTCCTCCAGGTACACGTGGCAGGCGTTGCAGTTCGCCATCGCCACCACGGTGCGGCGCGGTGTCACCGGACTGCCATCCACGGAGAAGGGGATCACCTGGTTGACGGCGCCATAATTGGTGGTCATTTGGTTGGTGTCGCCGGGGTTCAGCGTGGCGGAGAGGCGCGCCTCGACGCCGATCATGAATGTGCCCGTGGAGCCTGCCGGAACGACATGCGTGAAGGTGTACTGGCAGGTGCCATCGGCGCTGCATGAGGACCCGGTGGCGCTCTCGGTGACGTAGCCCGGGGTGGTCGAGTCGGCGCCGAAGTTGGTCATCGTTATACCGTTCGTCGGACCCGTCATGGTCAGCGATAGAGTTCCCGACGCGTTGACGAACGTGCTCATCGGAATGCCGTTGCCCTTGTTGTCCCGCACCGTGAAGGTGACGGTGGGGGCCTTCCCGGCCGCGCCGTTAGTCACCTTCACAAAGGCGATGTTGATGCCGGGGATCTGCGCGGATTGATCGGGAATCACGTGCGCGCCTATGATGGAGGCGTCGAATTCCAATTCGCCTTGCGGAATGTGGCAGTTGGCGCACTGCGAATTGTCGATCTGCGGTCCTCCGGCGTGGTTGAGGCCGGTGGCGAAGTTGACGTCATCGTGGCACCCGCCGCAGGCTGCCTCGTTCGGATTGGTCATCCAGGCATTGGTCTGGGCCGCTCCGTTCTTGGGATTGTGGCAGGTCGTGCAGCGCCGCACATCGGCCGGATAGACCACGGTCGAAAAATCGTTCACCGAGTTCTGGAATCCGATGATCTGGTAAGGCGTTCCCGCCACCACTGAAGGCAGCGAGCTGCCGTCGTGCAGGGAGTGGATGAAAACTTTCATATCCAGGCTGTTTCCGGTGTTCGGGTCGCTGTTCTGCGGCTGATGGCACATAATGCACAGATCCACTCCGCGCCGGGACCCTCCGTGGGCCGCCAAGCCGTTCGACCCCGTGACCGTGGCCGCGCTTCCATGGCAGGCGTTGCAATCCGGCGTGCGGACCACATCGCGCGGGTTCGGTTTGGAGCCGTTGGGCACCCAATCGAAGGTGGTAGAGGCGTAGTTGGTGCCGAGGTCCCATACCGTCAGGTTCCGCGAACCGTATAGGCCCACCCTGTGGGTGGCGGTCTGATCGAAGGTCGTCGGAACCTGGTTGTGGTAGGTATAAATATATTCGCCGGTCGCCACCGTGGTGGTGGTGCCGCCGGAGTCGGTGGTCGGCTGGATGGCCGTGGCGGAGCCGGTGGCGGCTGCCGTCGTACGCGTGATATATGATGAAAACTGGGTTTGGCCTTTGGGAATATAGTCCACCAGGAAGCTGAGCGAAATGGGGCCGGGAGTGACGACCCCCAACAGGTCCAGAGGCGCCCCGGTGGGATCCGCCAGCTTATAGTCCACGCTCACCGTACCGTTGGTTGCGATCTTCGCCGAGACCACCGTGATGGTGAATCCGGGCTGGACGTACTCCACGAGTGCCGGATCGGCGTAGTACGCCTTGTCGTGGGGCGTGAGTTTGGTTTTTGACGGGGCGCCGATCAACACATAAGCGCCCGCGACCAAAACCAGCGCGGTTACGTACCGGCCTACCGCGAAAACCGAAGAAGGAATCCGCATTGCTTTATTTCTCCAATTCAGGAACTGACCGATCATGGCCGCCCACCGGCCGGGGAAAACAACCCATGCCGCGAGAAGGCCTCGCCGAAGCTATCTGACATTAACGCCCAAGCACTCGCCGGTCCAAACCCGTACCTGAATTTTCATACATAAAGAACCTGTTTATTATCTTCGTGTTGGAAAATCCCTCAGTGGAGTCGCGATTTTCCTCAGCGCCCAATTGGGTGAAAACACCGGGCTGGGTTGGGTGAAATCCCTCTGGCGATCCGCCCCAGGGCGCGTGAAAATCGAGCTATGCGTACGCGGAAAAGCTGGCGGGAGAAGATGGACAACCCCAATCTGCCGAAGATCGTGCCCGCATTCCCCCGGATACAGGCGCGTTTGGGGAAAGTGGACATGCTGGTTCCCAGCCCCAGGGAGGTGGAGGCCTGCGTGCGCGCGGTTCCCCAGGGCCAGATCACCACGGTCTCTCAAATTCGCGATTTCCTGGCCCGCAAGTATTCAGTCGGGGTGACCTGCCCGCTGACCACCGGAATTTTCATCAGGATCGCCGCCGAAGCCGCCGAAGAAGACGCCCGCGCCGGCCGGACGGAGATCACCCCCTACTGGCGGGTGGTAAGAGACGATGGTTCTCTATACGATAAGTTCCCTGGCGGCATGAAACGGCAGCAGGAGAGGCTGAAAGCGGAAGGCCACCGGATTCTGCCCGGCAAGGGACGGCGGCCGCCCAGGGTGGCGATGGGCGAGAGGCAGGAAACGGCAGATCGAAGGAGCCTGGCAAAGCTCAATGAGCACACAGGAAAGCGCGCAGATCCTTCATGAACAGCATCAGGCGCATCTCGTCCACCGGCGAAGGGCTGAATCCGAAGCGGAGATAGAACGAACGGGCGGATCGGTCGATGGCCTGCACCAGCACGGCGCGGACACCTATGGTCTCGGCGGCTTGTTCCGAACGCAGTAGAGCATCCTGCAACAGGGATGTGCCGATCCCCTGGCCCTGATAGGCGCGATCCACGCCTAACCGCCCCAAGACCACCACGCCTATCGGATAGGCGGCAAGTCCGCGGGCGATGCGCTCGGGGGCCTCGGCGCGGCTCACGCTACCGGCCGTCAGCGCATGGTAGCCGGCCACGACCTGGTCACGGCGATGCGCCACGTAGACGCGGGCGGCATCGCTCTGGACGTTGGTCCATGCGAAGCGCTTAAGCCAGGCGTTGAGCGCCTCATTGCCGCAATCGAAGCGGCTGAGATCATGGCCATGAGTAAGCCTCTCAATAACAAATCCGCCGCCGGAAGCCATCAGCGGCTCTCCGCAACGGAGCCGCGCGAGAACAGGCGTTTCAGTCCTGGAGGAACTCTGGGCGGGGCGTCCAAGGCTTTGACAAATGCATCCCACGCCTTCGCCGGCAGGACAAAGTGGTTCTGGTCGGCAAGGTCGATCTCTGCCTGAGTGCAGGTCGAATCCAGTATGTAGTCGGTGAGATTGACCTTGCGCCGCTCCGCACCCGCTTTAATCAGGCCCGCCTGCTGCGCGGTGGCACGAACCTGAAAGCGTTCGGATTTGGTGCGATCGCCTGGTGTGGTGTGTGGCATACCCTTACCATTGTACGCCTGTTGTACACATGGAGGTGTCCGGCACGCATCCTACCCCTCCCCCAGCAGGTGCAGCACCACGCTTCGCCGATGCGGCGCGGCGCGGTGCTCGAACACGTACACGCCCTGCCAGGCGCCCAACGCCATCCGCCCGGACGACACCGGGATGGAAAGCTGCGTCGGCGTGAGCGCGCTGCGGATGTGCGCCGGCATATCGTCGGCGCCTTCCACCGTGTGCCGGTAGAGGCGGTTGTCCTCAGCCACCAGGCGGTTGAAGAAGGCATTCAGGTCGTACACCACGTCCGGGTCGGCATTCTCCTGAATTGTCAGCGAGGCCGAGGTGTGCTGGATGAACACGGTGAGCAAACCTTCGCGGATACCCGTGCCGCCCAACCATTCGGCGATCTGCGGCGTGATCTCGTAGAGGCCCTTACCCTTGGTCGGCACCTGCAGGCGGTGCGTGCACTGCCGCAGCGGGATCTGACTATTCATTCGGCCTATTCAACAGTCACGCTCTTGGCCAGGTTGCGCGGCTGATCCACGTCGCAGCCGCGCCGCACGGCGATGTGATAAGCCAGCAGTTGCAGGGGCACGATCTCCAGAATCGGCGCGAGCAGCTCGGAGGTGGCCGGTATCTCGATCGTGTAGTCGGCCGACTTGCGCACGTTCTCGTCGCCCTGCGTCACCACCGCCACCACCACGCCGTCGCGCGCCTTCACTTCCTGAATATTCGAGAGCGTCTTTTCATAGAGGATGCGGCTCTCTTCGCTGGACGGGTCGCGGGTCGCCAGCACCACCACCGGCAGATTCTCGTCGATCAGCGCATTGGGCCCGTGCTTCATCTCGCCGGCCGGGTAGCCTTCCGCGTGAATGTAGGAAATCTCCTTGAGCTTGAGCGCGCCCTCCAGGGCGATCGGGAAATGCACCCCGCGGCCCAGGTACAGGGCGTCCTTGCTGTGCGAGAGCGCGCGCGCCAGGGTCTCGTAACCGGCGTCGTGCGTGAGCACCGTCTCCAGCTTCCCGGGAATGTGCAGCAGCTCCTGCACCAGGCAGCGTGAAGCGGACTCCTCCATGCGCTGGCGGGCCTGGCCCAGGTACATGGCCAGCAGGAACAGCGCGGTCAACTGGCAGGTGAACGCCTTGGTGGAGGCCACTCCGATTTCGGGGCCGGCGTGCGTGTAAATGGCGCCCGCGGCTTCCCGCGTGATCATCGACCCCACCACGTTGCAAATCGCCAGCGTCTTGGATCCCCTCTGCTTGGCCTCGCGCTGGGCCGCCAGGGTGTCGGCGGTTTCGCCGGATTGCGAAATCACCACCGTGAGGGTGCCCTCGCTCACGATCGGGTCGCGGTAGCGGAACTCGCTCCCGTAATCGACCTCCACGGGAATGCGCGCCAGCTTCTCGATCATGAACTTGCCCGCCAGCGCCGCGTGCCAGCTTGTGCCGCAGGCGATGATGCGCAACTGGCGGAAGCGGGCGAACTCGGCGGGCGCGATGTCCACCTCGTCCAGGAAGATGCGGCCGGTCTCCTGTCCCACGCGCCCCAGGGTCGTGTCGCGCACCGCCCGCGGCTGCTCGTAAATCTCCTTGAGCATGAAATGCTGGTAGCCGCCCTTCTCCGCCTCGATGGGATTCCACAGAATGTGCGACACCTGGCGGCTCACCGGCCGGCCCGAAAAATCGCTCAGCCGCACGCCCTCCGGAGTGAGAATCGCCATGTCGCCGTCGGCCAGGAAAAACATGTCCTGGGTGTGGTTGAGAATGGCCGGCACATCCGAGGCCACGAAATACTCGTTGTCGCCGAGGCCGATCACCACCGGCGGCCCGGAACGCGCGGCCACAATTTTGTTTGGGTCGGTGCGCGCGATGGCCGCCAGCGCAAACACTCCGGCCAGCTCCTTGACGGCGGCGCGTACGGCATCCTCCAGGTTGCCCTTAAAATGCGCCTCCACCAGGTGAGCGATCACCTCGGTGTCGGTTTCGGTCTTGAACACGTGGCCTTCGGCTTGGAGGCGCTGCTTGAGCGGCAGGTAGTTCTCGACGATCCCGTTATGCACCACCACCACGTCGCCCGTGCAATCGCGGTGCGGATGGGCGTTCTCCTCGGTGGGCCGCCCATGCGTGGCCCAGCGGGTATGCCCGATTCCGAAAGTGCCCTCGACCGGGTTCATCCGGATGGCCTCTTCCAGATTGCGCAGTTTGCCCTTGGCGCGCCGGACCTCGAGTTTGCCGTCGCAATAGACCGCCAGGCCGGCGGAGTCGTATCCCCGGTATTCGAGGCGCTTCAGGCCCTCGAGGATAATCGGAACGGCTTTATGCTGCCCGATATAGCCCACGATTCCACACATAGGTCCATTATAGATGCGGCGTTCGATGGCACGGGGACGACCCACAACCCGGCCAAGCCCAGGGGCACCCGGCATAAGCGTTAAAATAGCGAGCCGTGTTGCTCTCGCGGGATCAAACCGCATTCCTCGAAGCAGAGCCGCCGTTCCGGTCCCGTCAGCACTTCTCCGATCAGGCGACGCGGCCAATTGGAGCGCTGTACCGGTCGCGGAAGCCGGGGACCCGCACCGCCGCACTTTCCGGTAAGCCCGTATATCTGGCCAATCCTGATGCCTGCGGTGTGATAACTATTCTAAAATCATGGAGTTAGAGGCGCGTTCACAGATTGGACCAGATATACGCAAAAAACCCGCCCAAACTGCTTGACTCCTAAGTCACTTACGTTATCCTTTTCATGCAAGCAGAATTTGGCCGGTTTTTTTCAGTTTTCCAACGGCATGAATCGAACTCGACGCAACCAGATGGCGTCGTCACGAAATCGTGAGGAAACTAGTTGCCGTTCTGGTTATTTGGCGGTTGATCGTTTGATCGAAGTCGCGCAAGTATGGCGAAGATGTCTGAACTCTCTGTCGAGACTTGCCCGCCAGTCGCTGCTGCCAGGACTGCGACCCGCTTCATTGTGGCCTCGGGAAGTGGTGCTCGTATCAGCGTATAGTTTCCTGGAACAGTCGGTGGGGTCTGAATTCGCGATAGAGGACAACAATCGTCGCGTCGGGGGATGGCGATTCCGAAGAACTTGATTCCTGCGGCTAGTAGCGCTGTCTTGACCTCCTCCGCGGTCGGAACAACGGAAGCGTCGTCCGTCGCGAAGACCGCAATGATCGTGTGCTGTCGGCTCAAACCCACGGACGACGGTGCAAAAAGGTCGATTGCATCCATGACGGCGCGGAAAAGGTGGTGTTGCGGTGTGCTCGAAGGCCGTACCGCTGCTATGGGGACACGAGCCTGACCGTTCATCTGGTAGATTGCCGTCATAATCTTTTGCACGTCGTTTGTGAATGGCTGTTGGACGTGGCTCCTCTTTGCAAAGCGGACGACCGCGACCCGATCCGCTGGGGCCGTGTTGAACGTGGCGGGTGACACAATCAGTTGGACGCCCGGTGCCCCCTCCACAAGAAGCACAAGATCAAGAGGACGCTGCTGCGCGAGCAACGGAGCAGCAATGAAAACCAGGGAAACACGCCACACGCCGCACCTCCATCACCATGATAGAACTGAAGGTTCAAGAAAAGTGGGCATATACGGCCAATGTGTGCCTATTTTGGCCTGTTGGTGAGATGTCGGATTTGCGAGAGCATTTTGGACACGCGGTTGGCAATCCGATCGAATGAGCGGCGCACTGGCTGGCCGCTCAAAGTGCGGCGGAACAACTCCAGGACGTGCTGAGCATATGCCAGCGAGTCGATCACGCCGTCCGCGCCAGAGCGAGGCGAAGTTGCCGGCGTTTTGGGTGTGGGGATGAGGTGGCGGGGCTGCGACAGTGCCCGTTCATACTCGCGCCGCAGATCGGTCAAGGTGACATCCAGGTACAACATCGCGGGCCGCTACCTGCTCACTTCAATATTGGCCGGTTATTGTGGGTTTTTCCGGAAACTGGCTCGCCTGCCACTCGGCCGTCGTAACGCCCCAATCATTTGACCGCCAACGCCATCTGCTCCCGGATCGACAGCCACGAACACGCTGGCTCCGCCGGTTCGGCCCCAGCACCACTCCCCCAAAATGCGACGAAGATGCGAAGCTTTGCACCAAGTCCCCAGAGCCCGCCAGGCCCCGACGTCTCGGCATTCCCCCAGCGCCTGGGAAACCGTCCCGCGCCGGCAAGCACCGCGAACTCCTCCAATCGACACCCCGGCCGAAATCCCGGCCCGCCGTCGGAAACCCGGCCACCTTAGCAAACGGACCCTCTCGCCCGCCCCGGTCATTTACTGGCCAATCGTGACCTACTTTTTTCCCGCCGGTTTCCTGCTACCGGCGCCAGGTGCTGCGTCAGTATGAGCCACCCTTCGGCCAATAGCAAGGCGGCTCGGCCACCTCTGAAGCC
>JBKQPR010000364.1:0-36814 GCA_052144935.1 Bryobacteraceae bacterium
TCGGGAAGAATGAATGAGTTACGAAACTGCTGGCGCTGGCCGTTTCCTTGCCCGCCGGCAAATCGTGTTCTTGGTGTGGGTCACTTTTGCCGAGCGCAAATGGGTCATTCTTGCCGAGCGCCGAGGCACCGGGCGGCAGATGTTTGGCGGCGATACGGTTTCGGACACGCTGGCTGCGGTGTTGAAGACGGAGCCGGACTGGAGCCGGTTGCCGGCGGAGACTCCTGCGCCCATCCGCAGGCTGCTGCGGCGGTGCCTGGAGCGGGACCGCAAGCGGCGCTTGGCCGACATGGCCGATGCGCGCCTGGAGATCGAGGAAGCGCTGGCGGGAGGCGGAGCGGAGGCTCCGCGGCCGGCGGAAGCGCGCCCCACCACGTCGTTCCCATGGGTAATCGCGGCGGTTGTGCTGGCGGCCCTCGCGGCGACTGCATCGTGGATCGCCTGGCGCGCTACGCGGCCGGCAGATCTTCCCTTGACGCGCCTGAGCGTGGACCTGGGGCCGGATGCCATGACAGGTTTCAGTCTCACCGCCGCCATCTCTCCCGACGGCCGGCGGCTGGTCTTTCCGGCGCGCGGTCCGAATGGCAAACAGCAGCTTGCCACCCGGCTTCTAGACCAGGCCCAAGCCACCCTGCTAGCCGGCACCGAAAACGGCCGCGATCCGTTTTTCTCTCCCGACAACCAATGGGTCGGATTCTTCGCGGATACCAAGCTCAAGAAAATCTCCGTCCAGGGCGGAGCGCCGGTGGCTCTGTGCGATGCCACGTCTGATTCCGGCGCCAGTTGGGGGGAAAACGGAACCATTATTGCGGCACTGAGCCAGTTGTCCAGTCTTTCGCGGGTGCCCGATGCCGGGGGAAGGCCGCAGCCGTTGACCAGGCTGGGTAAAGGCGAGGCAACCCACCGCTGGCCGCAGATCCTGCCGGCAGGCCAGGCCGTTCTCTTCACGTCCGCTCCCACTCCATTCGGGATGGAGAACGCCAGCGTGGAAGCCATGCCGCTGAAGGGCGGCGTGACCAAGACGCTGGTAGCTGGGGGATATTTCGGCCGGTATGTGCCGGCGAACGGGACCCGCGGGTATCTGGTCTACCTGCATCAAGGCGTGCTGTTCGGGGCGGCCTTCGACCCCGGCCGGCTGGAACTTCAAGGCACGCCTGTACCGCTCCTGGAGGACGTGGCTGCCAGCCCGAATCAGGGCGGCGGCCAGTTCGACTTTTCCACGGCGCCCGCCGGTCACGGGACCTTGGTGTACCTGGCGGGCAAAGGGGCGGCTCAGACCTGGCCGGTGATGTGGCTGGACAATTCCGGGAAGATGGAGCCGCTGATTGCCACGCCAGGTGCGTACAGCATACCCCGGTTTTCGCCTGACGGGCGGCGGCTGGCTCTGTCGGTGGGTAGCAGCAACGGCAACGACATTTACGTGTACGAATTGGGGCGGGAAACGATGACCCGGCTCACCTTCGGGGGGCATGCGCAGAACCCGGTCTGGGCCCCTGACGGGAAGCATATAGCTTTCCGGACGACCGGCGTCGGAATCTGGTGGGTCCGAAGCGACGGCTCCGGAGAACCACAGCAGATCCTCGCGGCTCAAACCAACACGATTCCCTGGTCCTTCTCCCCCGATGGCCGGCGTCTAGCATACTTCGATTCCCGTGCCGAAACCGGTTTCGACATACTCACGCTGCCCCTGGATACGGGCGATCCCGACCACCCCAAGCCGGACAAGCCGGAACCGTTCCTGGCAACGCCATCGGATGAGCTTGTGCCGATGTTCTCACCCGACGGACGATGGATCGCCTATCGCTCCAACGAATCGGGAACGTTCGAGGTGTACGTGCGGCCTTTCCCAGCCGGGCGGGGCGGCAAGTGGCAGATCTCGAACGGAGGCGGGCTGTACGGAATCTGGTCCAACAATGGCCGGGAGTTGTTCTACGAAGCGGCGGACAACCGCATCATGGTGGTGGATTACACGGTGAATGGCGATTCCTTCGTGCCCGGCAAGCCGCGCCTTTGGTCCGGGAAGCAGATCTATTTCACCGGTACTTCGAACCTGGCCCTGGCGCCGGACGGCAAGCGCTTCGCCGTCTTCCCCATGCCTGAAGCCACGGGACCGGAGAAAGGTTCGGTACACGTCGTTTTCCTGCAGAACTTTTTGGATGAGCTGAAGCGGAGGATTCATTGAACACGATGAGACCACTAATTTCAGTTGTAGCGGGACTTGCCTGGTTGGGCTGGGCCGCTCCCGCCGGCGCGCAACGCGTGACGGTGTCCCATGCGGACGGAGTGTGGACGATCCACGGGCAGAAGAATACCGTGGAGATGAACGAGCGCGACCTGGCGGTGACGGTTCGCGCGGGGGCGGTGGTTTGGAAGATGGTGCCTTCTTCCGGCCAGGACATGCTGGTCAGCGCGGGCGGGGACCGGTTCTGGCTGCGGCTGGCGGATGCGGGACAGATCCGGACGGAGCCGTATGAGACGGGATTCAAGACCGGCGTGCGGCTGACGCTCGATCAGTTCCGCGGCACGGGGCAGGTTGCGCCGGGCGCGCCGGTGGGTGTGCGGGTGGTGTTGACGATGTGCCTGGAAGGGACGGACGAAGAGCTGGTCTCGGAGGCCATGGTCAACGAGCGCACGGCGGAAGTGAAGGAGCTGCACTGGCCTATGGCGATGGATGGGAGCGCGGTGGATTACACGGTGCTTTCGAGCGACAACGGGACGCTGCTGCCGCGGGACTGGCCCAAGCCGTACCATCCGATCCAGCGGGCGGCGGGCGACCACAGCATCATTCAGAGCCACCTGATCGAGAGCTGGTCGATGTCGTGGTGGGGATTCGAGAAAGGCGACGCGGCCATGATCGTGATTGTGGAGACGCCGGACGATGCGGCGTATACGTTCCGGCATCCGGCGGGCGGGCCGACGTCGATCGGGCCGAGCTGGCGGGCGCAGCTTGGGCGGTTCGGGTATCTGCGCAGCGTGCGGATGGGATTCCTTCCGAAGGGGAACTATGTCGATCTGGCGAAGCGGTATCGCAAGTATGTAATGGATTCGGGGCTGTTCGTTTCGCTGAAGGAGAAGATCGCGCAGAGGCCGGTGGTGGGGAATTTGATCGGACATCCGTTCATCGGAGCGAGCGTGCTGCGGAACAAGCGGCCGGGCGCGGCGACTTACGACACTAAGAACCCGGACAGTAACCGGCGGCTAACTACCTTCGAACAGAACATACAAAGGCTGCGGGAGATGAAGGCGCAGGGGTGGGAGAAGCTGAACGTGAGCCTTTCGGGATGGCTGAACCAGGGATACGACCGGCAGACGCCGGATGCGCTGCCGCCACCCGCGGAAGCCGGCGGATGGGCCGGGATGAAGGCCTTCTTCGACGCCTGCAAGGAACTCGGGTACACCTGCTGGCTGCACGATCAGTATCGCGACTATTACACGGACGCACCATCGTGGAACCCGGATTTCGCGGTACACGCGGAAGAGAATGGGGGCGCGCCGGACGCCTTTCCGGGGACGCGCTACAAGGACGATTGGAAAGACGGCTACATCCCGATGATGGACCATTGGGACGGCGGCGCGCAGGGGTATCTGAATAACAGGTTCATGATCGGCCACTTAGTGAAGACGTACAGGGAGATGTTCGACCACGGCATCCATCCGCAGGGGAGTTACCAGGATGTGTTCGGTTATATACCGCCGGACGAGGACTTCAATCCCAACCATCCGAGCAGCAGGACCGATTCGATGAACGGGCGGGCGGCGGTGCTGCACTGGGTGCGGAACAATTTGGGGATTGTGGGCACGGAAGCGGGATCGGACTGGCTGGCGGGGATGGTGGACTATACGACGTCGCGGTTCAACCGGGGATCGAATACGGGGACGGACCCGGACCATCAGGATGCGATCCCGATTCCGCTGTACGAGCTGGTGTATCACGACGCGGTGGTGACGGCGGCCACACCGAATAATTTGCGGTCGCTGTTGCATGGGAACGCGCCGCAGATGGGGTATGCGCGAGTGGATGCGACCGGGGACCAGGTGCGGCGGATGGCGGCGCTGCATGCGCGGGTGGGGCTGCTGGAGATGACCAACCACGAGTTTCTGGACGCGGGGCGGCAGAGGGAGCGGTCGACGTTTGCGGACGGGACTATGGTGACGGTGGATTGGGGGAAGGGGACGGTGGAGGTGAAGCCGGAGGTAGGGGCGCGGTAGGTGGGGGCAGCTAAACACCCTTGGGTGTGCCCAGCAGGGAGATCAGGTAGGCTTGGGCGGCCGGCTCCTCGCGGATCGCACGCCAGCTTTGGAATGCCGAATCGACGTCTTTGATTAACGCGACGACGTCGGAGCGCGTCCATTGCATGGCGTTGTCGTAGTCGGCAGCAAGCCGCTGTTGCTGCGCGTCAGAAAACGTGTATGCAACACGGTGCAAATGGCGCATGCAGTCCAATTCAGGCCCGGGGACCGGCTTGGGACTCGAGTTCAAAAATCGGTCGCATTGCGCGCGCCGTTTGTCGGATGCGGTCTTCATTTTCCCGTGTTCGAAGAATCTGGCGAGCAGATCCCGCTGATCCACTTGTTTCCAGTTCAGAGTCGCTTCCCCAATGAGCATGTGGAAGAGGGCGTAGTAAGCGGTCGAAACCGCCCTTCGGAGACTGGCCTGGCGGGGACGCGTTTTCTCTCGCCTGACCAGATGGCGGGCCTGCTCCAGCAAATGCTCGGGGTAGGGCATTGGTTCATTCCCATTTGGGATCTTTAAGCTCCGCCTGTTCCGATAGGCTTCGGAAATTGAAATAGTCGTGGCGACCGTACTGCTCGGCGTCGACTTCGTTCCAGACTGCCTCTCTGACCCGTTGCGCCGTTTCGCCCAGCTCTTCCTCGCGGCTGGCGACCTCATCCGACAGCAGAACCCGATAGAAGATCGAGGGGTCGCCGGTCCAATCGTCGGCGAGGCTGTAGCGGATGCGCACCACATCGGGCGCAAGAACCGCCTCGGCTCTCTTGACGCCGGAAGCGATTTCGGCTTCATTCACCCAGCTTGGTGGGAACATTGGCATACTGCCATTATCTCGCGGCTTGGTGGCTTTGGGCTATGGCCGCCAGCGAAGCGCGCCGGCCGAAAGCCGGCTGCAGCCAGGATTGGCTGCCCGCAATGCCAGCGACGCTTCGCGCCGATGAGCAGGCGCGGGTGCCCCCTGGGCCCTGCCCCACGGAGAACCATCGCGGGCCCGCGAAGAGTTGACGCCGGCAACTTGGCGGCGCGGCCGGCTGGGAGCCTGCCCTATTCGCTGCGCAGGGCCACCAGGGGGTCGACGCGCATGGCTCGCAGGGCGGGGATGGCGCAGGCGACGAGCGCGGTGGCCAGGAGCACGCATGCGACGGCGAAGTATGTGGCTGGATCGGTGGGGCGGACTTCAAAGAGTTGCGACGCTAGCAGACGGCCGGCGCCTGCGGCGGCGGTTACGCCAATGACGATACCGGACGATACCAGTGCGCCGGCGTAGGAGAAGACCATGTGCAGGACGTGGGAGCGGCGCGCGCCTAAGGCCATGCGAATGCCGATCTCCTGGGTGGCCTGGGTAACGCAATAGGAGATCACGCCGTAAATGCCGATCATGGAGAGCGCCAGCGCCACGGCGGCGAACACGGCCATCAGAAGCATCGAAAAACGCCGCTGCGAGAGGGAGGTTTCGAGCAGGCCGTCCACGGTGCCCACGGCGTCGAGGGGGAGTTCGGGGTCCATTTGACGGATGGCGGCGCGGACGGGGGCCACCAGGGCGGTGGGATCGCCGGCCGTGCGGACGCCGAAGTACATGGCTCCGAAGGGGTCCTGCTCGGCCGGAAAATAGACGGCGGCCCGGCCCTTGGATTCCAGCTCCTGGTCGCGGACGTCGCCGGCAATGCCTACGATCTCGGCGGGCTTCATGCCGTTGCCCATTTGAATGCGCTGGCCCAGGGGATCTTCGCGGGGATAGAACTGGCGGGCCATGCCCTCGCTGATGAGGGCCACGAGAGGGGCTTTGGCGGTATCGCGCGCGGTGAAATCGCGGCCGCGGCGGAGGGGAATCCGCAGAGCCGCGAGGTATCCGGGGGTGACGGCGTAGTAGGCGGCGCTGGGTTCACTGCCCGTGGGCACGGGGGGTTTGCCGATCTGCGTAAACGAGAGAATGTAGTCGTCGCCGGCGAGCGGGAAGATCTGGCCGGCGCCGGCGGAGGCGACTCCGGGCAGGGCTCGGATACGGTCGAGGGCGGTGCGGTAGAACGAGGCAGTGAGTTCGTCGGTCTTGTACTTGGCCTGCGGGAGGTTGGTTCGGAAGGTGAGCACGTTGTGGGGGTCGAAGCCGGGGTCGATGGATTGGAGGCGGTAGAAGCTGCGCATCAGGAGGCCGGCGCCGGAAAGCAGGACGAGGGCCAGGGCGACTTCGCCCACTACGAGCGCGCTGCGGAGGCGATTGCGGCGGAAACCGATGGCGTTGCCGCGGCCGCCATCGCGCAGGGAGGCAGTCAGATCGGTGCGGGCCACCTGGATGGCGGGGGCCAGGCCGAAGAGGATGCCGGTGAGCAGGGCCACGGCGGCGGTGAAGGCAAGAACGCGCGCGTCGAGCGAGATTTCCGGGGCGCGCGGAAGAATGGTGGGACTCAAATGCACCAGGGCGCGCGCGCCGGCCCACGCCAGGGCGATGCCGCAGGCGGCACCGAGCGACGCCAGCAGCAGGCTCTCGGTGAGAAGCTGGCGGACCAGGCGGCTGCGCGCAGCGCCCAGGGAGCTGCGAATGCCCATCTCACGGCGGCGCACGGACGCGCGCGACAGGAGCAGGTTGGCCACGTTGACGCAGGCGATCAGCAGAACGAAGCCGACGGCGGCCGCGATGGTCAGCATGGCGGGGCGGACGCTGCCGGTGATGGAATCCTGCAGGCTCCGCATGGTAGTGTCCCAACCGGAGTTGGAATTGGGATGATCGGCGGCGGCGCGCGCGGCGATGGCGTTGAGGTCGGCCCAGGCGGCCGCCAGAGGGACGCCGGGCTTGAGGCGGGCGACACCGCCGAGGTAATGTCCGCCGCGCTGCTGCCAGCTCTCGAGATTCATGGCCAGAGGCGTCCAGATCTCCGCGCGCGCGGGGAACGCAAAATCGGAGGGCATCACGCCGACCACGGTGTACGGATCGCCGTTGAGCTTGACGGTCCGCCCGAGCACGGCGCGATTGGCGGCGAAGCGGCGCTGCCAGAGCGAGTAGCTGAGAATGGCGACGTAGTGGTTGCCGAGCTGGCCTTCCTGGGCGGTGAAGGTGCGGCCGAGGAAGGGCTTGCGGCCGAGCACATCGAAGAAGTCGAGGGTAACGCGGGAGCCCGAGAGGCGCTCGGGTTCGGCGGCGGCGGCCAGGTTCAGCCCGGTCCGGCCGAACGCCGCGATGCCCGTGAAGGAGCGGTTATGGTCGCGGAAATCGAGATAGTTGCCGGGAGAAAGGGAGAACTGCGGAAAGCCGGCTTTGAGGTTGCGCTCGTGAAGCGACACGAGTTGTTGCGGGTTGCCCAAGCGGAGGGGGCGGAGAAGGACCGAGTCGACCACGGTGAAGATGGCGCTGTTGGCTCCGATGCCGAGCGCCAGGGCCAGCACGGAGACGCAGGCGAAACCGGGGTTGCGGGCCAGGGTGCGGAGGGCGTAGCGCAGGTCGCGGAGGAAGGAGCTGAACATGGTGGTTGGACGGGCGGGAGGGCGGGGGGTTAGGGTTGTGGGGGCGCCTTGGAACTCTGGCGCTTACGAATTGCGCCAGCGAAGAAAGGCTCCGACCCCGCCGACGGATTCAAGCAATGTCGAATCGTTAATAAAAGCGATGGTGGCGCCGGTTTGCGTGGCTTTCGTCACCAGCAAATCCGGTAACGACGCTTCCCGCGGCCGATCGCTTTCCGTGCCGCCACTGGCATCCGGAATTTCCGGCGCGATGACGGCATCGATCCCGACGGTCTCTGCATTGGTTCGCTCGAGCAATTTGCTCAGCAGCAGCTCATCGACCTGGCCATTGGTCAATGCCTCAAGGGTCGCTTCCGGTCCGACAACAGCTAGCCCTCGCGCTCGAAATGCCTCCATTAGCCGGTCTACTTTCTCCGTATCTGTCTTGGCCGCTTCTTCTTTGATTTTGTCGATCGTGGCGGAAAATATCTCTCGTTCCGAGGCATCGTTGGCGATCTTGGGTCCTTCGACCACCATGCCGCGGATGTCCTGCGGCAGTTGCTCCATCAATAGCGGGATGGTTTCGGAATCGCCCGCGACGACGATCTGCGCAACCCGATCTTCGCGGACGATTTGAACCAGATGCTCCGCGACCTCCTTGGCATGTTCCTGCTGAGCGTTCTCGACGCGCCGCTGATAGCGCGCTTGCGACCATCCTCCCACCCTGACACGGTGCATTTTCTTGCTATCGATCCGGTCGTCGTCAAGCTTTTTGCCAAGGCCGAACACGAAGATGCGCGCCCGATTGGCATCTGTGAGGAGCGCGGCATAGCGGGGATTCTCATCGTCGATCAGCGCCAGTTGATAGAGGTGCGGCTGACTATAGACGTAGATGCGATGTTCACGAATGGGCGCCGCCAATTGAATGGTTTCGAAGAATTCCTTTGCCGAGCAGGCAAATAGCGCCAAGCCATTGGTGGAAGTATCCAAATGTCCGGCGATAAAGGCGAGGATGCGTTCGGCGTCGCAATCGAAGCTTTGCCGTTCGGGAGTGCCGGCCGGCCATGTGCGCGCCAGAGCCTTGAATTCGCGTTCGAGGTAAGGTTGAGGATCGGGCGTCCGGCCATGCTGGTCGGACTGCATATTGAGATAGACGCTCAAGACCGGCAAGGTGGTCGGTTCGAAGTCTGCGAGCTTCAAGAGCAGTTGCTCGACAGCGGACCCGGCAGGAGATCCTGGGGCTTCCGATGTGGGCGGTTCAGGGGGAATCATGACATTGTCTTTCTAGATTCGGATTAAGGCGATGCCGCTCTGGGCATCGAACCGCCGCTCCAAATGTTTCAGCGATTGGCCGAGTATGGATTCGAGAGTTGGCCGCGCGTAGCCCTAGCGGAAGTGCCCGCAACGGTTGCGCCTCCGCGTTTGCCCAATGCCGCATGGGAGAATGCGCCGATGGCGGTGAAATGCGCGGACTTGATCGATTGGTCACGAGAGCAGGTCGACGGGCGGTTTGGTTCTCATCGAGTTTCAACGTCACGGCCTGCGATTTACTAAGCACGTGAAAGGCCACGGGCGCCACGCCGGCGGGACGGATGGTTTCGTTGGCACTTGGCCGGGTTGGGGGGTGCGGGGAAAGCAGGCTAAAGCATGCACCACATCTACTCGGTGAAGACCTCGTCGCGGGTGAGTTCCAGGTGGGGATTTTCGGTTGCCAGGGTGGTATCCACCTCCGCCAGACAGTTTTGGCGGAACGTGAACATCTGCTTCAAGCGGGGATCGATGAGCCAAATGTGCGGGGCGCCCTTGGCGGCGTATTCCTTGAGCTTTTCGATGACGGCGCTCATGCGGTCGTCTTCGGAAAGGATCTCGATAGCAATGAAGGGGGCATCGAGCAGGTATTTCGTGGCAGGCCATGCCAACAGCACGGACACGCCGGGCAGGCGATAGCGGGTGTCCCTGGTTTGGGAGCGCAGTTCGGGAAGCGCGTAAACGTTGGGGTACTTGCGACTGAACGCGATGATGATGTTCCTTTGGATAAGACTATGCAGCAGGTCTCCCACGTTCCGCTCCACGAGAACGCCATCCACGTATTCCACATCCGGATCGTAGGAGGTGTTCAGGTATTCTTCGACCGAGACCAGCGTCCCGACAGGCATGCTCTTACTCTACTACACGTCCAGGTTCTTTACGTCCAAGGCGTTTTCTTCGATGAACTTCCGCCGGCTTTCCACGTCCTCGCCCATCAGGGTGGAGAAGATCTCTTCGCTCTCGACGGCGTCTTCCAGGCGCACCTGGAGGAGGGTGCGCTTCTCGGGGTTCATGGTGGTCTCGGCGAGTTGCTCGGCGTTCATTTCGCCGAGGCCCTTGTAGCGCTGCACGGTGCAGTCCTTCTTGCCTTCGTTCTTGACGTACTCGAGCAACGCGCTCCAGTTGGGCAGGGACTCGGTGCGGTCGCCCTTGGCCACTACGAAGGGCGGATCGTTGAAGCGGGCAATGATGCGGGAAAGGGCGCGGAAGCGGCGGTACTCGGGCTGCGCGGCCAGGGCCAGGCCGACCGAGCGCTCGGCGTTGGTCTGGTCGTGGAAGATGACGGCGTAGGAGGAGTGCTCCTCGTCGCGGCGCATCTCGGGCTTCAAGCCGAGCGACACCAGGGCGTCGAGGACCGGCTTTAGATTGGCCTCTTCCTGGAACTCGGGTTTGTGGTCCAACCGCAGATCGACGCTGGCCAGCACCTCGACCACGCGGGCGTCGCGCAGGCGGCGCTCCACCTTGTGGAACATCTGCTCGTACTCGTCCAGGTTGAGCAGGAAGGCGCGCAGCTCGGTGCCCTCAAGGGCGGGGGCGGGGCGGTCCGCTCCCTCACGGTCGCGGCTCGGTTGCGCTGCGTCGCGGCCCGGCGGCGGCGCACCGTTGACGGGGCCTGCGGGCGGCATTTCGGACGGCGGCGCTTCGGGCGGCGGCTGGGGCGGCATCCGGGGCGCCGCGGAGGGCCTCCCGTGGATTTCCAGGCGCAGGCTCTCGGTGGCGCGGCGCATGATTTCCTTGGTGAATTCCTTTTCGTCCTTGATGTACTTTTCGCTCTTGCCCTTCTTGATGCGGTAAAGAGGCGGCTGGGCGATGTACACGCGCTCGCGCAGGATCAGCTCGTGCATGTGGCGAAAGAAGAAGGTGAGGAGGAGGGTGCGGATGTGGGCGCCATCCACATCGGCATCGGTCATGATGATGATCTTGCCGTAACGGAGCTTGGTGACGTCGAAATCGTCCTTGCCGATGCCGGTGCCGAGGGCGGTGATCATGTACCGGATTTCCTCGTGGCCGAGCATCTTGTCGTAGCGGGCTTTTTCGACGTTGAGGATCTTGCCTTTGAGGGGGAGGATGGCCTGGAAGCGGCGGTCGCGGCCCTGCTTGGCGGTTCCGCCGGCGGATTCGCCCTCGACCAGGAACAGCTCGCAGCGCTCGGGGTCGCGCTCCTGGCAATCGGCCAGCTTGTGAGGCATGCCGCCGGATTCCAGGGCGCCCTTGCGGCGGGTAAGGTCGCGCGCCTTGCGGGCGGCCTCGCGGGCGCGGTTGGCCTCGATGGCCTTGCCAACGATCTTCTTGCCGATGGCGGCGTTCTTATCGAAATACTCGCCCAGCTTCTCGTTTACGAACTGGGTCACGGGGCCGGCGATATCGCTGTTCAGCTTGCCCTTGGTCTGGCCCTCGAACTGGGGCTGCGGAACCTTCACGCTGATGACGGCGGTGAGGCCCTCGCGCACGTCGTCGCCGGAGAGATTCTCCTTGATGTCCTTGAACAGGCCCTGCGCCTGCCCGAAGGCGTTGATGGTGCGGGTGAGGGCGGAGTAGAAGCCCTTGAGGTGGCTGCCGCCATCCACGGTGTTGATGTTGTTGGCGAAGCTGAGGATGGTTTCCGAGTAGGCGTCGTTGTACTGAAGGGCCACTTCCATGCCGAGGGTGCCGTTGGGCAATTCGCGCTCGGCCTCGAAGTAGATGGGCTTTTCGTGCAGTACCTGCTTGCCTTTGTTGAGATGGCGGATGAATTCGGCGATGCCGCCGCTGTAGAGGAACTCGCTGGTCTTGATGGGGTCGACGCGCTCGTCGGCGAGGGTGATTTTGAGGCCCTTGTTGAGGAAGGCCAACTGGCGGAGACGGGTGGCCAGGGTGTCGTAGTTGAACACCGTCATTTCCATGATGGTGGCGTCGGGCTTGAAGGTGACGCGCGTGCCGGTTTTGCGGCCTGCCTTGCCGGCTTTGGCAAGGGGCGCCTTGGGCTGGCCGCAGGCGTATTCCTGCTGCCAGGTGTAGCCGTCACGCCAGATCTCCAGCTCCAGACGCTCCGAGAGGGCGTTGACACAGCTCACGCCGACGCCGTGGAGGCCGCCCGAAACCTTGTAGCTTTTGGAATCGAATTTGCCGCCGGCATGCAGCTTGGTCATGACCACCTGCGCGGCCGACACGCCTTCCTCTTCGTGCAGATCGACGGGGATGCCGCGGCCGTTGTCGATCACCGTGACGGAGTTGTCGTCGTGGATGGTGACGGAGACTTCGGTGGCGAAGCCGGCCAGGGCTTCATCCACGGAATTATCGACTACTTCGTAGACCAGGTGATGCAAGCCAAGCTCACCGGTGGAACCGATGTACATGGCGGGACGCAGGCGGACCGCTTCCAAACCTTCCAGCACTTTGATACTCGTGGAATCGTAGACCGAAGGCGAACCGGGATTGACTTCGTTTGGCATGTTTTCTTCAATACGCATCAAATTCTCATGGGCATGACAACATAGCGGTACTGATCCGGTATGTTATCGCCCGAGGGCCGCATCTCGCCGGCGCTTTTCTGGTCCTTGAGTTCGAAGGCCATGCGGTCTTGCGGGATGGCGCGGAGGAAATCGAGGAGGTACTGCGCGTTGAAGCCGATTTCAAGATCCGGACCCTGGTATTCGCTGGTGACGCTTTCCTCGCTATCGCCGCTCTCGACGGAGGAGGAAAAGATCTTGACTTCGCCAGTCAAGAACTGCACGCGGATGGCGCGCGAGCGTTCGTCAGCGAATTGCGCAACCCGCTCGATGGCGGACTTAATTTCCTCCTTTTGCAGCTTGGCGACGTGGATATGGTCCTTGGGGAGGACGCGTTCGTAATCGGGAAAATTGCCGGTGAGCTTGCGGGTAATCAGCAGGCGCGGGCCAACCTGGAAGAAGAGGTGGTTGTCGTCGCCGGCGAAGACGCCGCGGGTATCGGTCTCGGCCAAGTCGGCCAGCTTGACGATTTCGAGCATGGCTTTCTTGGGAATGAGGGCGCGGAACTGTTGTGAGATCTCACCTATGTCGCCCGGGGCTGCCTGCACGTAGGCGAGGCGATGGCCGTCCGTGGCGACCATGGTAAGCCCATCGGGACGCATCACCAGGAGGGCCCCGTTGAGAGTGAAACGCGACTCCTCCATGGAGATGGCGAAGGAGGTGCGCGAGATCATGGAGGCCAGGATCTTGATGGGCAGAGAGGCGATCGGATCGGGCATTTGAGGCAGCTCGGGGAAGCTTTCGCGCGACATCCCGGCGATGCGCGTGCGGGAGCGGCCGCAAACGATGGAGGCCCAGTGGTTTTCGAGGAACTTCATTTGGACATCGCCCTCGGGCAGGAGGCGCACGTACTCGAGCAACTTGCGAGCTGGGATGGTGCCGGCGCCATCTTTTTTCACGCGCGCGGGGCAGGTACAGCGGATGCCCAGCTCCAAGTCGGTGGCGGTGAGGGTGACGTGGTCGCCGGAAGCCTCCAGCAAGACGTTGGACAGGATCGGAATGGTGGTCTTTTTTTCCACCACGCCCTGCGAAAGACTCAGTTCTCGAACCAGATCGGACTTACTGACAGTGAATTCCATAGGGGCGCGGCTCCTATTCTCTTCAGGCTTTATAAATGAGTACTTTTAAGAACCGTAATCATCGGGCCTGTGCAAATGTTGAAGGCTATCTAAATTATACTAAACTCAACTACTTTTGACTACAGGAAGTTGCGGAAACCGCGGTGCGCCGGGAAGCAAAAACAGAGGGTGTAACGGTTTTTACACAGTTTCCGCAAGAGGTTTTTTAGCGGCATTGTTGAAAAGGCCGATAAGTTCATTGCAATGAGTCCATTAGACTGTGGAGGAGCCTGTTTAATTCCGGATCATGATGACGGTCTTTCTCGATTTTGTTTACGGAGTGCATGACGGTGGTGTGGTGCTTGCCGCCGAAGGCGCGTCCGATTTCGGGAAGGGATGCGTCGGTCAGTTCCTTGACCAGGTACATGGCCACCTGGCGAGGGTACACTACCTTCTTGGTGTTGCTCTTTTCCTTAAGCTGGGATTGCTTGATGCCCATGCGCTCGGCGACGGCCTTCTGCACGGAATCGATGGAGATCTTGCGGTCCTGCACATGCACCAGGTGTTTGAGGATCTGCTGTGCCATGCCCAGATGGATGGGGGCCCCGGTGAGTGAGGAATAAGCCACCAGCTTGATCAGGGCGCCCTCCAACTCGCGGACGTTGGACTTGGTTTTGGAGGCGATGAATGCGCGCACGTCATCGGGGAGCGAGACGCCTTCAGCTTCGGCCTTCTTGTCGAGGATGGCCATCTTGGTTTCCAGGTCGGGGGGCTGGATGTCGGCCAGCAGACCCCATTCGAAGCGCGAGCGGAGGCGTTCCACCAAGCCGGGAATCTCCTTGGGATGGGCATCGGAAGAGACTACGATCTGCTTCTGATGGTCGTGCAACTCATTGAAAGTATGGAAGAACTCTTCCTGGGTGCGTTCCTTGTTGCCGAGCAATTGGATGTCGTCGATGAGAAGCACGTCGGCAGCCCGGTAGCGCTGGTGAAACTGGGGCATGCGCTCGGTACGGATGCAGGAGATCATCTCGTTCATGAACTTCTCGCTCGAGGTGTAGACGATCCGCAGGGTAGTGTACTTATCCATCAACTCGCGGCCGATGGCATGCATGAGGTGGGTTTTGCCCATGCCCACGCCGCCATAGAGGAACAGGGGGTTGTAGCTGCGGGCGGGATGGTCGGCGACGGAGCGGGCGGCGGCGTGCGCGAAGCGGTTGCAAGAACCGACAACGAAGCTCGCGAAACTGAACTTGGGATTGAGGGCACTGGAAGGAGACTCCAGCTCGGGACCGGGGGGCATCCCGGCGGGCCCAGCAGGCCCCGAAGGCGTCCCCGAGGGCACCACCGGCTCCAGGGCGGCGTGGGAGCGGTTGAAGGTTCCGCGAGGTGGTTCGGCCTGGTAACAGACGCGCTGGACGGGCAGGCGCAGGTCGCGCAGGGCTTCCCCGACGGGGGTAGCCAATTCGGCTTCCAGCCAGGAACTGGTTTCCCGGTCGGGCACCAAGACATACAAGACGCCGTTTTCCAGGCCAAGGAAAGAGGTGCTGGTCAACCAGTTTTCAAAGGCTTCCTGGCTCAGTTTGAGCCGCAGGTAATTCAAGATTTGATCCCAAATGTTCATAAGCTGCACACACTTAGAGCCACTGCTTTTCCATAGTGAAATCCACAGGTCTGTGGGATTCAACGCTGCTCGGATCGGCGGAGTAGCAAACCGCGATCTGGGATCGACCGCCAATCGGTTACCGGGGCATCCGTCCGGTCAACCGAAATGTAGCATAGCACAAGGAAGTGCGATTCTCTCAACAATATAAATGGTGTGTTTTCAATGCCATTGCCTGAACGTTTGACAGCGGGAATGTTCTGAAGGACAATGGGATTTCCCACGGGCGGGAGTAACTCAGCTGGTAGAGTGCGACCTTGCCAAGGTCGATGTCGCGGGTTCGAATCCCGTCTCCCGCTCCAGAAATTGCCACCTCCGACTGCCATGAAGAATATCCTGCTTTTTCTAAGCTTTGCATTTGCGGCCTGCGCTCAAGATTATAAGCTGGAACCGCTTACCGGCGCTCCCGAGGGGTTGCCCGCGGCTTACGCCTCGCTGCTGGCTCCGCAGGGATACCGGGTGACGGGTCCCAAGGGGCCGTGGTGCGAAATTTGGTTCCGCAAGAGCATTCCCACGGGGGCCAAGCCGGCGGACGCGCAGATCGTGTTTCCGATCGCGCAAGGGACGCTGCTGGGGGTGATGCGATTCCCAGGGGGAGGGTCGGACCGCCGCGGCCAGTCGTTCAAAGCCGGCCTTTACACCATGCGCTACAGCAATTATCCGGTGGATGGGGCCCACCAGGGAGTGGCGCCGCAGCGGGACTTCGCCTTGCTGACGCCGATCGCCAACGACACGGACCCCAACGCCGCGCCCGTGTTCGACAAGCTGGTGACCGCCAGCAAGACCACCGGGACGGCGCACGCCTGCGTCTTCTCGCTGGAGCAGCCGCCGGGGACCGGTTTCCCAGCGGTGGTGAAGGACGGGGACACGGACTGGGTGCTCGAGGTGAAGGTGGGGGATCAGGCGATCGGGCTGATTGTGGTGGGGACGGCAGGGGGGTAAGCGGGCGGCCAGGAGAACGCTTGACGCGGAGACCGCAGAGCAAGCAGGCCGGGCGGAAGTGCTTCACCAGGGAAGGCTCGGAGCGTGGAGAAGAAGCCCAGTACGTGTGTCTGGGGAGCTATGATCGGACTTGGATCCAGACACAGCCATCGGCGGACCGCACGACCATTTCCCTTCCACCCAGCGTTGGCTGCCGGATGCGGCGGCCGGATTGCCGAACGAGGCCCTGGAGCACGTGGCGGCACTGTACTGGAAGCCGGTCTACCGGTTCATCCGCCTGAAATTCCACAAAGACAACGAGGACGCCAAGGATTTGACGCAAGGCTTCTTCGCCAGCGCGCTGGAACGGGATTTCCTGGCGCGCTTCGACCCTCGAAAGGCCGCCTTCCGGACCTATCTCCGCATGGCCGTGGAGCGGTTCGCCGCCAATGCGCACGCCGCCGGGAAGCGGCAGAAACGGGGCGGAGACGTAGAGTTCGAGCCGATCGGGGAAGAGGCGGCAGCCACGGAATCGCCGGAAGAGGCGTTTGATCGGGAATCGCGCCGCCAGCTCTTCGCCCTGGCTTTGGATGACCTGCGCGCACTGTGCGACTCGGCCGGCAAGCAGCTCCAGTGGCGGGTATTCGAGGCCTACGACCTGGAGGCGGGCGACCGCTCTTCCTACGCCGCGCTGGCCGGGCGGTTCCGCATCGCGGAGACCAGCGTCACCAACTACCTGGCCTGGGCGCGCCGCACGCTGCGCGCGCTGGTGACGGAACGGATGCGCGGCGTGACCTCGGGCCAAGGCGAGTTGCGCGAGGAGATGCGCCGCATATGGATCTGAGCGATTCCGTGCTGGACCATCTGCGCCACGTGGCTGGGCTGCCCGACCTGAGCGCGACGCGCTACGACCTGGAAGGCGAGATCGGCCGCGGCGGGATGGGGGTGGTGTACCGGGCGCGCGACCGGCAGCTCGGCCGGCCGGTGGCTCTGAAGGTGCTGGACTCGGCGCTGGCGGGCGAGGCGCCGCTGATCGCGCGGCTGGAACATCCCGCCATCGTGCCGATCTACGAGGCCGGTACGCTGCCCGATGGACGCGCGTTCTACGCCATGAAGCTGGTGGCGGGGGCGCGGCTCGACCGGTATGTGGCGGAAGGGCCGTCGCTGGCCGAACGTTTGCGGGTGGTGCGCCGCGTGGGAGAGGCGCTGGCTTTCGCCCATTCGCGCGGCGCGATTCATCGCGACCTCAAACCGCAGAACGTGATGGTGGGCGAATTCGGGGAAGTCTACGTGATGGATTGGGGTGTGGACGCGGTGGCGGGCACGCCGGCCTTTCGGGCGCCGGAGGCCAGCCTGGACCGGCGGTCGGATATCTATGCGTTGGGGGCCTTGCTGCGGTTCGCGCTGCCTGCGCCGCCGCCGCCGGCGCTGGACGCCATAGCCCGAAAGGCTATGCGGCCGGATGCGGCCGAGAGGTATCCGGACGTGGCCGCGCTGTTGGCCGATATCGAGCGCTTCGAAGAGGGGCTGGCGGTGGAGGCCTGGAGGGAGCCGCTGCCGCACAAGGTGCGGCGCTTCTGGTCGCGCAACGCGCTCCTGCTGTGGCTGCTGACGGCCTACGCGGCGGTGAGGTTTGGGTTGTTTTTCTGGGGACGCCGCTAAAGGAATTGGCGCGTTTGCGGAATTCCATAGTGGGAGGATTCGACGATGAACAAGATTCTGGTGGGGCTGGCGGCCGGCCTGGTGCTGGGGTTTATTGACGGCGCAACGGCGTGGTTCTATCCGGAGACGCGGCCGGTGATCGGCGGCATCCTGGTGGGCTCGTCCATCAAGGGGATGCTGGTGGGGCTGTTCTGTGGGTGGTTTGCGTGGAAAGTGCAATCCACGAAATGGGGGATCGTGGTGGGCGCGGGGCTGGGGCTGCTGCTGGCTTTTGGCGTGGCGGCGATGGACGCGACTGCCGGGAAGCAGCATTACCTGGAGATTATGCTGCCGGGGTTTGTGAACGGGGGCGATTATCGGGTTCTCGACGCAGCGGGCGGGGACGCGGCGGAGCGCGGTGTAGGGGAGGCAGGAGGGCGCGCGACAGCCGGCCGAATTGGTGGTCTGCTATAGTCTGTTATGTTTGAGCGATCATAGCTACCAACGCCCGCTGCTGCAGATCAAGCTGCAAAACTTCCTCTCATTTGGCCCTGAGGCCGCGCCCCTTGAATTGGAGAACCTGAACATCCTCATCGGCCCGAATGCGGCTGGCAAGTCAAACCTGATCGAGGCGTTGGCGCTGATGCGGGCTACGCCCGTTTCACCCGCGGCGTCGAACATGGATTTGCGCGGCGTGGTGCGGCGCGGAGGTGGCGCCAAGGAGTGGGTTTGGAAGGGCGGGAAGTCGGCGGTTCCGGACGTACTCGTGAGTAATCCGAACGGCCAAGAACCTGCGCGGCATCTTCTTGCTCCGAAGGGCCATCAACCTTTGCGGCACGTTCTCTCGTTTCGCGGTGACGAACCGGGCTTTCGGTTGGAAGATGAGCGCATTGAAAACCAAGCGCCCGACCGATTTGAGAGCCAGCCCACGTATTGGTACCGCTTTCAGCACGGACAGCCCAGCCTTATTGCACACGGCGATCCGAGGCGTGCGCCTGCGCGGGAGGCCCTTAACCCGGAGCTATCTATTTTGGCGCAGCTCCGTGACCCGGAGCGGCATCCGGAAATTGCGCGACTCACCGAGGTTTATGAGAAGATCCGAATCTATCGAGAATGGACCTTCGGACGGAACACCGTCTTTCGCGAACCGCAGAGGGCCGATATGCGGAGCGATCGTCTGGAGGAAGACTTTTCCAATCTCGGCCTTTTCCTGAGCCGCTTACGGAAGACGCCCAAAGCTAAAGCGGCGATTCTGAACGGCTTGAAAGATCTTTACGAGGGGGTCACTGACTTTGAGCCTGTAGTAGAGGGCGGAGCCGTCCAGGTGTTCTTCAGCGAAGGGGATTTCTCGGTTCCCGCGACGCGGCTCTCGGACGGCACGCTGCGCTACCTTTGCTTGCTGGCGATTCTATGCGACCCGGAGCCACCTCCGCTCATCTGCATTGAGGAACCGGAACTGGGATTGCATCCAGACATACTGCCGAAGCTGGCAGACCTTCTCCGGCAGGCCTCCGAACGCACGCAATTAATTGTCACCACGCACTCGGACCTGCTGGTGGACGCGATGACCGAACATCCGGAAGCGGTGGTGGTATGCGAGAAGCATGAGGGCAAGACCGAAATGCGCCGACTCAAAAAAGACGACTTAACGGCTTGGCTGGACAAATATCGGCTGGGCCAGTTGTGGATCAAAGGTCAAATCGGAGGAACCCGCTGGTGAGCGCGACAATCTATCTGGAGGGAGGAGCGAGCGGGGCGGACTCCAAAGACCTACAGATCCGCTGCCGCGAGGGTTTCCGGAAGCTCTTAGAGAAATGCGACTACAAAGGCCGGATGCCGCGCCTGTTTGCGTGCGGTGCGCGCGATGCCGCATTTGACGGCTTCAAAATCGCCGTTGCCACGAAAGGAGTAGGCGATACGTGGCCCTGTGGATCGATAGAGAGGATCTGGTCTCTGCCTACACGGCGGCGGGCTACATCAATAACGAACGCCACGATTTCGGCAGCCTTCTGCGGTTCATCGAGCACAATTTTGGGATACCGGAGGGCACGCTCAATTTTGCGGATGCTCGCGCGAAGAACGATCTCAGCGGCTTTCGACCTTACCAAGGCGCCGCGCGCCTACCAGGCGATTAGCGCGCCAAAGAGCGCGAGCTTCTTCCTCCATGATAAGAGGAAAGCGACCGATCCGGACGACGGCCAATAGCGGGCGGGCGGTGGAACCGCCTAGCCGGAAAATTTGACACGAAGCTCCAGGTAGATGCAGCTAGGCTCCTTCTTAAGGATCGCAACCTCGAAGTTCGCGTTTTCGAGGCGTTCAATTGCCTCTGGAAGCAGCAGCAGTTGAACTGCCGTGGGCGCTGTGGCCGCGCGCTCCGCGCCAAATGCGCTCTTGTCCCATCTTCTCCCTTGCGCAATGAAGCTTACGTCCCAAGCGCGACACGCGCGCTCAACCACGCGCCACCGCGGCTGGTGCCCGCTGCAGCTCAGGTATAGATGCAGGGTCTGTCGTGTAATGCCGAGAACCCCAGCAGCATCAGTGACGGACAGCCCCTGATCTCGTCTGGCTTTATCGAGCGTACGAGCGAAATCTCGATATTCAGCATCAGTAAAAATTTTACGCCTTGTTGACACAAATATCATATTATCCTATCATAGTTTTAGTAAACTTTTGACTGTGACCCGATTTTGGTAGCATTCCGCACCCAGCGATGTTAGAGTAATGTGGGGCGGCGGCTTTTGGCGAACAAAAGGCGAATAATCCGATATCGGTGCCGCATCCAATGATTAGGGAGCGGGTATCGTATGGAGAGCTTGAAACTGACGCCTGAAGAGTTCTTTGATGGACTGTTGGCGGCGATAAGCGTTGAGAACAACGTTATCGAGGGCGAGCCGACCGAGGTCCACCGTGCGTTCTATCGAGTGCTCAAGGAGCTCCAGAAGGGCGACATTCTTGACGTTGACCTTTTTGAGGTTGATTACGATCCGCTATACGGGCAGAGCGGTTGGTTTGATCGAGCGCTTACTACTGCGCAACGCGACGCAGTTCTAGGCTTTGCCAACCCCAGCTACAAGAAGATCACTATCAAGTACACTCCAGCCGAGGGCGAGGCCATCCTTGAGTCCATCGGCCAAAGGGATGAATTCCGGCGACTGGCTGAGGTGTTTACAAAATCCCTGGGTGCTGCGGCGCCGAGGGGCAGTAGTTTGTAGGTCGTGTGACGCCTCTCCCGCTCTACCCAGGTCTGCCAGAGACCCTGGCGTCGGTGAGCAGGCAACTTCAGGTTGCTCTTGGACCAGAGCTTCGGAAGTATGCCGAACGGCTCCGTCGGCCCGCGAACAAACCAAACGCAAAGATTATACACGACCCAGTTTGGCGAACCATCCGGCTTGAGCCTTGCGAAGTTATCCTCGTTGATTCTCCGCTCTTGCAACGGCTCCGTCGAATACGCCAACTCGGCTTGGCCAGCTATGTGTTTCCGGGCGCTAACTATTCTCGATTTGAGCACAGCATCGGGGTTCTTCACCAGGCGCAGCGAATCATCGAGTCAATCAGACGCAACGCGCGCTCCCTCGCGATCGCGATGCACTTGCCGCCACAGGATCCGATCTTGCCCAGTGAAGAGGTGCTGCTTCGGGTAACCGCGCTCACTCATGACGTCGGCCATGGATTCCTGAGTCACGTTTCCGAACGGGCACTCAGTCGGCTGTCGACGGTGGACGGGACACACAGCGTACGGCAATTCCAAAAAGAGGCGAAGGAGTTCTTTCGCGTTCCTGCTCTAAACCCACCGCCAGCCTTCGGGGAGATACTGTCAGCGTTATGCGCTTTGTTGCCAGAGTGGCAAGGCGTATTGTCCCTCGCGCGGGTCCCAAACTGGCCCGATATCGCGGATCTGGCCTTCAGAATGGCGCAACTGATGTGCGGCGGTCGAGATCCAATGAGGCCTTTTCTTTCGGAGATCATCTCGGGCCCGCTTGATGTTGATAAACTGGACTACATCCCGCGGGATTGCTACATGGCAGGGGTACCCATGCCCGTGGACGTGGATCGCCTGATGGAGAAGGTCCAGGTCGTCACAGTGCCCGCCGCGACCATCCCAGAATACTGCGAGGAGATGAATGTTGAGCCGAGTGAAAGTATCCAAGTCCTTGCTGTGCAGACCTCGGGTTCGCGGGCGTTTGAGGAATTGGTGATCAGCCGATTTCTTCTGTACGAAAAGCTCTACTATCACCAGAAAATTCGTGCGATGGAGGGCGCCGCTGTCAACGCGCTAGAAATCTTAAGCGTGGAACAAGAGGAATTTGCGAAAATCGCGACCTATATGCGGTTGAGCGATGACGAATTCCTCTTGCAGCGCTGGGGTCAATCTACCGCTTCGAAACGCTTGGATATTGCCAGGGAACTCGTGTCTGGGATTGTTGAGCGCAACACGTTGGTGCGCTGCTACGCCTTTGGGCCTGGGCTGGTAAGCGGCCTGGAGCCAGATTCGCCAGAGTTTAGATCTCGCTGGAAGAAGCTGGAGCCAAATGTGCGGGCAAAGCGAGAGCCATCGTGGTTCGGATTTAGGGCGCGAATAGCTGACCGGGCGAGGGTGCTTTTGCGTTTGAGCGGGCAGGTCGGGGTAGCCGAAACCCTGACAGACGCCCAGATCGTAATCGACCTTCCACCGGTGCAAGGAATCGCGGAAAAGACGAAATTCTTTGTTGGAGATGAGCAGTTTGGAGTTGCACCATTCATTACACGCTTCCGCGTGGAACGGTGGGCCGAAGCGTATGAAACTCAGCACACGATTGGTTACGTCTACACCGTGCGAGAATTCGCAGTCGCAGTCCATTTCGCGGTTCGGGATTTGGTCTGGTCCGAACATCGACTGAGCTTCGACGACGCCTCCTGGACACGGACGAAGCTCACGAGCCAGGAACTCCGTGGCTTCTCAAGAATGGTTGTTGGTAAGGACGAGTATCACAGGCCGTTTTCTGAGCCCAAGTTTATACTTGAACGCCGCCAATTTGCCGAACGGAACGAACAGAAGCAGGGAATCATCGGGCAATACGCGGATGTCTTGGGGGATTTGGCTGAGCGATGTAAGACATTCGAGTCCCATGACGGCGTGCGAGTCAGTGTTGAGAGCGTCCGATTGTGGCTGCTCCAGTTTGCGGCAGACGAGATACTCCTGGCCGTCCGACTGCTGAGTGCAATTCGCTTTTGGGGGCGATCAGCTTTGAGTGATGCGTTGGCATTCTCTGTGGATGGACGCTATCCAGGAGGCTTTCAGACATTGGGGTTGGGTGCGCTGACCTCAAGTGCCCACCATCTAACCTATCTGTGGGATGACGTTCGAGCCAAGGTTGGGAGTGGCTTTAGAGTGATCGCCTCTCCAAGCGAAATCCAGTCGAACCTGCCAATGGTCATCTATGACGACAACGTGGGATCCGGCGGTCAAGCAGGCACTGTGTTCTCGCAATGGTTCGGTATAACCCATTCAGACTCAGATGTTGAGGAGAAGCATGCTGATCCGCTTTCCCCGGGAGACCTTGAGAAGCTGAAACATGTTCCGATCTTTCTGGTGTTCGCGACGGGTTTTCGCAGCGGCTTGGCAAAAATCGAGCAGCGGCTCAGGGAATTAACCAGAAATCCGGATGTCTCAGGGTTGATTATTGATCCAGCAGATCTGAATTGTTTTCGGCCGGCGGCGAGGGTCTTTAGCGATCCTGATCAGGCCCAGAGGGCACGGGCAACATTCGCCAACGCGGGCAGGATCGCGATTCATGACAAGGCGCAGGAGAAACAGTGGTCAGGCGAGAAAATAGATGATCGGATCCTCGGGTATGGCAATGCGTGCGGCCTGACCGTCTTCCATTACAACGTCCCTACAACAACCGTGACCGCACTTTGGAGTACGTCACGGTCAGAAGGCGCGAGGTGGACGGCGCTATTTCCAAGGCGGCCTAGAGCCTAGAGCAGCATGAGCTCTCGTTGGACGGGGGGGGCTCCCAGCAAACCCGGCGTTCGCGCCGGGACCCGTAGCGCAGCCCGCGGGCTATCCCTCTGGTTTGACGGCGATGATTCGCCCGCTAACCCAACCTCAAAACGAAAAACGCAACTGGATGGAGATTTTGCGGTTGTAGGTGCTGGCGCCGCCCATGGGACCGGAGCCGCCTCCCAGGCTGAGGTATTGGCCGAAATAGGGCGACGACAAATCGCCGTTGGGGGCGCGTAGTTGGCGCGGTTCAAGACCTGCCAAGCTTTGTCAGGACCCGGCGCATTCTGGATGGGAAGTTGTAGGGAAGCGCCCCACCGGCTGGACGGTGGCAATCGCACAAATTCGTGCGGTGAAGACGGAACTACAGCGCGCCGGCTGTGTTGAACAGGACGTGGGGCAAGTATGAGACTGACTGCTAACACCCTGTTATTGATTGGCGTGGGGGCCATCGGCGCGTTCGCGCAGATTCCCAACTTTCAGCACGTCGTGATAATCGTTCAGGAGAATCGTACGCCCGACAATCTCTTTCACGGCTTGTGCGCCGCGCCGTACGGCTCGAAGACTGTCTGCAGTACAAGCCCAACGGCGTCGCAGTATGATATTCAGACGAGTAACTGGCTGGACAAAAGCTCGTCCACGGGAGTGATTCAACCTTCGACTGTGAAGCTGGCGAATCAGTACGATTTGAGCCACGCTCACCCGGCCTTTACGGTGATGTGCGACGCCGATCCCGCGACGGGCGTGTGCAAGATGGACGGCGCCGGCGGCATACCGTGCTCCGGGAAGTGTCCGGCCCAGCCGCAGTTCCGGTTCGTCGATAACTCTACCAGGACTTTGAATCCGTATCTCGATATGGCGACGCAATACGGCTGGGCCAATTACATGTTCCAGACCAACCAGGGACCCAGCTTTCCGGCCCATCAATTCCTCTTCGGGGGAACCTCCGCTCCCAGCGCGGCCGACGATGCGGCCGGCATCTTTGCTTCCGAGAACATGTCGGGCACAGGCACGGCCGCGGGGTGCGCGGCGGAGGCTGGAACCACCGTTCAGTTGATCGATCCCACAGGGGAAAACAAAGACAACAAGATCTATCCGTGCTTCGAACACCAGACCATGGCGGACATACTGCCTTCGTTCCTCACCTGGAGATACTACACACCGAGCGCCGGCTCCATCTGGACCGCGCCGAACGCCATTTCGCATATCTGTCAATCGAGCGGCCCAGGCGGGAAATGCACGGGGCAGGATTGGACCGACAATGTGGATCTTACGCCGGCCGATGTGCTCAAAGATATCGCCAGTTGTAACCTCCGTTCGGTAAGTTGGGTGGTTCCCACGGGAGCCAACTCGGATCACGCGCACGTCAACGACGGCGGGGGACCCTCGTGGGTAGCGGCGATCGTCAACGCGATCGGAGCCAGCACGGCGTGCGACAACAACGAGGGGTACTGGCGAAACACCGCCATCTTCATCACGTGGGACGATTGGGGCGGTTGGTACGACCACGAGACACCCACCATTCTGGCGCAGCCGGAAGGCGACTACCAATATGGTTTCCGCGTCCCCCTGGTGGTAGTTTCCGCCTACACGGCGGCGGGCTACATCAATAACGAACGCCACGATTTCGGCAGCCTGCTGCGGTTCATCGAGCACAACTTCGGGGTAGCGGAGGGCGCGCTCGACTTTGCGGATGCTCGCGCGAAGAACGATCTCAGCGGCTTTTTCGACCTTACCAAAGCGCCGCGCGCCTACCAGAACATCAGCGCACCAAAGAGCGCGAGCTTCTTCCTCCATGACAAGAGGAAAGCGACCGACCCGGACGACGACCAATAGCCGGCGGGCGGATCCATGAGTTTGAACCTGAGATCGAGGAACTCCTTCGGGGGCTATCGATCCCCATATCCCCGGGACGACTCGTAGGCGGGTCCACACCCAACACGATAGCTACACTGCAAAGCCAGAGAGAATAAGGCAGAGCCATTCGGAAGGCTTCAGCTCAGCCGGTCGCCCAGCCCCAGCCGTCGCCCGTGGTCGCGGTCATCGCCCCAATGGTCGAACCATCCCACCCAAAACTGCCCGCACGACAAAATCAAGGATCGTGCCCGGAAGGGGCACCCTTCTCCGGCTCCGAAGGCGGCTCGACCTTCAGCCCTTCCGCCGACAACACCACCAGGTCCACCCGGCGGTTGTGGGCGCGGCCCTCTTCGGTCTGGTTGGTGTCGCTGGGGGCGTTCTCGGCGTAGCCGGCTACCGCGAGGCGGCCCGGTTCCATGTGGAACCGCGTGCGCAGCAACTCCAGGGTGGCAATGGCGCGCGCGGCCGACAACTCCCAGTTGTTGCGGAAGCGCGAGTTGTGAATGGGAATCGCGTCGGTATGGCCCTCCAGGCGGAGGGGGTTGGGCACCTCCGCGATCACCTCGCAGATCTTTCCGAGGATCGGGTAGCTGACCGGCGCCACGGTATCGTCGCCGGAGGCGAAGAAGGCCGCCTCCCGCAGGCTGATGATGAGGCCGCGGGACGTCAGCTTGAGCTGCACCTTGCCGCTCTTGATTTCGCCATCGAGGCCCTGCTGGAGCGATCCGAGCGATTTGGTCAGGTCGGCGGGCGGGCGCGCGGCGGGTGGCGCCGGAGGCGGAGACGGATTCTCGCGGGTGTTGCTAGGCTCGGGGGTGATGGGAGGCTTATGGGCCTCGTGTTTGCCGCGCCCTAACACGGTGGAAATCGCGGCGCTGAACTGGCCGTGCTCCAAAGCTTCCCTCACTGATTCGGAAACCGCCTTGGCCTTGGCCCGATCGGCCTGCGTGGAAGCAAACATGACCACGAAAAAAGCGAACAGCAGAGTGATGAAATCGGCATAAGAGACCAGCCAACGCTCGTGATTTTCGTGGGGGGCCGCGTGAGGGCGCCTCATGGCCGCCCTCCAGCCGGCTTCACCGCCTCCGGCTTGGGGGGTTCCTTGGCCTTCCCTGGCTTGGCTTTGGCGGGCTTAGGCTTAGAGTCGCAATTGAAAGCTTCCAGTTTCATGCGGATCAGGGTTGGATTCAGGCCCTCCACAATCCCCACAACGCCCTCCAGAATCATCTCCTTCATCAGCGAGACCTGCCTCGCGCGGGTGCGCAGTTTGGTGGCGGCGGGCAAAAAGAAGAGGTTGGCGCTTCCCACGCCGTAGACGGTGGCGACAAAGGCCACCGCGATGCCGTGTCCCACTTCCTTGATATCCTCCAGGTGTTTCATTACCTGGATCAGCCCCATGACGGCGCCGATGATGCCGATGGTGGGCGCGTAGCCTCCCGCCGATTCCCAGACCTTGGCCTCGCCCTCGGCCACGTGCTCGCCGAGGCTGATTTCCACTTCCATCATCTTGCGCAGCTCCTGCATGTCGGTTCCATCCACCGCCAGGCTGAGCGCCTTGCGCAGGAAGGGATCCGGAATGTTGGCGGCCTCCGCTTCCAGGCTGACGATGCCATTCTTACGAGCCTTGCCGGCGAATTGGATCAGCGCTTCGATCATTTCGGCCGTGGAATAGGCGCGCTCGAAGAAGACGCTGCCCATTCCTCTGAGGGCGCGCAGGAAGACCGGCAGCGGAGTGGTCACCAGGACCGCACCGATGGTGCCCCCCATCACGATCATCGCGGCGGTGGTTTGGGCGACGTCCTGGATGCTGCCTTTTTCCAGGATGAGGCCGCCGATAATGCCGCCCAGCGCCAGTGCAATTCCCGCCACGGTTGCCAGATCCAGGCGGGCACGGCTCTGTTTCGGCGGCTTTTTCGCCGGCGGTGAGGCGACCTTCGGGACGGCCGCCGGTTTGGGTGCTCCCGCGGTTTCAGCCATGCGGTTTTATTTCGATTCCTCCGCGGAGGCCACGGACGCGGACGTTTCCACTTCGGCGGGCCAGACGTCTTGCTCTTCCGTGCCCAGGATCTTGCGCCGGTATTCGACAATCCGGCGGACTACCTCATCGGCGCTTTCCCGCACCCGCAGGATTTGGCCGGTGGTCAGCGTGATGACGGTATCGGGGGTCACCTCGATATGTTCGATAAGGTCGCAATTGAGAACGAGTGGCAAATGGTTCAATCGGGTAAGCCGGATCATTAGAGGCTCCACTAAACCTATCGGCGGGGTGGGCCCAAAACATTAATGGTCCGGCCGCCGGAGCCGATAAGCACCAGTGGAGTCCAAATGGCATCCATCCAGCGAACCTTAACGGGGAAGTGCGCACGGCCTTCTGAGCAGCGGCTTAGCCTTTTGAATTCAGCCACATGGGAGGAGGAGATCGAGGAGGTGCTGCGCAGCGCGCGAGAGCCACTCCGAAACCGGGTGGCCGACCCCGATTGGCTGGCGGCCTGCCATTTCCTGGTGTGCCACTGCCGGGAAGCGCTCAGCGGTCAGCTTGCTCACCGGCGGGTTACGGCCTGGCGCTGCAAGTTGTCCAGCAGCAGGGAGAGGCGCGGAGCGGCTTCCGTCCGTCCGCCGAATCGTAGAGCGTTGTAGGCGCGGGTGAATTCGGCCACGGCTGCGGCCAAATCGCCTTCCGGCAGCGACCCCGCAAATTCGGCGGGCGTGAACCAGGGCGGCTTTTGATAACCGTGGCGTTTCAGCACATGCAGCATCCTCTGGTAAAGCAGGGTGGCATCGCCCAGGCTGACTTGGCCCCGCCGGACTTTCCGCACGCGCCGCCCGATGCGCAGCAGCCGCACCAGCGGAGGCGCCAGGAACCAAGCCCACAGCCCGAGAGCGAGCACAATCGCGGCGCGCAGGCCAAACGCGCGAATCCAAGCCATCATGCGCCCACCCCATCCCGACCCCAGGCCGGAAAACGAATCGAACCAGCGGATGCCGGTGTGGCGCGCGCCCCGCTCCATACTGTCCACCAAGGCGTCCTGACGGCCCAGGTCGTAGCTGACCACCCAGTCCTGCCAGAAGGTCTCCGCAGCATCCAGGTAGAGGCTTAACTGGGTGGCCAGGCTGAAGCGGGTGGGGTTAGGGTCGGGTGGCGTAGGGTCGAACGTCTTCCAGCCGTAGCCGGGAATCCAGGCTTCCACCCAGGTGTGCGCGTCGGAGGCGCGGATCAGCCAGAGATCGGTGATGGAATTGTAGACACCGCTCTCGAACCCGGTGGCCATGCGCGAGGGGATGCCCAGGGTGCGCAGCAGGACGGTCATGGCCGAGGCGAAATACTCGCAATGCCCCTGCTTGCGGGTGAACAGAAACCAGGCCAGCGGATCGGCCACCTCGCGATCCGGCAACCGCATGGTGTACCCATAACGGGTGCGCAGGGCGCGTTCGATGGCGCGGGCCCGGTCCAGGGAGGAAACCGCGCCAGCCGCTATGGAGCGCGCCAGTTGGGGAATCCGCGGGTCGAGCGAAGGAAGCTGCAGTTCGCGGTCCCGCTCAGCGGGGGTCAACTCCGGGACGGACCAGGCTGCCGGCGTGTTCTCGGGCGGCTCTTCCAGCGCGCTATAGGCGTCGTAGCGGATGCCTTGCATGGCTCCGTGCGCCATGTGGAAGGTGTCCGCGGCAGTGCGGAACAGGAAGGGGCGGTGCAGGTCCACGCGCAAGGGCGTCCCGGCCAGGAACAGCGCGTCGGTGTCCAGCGGCTCCATTTCCACGTGATAGTTAATGCCGCGCTGGCCCGGACTGGCGCTGCCCAGAATCACGTGTCCGTCCTCGATGGGGATCAGGATGGCGCCGCCCTTGTCGGGGGGGTTGGTCCAGCGTTTCCCGTCGAAGGCCGTGAGTGCGCCGCCGCGCCATTTCAGGCCGCGCACGGGCTCACGATTGAAGATCTGGATGTGCATCACGGGCCGCGAGCTGGTCCGGAATTCCCCGGTCTCCCCCAGGTTCACCAGGCTGGAAAAGCCCGGCACGTGCACGCGGTGCGGGACGAGCCGCTCGAAAGCCGCTTCGGCGGTGCGCGGCAACAGGAAAAACAGGCCGCCGGTGAGCATCAGGATGCCCAGCGTCACCGAGACCGCGAGCGCGGCCAGGCGCGCATGGAACCGGCGCGGACCGCTGCGCGCCGGGGAGGCCGCTTTGTGCATGGAGCGGCGGATCTCGCCGCTGGTCAGCGCCGCGATGGCGAAAAGCAGGTACAACGCCAGAATCAGGAAGAAATTGAAATTGACCGAAAGAATCGCCGCCGCCACCAGCTCGAGAAAAGCGATCGCGGCGGTGTAGAGATAATCGCGGCCGGTCCGGGCGGTGAAGATTTTCAGCACCGCCAGGAAGAAAACCAGGTGCACGGTGGCGGTCAGGAAATCGCGCGACAGCAGAAAGTAATCCAGCGCGTAAAAGCCGGCATAGGCAAGCGCGATCAGGCTGGTGGCGCGCTCGGAAATGTTCAGCTTCACCAGGCCGCAGATGAGCAATCCGCGCAGGAGCAGCCCGCTTCCGGCGAGCAGGACGGTGGGCGTGTCGAGATAGCCCGATCCGGCCACCGCGAGATAGCCGCTGGCCACCAGGCCGAGGAGCGAGAACTGGAAGAATCGCTCCACGGAGACCGCGGCGCTGGGACTGGGACGCGCCATGTCCCATCTTATCAAGCAGGCATCTTATCAAGCGGGCCGCAAGCTACACTGGAAGAACCCATGGAGCCTGAGACAATCGGCCTGTTGGTCCACGCGGTGGGCCGCACGGGCGTGCTGCACCAGTTAACCGGGGTGATCGCCGCGCACGAGGGCGACATCACCTCGGTCGAGATTCTGGATAACTGGCCCGCCGAGGCCCGCACCTATTTTGAAGTGCTGCTGCCGGGAGGGCCGGAGGCGCTGCTGGCCGACCTGGAAAAGCTGGCCATTGTGCGGCGCGTGGAGCGGGTCAAGACGCTCGAGCAGATCTACGGGAAGCGCATCATCATCGTGGGCGGCGGCGCGCAGGTGGGCCAGGTGGCCATCGGAGCGGTCTCGGAAGCCGACCGCCACAACATTCGCGGCGAGCACATCTCGGTGGACACGATTCCGCTGGTGGGCGAGCAGAAGCTGGCCGATGCCGTGCGGGCGGTGGCGCGCCTGCCGAGAGCCAAGGCCCTGGTGCTGGCCGGCTCGCTGATGGGCGGCGAGATCGAGACCGCGGTACGCGAGGTGCGCGCCGGGGGTCTGCTGGTGATCAGCCTGAACATGGCCGGCAGCGTGCCGGACGCCGCCGACCTGGTGATCGGCGACCCGGTGCAGGCCGGCGTGATGGCCGTGATGGCCGTGGCCGAAACCGCCAAGTTCAACGTGGCGCGGCTGAAAAGAAGGGTGTTCTAGATGGGCAAGCGCTAATTGCCGGACGGCCGCTCCACGCGATCGACGATCAGAATCTCCACGGGTCCCTTTGACGATTCCAGTTTTAATCCGAGTTGCGCCTGTATCGTCGCGAAAACCGACGTTCCGTCGGATTGGTAGGCTGACGCAGTGGAGCCGCCTTGGCCATCGGCCGGCGGGGGGCATGGGCCGGAATCGGGTGTCCAGTCGAGTTGAAAATCGTACTTCCCGGGCAGGCCAGTCCGGTTGAGTACGTCGCGCTCGAACTGTCTGGACAACACTGTGGCGAGGGTGTCCATCGTGAGACGCGTACCCGCCAGGTGTCCACATCCCTTCCGGGTTCTGCTTCCGGTACCGTCATTGTGCGGCGTCAGCTTGGGCCCGTTCTTTCCAACGACCAGCAAATACACGGAACCTGGCTTTGTTTCGCGGTGGGTTTGCAGTTGGAAACGGTCCACCAACAACTGGCGCAGCAAAGATTGCAGGTCTTCGTAGCTGGTTTTCCTCGCTCCGTCCACGGTCTTCGCGGCGATATCGTATTCCTGCTTGTCGACCCAAGCAGGAGCACCTGCAATCTGGTAGTCCTTGACGCCAAAGGCCAGGCGGATCAGGTATCCCGCGGTGATATTCGTGGCCGTCAGCCGCCCGCTGGGCCGGCTATCGAGATTGGGTTCGGCGCTGCTGTTACGGCTGGGCTTGATGGAGGCGACCTCGAATCCCTCGGACGGCTGAGCCCGCGCGGCGCCAGACGAAGCCAGAGCCATTCCCCCGAGGATCGCCCAGCCTATGAATTTCGGAAATCGCATGCGCGTGCCCATGCGGATCCATACTGTTGTGCGCGCGAAAGGTTACGAAACGCCGCCGATTAAGGGTGAGACCTCGGAGAAGACCGCTTCGTTCCGCGATCCACGAGTCCGCGAATCGCAGGCCGGCCGAATATGCCAAGATGAGGAATGCGTCCACGCCACCTGATCGCCTTCCTATTCGCGGCGTCTCTCGCCGCGCAGAACCGCCCGATCACTCCGGATCACTACTATCGCACCTTCTCCCACACCAACCCGGTGTTCCAGCGGATCAAGCCGGGCGAGGTGGTGGTCACGCGGACGCTCGACGCGGGCGGGCAGAATGAGCGCAGCGAACAGAAATCGCCAGGCAGCAACCCGCTAAACGGTCCCTACTATATCGAAGGGGCGGAGGCCGGCGACGCGCTGGCGGTCACGCTGCGAAAGGTCCGGCTGAACCGGAACTGGGGGTATTCGGCTTACCGGCTGGGCCTCTTCTCGTTGACCGCCGACTATGTGGAAACCATCTACCCGAACCACTACAAGCCCGGCCTCGTGCGCCAGGACCGTGACAACGTGCTGCCCTGGGATATCGACGTGGCGCGCGGCACCGTCCGCCTGCGCGAGCCCGTCACCACCAAGGTAAAGCTGGAATTCCCCGTGCGGCCCATGCTGGGGTGCATCGGTGTAGCGGCGCCGGGAGATTTCGCGCCCACCTCCGCGCCTTCGGGAAACTATGGCGGCAACCTGGACTATAACGAGATCGGCGAGGGCGCGACGGTGATCCTGCCCGTGTTCCACCCCGGCGGCCTGTTGTTTATGGGAGATGGCCACGCGCTGATGGCCGATGGCGAGCCCACCGGGACGGGGGTCGAAACGTCCATGGACGTGGAGTTCTCGGTCGAGGTGAGGAAGAATGCCCAGGTCAGCGGCCCGCGTGTGGAAACCGCCGATCACCTGATCAGCATCGGAGCGCAGCCCGAGTTCGCCAGCTCGCTCGACCGCGCCCTGCAAATGGCTACCACCGACATGGTCCGCTGGCTGGTGAACGATTACAAACTGGAGCCGTGGGCCGCACACCAGTTGATCGGCGCCGTGGGCAAGTATGACGTGGTCACGGTGGCCGGCTCGATGGCGCTGAAGGTGCCCAGGAAGTACCTGGCGCCGCAGTGATCGCGGCGCGGACCGCCGCGGCGCCGGAAAGCCCCTCCCGTCTCACCGGCGCCACATATCCCCTGCGGACGGTAGTTACCGCTTAGGGGTCCCTCCCGCCTTACCCATTGCAAGCAACAAACGCTTGCAAAATCAAACACTTAAAGACGAGGAGAACCCACAATGACGAAGAAAACCCTGTTGTTCATCGGCGCCCTGGCGCTTTCGACCGTTTCGTTTGCCAGCACGAAGTCCTACGAAATCCTGATCCTCACCCCCACCCAGGCGGGCGCCATGCAATTGACCGCCGGCGAATATCGGCTCCAGGTGGAAGGCTCCAACGCCATCTTCACCAACATCGACACGAAGCACTCGTTCGTGGCCCCGGTGCAGATCGAAGCCACCCAAAAGCACCAGGTGACCGCCGTTGAAACCAAGACGGACGGCAGCAGCCAGCGTATCACCTCCATCGACCTCGGCGGCTCCACCGAAACCCTCCAGTTTGGCGAATAGTTCCCCGGACGGGTTCTCCACCAGGAGAGGCAAGCGCCGGCGGCCTGCCTCTCCCGGTCTCGGTATCTGCTTTTCCCCACCCCGAAAACTCTGCCGGCTACCGCTGGCCGCTCGCGGCCTCCGAGTGCGTCTCATCGCGAGGCAGTCCGGAGTGGATTCGTGGACCGGGATCCTGCTCCGCGAGTATGCGCGCCTCCGCGGCGAGCATTTCCTGCCAGCGGGCGTCCAGCGCGTGCGCGCCCGTGAACTTGCGGGCGAGGTTCAAGAAGACTCTGTAGTGCCCCCATTCGGAAGCGAAGAGCGCGCGGTAGAAGCCTGCCAGCTCGGCGTCGGCGGAAGCGGCGGCGAGAACCCAGAAGCGCTCGCACGAGCGGACCTCGATCAGAGCCGCGACCAGGAGCCGGTCCAAAAGCTCGGTTGGCTCTCCCTTCCGCACCAGTTGGCGCAGCGAATTGGCGTACGGGTTCTTGTGATGCCGATCCAGGCGTCCACCCCTGCTCAGCAGAATGCGCGTGACCTGCGCCAGGTGAACCGCCTCATCCCGGGCCACTCCGGTCATGGCCTCGACCCAGCCATCCAGCCAGTCGTTGGGCCAGCGCGTAAGCAGTTCCATGGCGTTGGTGGCGGCTTTCTTTTCGAGAAAAGCGTGATCGATCAATAGACTGATGGGGTCCGCCAGAACCGCCCGCCCCCACTCCATCGGCGTGCGCGAGTGGAGCGGCAACGCCTCGATTCCGGAAGGTTCGGCGGGGCTCACAGTTTTAAGGTAGCGCAGCCGGCGCCGCACCCTTACAGGCAAGACATCCGGATCCCAACCTTTTTGCGCAGGAAGTCGGTCCGCTTTTCCGGCGGCAGCGCCAGCAGTTTGCGGATCTGGTCGCGCAAGGCCAGATCACTCTCTCGTTTGAGAGCTGCCAGCCTTGCCTTGCGGGTGATCCGCGGCTTCTTCAAGAGTCTTCTCCAGAATCCCCAGCACGGCCAGATCCTTGGCTCGGCCCGCCGCCTTCTTGCTCTTGATGATATCGGGCGGACCGGCCACCGGCAGCGCGCTCGCGCCGAAGCGCACTACCTGGGCGCGCTTGCGAAGCCCCTCAAAGGAGGCAATGCCGTCGATGACGGTCATGAAGTCCAGTTGGAAACCGTCGGAGTCGCGCGTCAGGCGAAGCAGACCGCTCAGGGGATAATACGGCTGCAGAATTTGCGCCTCCAGATCCTGCGCCAGCGCCTTCAGCTTCCGCATGTTCCCCGGCGTCCGCAGGAACAGGAAGTCTACGTTGAGGTGGTCACGGGGGCGCCTTGTAGCGCTGCCGCGGCATTGCCGATCAGGATCGCTTCCAGGCCGTGGCGTTCGAGCGACGCCGCAATCCGCGCCAGTTCCGGAGCCGCGTCCATGCCTGCTGGTGGCCACGGGGCGCCTTGCAGGGCTGCCGCGGCATTGCCGATCAGGATCGCTTCCAGCCGATGCCGTTCCGACAATTCGGCAATCCGCGCCAGATCCGGAGCCGCATCCCTAACTACTCCGCCGGAGTCGGGCCCGGAGCCGGAACCGGCGGCAGCACCCGCTCCGCCATGGCGAACTTCAGCGCTTCAATCCCCTGTCCGGTGGCGCTGGAAATCTCGAAATACACCAGGCCGCGATCGGCCGCCAGTTGGCGCAGGGAATCCACGCGCGCGGCATCCTGCGCCACGTCCAGCTTGGTGGCCACCACGATCATCGGCTTCGACACGAGATCGGCGCTGAAGCTGGCCAGTTCCCGCATCACCGTCTCGAAGTCCTCTACCGGGTTGCGCCCGCTGGCCTCCGAAACATCCACCAGGTGCGCCAGGAGGCGCGTCCGCTCGATGTGTCGCAGAAACTGGACACCCAGTCCGGCTCCCAGGTGCGCGCCCTCGATCAGCCCCGGAATATCGGCCACCACAAAGCTGCGGTAGTTCTCCATCTGCACCACGCCGAGGTTCGGCTCCAGGGTGGTGAAGGGGTAGTCCGCGATCTTGGGGTGGGCCGCCGAAATGCGCGAGATCAGCGTCGATTTGCCGGCGTTCGGAAACCCCACCAGCCCCACATCGGCCAGCAGCTTCAGCTCCAGCCGCAGGCGCTTTTCCTCGCCCGGCTGCCCCGGTTCGTGCTCCGTGGGCGCCTGGTGCGTGGAGGTGGCGAAGCGCGCATTGCCGCGCCCTCCCTTGCCCCCGCGCGCCACCATGAAGCGTTCGCCGGCCTCGGTGAAATCGTGCAGCCGCTCGCCCGTGGATTCGTCGTACACCACCGTGCCCACGGGCACCTGCACGTCGATCGAGCGGCCCTCCGCGCCGGTCTTGTTGCTGCCCTCGCCGTGGCGCCCACGCTCGGCCTTGTGCTCGGGGTTAAAGCGGAATTGCAGCAGCGTGTTCTGGTGCTCGGTGGCCACAAACACCACGTCGCCGCCGCGGCCGCCGTCGCCGCCGCTCGGCCCTCCCCGCGGAACGTACTTCTCCCGCCGGAAGGCCAGGCAGCCGTTGCCGCCGTCGCCCGCCTTCACCAGGATTCTGACTTCGTCGATGAACATAGAAAAGCCGCCGGCTTCGGCGAAACCGGCGGCCTCGAGGAAACTGCCCGCAAGCTACGCGACTTGGGTCACGCTGACGAATTTTCCCATCCGCCCGCGGTCTTTGAACTCCACCACGCCGGTCACCTTGGCGAACAGCGTGTCGTCCTTGCCCCAGCCCACATTGGTGCCCGGTTTGATCTTGGTGCCGCGCTGCCGCACGATGATCGATCCGCCCGGAACCAGTTGGCCGCCGAAGACCTTCACGCCCAGCCGCTGCGCGTTTGAATCGCGTCCGTTCTTGGAACTGCCTAAACCTTTTTTATGCGCCATACATTACCTACGCCACAATCTCGCCCACCTTCACCGAGGTGAAGGACTGGCGGTGCCCGATGGTCTTCTTGTACTGCTTCTTCCGCTTGAACTTGAAGACGATGATCTTGTCGCCGCGGCCGTTGCCCACGATGGTGGCCTTCACCGCGCTGGCCGGCACCAACTCGCCCGCATCGCCGAAAGCCGCCTTGGCGGGCAGCTCGATCTCGGCGCCCACATCGCCGGCCAATTTCTCCACGCGGATCACATCCCCGGGGGTCACCCGGTACTGCTTTCCGCCGGTCTCAATAATCGCATGCATCTCGCAAACCTCTTATTTGGGGAGCCGGAACACACAGAGTGCGTCGGAACCACTGGAGTAAACCTTGAGTTTACTACAGCCAGGGCCTCGCGCGCCACAGCGGGTTCATGAACCTGAAGAATCGAAAGTAGAAATGGCGACACCACCCCTCTTGGCCTAGCACTCGGAAAAAAAGGGCGCAATTCATGTTTGCGCGCTTTCGCGATTCGATTTTCAAAGAACAAGCCCCCCCTCGGACC
>JBKQPR010000365.1:0-6835 GCA_052144935.1 Bryobacteraceae bacterium
GCCGCATTCCCGCGGGGCGCCCCACCCTCCTCTCAACCATCTCCTCCCAAGCCCCAAAGATCCGGCGTCGACGACCCACTCACCCTGCCAAAGCCGTTTCGCACCCCCCACTGTCTGAATTGCAGCACCGCCATGCAACAATTCGTTGACATTTCAGGAGGCCCGCCCTACACTACTCCTAAACGAAAAGTTACCGTTCCGCTGTGAGACGCCCGGCGGAAAGCAGGCGCTAGCGGCCGGACTCCCCGTGTGAGATTCGCGCCAACCTCGAATATTGCGGTTGGCGTTTTCCCGGCCGCAGTGCGCCGCGTGCATCGCCCGATTCTATTTTTTGGGGGTTATCATGAACGCGAAAGCTGCAACTCTCTTAGCCATTTTCCTGGCAATTCTCGCTTGCCTGACCGCAACTCCTTCCCACGCCCAGACCGCTGCCACGGGCGCTGTCCTGGGCGTAGTCACCGATCCCTCCGGCGGCGTTGTGATAGGCGCCGGGGTGGATTTATTGAACGTCGCCACGGGATCGAAATCCTCCGCCGTCACCGGATCGCAGGGGGAGTACGCCTTCGCGGGCGTGACTCCGGGAACCTACGTCGTCAGCGTGTCCGCCAAGGGCTTTCGCACCTCCAGCATCACCAACATCGACGTGCAGGTGAACACTACCGCCACCATGAACGTGAAGCTGGAGATCGGCGACACCAGCTCCAAAGTCGTGATCACGGTATCGGAAGCCCAACTGGAGCTGCAAACCGTGGACTCCTCCGTGGGCGACGTAATCGGCAGCCAACCGCTCCTGCATCTCCCCACGCGGCTGCGCCAGGCGCAGGAGCTGCTGCTTCTCCAGCCAGGCACGACGCCGCAGACCGGGAGCGACAACGGGGCCTCCATCGCAGGGGCCCTGAACGATCAGACCACCTTCACGCTGGACGGGATCGACATCACCGACAACTCGACCAACTCGACCATCAACTCCGACCAGGGCGCCCGGCCCACGCTGATATTTTCGGTGGAAGCCACCGACGAGTTCCGCGTCGCCATAGCCAACGCCAACTCCACATTCAATCGCGCCTCGGGAGGCCAGGTGAGCCTGGTGCAACGCAGCGGCACCAACCAGTTCCACGGCTCCCTGTTCTGGTATACCCAGAACAGCGACCTGAATGCCAACAGTTGGGACAACAACCGCCTGGCGATCGCCAAACCGCACGTGGAGGACAACCGCTACGGCGGCCGCATCGGCGGCCCCATATACCGCGATAAGACCTTTTTCTTCGTCGAATACGAGGCGCGGCGCTACCCGGAAACGTTCGCCGAAACCGCCACCGTGCCCACCGCCACGCTGCGCCAGGGGATTCTGCAATTCAAGGACGCGACCGGGAACACGGTGGCCTACAATCTGGCGACCTCCAACCTCTGCGGCGCGTCCGGCAACTCGCCCTGCGATCCTCGAGGGCTGGGCATCAGCCCCACCACGAAGGCCATGATGGCGCTGGACCCGGTGGGGAATAATTCGAGCGTCGGTGACGGACTGAACACCATCGGTCTCACGGGCAACGCCCAATCGCCGCTCACCGACGATTTCGTAACTGGGCGCCTGGACCATAACTTCAATTCCAAATGGCGCGCCAATGGTAGCTTCAGTTACTCGCGCGACTTATCCTACGACCCTTCCCCGCTGGTGCTGAATATCGAGAATCCGAATAAGTTTCTCAACGAGGACCAGACGCCGTCCTGGACCAATGCCTTCATCTTCGGCTTGACCGGCCAGTTGACCTCGACCCTGGTGAACACCTTCCGGTTCGGCGACGTGCGCAATCGCAATGGCGGCCTGCGTCCGCAGTTGTCCGCCATCGCTACCGAGTTGGCTCTCCCCGGCACCAGCGATGGCAGCGCCGGCTACGTGGCGGTCACGCCGAACACGTTCACGCCGCCGATCACCATGAACAACAGCGTCCGCACGCAGTTCAACAACAACGTGAACCTGCAATTCTCCAACGACTTGAGCTGGAACAAAGGCAAACACCTCGTCCAGGTCGGCGGGAACTTCCAGCGTCTGCCGCAGTTTCATATCCACACCGGCAAGGTCGGCGGATCGGTCAATTCCTTGAACGCCACTGAGACGGCCGATTCGTCCTTTCTGGTGGTCCCGGCCACCGACCGGCCGCCCACGTGCGGCGGCAGCATCTCCACCAATTGCCTGCTCTCCTCAATGACATCCACCTGGGATTCTCTTTACACCACCACGCTGGGCTTGATGAACGACGACAACACGTTCCTGGTGCGCAACGGCCAGTTGCAGCCCCAGCCGTTCGGAACGCCCCTCTACATGAATGCGCTCTCCTACTTCACCTCGTTCTATGGCCAGGACACATGGCGCATCCGCCCGTCGCTGACTTTCACTTATGGCCTGTCGTATAGCTGGCAGACGCCCTATAACTTCTCCAACGAGGAGGAGGCGCTGCTAGTGAACGCCAGCAATAACCAGGTTCTTTCGCCTTTGAGTTACCTGCAGCAGAAGGCCAGCGCCGCGGAGCAGGGGCAGATCTACAACCCGCCGTTGGGATTTATGCCGGTGGCGCAACTACACGCCACCCCCTATAACACCGACTACGGCGATGTGGCGCCGCGGGTTGCCCTGGCCTGGAATCCATCGTTCGATAGCGGCCCGCTCGGAAAGCTGCTGGGACGCCAGAAAACCGTCTTCCGCGGCGGCTTCGGCCTATACTACAGCCGGCTCAGCGGCGAAGACAGCGTAGTTTCTCCGGGGTTGACCGCGGGATTCAGCTCTTCCATCACCACCGGGTTGACCACCTGCGCCGCCTCGGGCACTCCGGGAGCGGGTTGCAGCGCCTCGAATTCCAACCCGGCGGTGAGCGGCTTCCGCATCGGCCAGGACGGCAACATTCCCATTCCCACTTATCCCACGACCATCCCCACTCCTTATGTGCCCGCCAACAACTACAGCGAGCTGATCTCTTTTGGGATCGACCCCTACATCAAGAATCCCCGCATCTACGTCGGCGATTTCACCATCCAGCGCAACGTGGGGCACGGCGTGTTTCTGGAAGCCGCCTGGAACGGCCGTTACGGCCGCCGGCTATTCTCCAACGCCGGGCTCGGCGCCAGCCCTTACATGTTTAAGGACAGCACATCCGGCCAGACCTTCGCCCAGGCTTACGATGCGGTCTCGAATGCCTTGCGGGCGGGGCAGGCAGCCACGGCAGTGCCGGTACAACCCTGGTTCGAGAATCAGTTGCCCAAAGCCGGCACGAACAACGGCTTCGCTTCCTCCACCGCATTCCTGGCCAGCCGCGAATCGGCATTTTTCACCACCGGCGAGGTGGCCGACCTGTTCGACAGCACCAGCACGAGCCAGCCGGGATTGAATACCTTGCGCTCGCAGCTCGGCCTGCAGCCTTACGACGAGACCTCCGTCAACGAGCTGCTGGAGGTGATCAATGAGGGCTGGTCGAATTACAACGCGCTGCTGCTCACCTTGCGGCGCACCGGCACGCACTTCACCTTCGACGTGAACTATACTTTCTCCAAATCGCTCGACACCGATCAAGGCGTACAGAACGACTCGTCCACGCTGGCCAACCCGTTGGAGCCGGGCGTCGATTACGGTCCTTCGAAGTTCGACCACAAGCAGATCTTCAATGGCCTGTTCGTCTACAGCCTTCCCACCAAGTTCTCGGCTCTTCCGCGCGCGCTCAACCAGGTGTTTGGCGGATGGCACGTTTCGGGGATCTTCACGGCCCTCAGCGGGGCGCCGGTTTACGTCACCGAGGGCAGCATGGTTTGGGGCGGCGGGCAGCGCTCGGTGTTCAGCACCACGGCGGTGCCCCAGGTAGCGCCATCCTCGCTGGGCACCGGCTTGCACTCGAATGTGGCAGGCTCGGGCGGCGTGGGCACCAACGGCAACCCTGCTACGGGCGGCACCGGCCTCAATCTGTTTGCCAATCCGCAGGCGGCTTACAACGATTTCGGCTATGTCCAGCTCAGCTCCAACATCGATGGGTACGGGCATCCCATGCGGGGCCTACCCTTCTGGAATTTGGACAGCTCGCTGGGGAAACGGATCAACTTCACGGAGCACAAAGCGCTCGACTTGACGTGGGATTTCTTCAACTTTTTCAACCACCCCAACTTCTCCAATCCCAGCATGTCGTTGACGGGCAGCACCACGGGCTTCGGAGTCATCTCCAGCACGGCCGTGCCGGCGAACCGCCAATCCAGCAGCCGGTGGATCATGTTCGGAGCGCGCCTGGAGTTTTAGAATTGGAAGGACACCCGGAGACAAACATGAAATTCACCGTGCCCCAATCTCTTCGCCCGATCGCGTGGGTGGCCCTGACGCTGATAGCCCTGTTGCCGGCCCTGGAGCCAAACCTGGCATGGGCCCAGGAACATCCCATCGTTCTGAAAGTCGCCCTGGCCTATGATGGCAAGGGCGGCTCGATCCGCAATACCAACATCGTGGTCGAGGGATCCAAAATCCTGCGCATCGGAGGCGCTGTGCCGCCGGGCGCGGCCACGTACGACCTCACCGGCCTCACCGTTTCGCCCGGCTGGATCGATACGCACGCCCACATCGGCTACCACTTCGACAACAGCGGCCGGAACGCCGGCCGGGGCGAGCCGCAGCCGCAGGCTCAACTGCATGCGGTGGATAACGCCGTGATGACATTGAACGCCGGCTTCACCACCATCCAGAGCCCCGGGCAGTTGGCCGATAAGGACCTGCGGGACGCCATCGCCCGCGGCCTCATTCCCGGACCGCGCATCCTCACCTCCCTGCAGCCGCTCATGGAAGGCAGCGGCGATCCCGACAAACTCCGCGAGCTGGTGCGCCAGCGCAAGGAGCAGGGCGCCGACTTCATCAAGCTCTTCGCGTCGAAGAGCATTCGCGAAGGCGGCGGCCAGACCATGACCGACGCCCAGCTTCAGGCCGCCTGCGGCGAGGCTAAGTCGCTGGGCCTGCGCACCCTGGTGCACGCACATTCGGCCGAATCGATGAAGGCGGCCACGCTGGCCGGCTGCACCTCGATCGAGCACGGCGCTTACGGCACCGATGAAGTGTTCTCACTGATGGCCGAGCGCGGCACCTATTACGACCCCAACATCGGGCTGGTACTGCAGAATTATCTGGAGAACAAGCCCAAATTCCTGGGCCAGGGCAACTATAACGAGGAAGGCTTTGCATTCATGGAGAAGGGCCTCGCCATCACCCTCGCTACGTTCAAGAAGGCGCTTACTCACAAGAACCTGAAGATCGTCTACGGCACCGACGCGGTGGCCGGCGCGCATGGGCGCAATTACGAAGAGTTCATCGTGCGCGTCCGCGACGGCGGCCAGGACCCCATGGCGGCGCTGGAATCGGTGACATCGATTTCCGCCACGTCGATGAACCTGTATGGTCAGATCGGCGCCCTGGCGCCGGGGATGCAGGCCGACATCGTGGGCTTCGATGGCGACCCGTTAAAGGACGTCACCGCGGCACGGCGCGCGGTGTTCGTGATGAAGGGCGGCAAGGTTTACGAGAATCTGCGTCCAGCGCACTGACCGGCGCCGATCACACTCCGCGGAAGAAGAAGGCGTCAAACAGGTGTAACGGCTCGCTAAGAAAGACCTCCTCTCCCGCTCGCAACCCTGCGACTGGGATGCTCAGGGAGGCTTCGTCGAGCAACCGGATCTTGTGCTTCTGCAAGACGGCGGCAATGGCGTTGCGAAGCCGCTCCATTTTCTGTCGCGCCTCCTCGCTTGGCGGCTGGCTCGGAGGCTCTTCGCCGGGGTCTTCGTATGCCTCGCCCAATCCCGGTGGGTATAGATCCGGGTTTTCGAAGCTGCCATCCTCGACAGACGCCGTGCTGCTCCAGGAAATCGCCGCAACCGGCGCGAGCAGGGAGATTCCCACTGCATAGCCTTCGGTTCGCTCGCCGCTGTAGGTGGCCTCCTCAGGTTCCTGCGCGTCGGGGTCTTCGGGGTCCGCGTAGCCCTGGGTCTCTTCCGGGACGACAAATCCTTCGCCGCCGGGCGAGACGAAAAACACGTGGTAAGACTGGAAGTCGTCCTCATTGCCGGACCCGAAATCGTCATCGTCGTCATCCCAATCGCGGTCATGGCGGCTGTAAGGATCCGGCGTTTCCCAGAACTCGGCGGAGTCGCGGATACCCAGCAGGGCGCCTCTGATTCCATCCTGGATCTCGTAGAAGTAGGATTCCGAAGTGTCGAACTGCTCGACGACCCCATCCGGCCAGGTCCGCTCCACAAGCTTGGCGAGGTCTTTGGGAAGATTGGGTGCCTGTTTGCTTTCCATATTAGTAGATCCTATCGCTTGGCAGGACAAAAATGGGAGGGCCCCGCACCCCGGCGCCCCCGGTACCGCGCGCCCCAGCGCCCCGCAGCACTCCAGCGCCCCGGCGCCCCCGCACCCTCGCGCACCCCCGCCTCGGCGCCCCGCGCCCGCGTCCCACCCCAGCACCCTCCCGCGCCCGCGCCCCCGCGCCTCGCGTTCCGCGCACTCCCGCCTCGGCCGCCCCGCGCCCGCGTCCCACCCCAGCCCTCCCGCGCCCGCGCCCCGGCGCCCCCGCACCCTCGCGCACCCCCGCCTCGGCGCCCCGCGCCCGCGCGTCCCACCCCAGCACCCTCCCGCGCCTCGCGTTCCGCGCACTCCCGCCTCGGCGCCTCGCGCCCCGGTCCCTCGCCCCAGCATACCCGCGCCGCGTCCCGCGCACCCCCGCCTCGGCGCCTCGCGCCCCTGCCTCCCGCGCCCCGGCACCCCGGGCGCCGGTGCCCCGCGCCCCCCGCGCCCCGCGCCCCCGCGCCCCGCGCCCCCGCG
>JBKQPR010000366.1:0-48332 GCA_052144935.1 Bryobacteraceae bacterium
CCCAGCAAATCTTATAAAGCCCCGCGGAGCCGCGTAAAGGGCGCTTCCGATTTATTGCGTCAGGGCAAAACTAAGAACTCCGCCATCTCCGGCAAGAACCACATATTGTGTACCGCCGGCCATGTAGGTCATCGGGGAAGCCCGCCAGGACTGGCCGGTTTCGAAATGCCAGACGGGGATTCCGGTTTTGGAGTCCAGCGCCGTGAATGTGCCGCCGCTCTCGCCGAAGAACACGAGTCCTCCGGCGGTCGTGAGCGTGCCGGAACCGCCGCCACCACCGCTAAGCAACGGATACTCCCATGCCGTTGAGCCGATGTGGATATCCACGGCGTGGATAAAGCTCTGGCTGCCCCCTTGCCGCCCACCAAAGGACCCGCCAAAGAATCGCTGGCCCATTTCGGGGGGCGTGGGATCTTTGCGGATTGCAGAGCAGCCCTCGAAAAGCCGCACAAAGAACAATTTCGACACCGGATCCAGGGACGCCGAGGGCCATTTCTGGGTTCCGGTCTGGCACGTCAGCGTTCCTTCGATGGTGGTTTCGAAGCGATCGGTCAAAATGGGGCGGCCATCCTTGCCGTATCCAGTGGTCCAGTTTTGTTTGCCAAGCGGTGCGGCGAGGAGCAATTCTCCGTCGGTGCGATCCAGCACGAAGAAGAAGCCGTTCACATCGGCATGCACCATCAACCTGCGGGGACGCCCCTCCCATGGTTCGTCCAGCAGGATGAGCGGCCCGTTGGCATCCCAGTCGTGGGTGTCGTGCGGCGTGAATTGGAAGTACCATTTCATGACCCCGGTCTTTACGTCGAGCGCGACTACGCTGTTGGTGTACAAGTTGTCGCCCTGGCGCTCATCGCCGTTGAAATCGGGGCAGGGATTGCCCACGGTCCAGTAGGCCAACCCGAGGGCCGCGTCGTAGGATCCGGTGACCCAGGTGGCGCCACAACCGTGTTCGAGAGCGTTTCCGATCCAGGTTTCCGAGCCTTTCTCGCCCCGCAGCGGGATGGTCCAGAAGCGCCAGGCACGCTCGCCGTTGGCGACCCGATAGGCATCCACAAAGCCACGCGCGCCTTCCTCGCCTCCGGCGATACCGGAGAGCACCAGATCGCCGATCACCAGGGGAGCGGCGGTCGCGCTGTAGCCCTCTTTGGTGTCCCCCATCGTGACATCCCACAGCTTGCGGCCGGTGAGGCGGTCAAGCGCCAGCAGATGCGCGTTGTCCGTGATCATGAATACACGGTTTCCGGAGAGCGCGACGCCGCGATTGGCGCCGCTACCTGCTTCGCTGAGCAGGCCAGGAGTACGCGGCGTGCGGAACGACCAGATCTGGCGGCCCGCGGTTGCGTCGAGGGCATAAGCCTCGTTCGCGCCGGTGATGTACATGACACCATCCACGACAACCGGGGTGACCTCCAGCCGCGGCGCGCCGGGCACCGGAAAAATCCAGGCGGGGGCCAGGCGCTTCACATTGGCCGTATTAATTTGAGCGAGCGAACTATAGCGGTTACCAGTGTAGCCGCCATCGTAGCTGGGCCAGTCGAGTTTTGGCTCGATCGGGCGCTCCGCGTAAGTATCGCCGCTACGCGTCAGTAGATGGAATTTGCCGTCGGCGGTCAATAGGGTGGCGCTGAACGGGGTCGAACTGGTCAGTGTGCCGTCAAGCGTGCGGCCATCTTGAAGTCTCAGTGTAGCGGGGTGTGGCTGGAAGCGTCCGCCGCCGCGGCCACCGCGTGCCGGTCCCGCCGCGGCGCTGACTGCGCCAGAGGCCAGACCGCGCAGATGACCGATCAGCACCTTCATCTCGGAGTCGTTGAAATCGAATTTGGGCATGCCTTTGTCGAGGCGGCCGTTGCGCACCAAAGCGAAGAGTTCCTCGTCGGAATGCGAAGTAACGAAGGGGAGGATACCGATCGCCCGGTCCGTGCCATTGGCATCGCCGCCGTGACAGATGCTGCAATGCGTTCCGAACGTCCTGGCGGGGCGGGCCTGCGGCTGGGCGAGCAAGCACGGCGTCAGGAGGAAGAGACAGATGGATGTCTTGATCATGAGGGATGCTGTCGTGTGTTTCATCGGAATTAGTCCGGCACCGTGAAGTACGCTTTCACGTGCAACCGATTCTACACCATGCAGTGCGCTCTCGTAGCGATCGATTCTTCACCATACACGTGCGCCGGCAGGCGGCTGGCTGGGGGTCGTTCCCAGGCGCCCAGGCAGACCATGCCAGATGGCGCAGGAGCGATTTGGCATCCCGCCGGCTGCGCGGTGGGCGGCGGCCAGCCGATGAGACCTTCCTGCACTCAGGCCGGTCACTACTCAGTGTTTTTGGTTGCTGCGTTAAACCGCGCTTGCAATGCCATCCCCACCAATGTTGCGATCAGGATCGCGGGGTACAGTTGTCCGATAAGGGCTTCTGCCGTGGTCAGCGATCGCGCAATACGATGTACTGGATACGCGTCACCGTAAGATACGGTCGTAAGGGTTTCAAAGCTGAAGTAGATCAAGCGGGCCGGTTCACCTGTAGGAACTCCCACGGCGAGGGGCGATTGGAAGTGGATTGCGTCAGGAATCTCTTCCATGAGCAGCTTGTAACCGAACGCCCAGGTCACGCCGATCAGCAAGTAGGCGGCGACGCCGCCCATGACCCGGTGCACATTAACCGGGCCGGGAAGAAATGTCTGCTTAAGCGTCATGACCGCGAGTATGGCCATGCAAAACACCTTAAGCGCCGCGTCCCAGTCCCTGGGGCTGAACGAGGGGTCGAATTCGACGATCAAGTCCGCCGTGAATTCCAGGACGGTCAGCGCGATGATGAGATACATCAGCATCCGCTTGCGTACGGTGGCGATTGCGCCGGAGAGGAGCATGAGCGCGAAAACCAGGTCTATGGCAATTCGCCCTGGGCGTGACAGGCCAACCATCGGAACGAAAATGGTCATAAGCACCAGAAATGCGAGGAAGAAACTCAGAAGTCGATCCTCACTCCAAAAACTGGCCAACCGCTGCTTTATCTGTTTGTCAACCACCTGATTCTCTCCTTTCCGTTTGTCATTCAGCTCGCTGACTTTGTCCGAGGCGGCCGTCCGCAAACCAAAGGCGGCCGCGTTTCGGTGTTTCTGAGAAGCCTTTAAGCCCTTCCTACCGCCAGATACGTTCTACCCTTTTGTCGTTAACGATCCAGACAGCCTGCCGCAGCTCCACTCGGGCAGCCTGGTTGCTGGGGACCGGCGCTGGTCCACTGCGGTGGGATTCCCCGGACCGGCCAAATGTGCGTGTCCCCGATCGATGCCCCCGAGTCCAAAGCCGAGGGGCTTGTTTGACTGTCCGGTATCCCCTGCTATTTTAGCCCTTAGCCAGTTCAGCGCTGGTCTTGGCCGGCGGCGCCGGCTCCTCCGATCGCCTCCCGGCGCCACTGCCGGCCGCCAGGCCGAACCCGTCTTGCCGTTTCAGCCCGGCCTGTTACACCACTTCGTGTTCCTGCTTGGGCGCTTCCGCGGATTCCGCAGACAGTCAGCACCAGCACGCGCTTGCCATGTGGAGCCAGATCCCACGACGTTCCGCCGAGCTGGGCGATCCACACGCGGGGTTTTTTGAGGGCCGGCGGTACCGTCCCTTTCGGGTGCGGCGTATTCGAGTACGGCGTCAAATGAGTGCTGAAGCTGTATACTACCGGATAACGCTCGTGCCCCGCACTTTTCCAGAAGGACCGCGGCGAAAGACAGATCCGGCGACGCGCGCCATTCCCGCGCCTCCGGTGGTGAAGCGCTCGACGACCTCAGACGTTCGAACAGCGTCTCTTTATGACCGGATTGTGGTCAAACGAATTGAGCGGCAGGAACAGTTGCAGGCAGGCTTGTAGGATGCGCTTCATCATCACGATCGCCGCGTACGTGGTCGGTCTTCCCCTTGAGTTGCTTGTAATCGCCGCCCTGGTGCGCAGCGGCTATCGCCAGTTTCCTGCCGCTTTTGCCTACGTCATAGCGTTGTTCCTCAGCACCGTCGTCGAGATGCCGTTGGCCTTAGCCTATAACCACACTCACGATCCACACATTGGTTCCCGCTGGGCCTTTTGGTATTGGCTTGACGAGATCATCTTGCAGTTCCTGGTTCTTGCCGTGGTGATGAGCCTGGTTTGGCTGGCCACCAGTGCGGCCCGCTCCCGCCGCCCGTTGCGGGCAGGTCTGTTTCTCGGCATCCTCCTGTTTGCGGGCGTTTCATTCCTGCTCCATTTCGACCCAAAAATCAATACGGGCGAATGGATGACGCCTTGGGCGCGCGATCTCAACTTTGGGTCCGCCATACTCGACATGGCGCTGTGGGCCATGCTGATCGCCAAGCGCCAGAAGGATCCCCGCGCTCTGATGCTCAGCGGCGGCCTGGGGATCATGTTTAGCGGTGAGGCCATCGGAGAATCGCTGCGCAACCTCTCGCGGGCTGCCGTTCTGCCGGGCGACATCCTGATGATCCTTACGAATCTCGTCTTTCTGTACATCTGGTGGCAGACCTTCCGCGCGCCGCACACCGGGAGTTTTTGATTTGCGAATCGATAATCTGTCGTTGATCTGGTGCGGCGATTATGATAGCGTGGCTGAGCATGAACCGTCGCCAAGCCCTGCTCCGGTTTTGCCAGTTCCTGGCCGCCTCGCCGCTGCTGCGCGCCGACAAGAAATATAGCGAACTCACCGGCCTGCTCCTCAAACAAGTCAACGTCTTCGATTTTGCGAAGCTGGCCAAGGCCAAACTCGACCCCCTGGCGTGGGATTACCTGGACGAGGGTTCCGACGACGAGGCATCGCTGCGGGCCAATCGCAGCCGGTTCGAGAACGTGATCATCCGTCCCCACTTCCTCCTCAATAACGTCGCCTCCATCGATACCTCCGCCTTCCTGTTCGGCAAGCCGCTGCTGCAACCCGTGTATCTTTCCGTGACGGGCGGCAAGAATTGCTTCGTTCCCAACGGGGAACGGGAAACGGCACTGGCCGCCGGAACCGCCAACGCCATGATGATCACCAATGGAGGAATCGGCGATGTCCTGGCGTCCGGCAAAGGGCCCAAGGTCTGGTGGCAGTACACGACCGCCACCGAGTTCCGCAACAGGAACCAGATGGCCGAGTTCGCCGGCAAGCTCGAGGACCAGGGCTGCTCGGCGATTTCGGTCACCGTGGATATCTACGTCGTATCGCATCGCGAACGCAGCATGCATAACGGCCTGGTGCGGAGTTGGTGCCAGTTGCAAGGCGTCCCGAGGAACGAACAGGGCGAGCTGGTTTACCATCCCGACGATGTGCTTTGGACGGCGGGCGACGTCCCCCGGCCGCGGTCCGCTCCCACGCCGACCTGGGACACCCTGCAACAACTGCGGGAGGTGAGCAAAATTCCGGTGGTGGTGAAGGGCATCTTGACCGCCGAGGACACCGAGCGCGCCGTCAAACACGGCCTGTCGGGCGTGATCGTGTCGAATCATGGGGGGCGGCAACTGGACCAGGTGGGGGCCACCATCGAAGCTCTGCCCGAATGCGTGGCGGCGGCCAATGGAAAGATCCCGGTGTTGGTGGACGGCGGATTCCGCCGGGGCACCGACATCTTTAAAGCGCTCGCGCTGGGTGCGTCGGCGGTGGGAATCGGGCGTCCTTACCTGTGGGGACTCGCGGCGTTCGGACAGCCTGGCGTGGTGCGGATCGTCGAGATCCTGCGGGCGGAGCTGGCCGCCGACATGGGCATGGCCGGAACGGGCAAGATTTCGGAAATCGACCGCTCCTTCGTTCGGATTCGTCAATGACAGTATTGAGGCGGTCCTTCGGTTCGGAGGTCAAATATCGTGAAAAGCAATCAATCGCGCGGAGCCCGCCGCGCAATGGCGGCTTGCCGGCATGAACGCGCACCGTCCTCGCGAAGCTGGTGGCGTTGGGCGCCAGCCTTCCAAAGCCGAATTGCTGCGCGCGGTCAAGACGCTGGAGAGCCAAGAGCAGTGGTTGGTCGAAGAGGTCAGGCAACTCTCGCCTCCATGGCTGTCTATCGAGATTTGGCCGCACGCACCCTCCAGGGGCGGCCCAGGCCTTTGCAGGAGAGTGACGCCGCCACCACAGTTCACTGAACCGGAAACTGCGCGGGATGGCGCGTCGCGCAATAGTCGGCAGGGATCTCCCCCGGGATTCTCCCCCGGGATCTCCCCCCTAAATGAGCTTAAGATCCCGCATCAAGCCAACGCCCACCCGCCGCGCGCCACGCTATCCTTGAAAACAGACAGCGAACTGCGGAACTGCGGATGGGTTTTCCTGAGTCCCCGTCGCTGCGGAAGCGATATGTCCATCAGGAAGGGAAATGTTATGGAGAACATGAACAAGAGAGAATTCCTCGCCGCGAGTATCGGCGCCGGCTTAGGCTTGGCTGGAGGGCGTCAGGCGTTTGCGCAGCAAGCTCCGGTTGCCCAACTGAAAACCGACCGCACGGCGCCTGCGGGGAATCGGCGGATTCCGTCGCGGATGGCGAAAACAACGAATCTCTTCAAGAGCCCTCCGGGGTTTCCTAATGCGATTGCCGTCGCGCCCGAGGGACTGTGGATCGCCGAACAAAAGCTCTCAGGCCAGCAGGCCGTCCAGTATCACTTGCCTGAACCGAAGGATCTGACCGAAAACGCCTGGCTGGTCGATTGGAATGGCAAGGTGCTGAAGACGGTGGCGACTCAGTCCAGGAACACCAGCGGCATGGCCGTCGGGGGTGGGTATGTCTGGATGTGCGCGAATGCCCCTCCGGAAGGTGTTTTTCAGGTGGACATGAACTCCAAACAACTGAGCCACCGCCAAATCCCGCTCGGCCCGGCGGAGGACGGAGGCGGCTGCCATGGCGCTATGTGGCATGACGGCAAACTCTGGATCGCATCACTCCGGCTGCGAGGAATTCTCCGAGTCGATCCTGCTTCATGGGAACCGGAATTCCTGATCCCCTTCTACCAATCTCCAGAAAGACCGCGATATCACGCGATCGCATGGGATAACGGCGCCATCTGGCAGGTCATTGGCAACGACTGTACGACCTACGCCGATTATCGGCCTGGACTCGTCAAGTACGATGCCGCAACCGGTAAGGTCGTCGAGACGGTGGACTTGGTTCCCAATTCCGCCGACCCCCACGGGCTTGCCATGCACGACGGGGCGCTCATTAGCTGCGATGCGGGGATCCATCCGGGCTGGCCGAATAACGATAGTCCAACGACCGGCTGGATCTTTCGGATCGATTTCATTTGAGGCCCTCGGGATCTTTTCCTCCCGGTGTGGCGTTTCAAAAATGGCGCCGTTCACAAGTCAGCGTTGATCGCTCCGTTCGACATATAATTGCCGTCTAGTTACGTTCATGAATCGTCGCCAGGCCATAACCAAGTTCTGCGAGTTCCGGAAGAGCTAGCCGCTCTCTTGCGTGCCGGGGCGTACAACGCTCGCATGCTGAACTTCGCGCGGCGGTGATCCTGGCTGGCAAAGAGATTCGCAAGCTGAACTTTGGGCGGGCGGATACGCTAACGGCGAACGGACGAAAGTGGACGGGAGTCTGAGACCGGCGCTGCATGGCGCCCGGCGGCATGAGCGCCCCGGCCTGGAGGAACTGAGGCAGAAGGACCTGAAACTGGCGGAAATCGCTGTTGAGATGCTCCAGGAACGGGCCACAGCGTTGCCTTCCGGACGCTGCCAAAAAGTAAGTTTGTGAGCAGGTTCGTCCCGGCTTCACGCGTAGCTCATCACCGGATAGCAGGTGAATGGCTGGTCCGCCACCTCCCAGTAAGGCAGGTACTCGTGCCTGGCGTCGCCGGCGATGGTGAAGTGCAGCGGCTGGCCGGGCTTGGGCTGGAGGAACCGTACCAGATCCGCCTCCGTGATGGGAATGCGCGCCCCGCCCTGTTCGTCTACGTCGCCGGCCAGCGCCAGCAGGATGGGTCCGTACTCCAGCGCGAATCGTTCCTGGCCCACAGTTCTCTCCTGGCCGGTGTAAGCGGTCAGGCGGAAATCCATCGGCAGCGCGAAGGAGATTGTGTCGCCCTCCTTCCACGTGCGGTCCAGCGTGGCATAGCTCCCCGCGCTTCCCGTGGCCACGGTGGCGCCGTTCACCCTGATGGGCATGCGGCGGGCGGCCCAGGAAGGCACCCGCACGCGAATCCGGGCGCGCACGGGGCGGGGCGTGGACAGGTGCAGCTCCACGTCCGATTGCAGTGGGAACCCGGTGGCCATGGCCAGCTTGACCGTCTGCCCTCCGCAACTCCATGCAATACGGGACGCCGCGAAGAGGTTCACGTACAATCCGTCCGCGGCGATGGAGTAGATGAACTCCGGCATGGCGCCCAACAGCCGGGTGCCCTGGCCTTCGCAGCAGGTGTTGGTGCGGAACCCCGGACGTCCCGCGCTCCCCGCCGGCGAGCTACGGTCCTTGCGGCCCACCAGGTAGGCCGTGTAGCGGATGCCCTCGGCGCCCACCTGGTTGGCCAGGGCCACGTTGTAGATCGACTTCTCGATCTCGTTCATGTATTTCTCCCGCTCCGGATCGAGCAAGTGGAACCGCTGGCTGTAGAACGACCAGAAGGCGCTGCCGCAGAGCTCGCCGGTCTTGGCGTGCAGCCGGTAGGATCCCGGAGGGTAGATGCCGCTCTCGCAGATGGCGATGGTGCCGCCGACGTGCTCCCACTTGTTGTGATACAGGTCCCAGCCGCCCGCCACGGCATCCAGGTACCGCGGTTCTCCCGTGGCACGGTAAAGGTCCATGTAGGCTTCCAGGTCGGTGATCAGGTAGCAGTGCGGGCGGTCGTAGGGATACTGCCAGATGGCCGCCTCCTCACGCTTCGCCAACTGCGCCAGCCAGTAGTTCTCCTGGAAGTACCGCTGCACCACCTGCAAGTCCTCGGGCTTGCCGGCGGGCGTGAAATACATGCGGGTGTTGGCGATCATGCCCTGGACGCCCTGAATCGCGCCCCGCAGCAGCCGGGGCAGGTACTCACAGCGATCGAACCAGTCGTAGTACCCGCGCAGCAGGCGGAACGCCTCCTGGTTTCCCGCGTAGCCGGCTTCGATCAGGCCGTGCGTCAGCCAGGCGCGCGTGTAGGCGCCCCGCTCGGAGTAGAAAATCGTGTCCTCCGGGTAGGCCATGATGTAGCCGTTCGGCTGGCGGCATTCGGCGATGCCGGCGACCACCTGGTTCAGCCGGTCGCGCAGCTCGCGATGCTCGATCCAGCGCAGCGAATTCCCGGCGCCCATGAGGAACCGGCCGGCATTGGAACCGGCCAGATCGTCCTGCCAGAATCTTTCCCGCGGGGGCAGACCCGGCGGGCTGGGCTTGCCGGCGCGGTCGCGAAAGTCCTTCAGCAGCTCGGCCACGCTGAATGAACTGAGCAGGTAGCCGATGTTGTTCTCGAAAGCCGTCTTGAGCACGCCGGCTTCGAGTTGCACGCCCGCGCGTGGGACCTCCACCCGGCTGGCAACCGGCTTCCAACTCGCGGCGGGCGTGACATTGCCCGGATTGTCGGTGACGATGGTCTCGCCTTGCGGGCGGGCCGGGCGGGTCAGCGGCGTCACGCCCAGTTCGCCTTTGCTCGAATCGGCGATCGGCCGCCCCACGGCGACATCCTGTCCATCGGAAACCACGGCCATTTTCGCCAGGGAGAACCGGTAGCTCGGCGGTGCAGCGGAGCCGGACCGGGGCGCCGGCGGTACGGCTCTGAGCCGGGTGGCCGACACGCGCACATACCGGCCCTGGGCCCCGTGGGCGGCGAATGTCTGGATGCGATTGACGGGGTCGGCCAGGTCGGCACTGGTGTGGTCGCTGACCGTGGTGGCTGCGGCAAACTGCGGATCGTCGGAGATGTCGATCCGGAAGCGAATCGGGAAGCCGATCCCGCGCGGCGGCGATGGATTGAACTTCGGATAGAGCTTCACCGCGTCGATCTTCCGCGTCGATCCCAGGTCCACCTGGACCCAGCGGACCTCGTTCTCGGCGGTGGCCACCGGCGCCTCGTATCCGTCTCCGGTCGGCCAGGTCATCCTTTCCTCGCCGCCGCCGTCCGCAGGACCCTGGGGCCCAGCCGCCCGGCCCGCCGCTCCGCCGAGGAGCACCGAACCCACAAACTCGCGTCTTCTCATGATCGCCCGCCGCGTCCAGTAAAATGGACGGAGGCCTGGATCGGCACGCAGCCGCTCTCCGGCCCAATCACGTCGTATGGGGTCTCTGACATCTCACTCCCCTTTCCCCCTGAGTTTGGCAGAGAATTGCGAAACGCGCTTAAGCTGGCGGACCACTGGACACCCTGGACACCCGGGGCGCGGCATCCTGCTCGACAACGAGCCGGCCGAGCACGACCCCGAACGCGGGCAGCGCAAGGCGCTGGCGGACGGCCAATGGCGACGGCGCGTGATTCGGGCATCTTGCGTGCACCTACGCTGGATCTCGTTGACAACGAGGAAGGGATATCCGCGCGCGCGTAGTGTAGGGGAGTAATATTGTGTGCACTACCGACTACCAGTTTCCGTGACGCTCGGTGCGGCAGCCGGGGCCGTTTTCTTCGCCACCGACTTCTTTCGTGCACCTTTCTTCGCCGCTTTTGCCGGTGCGGCCTTCACCGCCGCCTTCTTGACAGCGGGTTTCTTCCTGGCAGCTTTCTCCGGTTGCGCCTTGGCCGCTCTCGCTGCCGCCCAACGCTTCTTCGTGGCGGCGATGATTCGCTTCATACCCTCTGCGCTGATGCGGCGTTTTGCCTTCGGTGCTTTGGCTGGTGCTGACGGTTCAGACTCTCCGCGGATTCTGGCCCACCGGAGTCGTTGAGCTTCCTTCATTCGCTTTCGCGTGGCAGCGGAGAATTTCTTGCGCTTCCTGGCCGGCAGTTCCGCCGTGGCGGCGGTCGCAGCGGGGCCACCTGGGAGCATGGCCCGGAGTTCTGCGATTTGGGCATCCAATTTGTCTTTCTGGGTTTCCATTCCCAAAATCGCCGCATTCAAAATCTCAGTCGTGAGTTTCGGTGTTGGCATGTGACTCGATTTGCCTCGATTCTTCCATCGTTAGGAGTAATGCTGTGATCCATACTACACCCGTCTCACAATTCGTGTCCTGGAAGAGTTGTTTTTCCGATCCAATCCGTCCGAGTTATATCCAACGAGCAACCGCACATGAAATCTATTACATTACACTCTCCGGGATAAGGCCCATGCGGCGATGGTTCGTCCCTTGCCATAGGGGCCTTGACAATCCGATCGGCGTGCAGGCGAGAACGCTTATTCTCCCTGCGCGTGCGGTGGAGTCTTTTGGAATAGCCGCGACGCCGTTTCCACCAGGCATCGACGCCATACCGGCCAGACGTGCGCGCCTTCCGTTTCCCAGTAAATATGCTGGATCTTGTGCTCCGTGAGCAGAGCCGCGAACTGCTTCACCCTCCCGTACCCCGGATCGGTCTTCCCCACCCCGATGAACAGCAGCTTGAGCCGTTCGTTGGTGGTCCTTGGGTCGTCGAGCAGTGCCTTGTATCGCGTCTCGAAGTTCTGCGCCTGACCCGCGCTGAAGACGCCCACCCACGCGAACAGGTCCAGATGGCCGAGGCCGATTTGGGTCGCCTGGCCGCCGCCCATGGAAAGCCCGGCAATGGCCCGGTTGGTGCGTCCCGCCGCGACGCGGTAGTTGGTTTCCACCATGGGAACGACCTCTTTGAGCAGATACTCTTCGAACAACTGGTTATTCCTTCCCGGTTCCGCCGGCGGAGTTCCGTACGGAACGGCGTGGCCGTTGGTCATCACGACGATCATCGGCACCGCCTTCTTTTCGGCGATCAAATTGTCCAGAATCAGGTTGGCGCTGCCCGTCAGCGTCCAACCCGCCGCCACATCCTGGTTGCCGTGAAGCAGGTACAGAACCGGGTATCGCGCCGGCGCGTTCCTGCCGTAGCCGGGTGGAGTGTACACGAAAACCTGGCGCATGGCGCCGTCCAGCACGGCCGACTTGTGCCAGACGATGTTCACAACGCCGTGCGGCACGTCGCTGAATTCCCAGGCCTGCCCGCCGGGAACGAGAACCAGGCTGGCCGAGGTCCGGGCGCGCAACTTGATCGTGGGGTTGATGGGGTCGGCAATGTCCATGCCGTCCACGTTGAAGCTGTACAGGTAGATATTGGGAGTGAGCGGCCCGACCGTGACGCTCCAGACGCCCTCGCCATCGCGGGTCAGGGGCGTTTTGTCAGACGGGTAGTCGAGCATCCACTCGCCGGTCACCGTCACTTCCGACGCCTTGGGCGCGCGCAACCGGAAGGTGACAGTCCGATCCGCGTGTACTTCCGGGGAGAGCAGAGTGTCCGGCGCCTGGCCGGCCCCGCCCCGCCCGGCAGGCGGCTGGGCCGGGGCTGCGGCGCTCATGCTCATCAATATCGATAGAATCGTCAATGGCTTCATGGCTTCCTCCCGACGAATTACGATGCGGTCACCGTGAGAGGATTCTAGCAGCTGGCACACCTTCGCCTGCGCCAGGTACCCGGCGATTCCGTTGACAATCCCGGCCGGCCGTTTCAGTACAATGAGGAGTTCAGGATGCCCATAATGGAAATTCCGTTTTGGTCCATCCCGATCGGAGGGTCCCTTGTCAGATGCGGGAACCACACTGAACCGCGCGGTGAGCCGCCGCGACGCATTCCGTGGGCTGGCGGTATTTGCGGCCGGCTCGCCTCTATTCGGCAGGCAGCAGGATCCCGTCCGCGATCACAGCCGGGTTCCGGCGCTCCGCGAGATGCTCAACGCTTTCGACTTCGAGCCCGTAGCACACGCAAAAATCCCCCGGCAGGCCTACGATTTCATGTCCTACGGCGCCGACGGCGAGTTCACTCTGCGCCGGAACCGCGAGGCGTTCGACTGGGTCGAGTTGGTCCCGCGCCGGCTCACCGGAGCGGGTTCGGTCCGGACCGCATCCAAATTTCTCGGCACCGATCTGGCGTTTCCGATGCTCATCGCGCCCACGGCGCGCCACGGGCAGTTCCATCCCGATGCCGAAGCGGCCACGTACGCGGGCGCCACGGCCGCATCCAACACTCCCCTGATCGTGAGCAACGGGGCCACTCAGCCGCTGGAAAAAATCGCGGCGGCGGCCACTGGCCCCTGGTGGTTTCAACTCTACCCGCAGCCCGGTCTCGATTACAACCGCCGGACGCTCGAAGGGGCTCAGGCGGCCGGGTGTCTGGCGGTCGTCGTCACGGTGGACCAGCAGGCTTCCTCCTTCGAGCGCTCGCTGCACGACCGGAATCTCGCCGCCCCCGCGTCTCCCGTGCCCACGCCGCGGGCTCCCGCCAACCCGTATCGCGTCCCCGATAACCGGCTCTGGTACGAATGGAAGCTGTTCGACGACCTTCGCCGGACGGTCAAGGTTCCGCTGGTCGCGAAAGGCATCCTCACGGCGGAAGATGCGCTCCTGTGCCTGGAACACGGAATCGACGCAATCTACGTGTCCAACCATGGCGGGCGGTCCCTGGACTATGGCCCGTCCGCGCTCGAAGTGCTGCCGGAGATCGCCGATGCCGTCCACGGCCGGGTTCCAATCCTCCTCGACAGCGGCATTCGCCGAGGCAGCGATATCCTGAAGGCCTTGGCGCTCGGCGCCGCCGCGGTCGCCCTGGGGCGCGTCCCGCTCTGGGGTCTGGCCGCTTACGGTGCGGAAGGTGTGCGGAAGGTTCTCGAGATTCTGCAAGCCGAACTGGTTCAAGCCATGGCGGCAACCGGCCGGCCCACACTGCCCTCCATGGACCGTACCTTGGTGAGAACGGAGTTCCTATGAGGCACGCGCAGGAATCGATGGGAGAGCCGCAGGGCCGGATCGCTCCCGCCCGCGAATTGGTCAACACGTTCGAGTTTGAGGCCATGGCGCGGCGGAGTTTGAGCGCGGCGGCCTTCGGCGAGATCGCCGGCAGCGACCGCGGCGCCTTCGAGCGCATCACATTCCGGCCGCGCATAATGGTCAACACCGTTAAACTGGACCTCACCACCGAGCTTTTCGGCCAGAAGATGTTCGCGCCCATCCTGGTAGGTCCCACCTCCGGGCAGAAGCGGTTTCACCCGGAGGGCGAACTGGCCACGGTGCGCGGCGCCGCCGCCGCGAAAACCGCCATGGTGGTTTCCAGCCGCGCCAGCTATCCAATACAGGAGATCGCAGCGCAGGCGGCGGCTACGCTCTGGTATCAGGTCTACCCCGAGCCCGATACGGACGACGAGCGGCGCGCGATGGATCAAGCCGTCCAACTCGGGTGCAAGGCGTTGTGTATCACGGCCGGCGGCGCGGATTGGAGCGCCATCGATCGTTTGCGGCGGCGCGCCGGCCTTCCGTGCGTTCTCAAGGGCATCCTGAGTCCGGAAGAGGCTCGCGCCGCTATGGCGCGCGGCATCGATGGGATGGTGGTTTCAAACTATGGCGGGCCGGCGGCAAGCGGAATGGCAGCGCCCATGGAGGTCCTGCCCGCCATCGCCGACGCGGTAGGCGGCAAGGCACCCATCCTGATCGACGGCAGCTTCCGCCGTGGTTCCGACATTCTGAAGGCCCTGGCGCTGGGGGCCCGGGCCGTCCTGCTCGGCCGGCCGGTGCTTTGGGCGCTGGCAGCCTACGGCTCTGCCGGAGTCCAGGCCATCCTGGAGATGCTGCAGACGGAACTCGCCCGCGACATGGCCATGTGCGGCCAGCCGGACTTGAATTCGCTGGCGCCAAACCTGGTTAAAATTCACGCCCGGGGACCGGCGTGCTGATTCGCATAGCCATGGACGATTAATAGCCATATGCCTTCCGGAAACCGGACTACTTCGAAACCCGGCTCAGACCGGCCCCCGTTTGAGCGCGCGCCCCGCCGGCGCTGGCTGATCGCCTTTGTCCTCGGATTTGGCGTCCTGGTCAACTACTTCGACCGCGTGAATCTCTCGGTCGCGAAAGAGGGGCTGCACAGGGACTTTGGGATGTCGAATGTCGTTTTCGGCTATCTCTTGAGCGCCTACAACTGGACTTACGCCGCGTTGCAACTGCCTAGCGGCGCGTTGCTGGACTTTTTCGGCGTTCAGCTCATAGGCCGCATCAGCCCGCTCATTTGGGCGGCAGCTTGTTTCGCGGGCGCCCTCTCTCCGGGGCTGCGGACTTTCTTTGCCTCCCGCCTGCTGCTGGGCATCGGCGAAGCCCCCACCTTCCCAGCCAATTCGAAGGCCATCGGATACTGGTTCCCGCGCCAGGAACGAAGCCTCGCCACCGCCATCTTCGATTCGTCCGCTAAGCTCTCGGCCGGCATCGGTACGCTCGGGATCGGCCTGATCGTAATTCACTTCGGCTGGCGCTTCGCATTCGGCGTTACCGGAGCGGCCAGCCTTCTCTATTTCGCCGCGTTCTTCTTTCTCTATCGCGATCCCGACAAAGATCCGAAGCTTTCGCCAAGCCAACGCGAATACCTTGTGCGCAACGGCGCGGTCGCCCAGAAGGAAGGACCGAAGTCCGGCGCCTCTTTGTTTTACCTGATGAGGCAGCGAAAAATCGTGGGCCTGTCCATTGGTTTCGCTGCGTATAACTATTGCTTCTACCTCATGCTGACGTGGCTGCCAAGTTATTTCACGGAGGCTCTTCACCTCAGCTTGCATCAATCCGTGATCTACACTTCCATTCCCTGGTTTTTTGCGACCGGGACCGACCTTCTGTTCGGAGGCTGGCTGGTGGATGCGCTGGTGAGGCGCTATTCGAACGAAAGCCTGATGCGCCACATCATGCTGGTAGGCGGGATGATTCTGGGCCTGGCGCTGCTCGGTCCCATCTTCACAAGGAATTCGACAGCCGCGGTCTGCTGGATTACCCTATCGATCGCAGGTCTTGCCGCGTCCGCGCCCGTAGCGTGGTCGATACCCTCGCTGATCGCGCCGCAGGACACCGTGGGAAAGGTCGGCGGGATCATGAACTTCGCGAATCAGATCGCCGCCATTGTGGCGCCCATTTTGACCGGCTACCTCATCGGTTCGACGAGCGACTTCAGCCGGGCGTTCATGATGGCCGCCGCCGCGCTTCTTGTGGGCATTGTGGGCTACGTATTCCTGCTCGGCAAAATCGAGCGACTTCCGGAACCCGAAGCCCCAATGCGCTGACAAACGGATATCTTCGTGTTTTCCATCAGGGCAAGTCACGGACTAAGGTCCCCGACCGCCTGATTCTGTACCTTTGCCGAAGACCACTCCCTGACGGTCGTAGCTCTGAGCAGAGCCGCGAGCGTTAGCGAGCGGTTTCAGAATAGCACCGAATCACGCGGTCTGAGACCTAGCCGCTTGGGCCGCGCGATCGGCCGGCGAGTGACCGGAAGCTGAATGAGAATCATGGCCTCCCACGCCATCCAGGCCCGGCTTCCGGCAAAGGCGACCTCATGAGGCTCCCGGTGATGCTCCAGCAGCAGGCTGCGCGCCTTCACTCCTGGCGTAGCGCCGCGGCCGGATCGAGGCGCGCGGCGCGCCGGGCGGGAAGCCAGCAGGCCACGGCCACGATCCAGAGGAACAGCACCGCGGTGGCGGCGAAAGTGGAAGGATCGGTGGGCTGGACGTTGACCAGCATGCTGGCCATCACGCGGGTGACTGCCAGCGCCGCCGCAAGGCCCAGCGCGACACCCGCCGCGCCGAGGCGCAATCCGCTCCCTACCACCAATTGAAAGATGCCGGCGGGCGCCGCGCCCAGCGCCATGCGGACGCCAATTTCCGCGGTGCGTTGCTCCACCAGCGTGGAAACCACGCCGTACAGCCCCACGCCCGCCAGCAGGATGGCGATGGCCGCGAAGGCTCCGATCAGCAGCAATGAGAAGCGCGTACCAGCCTGATCCTGCTCGACCAGCGCGTCCATGGTCTGCATTTTGGAGAGGACCAACTGCGGGTCAATGCGAGCAATTTCGGCGCGCACGGCGGCGGCCAGTTTGGCGGGATCTCCCGCCGTGCGGAGAGCCCAGTGGCGCGAGACGCCGACGCCCCAGAAGGCTTCGGTGAAGTAGATGGATTCGCGGCCCGCGCTGGCCAGCGTGGCGGTGCGCTGGTTGGCGACCACGCCGATCACCTCCACCCATGGTGTGTCCGGCCAGGGGATGGCGATGCGCTTGCCTACGGCGGACTGATTGGGAAAGGCCCGGGCGGCCAGAAGGTGGTCGATTACGGCGACTCTCCGGCCTGGCGCGTTGTCCGCATCCACGAAGGTGCGACCGGCCAGAAGCGGCGTGCCGAGCGTTTCGAAGTAGCCGGGCAGCACGTCTTGAAAATCGGCACCCTCCGCGCTGGCAAGCGGCCGATACGCGGCCCGTGCCGGCTGGTTCGTGAGATGACTGCCGCCGGTGAGCGGGAAGCCCACCGAGGCGGAGACGCTTTCGACGCCCGGCAAGTCCCGCAAGCGGCTTTGGATCTGGTGCAACAACTCCACGCGGCCCTGTTGGCGGGCCAGCGGCCAATCGCGGGTGAGATAAAAGGTCAGCAGACCGTGCGGGTTGTATCCGGGGTTGACGCGGCGCAGCTCCAGGAAGCTGCGGAACATCAGGCCGGAGCCGGTGAGCAGCACGAACGACAGCGCCACCTCGGCCGCCACCACAACGTTGCGCAGGCGGCCGGGCCCAGAGGGCGCCCCGAGCCCGGCGCCGCCGCGCCCACCCGCGCGCAAGACCTGCATGACGTCGCAACGCGCGGCGCGCAAGGCGGGAATCAGGCCGAACAAAACCATCGAGGCCAGGCCCGCCGCGGTGGCGAACAGCATCACGCGCCAGTCGATGGCGGTGGTTTCCAGCCTCGGCACATTGGCAGGCGCAATCGCCAGCAAGCCTCGAATGCCAGCCCAGGCGAGGCCCACTCCGAGCGCGATGCCCAGGCCCGCGAGCAGCAGGGCCTCCGCCAGAATCTGGCGCACCAGCCGGCGGCGGGGAGCGCCCAGCGCGGCGCGCACGGCCAGTTCGCGCTGGCGCAGAGATGCCCGCACCAACAGCAGATTGGCGACGTTGGCGCAGGCAATCAGAAGCAGGAAAATCACCGCTCCGAGCAGCGCCACGAGCGCCGGCCGGACTTCCGCCACCAGGTAATCCCGCATGGGCTGCAATAGGATCTGCTGGCTCGGATCGACGGACTTGGCGAGCAGCGTCGCGGACAGCGCGTCCATGCGCTGCTGGGCCTCGTGCAGGGCGATACCCGGCTTCAGGCGCCCCACCGCGCCGGCGATCAGCAGGTTGCGGGGCAAGGCGGCATAGGCGGTGTTGTTGGCCACCCAGTAATCGGGCGCGGCATCGGTTCTGGCGGCGGGCGGGAAGTACAGGCGGAAGCCGGGCTCCAGCACGCCCACGATGCGCGGGCCGCGCTGGCCGGCGCCGCGCATCTCCTGGCCGAGCACCGCGGCGCTTCCGCCGTAGCGGCGCTGCCAGTATTCGTAGCTGAGAATGGCGGTCGAGCCGGGCGGAATGAGAACACCCGGCTCCAGGGGCTGCGGCGTGGCATCCCCGGCGGTGAAATCGCGGCCCTCGACGATGCGCGCGCCCATCAAGCGGAAGAAGTTGGCCGTCACCAACGCACGGCTGAGCTGCTCGGCGCTGCCATCCTCGCGCGTCACGAAGGCGCGGAAGGTACAGACCCCGGCAAGGTCCTCGAAGAGGGAGCGGGTGCCGGCGCGCAGATCGAGAAAGTCGGCGTTCGAATAGAGAAAGTCCTTGAAGGCGAACTGCCGTGCGGTGTGAAATACCAGCACCAGCCGGTCCGGCTCCCGATACGGCAAGGGCCGCAGGAGCACGGCATTGGCGACGCTGAAGATGGCCGTCGAGGCGCCGATGCCCAGCGCAATGGTGAGGGCCGCGGTGGCCGCGAACACCGGACTGCGGCGCATGGTGCGCGCGGCGTAGGCGAGATCCTTGAGCAGATCCCACAGCAGGTTGAACTTGCGCATGTCGCGGCATTCCTCCTTGGCGCGCTCCACCCCATGGAACGCGAGCCGCGCGCGGCGGCGGGCCTCCTGGGGTTCGATGCCGCCAGCGATGTGCTCGTGAACCTGGCGTTCCAGATGGAAGCGGATCTCGTCGTCCAGGTCCTGTTCCAGCTTGCGCCGCCGGAACAGGGACCGCAGCCGCAACGGAATGGTGTAGAGCCAGCGATCGGGGCGCACGTTCAGGCCTCCTCGAGCTTCATCACGATGCCGATAGCGGTGGACAGACGCTCCCAATCGGCCGCCTGTTTGGCCAGTTGCCGGCGGCCGGGGCGCGTGAGGGAGTAGAACTTGGCGCGGCGGCCCAGCTCGCTGGTCTTCCACTCGGCTTCGATCCAGCCTTCCTGTTCGAGCTTGTGCAGGGCGGGATAGAGCGAGCCATCACTCACCTGGAGGATGTCGCCGGAGACTTGTCTCAGGCGCTGGCCGATGGCCCAGCCGTGGAGAGGCTCCAAGGCCAGGATTTTGAGGAGCAGGAAGTCCAGGGTGCCCTGGACCAGATCGGAAGGTTTGCTCATGCGCGCATGTCCTCGGTTACCGAGAACATGATACGCCGGATGGGCGGCGGCGTCAAGACGAGGACGAGGAGAGCCGGGGAGAACGCTTGACGCGGAGGCGCGGAGAGCCGCGCCGGAGCGGTTCGAGTGGCGGGTTTGGACCGTGGAGGGCATGGAGGCGGGGGAGTCAGGCTGCGTCTTGGCCGGGATCAGGGGCGGTTTGCGGCGTTTCGCGCGTCGCCGAGGCGTAGGAGGAGGGATTTTCAGGAACGAAGCCGATTTCGGGTTTAGGCTTTTGGGATGAATGGGTTGGAGGTGGAGGCGCGGGCGGCGCGGGGGCTTCGGGAGGGGGCGGGGCGGCGGCGGGGATGTCCGGCTGGGCCCCGAGGGCACCCTGGCGGGAGTCCTGGATCTCGCGGAGGTCGTGGAGGGTGCGGTGGTAGGCGCGCTGGAGGCTCTCGCGGCGGCGTTCGAGGCGGGCGAAGGTTTGTTGGCGGCGTTCGAAGGCGCGGCCGAGGATCTGGTCTTCGGGGATGGGGTTGTCCCGGTTGTAGGACTTGGTGTTCTCCTGGGTGATGGCAGCGAGATCATATTGCCAGAGCTGAGCTTCGGTCTTGCGGAGGCGGCGGAGGGTCCACTCGGAATCGATGAGGATGTCGACGAGGGCGCGCTCGGAGGCGGACTGGGGCTGGTGGTCGAGGAGGTATTGGGCCGCCAGGGCGTCGAGGGCGGCGGGGTCTTCGCCACGGATGATTTGGGATTTGGCGTCGATGCCGGATTTCAGGGCATTCTGGGAAGAGACGGCCTTGCCCTCAGCGGAGCGGGGACCGGTCGATTTCTGGGAGTTCAGGCGGTTGGCCTGGATTTGTTTTTTGGTTGTCATAAATAAAAAAAGCGGGCCGTGAGGGCCCGCTCGATTCGAGGGTAGCACGGGGGTGGAAGGGATCGGGGAGTTTGGGCGGTAAGTGTATGAAAAGGCTGGAGGGATTTGGGGAGATAGTTTGTGAACGATGCTGGGGGATGCGGTCAGAGTTGACACGCCGGACCATAGGCGAGTGAGCTTGTCCGCGCGCCGTCCCCCAAGTCTTTACGGAAGGTGGCGTCCGGATGCCGTAAGCGTGAACCGGCCGTGTTTGACGCCTTTGGTTGCAATCAGTGAATCGGCGAGCTTTTGGACAAGAGTCGATTTGCCGCGCACCAGGATCACCTCCAGGCAGTTGTCGTGATCGAGGTGTACGTGAACACTCGACATAATCGCGGTGTGATATTCGTGCTGAAGGTCATTGAGCTTGTCCAGAAGCAGGCGGACATGATGGTCGTAAATCAGTGTTACGGCGCCATAGACCTCCGAGTTCGGCGCTGCGGCAATTTCATTGACCAGCTCGTTCCTGACCAGATCGCGGAACGCTTCGGACCGGTTTGTGTAACCGCGCCGCTCGATCAGTTCGTCGAATTTTTCCAGCAGGTCCTCAGCGATTGCAATCCCGATGCGCGCTAGTTCAGCCATTGGGTCTCCTTTTTCCGGTCAAGAGCAAATCCAAAAGCTAATTTTTAGCGTAGCACTGTCTGTACATTCGTGCTATTATCCTAGATTAGTAGCACGATTGGTACAACCGTAGCACTCCACAAAAGGAGGTCCATGGCCCTGAAACCGGCGGTTATCGTGTCGTTGCTTTTCCCCTCGATCTGGTGCGCTTGGGCGGCGGCCGGCCGCATCTCAGGGCGGCTGACCGATACGCAAGACAAGCCAGTTGCCGGGGCCAAGCTCCGCCTGAAGGCCGCTTCCGACGCGAAAGCGATTGAGGCCGCCAGCGATTCCGATGGAAGGTTCGTTTTTCCCGCCGTGTCACAGGGAGATTACGAAATCAGCGCCGCTGCTCAGGGTTTCGCCGAAGCAAAGAAGACCCTGCACCTTGGCGATGGCGAGGCGCTCACAGTGGACCTTCAGTTCGCTCACCTTGCGTCGCGGGCCGATACGGTCACCGTGACCGCGGACGTAAAGGATATCGATGTTCAGTCGCCCGATCCGGCCATGAAGGTTTTCGCCAGCGAGGACTTGTTGGATGCAAACCCCGGACGCCCTGGCGCGCCGATCTCGATACCCGGCTACCCGATTGAGACGGCGTCGAGCGGCATCAAGGCTCCGCAGTATTTTGCGCCGGGCGTAGCGGGAGACCACGGGGAGCCGATCGCTCAGTACATCCAGGTGGGCACCTACCTGGTGCCCAACAACCTGTCGGCGAATGCGCACGGCAATGGCTACTCCGATCCGAACATATATATTGCGAACGCGATCGAGAGCGTTCAGGTGGATGGCGGCGCGTACAACGTGCGCGAGGGCAACCACGCGTTGAACCTGGCGTCGACCTATGGACTGCGCTCGCATCTCGATCCGTTCCTCACGCTGACCGGTGATGACCGCGACATTACGGCCACCACGCAGACGCTCAGCGCTCAGGAGGATGACACGCGAATAGTTAGCGGCACCGTTGTGAATGAAAAGTCCGAGGTTGTCGTTGGCGCGACCGTTTCCGCTCAGTCGCAGCATGCACAACGCACGGCGACCACGGACAACCAGGGCAACTTCTTACTGCGCATGCCGGTAGAGGCGATGACTCTGACGGTGTCCGGGCCGTCAATTGCCATCTTCCAGCAGACGCTGGCTGCAAGCGAACCGTCGCGGGGGTTGCAGTTGCAGATTCATTACGTCATCGCGAAGCCGCCTCAGCTTTCAGGAACTGTCGTTGACACGTCTGGCGCGGTGATTGCCGGGGCTACCGTGCAGGTTCTAAGCGCGAACGGTACTGTACAAACAACGACCCAGTCGGACACGAACGGCTCCTTTATTTTTTCTGGACTCTCGGCAGGTGATTATCGATTCGTGGTATCTAATCCCGGTTTTGAAACCAAAGAAATCCCCGTCACCATAGGGACCACCGAGGCGCCGGCCCCGCTGCGCATCTCTCTGGCTGTGGGCTCCGTGAGCAGCTCCATAAACGTGCAGGGCCGGGCGGATGACCTTGTCGGAATTGCCGATTCCGGCACCCAGGGAATAGTGGGCGCAACGGAGCTCGCAGATCGTCCGATTCTTCGTTCGGGAGAAGTTTTGGAGGCGCTTCCCGGTCTCATCATCACTCAACACGCCGGCGGCGGTAAGGCCAACCAATATTTTCTACGCGGCTTCAATCTCGACCACGGCACAGATTTCGCCATTTTCCTCGACGATATGCCGCTGAACCTGCCGTCGCACGCGCACGGCGAGGGGTACTCGGACATGAACATTGTCATCCCGGAGTTGGTGCAGCAGGTGAATTTCGAGAAAGGTCCTTATTACGCCGACGTCGGCAACTTTGGCTCAGCCGGAGCGGCCCATCTGGAATTCCTCAAAACTCTGCCCGAGAACTTCTTCCAGGTGGAAGGCGGCATGTTTAACTATGGGCGGGCCGTTTTCGGCGTATCGCAAAAGCTCGGTTCGGGCAATTTGCTCTTCGGCGGAGAAGCGTATTACGATGACGGCCCATGGACGCATCCGGATGCTTTTGCCAAATTCAACGGCCTGCTAACCTACAGCCAGGGAGGAGAGGCCAATGGTTTCAGCATCACGGCCCGCGCTTACCATGGAAAATGGGACTCGAGCGATCAAATGCCGGATAGCGCCATACCCCTCGTTGGTAGGTTCGGCGCACTGAACCCGACCGACGGTGGCAATTCACAGCGTTACAGCTTGCAGGCTGAATGGCATCGCCAAGACGCAAATTCCACGACGCAAATCATGGCATACGGATTTTATTATGACCTCGATTTGTATTCCGATTTCACTTACTACCTGGATGACCCCATTAAGGGCGATCAGTTCGAACAGCAGGACAAGCGCTTTGTGTTTGGGCTGGACGTACGCCACACGATTTTCAGCCAATGGTCCGGCCGCAAAGTGGAAACTACGTTCGGACTGCAGGTCCGCAACGATTGGGTCCACAACGGCCTTTACCGGGCGGAAGATCGCACGCGCACGGACAAGAATGATAGCAACGCATGCAATGACGAACCCATCGACGCATGCAATACCAATCCGAACCTGGTCGCGGTCTTGCCCGCGGCAACGGATGTGAATAAACTTACCGACACGATGGCCGGTTTTTTTGTGGAAAATAAAATCCAGTGGGCGGAAAAGTTCCGCACGGTCCTGGCCCTGCGCGGCGACGCCGCAAGATATGCCGTCACCAGCGTGACTCCCAGTTATACCGCCAGCGAATTACCTGGCGCTCCGGTGGTCAACTTTGCGGCCGCCAACACCGGCACGGTCACCAAGTTCCTGCCCGAACCAAAAGCGAGTTTGATTTTCGGCCCGTGGTCCAAGACTGAGTTCTATGTACAGGCCGGATCCAGTTTTCACAGCAACGATGCGCGTGGCGCAACGCAAAGGGAGGAACCGATTTCGCCGGACAATCCATTTCCCACGGCCACCTCGAGAATCCCCGCCCTGGTCCAAACCAAGGGGGCGGAAATCGGCCTGCGCACTACGGCCGCCTCCCATCTGCAAAGCACGTTTTCACTCTGGTATCTCCACAGTGAATCAGAACTGCAGCAGGATGGCGACACCGGAGGCACGGTTGCTTCATTAAATCCGAGCAACCGCTATGGCATCGAATGGGCGAACTTCTACACGCCGCTGGAACATTGGGCTTTTGATTTTGACCTTGCGGATTCCAGAGCCTTTTTTACCGCAATCGACGCGGCTGATGCTGCGCCGAACAGCCCCGGTGGCAAGCGCGTACCCGAAGCGGTTGGGGTGGTGGCCTCATCGGGCATCACGATGCACGATTTCAAACGCTTTTCGGCGAGTTTGCGCCTGCGCGCCTTTGGCCCGCGCGATTTGACATCCGACTCAATTTATCGCTCAAATGCAACGATTTTGGTCAATGCGGAGGTCCGTTATCGAATTACCCGAAATTGGAGCTTTGTCGTCGAAGCTTTGAATTTGCTGAACCGCAGGGATTCCGACATTGACTACGCCTATACCTCCCGAATAACGCCAACGGCCGATGCTGCATTCACGCGTGTTCTCCACCCCGTCGAACCGTTTCAGGTGCGATTCGGGTTACGTTACACCCCGGGTTCGAATAGTAAGTCGGGTTCGACTAAGTGATTCACTGTTCAACCTGTGCGGAAGGCCGGGGATTCAACATCCCCGGCCGTTTTTGCCTGCCGCATCATACCTGACCTACTCCAAGCTTTCCTGCGTGTCAGCAGTGATTCCGAGCCAAGCACTCTCCTCAGTGGCCTCTTCAGGATGGCGGGGAGAGCGCACAATAGCACTCGGCGGAACTGACGGCGCTTCCCGGCTACGCCGTGACGGTACCCTTAAAGCCAGGACGCATGGATGCCTCGCGGGCGCAGACAGATGTGGAGTCCTTCGCCGTGTTGGAACCGCTCGCCGATGGATTCCGCAACCACGCCAAAGGCAAGTACGCCGGAGCGGCTGAGCATTTTCTGGTCGACCGGGCGCAACTGCTCACGCTGACCGCGCCGGTGGCGCCGTGCATTGCCGGAGAAGGCGATCTGGGCAAACAGGTGCGCTACTACCTGGCCTGGCGACATGATGAGATTTGGATGGACGAGGACAACCTGATCACGCCGGCAAGTTCCTGGCGCAAGTGGGTGGGAGTGGATTCACCGAAAGCGACGATCTCGTTCCTTCCCACTAGCTACGCTCGTACCATCTCGGCCAGCTTTGGCAAGTCGTACTTCACCGAAGATCCCCGGGAGCCGAGTTTAACGGCCCGACATCCATGCTGCCGGTGGAGCAGGCCCGCTTGTATCAACTGGTGGTGAACAAGACCTTCCACCGGACTGACGTCAAGCTGACCCTGAGGCAGGAGACGCAAAACGCCGAGTACGGCAAGATTGACTCCGACCAGGGATTGGTGTTCCCCCTGGGGCCGGGCCGCATCCGCTGCATGGCTTTTGCGCTTCGCCAGAGTTTCAGCTTTGGGTCTCTGCAGGCAACCTTTGAGCAAGCCGACGCCGCGCGATCTGGACTCGGGACAGGTAACGCCAGAGGCACCGCGGCTGATCGGCGATCTTTCGTGGACGTATCAAAAGCTACCCTTCCATTTGCACGCGAAAGGCGAATTTGAGTACGTGGGAAAGAAGGTGGTTGGGAATGGATGCAATGAGGCCAAGCCGGACGACCTGGACTCCTATTGCCTCGGCGTGCCGAACAAGGAGTTCCGGCTATCGCTGGTGCGGCCCTTCCGCGACGGAAAAATCAACGCCGGCGTGAACATGACGATTGCCCGCGGCTACACAGGGCAGACTACGGAGGCTTTCGCTACGAACTATCAGCCCGGGTATGTGGGTCCTTTACCGGTTCCCGAGAACCCGATTTCGGAGGTCGTTGGAGTGCGGATACCTTCTTATGCGAGCGTAAACCTCACTTACAGGTTTGGTCGCTAGGGTGAACGCCTAACACGGGGAGCTTCGATACCGTATGCCCTTTCGTGTTTTACTATGTTGCCGTCTGGCAATCGGCACGCCTGCGCTGCCTTAAAGGCTCTTGCTTATGTCCGATAAAATCTGTATCAGACACAAGCCGCCAGCCCGTCCTAGACTGCTTCAGGAAGGGTGCGGCGAGGGCGCGAATGTCCGGACCGATGGGCCCTGCGAAGCGGATTTGTGCAACCGCCTAGCCAAGCACCCTCCGGCGGCGGCCAATGACGGCAGGACCGGCGGGAGGTTCGCACGGTCGCGGCTCCGATCAGGGCCGGGCCTCGATGGCACCGGGCACAGAGGGCACCGGGCCCAGGGGGCACCGGGCCCAAAGGGCACCCCCGGAATAGCGCCGAATCTCGCGATCCAGGCGCCAGGCCGTTTACCACACGCGGCAGGCGTTGGCGGCGACCATCTTCTGGCCGGCATGGCAGGAGAAAGCCTGGGAGAATTCCGGCATGTTCTCGACCACGCCGATCACGCGGAATTCGCCCGGCGAGTGCGGGTTGGTCTGCACCTGCAGGCGCAGGGCTTCCTCGCGGGCGTTTTCGCACCACACCTGGCCGAATGCCAGGAACAGGCGCTGCTGGGGCGTGAAGCCGTCGATCTTCTGGGTGCTGTTCCCATCGGTGTTATGGAGCGCCATCAGCGCAATCCGCACGCCACCATTATCGGCCGTATTCTCGCCCAGCGTGAGCTTGCCGTTGACGTGCGTCCCGGCCACGCTGAAGCTGGAATATTCGTCCGCCACGCAGGCCGCGCGCTCTTCGAACTTTTTGGCATCCTCGGGGGTCCACCAGTCGTGCAGATTGCCCTGCGCATCGAACTGGCGGCCCTCGTCGTCGAACCCGTGCGTCAGCTCGTGGCCGATCACCATGCCGATGCCGCCGAAATTCACCGCATCGTCCATGTGGTTGTCGAAGAAAGGCGGCTGCAGGATGCCGGCCGGGAAGTTAATGTCGTTCAGTTGCGGATCGTAATAGGCGTCCACGGCGGGCGGCGTCATCTGCCACTCGTTGCGGTCCACCGGCCGGCCGATCTTGTTGAGGGTGCGGTGGAACTCGAAGGCCGTGGCGCGGTCGTCGTTGCCCAGCGCATCGTCGCGCTTCACCACCACGCTGGAATAGTCGCGCCAGTGGTCCGGATAGCCGATTTTGTTGGCGATGGCGTGCAGCTTCACGATGGCCTGGCGCTTGGTTTCCGGACTCATCCAGGAGAGGCTTTCCAGATCCTCGCCGAGGGCCTTTTCGAGCGCATCCACCATTTTCAGGGTGCTCTCCTTGGCGTCGGGCGGGTAAGCGCGCTCGACGTACTGGCGGCCCAGCGCCTCGCCCAGGTCGGCGTCGGTCGAGTCGACGCAGCGCTTCCATCGCGGGCGCATTTCGGTAGCGCCGGTGAGCGTGCGGCCGTAGAAATCGAAATTCTCGCGCACGAACGCGGCGGGCAAGAGGCGCGCCGCGGCGTGCAGGGCGTGCCAGGTGAGATAGGTCTTCCAATCGTCCAGGCCGGCGCTTTGGATCTCGGCGTTCATGGCCTTGAAGAAGTCCGGCCACACCACGTTGAGGGACTGGAACTCGGGCGCGCCCGTGGCGGCGAAGTATTGGCTCCAGCGGAACGCGGGCGCGAGCCGCTCCAGCTCCGCTTTGGTCATCTTGTGGTATTGCTTTTCGGGGTCGCGCCGCGATACGTTATCGAGCGAACCCCTGGCCAGATCGGTTTCGATCTTCATTACCGTGGCGGCATTGGCCTGGGCCTTTTCGGGCGTCTCTCCGGCCAGGCCGAACATGCGCCGGACGTGCTCCAGGTACTTCTGCCGCAGCTCGACGCTCTTGGGGTCGTCCTTCAGATAATAGTCGCGGTCGGGAAGACCCAGACCGCCCTGGTCGGCCTGCGCGATCACGGATTTGGAGTCCTTGAAATCCTGGCCGGAGCTGAATTGGAACATGACGTCCGCGCCGGCCATGTGCTGAAGGGCCAGTTCGCCCGAGAGCTGAGCCTTGTCCGCCAGCGCACGGATGCGCGCCAGCACCGGCTCCAGAGGCGCCAGCCCCCTGGCGTCGATCCCCTTCTCATCCATGCAGGCGGCGTAGAAATCGCCGATCTGGCGGCCGATGGCGTCGGGAGAAGTGGGCTGGGCGGCTCTGGCGTTGCTCGTGGAGGAGGCCCTGGCGGCCCCGGCGTCGCGCGTGGAGGAGGCCCTGGCGGCCCCGGCGTCGCGCGTGGAGGAGGCCCTGGCGGCCCCGGCGTTGCTCGTGGAGGAGGTCCCGGCGACGCCGGCGTTGCTGGTGGAGGAGGACCCGGCGACGCCGGCGTTGCTGGTGGAGGAGGTCCCGGCGGCACCAGCGGTGCCCGTGGAGGAGGACCCGGCGGCCCCGGCGTTGCTCGTGGAGGCAGCCTTGGCGGCCTCCTCCTCCAGGATTTCGTGAAGGATGTCGCGGTTGCGTTCCTGGAGCTCCGAGAAGCGCCCCCAGATGGCCTGGTCGGGCGGAATGGGATTGTTCTTGATCCAGTTGCCACAGGCATATTGGTAAAAATTGTCACAGGGGTTCACCGAGCGGTCGATCATATTCACATCGAAGCGCAGCGGCGTTTCGCGGGCGGGCGCGGCGGCGGGCTTCGGCTGGGGCGCCGGCGCGGTTTGCGCCGCGAGCGCGCAGGCACAGGCCAGAAAGGCGAGCGTGGTCTTCAACAAAGTCGACTCCTCATTCTCAATCTAACGTGCGAGCCGCGGTTTTGGTGTGGAGCTTTTAACGGCCGGCTGCCCTGAGATGTTATACTTCAGCACTTATGGCCAGCATTTTGATCCGCAAACCGATAACCACCATTATGGAGGAGGCCGGGCAGGAGGGCGAGCAAACCCTCAAACGCGCGTTGGGCGTGCTGAACCTGATCGCGCTGGGCATTGGAGCGATTATCGGGGCCGGCATCTTCGTGCTGACCGGGTCGGCGGCGGCCCAATTCGCCGGGCCGGCCATCGTGATTTCCTTCATCCTGGCGGGGACGGGCTGCCTGTTCGCGGGTTTGTGCTACGCCGAATTCGCCTCGCTCATCCCCATTGCCGGGTCGGCCTATACGTATGGATACGCCACGCTGGGCGAGCTGTTCGCCTGGATTATCGGCTGGGACCTGATTCTGGAATACGCTTTCGGGGCGGCCACGGTGGCTTCCGGCTGGAGCGCCAACGTGGTGCAGTTGCTGGGCCGCATCGGGTTGCCGCTGCCGCCGCAATTCACCGCCACGCCGGGCACGGACCTGGCGCTGTACAACGGCCTGTGGCGCCCGGCGGCCACGGTTCCCGCGGGCGTGGACCTGGCGTCGCTGCCGCACGCCACCGGGTTGTTCAACCTGGTGGCGTTCCTGGCCATTTGCCTGGTGACGGCCGTCCTGGTGATCGGGATTCAGGAGTCGGCCACGCTCAACACCATCATCGTATTCATCAAGGTGGGGACGGTGCTGGTGTTCATCGCCGTGGCGGCAGTGTACGTGTTTGGCCACTGGGCGCAGGCGCAGGCCAATTGGACGCCCTTCATTCCGCCCAACACGGGCGAGTCCGGCCACTACGGATGGTCGGGGGTGGCGCGCGGGGCGGCGGTGATTTTTTTCGCCTACATCGGGTTCGACGCCGTTTCCACGGCCGCGCAGGAAGCCAAGAACCCGCAGAAGGACATGCCTATCGGCATTCTGGGATCGCTGGCCATTTGCACGGTGCTCTACATTGCCACCGCCTGGCTGCTGACCGGCGTGGTGAAGTATCCGCAGCTCAACGTGGCGGCGCCGGTGGCGTTGGGCATGGAAGCCACCGGGGTGGCCTGGGGAGAGTACCTGGTGCTGATCGGCTCGATCATGGGGCTGAGCACGGTGATGCTGGTGATGCTGCTGGGCCAGTCGCGGGTGTTCTTTTCGATGTCGCGCGACGGCCTGCTGCCGGAGTGGGCCGGCCGCATCCACCCGAAGTTCCGCACGCCTTACATCTCGTCGATCACGGTGGGGATCTTCGTGGCGATTTTCGCGTCGCTGATTCCGATCGGCATTCTGGGCGAGCTGGTGAGCATCGGGACGCTGCTGGCGTTCGTGATCGTGTGCGCGGGGGTCTGGATTCTGCGCCGCCGCCGTCCGGAGCTGCCCCGTCCCTTCAAGACGCCGCTGGTGCCGCTGGTGCCGATCCTGGGGATTCTGATCTCGGCGTTTCTGATGGCCAGCCTGCCGGGAGCCACCTGGCTGCGCCTGCTGATTTGGCTGGCGATCGGGCTGGGGATTTACTTCGGCTATGGGCGCCATCATAGCCGCGTCGCGCTGGGGACGGCGAAGAAGTGAGGAGCGGGCGTCTTACAGGGCTGCTGCACCTTATTTAGCAGAACTCTCGAGGCGGGACGCGGCGGGGTGATGAATCCCGCCGCGACAGCACTGCGTGGCTATTTCTTGGCCTGCTCTTTCGCGAGATCGGCTTTCACCATGTCGATCCGTTTCTGGAGTCCTTCGCGGACCTGTTTGTTCGTGGCGTTATCTTTGAGCCCGTGCGCTCCGGAAGCGCACTTCTTCCGCAGCGTAGGCGTACAGATTTTGGCGTCGCCGGCCGCAGTAAGTTCCTTGCACAGTTTCTTCAGTTGCTCAATTTCATCGGTATGCTTCTTAACTACGGTTGGGTTTGGTGGCAATGGCTCCTCCTTGTCAAGTGGTCCCCGATCGTGAAAACGTCACCGGTTTGGACCGATACGTCCTCTTTTATCCCGAGCGACCCTCGGAAGTCAAGGTTAACGGGAGCGCAAGAAGATCCTTGGTGAGAAAAAACACCGGGACCACCCGCATCGAGCCGATATTTAGCGCCTGAGGCTGGAACTTGCTGGAAATGGACGAGGTGCGACGGGGAAGCGCGAACGGATGGAGTCACTGGCAAGAGGCCTGGAACCATCCGAAACGCCGCCGTGCCCGACGCGTGCGGCGAAGCCGATGGCCGAAGGCTTGTCCGCGATCGGGTTCGAAGGCAATGAGGCAAAGCGGCCAGAGCCGCGGGGAACAGCCATAAAGGCCACGCTGGGGCGGGAACGGTTGAAACCTGGTGGGTAAGCGGTGGCGCGGAGCGGCGAGCCAACTCCGCGCCAACGTTTCAGCGGCGCCTACTCACCGGCCTTCTCTTCCGGTTCGCGGCCTTCCGCACGGGCCTTGAGGCGCTCTTCCTTGCGCTTGGCCCGGTCGGCGGCGCGCTTCACCAGTTCGGAGCCGACCAGCTCCAGGAGAGCCAACTCGGCGCCATCGCCTTTGCGGGGTCCCAGGCGGGTGATGCGGGTGTAGCCTCCGTTGCGCTGGCCGAAGCGCGTGCCCAGCGTGTCGAAGAGCTTCTTTACGGAATCGGGCGTACGCAGCACGGCGGCGGCCTGGCGGCGGGTGTGCAGCGTGTCGGCCTTGGCCAGACCGATCATCTTCTCCACCAGCGGGCGAACCGCTTTGGCCTTGGGCACGGTAGTGACTACGCGCTCGCGCTCGATCACGCTGGTGACGAGATTGCGCAGCAGCGCATTGCGGCTATCGACCGGCCGCTTGAGTTTGAATCCGGCAACCTTGTGTCTCATGCGCTACTCTCCGATGTTGTCCTGCTGCCCTTCATCCTCGGGCCCGTAATCCGGCCCGCTGCCGCCCGAGGATTGCGGCGGCGCCACCAGCCGGCCATGCGCATCGATGCGCATGCCCAGCGACAGGCCCATGTTGGCTAAAATTTCCTTGATTTCGTTCAGCGACTTGCGGCCGAAGTTCTTGGTGCGCAGCATTTCGGCTTCGCTCTTCTGGATCAGCTCGCCGATGGTCTGGATGTTGGCGTTCTTGAGGCAGTTGTAGGAGCGGACGCTGAGTTCCAGCTCTTCCACCGAGCGGTTCAGCACTTCGTTCATCTTGTCGAGGCCGCGCTCGGAGATCTCTTCGGCCTGCTCCGGCACTTCCTCGAAGTTGATGAAGATGGTCATGTGGTCTTTGAGAAGCTTGGCGGCGTAGCCGATGGCGTCCTGCGGGGAGACGGCGCCGTTGGTCCAGACTTCCAGGGTGAGCTTATCGTAGTCGGTCACCTGGCCGAGGCGGGCGGCCTCGACGGCGAAATTGACCTTGCGCACGGGCGAGTGGACGGAATCGATGGGGATGTAGCCGAGAGCCAGATCCTCGTCGAAATTCTTGTCGGCGCTGACGTAGCCGCGGCCGCTCTTGAGGCGCATTTCGATCGAGAGCCGGCCGCCCTCGCTGACGGTGGCAACGTGGACGTCGCGATCCAGCACTTCGACGTCGGCGTCGGTTTCGATCTGGCCGCTGCGCACATCGCCGGGATGCTCGACGCTGAGGCGCACCGTTTTGACCCCCTCGCCCATGATCTTGAAAGGGATCTGTTTGAGATTGAGGATGATATCGGTGGCGTCCTCGACCACCCCCGGGATGGGGCTGAACTCGTGCTCGACGCCCTCGATGCGGACGGCGGTGATGGCGGCGCCTTCGATGGAGCTGAGCAGAACGCGGCGCAGGCTGTTGCCGATGGTGGTGCCGAAGCCGCGCTGGAAAGGCTGCGCCGTAAACATGCCATACCGCTCGGTGAGAGTTTCGGTATTGGCGACAAGACGCTTAGGTTTTTGAAATCCTTTGAACATAATGAAAGCCTCTTTGGGAGTCGGGAGTCACAAGCCAGGAGCCAGGAGACGGAAGCCGGAAAGCAGCCGCCGCGTTATTCTGTCTTCCGACTCCTGTCTTCCGACTCCTGCATTTTCCTACTTCGAATACAGCTCGACGATGAGCTGTTCGTTCAATTGAATCTGCACCAGCTCGCTGCGCTGGGGCAGAGCGGTGACCTTGCCTTTGAGCGCTTCGCGATCCACGTCGATCCAGTTGGGGGCGGGAGCGTGGGCGGTGGCGTCGCGGGCGGCCACGATGGTGGGGTTGTTCCTGCTGCCTTCGCGCACCGCTACGAGGTCGCCGATCTTGACCATCGCCGACGGGATGTTGCACTTACGGCCGTTGATTTCAATGTGTCCGTGGCCGACGATCTGGCGCGCCTGGGCGCGGCTGGTGCCGAAGCCCATGCGGTAGATGACGCTGTCGAGCCGCCGTTCCAAGTTGCTCATGAGATGCTCGCCGGTGATGCCCTTCTGATGGGCGGCCTTTTCGTAAGCGTTGCGGAACTGGCGCTCGAGCACGCCATAGACGCGGCGCACCTTCTGCTTTTCGCGCAACTGCAGGCCATAGCCGACGATCTTCGCCTTGCGGTCCTTGCCGTGCTGCCCAGGGACGAAATTGCGGCGCTCGATGGCGCACTTTTCGCTGTGGCAGCGCTCGCCTTTGAGATAAAGTTTCATGCCCTCGCGCCGGCATTGCCGGCAGACCGGGCCGATGTATCTTGCCAAGTTGCTCTCTCCTTACCTTTCGTACTTCCAGGTGCGGTTTACAGCCGGGCCCAGAGGGCGCCCCCGGCCTTCTTCCCGCTTCCCGCTTGTAGCCTTGTATTCACCGCGGAGACGCGGAGAGCGCTGAGACTACGCAGAGAAAACAAAAACAGGAGAAATGCTTCTCTGCGAAGTCTCCGCGTCCTCTGCGTCTCCGCGGTGAATACAAGAGCCCAACTTAAACCCTTCTCTTCTTCGGAGGACGGCAGCCATTATGCGGAATGGGCGTGACGTCCTTGATGGTGCGCACTTCAATACCGGCGGTGGATAATGCGCGAACCGCCGATTCGCGGCCGGAACCGGGGCCGCTCACGCGGACTTCCACCACGCGGAGACCGCTTTCCCCAGCCTTGTTGGCCGCCGTGAGAGCGGCCTGCTGGGCGGCGAAGGGAGTCCCCTTGCGAGACCCGCGAAAGCCCAGCGAGCCGGCGCTGGACCATGCCAGCGTGTTGCCTTCCTGGTCGGCGATGGTGACGATGGTGTTGTTGAAGGTAGCCTGGATGTGCACGATGCCCGTATGGACGACGCGCTTCTCCTTCTTCTTGAAGCTCTTCTTCTTGCTGCCCCCTTTGGGGGCGGCTTTCGCTGCCGGTTTCCCTGCTGTCGCTTTCGCTGCTTTCGCCATATGCCTCTGCTTACGTCTTGCCCGTAGCCTTCTTCTTATTCGCCACGGTGCCGCGGCGCGGTCCCTTGCGCGTGCGCGCGTTGGTATGTGTGCGCTGGCCGCGAACCGGCAGCGAGCGGCGGTGCCGCAGCCCCCGGTAGGAGCCCATCTCGATATGACGCTTGATGTTCATCGAGATTTCCTTGCGCAGATCGCCTTCCACGGCGCCTTCCTCTTCCAGAATCTGGCGCACGCGGTTGACGTCGTCTTCGCTAAGGTCGCGAATCTTTTTGTCGAAATCGATGCCGGCCCGATAAAGAAGGGACCGGGAACGGGTGCGGCCTACGCCGTAAATGTAGGTCAGCCCGATCTCGGCTCTCTTGGTGGGCGGCAGATCCACACCGGCAATACGTGCCATGCTTTAACCCTGCCTCTGTTTGTGTTTGGGATTGACACAGATGACCCGCACCACGCCCTCGCGGTTGATCACCTTGCACTTGTCGCAAATCTTTTTGACGGACGCTCTGACTTTCATGACCGGAAAACCATTTCTGGCCACAGATGAACACAGATAAACACAGATAAGAACCTACTTTGAATTCTTATCTGTGTTCATCTGTGTTCATCTGTGGCTCATATCTTCTTCAAAATCCTTCCCCGCCCCGGGTCGTGCGGGCTAAGTTCCACTTCCACCCGGTCGCCCGGAACCAACCGGACGAAATTCCGTTCGACTGCGCCCACCAGGTGGGCCAAAACCCTTTGCCGGTTCTCCAACACCACCACGTAGATGGCGTTGGGCCGCTCCTCCACTACGGACGCGTTAACACCCACGGCCCGTTCCCGGTCACCGCGATACAGTGCTCGAAGTGCGCGGAATAGGAGCCGTCCTTGGTGACGGCCGTCCACTTATCCTTCAGCACCACCGCCTCCGGCTTGCCGGCATTGACCATCGGCTCGACCGCCAGAACCATGCCTTCCTTCAACCGCGGATTCTCGTTCTTGCGATCCACGTAATTGGGGACCTGCGGCTCCTCGTGAAGCTGGGTGCCGATCCCATGGCCGACATACTCGCGCACGATCGAAAACCCATTCGACTTGACGTGCTCCTCGACCGTGCCGCACACGTCGAACAGCCGGCCGCCCGCCCGCACCCGATCGATGGCCAGCTCCAGCGCCTCCTGGGTAACCGCCAGCAGCTTCCTGGTCTGCTCGCTCACCTCGCCGACCGGCACCGTGAGGGCCGAATCGCCATAATATCCGTCCAGCTTCACGCCGGTGTCGATGGAAACGATGTCGCCCTTCTTGAGAACGCGGCGCGGATTCGGCATGCCGTGGACGATTTCGCTATTCACCGAAGTACACAACGCAAACTTATAAGCTTCGCCGGCCGCCGCCACGTAGTAGCCTTTGAATGCGGGCCGGGCGCCGGCGTCGGCCATCATCTTTTCGGCGGCCACTTCGAGGTCCCAGGTGGTGGCCCCTTCCACCGACAATTCCTTCAACTTCTGCAGAATCTGCCAAACCAGCAGACCGCTGCGCCGCATCTTTTCCAATTCCGCGGCGGTTTTCCTAACAATCATCCGTCTCCAATGCCTGGCAAATCTTGTGAAACACCGCTTCCGGCGGCTCGTTGCTGGCATCCACCTCAACCACCCGGTGGCTGGTTGAAACATAATACTCCAGCGCCGGCCGGGTTTGCCGCTCGTAGGCGTCCAGCCGCTCGCGGATCACCGGCTCGCGATCGTCCTCCCGGACCACCAGTTCCACCCCGTCGTTGTCGCACAGGTTATCCTCGCGAGGGGGCTGGGAAGCCATGTTGTACAGAGTTCCGCAGCGAGGGCACTGCCGCCGTCCGGTCAAACGGGCAATAATTATATTGTAATCAACTGCGAGGTGAATCACCACCTCGCGGATCCCACGGCCTTCCAGCCACTGGTCCAGGTGTTGAGCCTGGTCGAGCGTGCGGGGATAGCCGTCCAGCACAAATCCATCGGCGGCATCCGGGCCGCTGAGCCGCTCTTCCACCATCCGGTTGACTACCAGGTCGGAGACCAGCGCGCCGGAATGCATCACGGCCGCCACCCCCGTGCCAAGTTCCATACCCTGGCGAATCCGGTCCCGTAGCATGTCCCCCGTGGAGATGTGGGGAACGCCAAGGCACTGCGTCAGCATTCTCGCCTGGGTCCCCTTGCCGGAGCCGGGCGAGCCGAACAGGACGATCGCCGTCACAAAAGTGTCAAAACGTACTCCGGCGTCCGCGGATACGGCCGGACCTCGGAGTAAACCCTTCATAGTGGCGCATGATGAGCTGCGCCTCGATCTGGTTGATGGTGTCCATCGCCACGCCCACCACGATCAAAAGGGACGTGCCGCCGAAATAGAAGCTCACATTCAGACCTTCCAGCAGGCGGCGCGGGAAAGTGCGGTCCACGAAATTGCCTACCAGCGGCAGGTGCTGCAAGTGAATGCCCGAGATCATAATAGTGGGGATGATGCACAGGATAGCCAGGTACAGGCCGCCCACCACCGTGATCTTGGTGAGGATGTTGTTCATGTAATCGGCGGTGTTGCGCCCCGGACGAATCCCGGGGATGAACCCGCCGTACTTGCGCATGTTGTCGGCTGCTTCGTTGGGATTGAAAATGATGGAGACGTAGAAGAAGCAGAAGAAAATGATGCCGGCCACGAAGAGCACGTAGTACATCGGCTCACCGTAGGCGATGCTGCCCAGGGTGGCGCTCAGCCAGGGGGTACCCTTGACCCAGGCGAGCTGCTGAGCCATCTGCGGGAAGGACAGGATGGAGGAGGCGAAGATCACCGGGATCACGCCGCCCGCATTGACCTTCAGCGGCATGTGGGTGGACTGGCCGCCCATCACCCGCCGCCCCACCACGCGCTTGGCGTATTGCACGGGGATGCGGCGTTCGCCGCGCTCCACCAGGACGATGAAAGCCACTACCGCGACCATCATCACCAGCAGCATGATCAGGGTGATGGCGCCCCACTCGTGGGTCACGAAGACGTTCTGCCAGATATTCTTCATGGCGTTCGGCAGGCCCACCACAATGCCGGTGAAGATGATCAGCGACATGCCGTTGCCTACCCCGCGCTCGCTGATCTGCTCGCCCAGCCACATGATGAACGCCGAACCGGTGGTAAGCGAAAGGATCGTCAGCAGCGTGAAACCGAAGCCGGGACTGATCACGATACCCTGTTTCATGCTCATCAGGCCCTGGGCGATGGTGAAGGACTGAATCACCGAGAGGATGATGGTGAGGTAGCGGGTCCACTGGGTGATCTTGCGGCGGCCCAGCTCGCCTTCCTTCTGGAGCTTTTCGAGCGTGGGCACCACCACGGTCATCAACTGCAGGATGATCGACGCGGTGATGTACGGCATGATCCCGAGGGCGAAGATGGTCAGCCGCCGGATGTTGCCGCCGGCGAAGAGGTCGAAGAATCCGAAGATCGACCCGGCCTGCGAGTTGAAGATCTCCGCCCACCGCTGGATGTTGATGCCCGGCGTGGGGACGTGTCCGCCCAGGCGATACACCGCCAGCAGGCCCAAGGTGAACGCGAGCCGCTTGCGAAGATCGGGGACGCGAAACATGTTCGCGAACGCTTCAAAAAACTTCATGGTTCCCTTCGATTCCCGGCGCCTACTCGGGCTGCGGCGCGCCGATCACCTGCACCGTGCCGCCGGCCTTCCGGATCTTTTCGACGGCCGACTTGGAAAACTGGTGAGCTTCCACCGTAATGGCGCGCGTCAACTGGCCGGCCCCCAGGACCTTGAGACCCTCGCCGAGCTTCCGGACCACGCCCAACGCCATGAGACCGTCCACGGTGAACGCATCGCCTTCCAGCTTTTCCAGGCGGCCGAGGTTCACGATGGCGTACTGCTTCTTGAAAATGTTGGTAAATCCACGCTTGGGCAGGCGGCGGTGGAGGGGCATCTGGCCGCCTTCGAAGCCGCGCTTCTGGCTGAAACCGGTGCCCGCGCGCTGCCCCTTGCTGCCGCGGGTGGCAGTCTTTCCGTGGCCCGATCCCATGCCGCGCCCGATGCGCTTGCGGGTCTTTTTTTGTCCCGCCGGGGGTTTTAATCCAGTGAGATTCATGCTTCTCCTTTGGCTGTCGGCGCTTTCCGCGATCAGCTTTGCGTCAGCTCCCGCGGCGCGCCGGCGGCCGGCAGCTCTTCGGCCAATGGCGGCGCCGGAAGCGGTTCGATCAAGGCAGCTTCGACCGGGGCAGCTTCGACCGGGGCAGCTTCGACCGGAGCTGCTTCGGTAGCCGCCGCTTCCACCGGACCCGCTTCTGCCGGAGCCACCCCGGCCGTAGCCGCTTCGGCCGCAGCCGCTCCCACCGGCGCTGCCGCGACTGGCGCTGCCTCGGCCGGAGCCGCTTCGACAGGCGCTACCTCAACCGGCGCTGCCTCGGCCGATGGCGGATGGCCGGCGGCGGAAATCTCTTCCACTACCACCAGCAAATGCGGGCACTTTTTTACCATGCCGCGGAACACCGGGGTATCGGGGCGCTCCACGACCTGGTTGAGCTTGCGCAGCCCGAGCCCTTTCACCACCAGCTTGTGCTTCTCGGGAGTGCAGATGGGGCTGCGCACCAACTTGATTTTAATGGTACCAATGGCTTTGTCTGGCATCACAGCTTCTCCACCGCCAGACCGCGCATGTCGGCCACCTTGTTTCTATCGCGCAGCGATTCCAGAGCCACGATGGTGGCCTTCACCACGTTGTGCGGATTGCGCCGGCCGATCGACTTCGTCAGTACGTTGGAGATGCCGCACGCCGTGATCACGGCGCGCACGGCGCCGCCGGCGATCACTCCGGTGCCTTCCGGGGCGGGCTTCAAGAGCACCTGCGAGGCGGCAAACCGGCCCAGCACCTGGTGCGGGATGGTGGTTTCGAGCACGTGGACGTGGCGGAGTCCCTTCTTGGCCGCCTCAATGCCTTTGCGGATGGCCGAGGGAACTTCCTTGGCCTTCCCCACCCCGTAGCCCACCACCTTGGCGGATGGGTCGCCGATCACCACCAGCGCCGAAAAGCTGAGGTTCTTGCCGCCCTTGACCACCTTGGTGACCCGGTTGATGGAGACCACCTGCTCCTTCAGATTGAGCGACGCCGGATCGATACGCTTTACGATCGCCATGAAATTAAAACTCCAGTCCCGCGGCGCGGGCGGCATCCGCCAGCGCCTTTACGCGGCCATGATAGATATATCCGCCGCGGTCGAAGACCACTTTGCCGATTCCCTTTTCCTTGGCCTTCTCGGCCACCAGCTTGCCGATCGCCTTGGCGGCCGCCACGTTGCCGCCGTTGGTCTTGCCGCCCTTATCGACCGACGAGGCCGATACCAGGGTGGCCCCGGCGGTATCGTCGATGACCTGCGCGTAGATGTGCGCCACGCTGCGGAACACGGCCAGGCGCGGACGCTCGGCGGTGCCGCGCAGTTTGCGCCGGATGCGCCGGTGAATGCGGCTGCGGATTTTCTTCTTCTCGATCTTGCGAATCATTTGGCGCTTGCTCCCGTCTTGCCGACCTTCTTGCGCAGGGCTTCGCCGGTGTAGCGGATCCCCTTATTCTTGTAAGGATCCGGTTTGCGCAGCGACCGGATGTTGGCCGCCACCTGTCCCAGCATTTGCCGGTCGTATCCGGTCAGCACCAGGCGCGCCTGCAAATTTTGGATCGGGCTGCCCGACACCTTGTCGACCCGCATATCCACGCCATCGGGAAGCAGAAGCTCGATCGGATGCGAGTAGCCCAGCGTGAAGGTCGCAATCTTGCCCTTGACGTCGGCGCGATAGCCGATGCCCACGATGTCCAACTCCTTGGTGAACCCGCTCGAGACGCCGTGTACCGCGTTGGCCACCAGCGCGCGGGTGAGCCCGTGGAGCGCCGCATGGTCGTCGCTGGAGCGCTGGATCTCCAGCTTCCCGGCCCCTTCGACGACCTTGATTCCTTCCGGAATCGGCACCTTCAGCTTGCCCTTGGGCCCCGAGACTTCCAGTTCCTCGCCGATCTGCACCTTGACGCCGCCCGGCAGCGGGATCGGTTTTTTACCAATTCTCGACATATCTCAGATCCTCGATGGCTACCACACCCGGCACAGGATTTCGCCGCCCACGCGCTCTTTGTGCGCGTCGCGCCCGGTCATCACGCCGCGCGGCGTGGTCAGTATATTGATTCCCATACCGCCCAGCACGCGCGGAATATCCGTCTGGCCGACATAGACGCGGCATCCGGGGCGCGAGACGCGCTCGATGGCGGAGATCACCGGTGCGTTGTCGGGGCTATACTTCAGGTAAATCTTGATGGTCTTCTTCGCGCCCTCTTCCGCCACCTTGAAGTTGGCGATGAAGCCTTCCTCTTTGAGGATGCGCGCGATTTCCGCTTTCAGCTTGGAGGCCGGCACGTCCACTTTGGGGTGGCGGGCCTGGATCGCGTTACGAACGCGAGTCAGCATGTCGGCAATGGGATCGCTCGTCATAGTTCTCCTACTTCTTGGGCGGGCGTTGGATTCACCGCAGAGACGCGGAGATCGCGGAGAAAGCGCGGAGAACACATAATGGTTTTCTCTGCGCTTCCTCTGCGTTCTCCGCGTCTCTGCGGTGAATTCGGAGCCCCCGCCATATCTCTACCAGCTCGCCTTGGTCACGCCGGGAATCTCGCCGTTCAGCGCTAGCTGGCGGAAACACAGACGGCAGATGCCGAACTTGCGCAGAAACGCGCGCGGCCGGCCGCAACGCCAGCAGCGGTTGCGGTGTCGAGTCGGCAGCATGGCGATTCCGGGTTTCTTCTGGGCCTTGGCCAACTGGGATGCCCGGCGGATCTTCTCCAGTTTCAGGTCTTTCGCGATTTTCGCGGTGGTTGCCATTGGTTCTCTCGATGCTCCTGTTCGCTTACTGCCGGAACGGCATTCCCATTTGACGCAGCAACGCCAAGCCTTCGGCGTCGGTGCGGGCCGTGGTGGTGATGGAAATGTTCATTCCCTTGGTCTTGTCCACCTTGGCGTAATCGATCTCGGGGAAGATCAACTGATCCTTTATGCCCAGCGTATAGTTGCCGCGGCCGTCGAAAGACTTGCTGGAAACCCCGCGGAAGTCGCGCACGCGCGGCAGCGCCACGTTCACCAGGCGGTCCAGGAACTCGTACATGCGGTCGCCGCGCAGGGTGACCATGCAGCCGATCGACTGGCCCTCCCTCAGCTTGAACTGGGAGATCGACTTGGTGGCCTTGGTGATTACCGGCTTCTGGCCGGCGATCTGGCCCAGCTCGTTGACCGCGCCATCCATGATCTTGGCGTTCTGGGTGGCTTCGCCGAGGCCGATGTTGATGGAAATCTTCTCGACCTTGGGCACGGCCATCACGTTGGTGTAGCCGAACTCCTTGGTCATCGCCGGGACGACCTTCTTTTGATATAGCTCTCTCAAACGCGCTGCCATCGAAACCTCACTTAGTGTCGAGCGCGTGGCCGCACTTCCGGCACACGCGGCTACGGCGGCTCTTCCCGCCGGCGACGACGTCGACGTGGTGCGCCATGCGCACCGCCTTGTTGCATCCCGGGCAGACGATCAGCACGTTGGAAGCCTGGATGGGGCTCTCGCGTTCCGCGATGCCGCCCTTGATCTGCTTGGAGGGATTGGGACGCGTGTGGCGTTTCACCATCATGACGTGCTCCACCAGCAGCTTCCCGGTCCGGCGATCCACCTGGAGGACGCGGCCGGACTTGCCCTTGTCGCGGCCGGAAATCACCTTGACGGTGTCTTCCTTCTTGAAATCGATTCGTACCGGCGGGCCCAGAGGCGCGCTGTGGGCCCGCCCCGGTCTTTTCTTTGCAGTAGCCATCAGATTACCTCGGGAGCCAGGGAAATGATCTTCATGAACTTCTTATCGCGCAGCTCCCTGGCGACCGGCCCGAACACGCGCGTTCCGACCGGCTCGCCAACGTCGCTGATCAACACGGCGGCGTTGGAATCGAAGCGGATATAAGTGCCGTCCTTGCGGCGGGTCTCCTTGCGCATACGCACGATCACGCAGCGCACCACCTTGCCCTTCTTGATGGCCGAATCGGGAGCGGCCTCTTTCACGCTGGCGGTAATGACGTCGCCCAAGCCCGCGCGCAGACCGAGATCGCCGCCGCGGGGCAGGATGCAGGAGAGCTTCCGCGCGCCGCTGTTATCGGCCACCTCGAGAATTGTTCGCATTCCAATCATAAATGTCTGCCTCTCATCTCACAGGGGAGACCCCGATTTCACCGCGGAGACGCGGAGAACACGGAGGCTTCGCAGAGAACACAAGAGCTTTTCTCCGCGCTTTCTCCGCGCCCTCCGCGCCTCCGCGGTGAATCGTCAGTCTCACACCTTCACATCCAGCTCCGCCGGCTGCGCGCCCACCTGGGCGGCCCTCCGCACGATTTCGGCCAGGCGCCACCGCTTCAGCTTGCTGAGCGGGCGGCACTCCACGATGCGCACGATGTCGCCGGTCTTGGCCGTGGCCTGTTCATCGTGGGCGTAAAACTTCTTGCGCTTGCCGATGATCCGCTTGTAGAGCGGGTGCGGCACGCGCCGGCTGACTTCCACCACGATGGTTTTCTGCATCCTGGTCGAGACGACCTGGCCGATCTTCTCGTTCTTGAAACCCGTTGGGGCCTGTGTTTCGGCCATGTTACTTCTTCTCCCCCGTGTCCGCGGCGGTCAGTTCCCGCTCGCGCAGAACGGTGTAAATGCGCGCGCGCGTCTTGCGCATGGCGCGAACCTTCTTCAAACCGTCCGTCTGCCCCATGGACATCTGAAACTGAAGACGGAACACCTGCTCATTAATTTCCGCCAACTGCTGGTGCAGCTCTTTATCGTCCAAATCACGAACTTTTTGCGACTTCATCCGGCTTACTCCCCGTCTTCCCGGCTGATGAATTTGGTCCTGATGGGAAGCTTGTCCGCGGCCAGGGCCATGGCGTGCGAAGCGGTGGCGCGGTCCACGCCCTCCATCTCGAACAGGATCTTGCCCGGACGAATCACGGCGACCCACTGTTCGGGCGCGCCCTTGCCCTTACCCATACGGGTTTCGGCGGGCTTCTTGGTGATCGGCTTATCCGGGAAGAGGCGAATCCACACCTTGCCGCCGCGCTTGATGGAGCGGGTCATGGCGACGCGCGCGGCCTCGATCTGGCGGTCGGTGATCCAGGCGCACTCGAGCGCCTTCAGGCCGAAATTGCCGAAAGCGATGCTCGATCCGCGCCAAGCCTTGCCGCACATACGCCCGCGCTGCTGCTTTCTATACTTGACCTTCTTTGGCATCATCATGGCGGTTTTGTCCTAAGCTGTTGGCCCGCATTCACCGCGGAGACGCAGAGAGGCGGAGGAAAACGCAGAGACAACCAAAACAAGAAGTTGCTCTCTTTGTGTTTCTCCGCGTTTTTCTCGGTGTCTCCGCGTCTCCGCGGTGAATGCGGGCGGTCTCATTTATTCTCCCCTTCCGGCTTCTCCGGAGCGCCGGCCGGATGTTCCGGGCGCGCTTCCTGCTTCCAGGACGGCTGCTGCGGCGACATCAGCGGCGGCAGAATCGGAGTGGCCGGGCGGACGGCCGGACGCGGCAGATCCGGCGGCGGCGTCTGGGTGGCGGGACCCGACGGCTCGCTCACCGGCGGCGGCGGAGCGCTGGGAGCATATCCCCCCTGGCCGCGCGGCTCGCGCCGGCGATCGCCGCGATCCCGATCCCCACGGTCGCGGCGTTCGCCTCGATCGCCCCGGTCGCGGCGCGGTTCCGGCTCGTTCAGCATCCCGGTTGCGCGCCGCTTGGTCAGATCCAGAATCTCGCCCTTATAAATCCACGTCTTGATGCCGATCACGCCGTACGTGGTGTGCGCCTCGGAAAACCCATAATCGATATCCGCGCGCAGTGTGTGCAGGGGAAGCTGGCCCTGCAGATACCATTCGCTGCGCGCGATTTCGGCCCCGTTCAGACGGCCCGATACGCGCACCTTGATGCCCTTGCAGCCGAAGCGCAGCGCCGAATCCACGGCTTTGCGCATGGCGCGGCGGAAGGCCACGCGCTTTTCGAGCTGCAGCCCGATGGACTCGGAGACCAACTGCGCGTCCAGCTCCGGCTTGTGGACTTCCTGGATGTCTATGAAGACCTCGCGCTTGGTCTTCTTGGCCATGTCCTGTTTCAGCTTTTCGATCTCGGCGCCCTTGCGGCCGATGATGATGCCGGGCCGCGAAGTGCGAATCGTGACGCGCAGCTTATTTCCCGGCCGGTCCATTTCGATCGAGCTCACGCTGGCCGACTTCAGCCGCTCGCGCAGGTTTTCCTTCAGCTCGAGATCTTCCTGCAACTGTTTGGCGTAGTTCTGCTTGGCGAACCAGCGCGAGCGCCACGGCTTGTTGAATCCCAGCCGGAATCCGTACGGATGAACTTTCTGTCCCATCTAGGCTTCTTTCTCCGTGACTTTCACCACGATATGCGCCAGGCGCCGCTGGTACCGGTAAGCGCGGCCCATGGGGGCCGGCCGTACGCGCTTCATGCGGGGGCCTTCATTGACGTAGGCCTCGGAAACGAACAGCCGGTCCACGTCCACTTCCTCGTTCCTGTCGGTGGCGTTGGCGATAGCCGATTCCAGCACCTTGAGCACCGCCGGAGCGATGCGCTTGTTGGTGGTGCGCAGCGTAACACGCGCCGCGTCGGCCTGCTGTCCGCGGATCAGGTCCACCACCAGGCGGGCCTTCTGCGGGGAGACTCGGATATATCTGGCTTCCGCTTTGGCTGTCATGCTTTCCTCGTTATTGCCCTGTATTCACCGCGATTGGCCCCGTATTCACCGCAGAGACGCGGAGAGCGCGGAGACTTCGCAGAGAAAACCATTTCTATTGCCCTGTATTCACCGCGATTGGCCCCGTATTCACCGCGGAGACGCGGAGAGCGCAGAGACTTCGCAGAGAAAACCATTTCTCTATGTTTTCTCCGCGCTTCCTCTGCGTTCTCTGCGTCTCCGCGGTGAATACAATGCTTCATATATCTACGCCGGCTTGGCCGACTTCTCCGTAGCCGCTTTCACTGAATGGCCCTTGAACGTGCGGGTGGGGGAGAACTCGCCCAGCTTGTGGCCCACCATGTTCTCGGTGATGTACACCGGAATGAATTTCCTGCCATTGTGAACCCCTACCGTGTGCCCCACAAACTCGGGAAGAATCGTGGAACGCCGCGACCAGGTGCGCACGACCTTCTTTTCGTTGGCGGCGTTCAACACCGCCAGCTTGGCTTCCAAGTGGGTATCGGTAAACGGTCCCTTCTTTACGGATCTGCCCATTTCCTTACCTCTTCTTGCTCTTGTGCGTCACGATCCACTTGTCGGTGCGCTTATTGTTGCGGGTCTTAAATCCACGCGTGGGCTGGCCCCAGGGAGTCACCGGATGCCGGCCGCCCGAAGTCTTGCCCTCGCCGCCGCCGTGCGGATGGTCTACCGGGTTCATGGACACGCCGCGGTTATGCGGCATTTTGCCCAGCCAGCGGGTGCGTCCCGCCTTGCCGGACGAGGCGTTCTCGTGGTCCGTATTGCCCACCTGGCCGACCGTGGCCATGCACTCCAGCAGCACCCGCCGCACTTCGCCCGAAGGCAGCTTGAGCAGCGCCAGGCCGCCCTCCTTGGAAATCAGTTGCGCCTGCGAACCGGCCGAGCGGGCCATCTGGCCGCCCTTTCCCGGCTTCAGCTCGATGTTGTGAACCACCGTGCCGGCGGGCATGTTCTTGAGCGGCAGCGCATTGCCCAGCAGGATGTCGGCCTGCGCGCCGGACATCACCTTGGCCCCGACTTTCAAGCCATCGGGGTGCAGGATATAACGCTTCTCGCCATCGGCGTAGTGCAACAGGGCGATGCGAGCCGAGCGGCAGGGATCGTACTCGACCGACGCCACCACCGCCGGGATGCCGGCCTTGTCGCGCTTGAAATCCACCACCCGGTAGGCCTGCTTGGCGCCGCCCCCGATGAAGCGCGAAGTGACACGGCCAGTGCTGTTGCGGCCGCCGGTGCGCTGCTTGGACTCGACCAGGGATTTTTCCGGCGTCTGCCTGGTGATCTCGTGGCGCGTCACCACGGTCATAAAGCGCCGGCTGTGCGTTACGGGTCTGAAAGACTTGATCGGCATGGGTTAAATCTCCGCGAATTCGGGCACTTTCTGGCCCTTTTTCAGTTTGACGTAAGCCTTCTTCCAATCCGGACGGTAGCCCGAAAAGCGCCCGCGGCGGCGCATCTTTCCATCGAAGGTCGCGGTTCGCACCTCATCCACCTTCACCTTGAAAAGCTTCTCCACGGCGGCCTTCACCTGCGTCTTGTTCGCCTCGGGAGTCACCTCGAAACACAGCGTGCGTTCCTTATCCTTCTTATCAATGCCCTTTTCGGTGACCAGAGGGCGGCGAATCACTTCATAGACGTTCATTTCGCGAGTGCCTCCGAGAATTTCAGCGCAGCGGCTTCGGAAAGCAGCACGCTCTGGTGGCCCAGCAAGTGGAAGGCGTTGACGTCGCGCGTGGGCATCAAGGTCACGCCCTTCAGGTTGCGGATGCCCAGCGTGAGGTTCTTGTTCTCGCCGTTCTCGACCACCAGAACCGTGCGCCCGGCTTCCAGTTTGGCCAGCGCGTTCATGGCGTTCCTGGTCTTGTGATCGGCCAGAGTGAAGGTCTGCACGACTTTGAGTTCGCCATCGCGCAGCTTGGCAGAGAGGGCCGAGCGCAACGCGCCCAGCACCATCTTCCTGGGCAGCTTGTAACTGTAATCGCGCGGAACCGGCCCGTGCACGATGCCGCCGTGACGCCAGATGGGCGAGCGCACCGATCCCATGCGCGCCCGCCCAGTGCCCTTCTGCTTCCAGAGCTTCTTGCCGGAGCCGGCCACTTCCGAGCGCGTCTTGGTCTTGTGGGTGCCCGCGCGCAAACCGGCCTGATACTGGCGGACGGCCTCGTACAGCAGGTTCTGGTTGACCTCCGCGCCGAAGACGTCGTCGGCGAGTTCGATCTCGCCCACCTTCTGGTTATTCAAATCCACTACCTCGACTGTCGGCATGGCGATTACCTCTTGGCCCTCCGCACCACCACGTACCCGCCGTTGGGTCCGGGGACCGCGCCCTTGACGACCAGCACGTTATCTTCGGTGTCCACCTCGATCACTTCGAGATTGCGCACCGTCACCCGCGCATGGCCCATGTGGCCGGCCATGCGCATGCCGGGCAGCACGCGCGAGGGGAAGCTGGAAGCGCCGATCGAACCGGGAGCCCGGTGGAACATGGAGCCGTGGGTGGCTGCGCCGCCGCCGAAGTGGTGGCGCTTCACCAGGCCGGCAAAGCCGCGGCCCTTGCTGATGCCGATGACGTCCACCATGTCCTTGGGCTTGAACTGGCCCACCAGCACCTGGTCGCCGGCTTTGAAATCCTCGTCGCCGGCGGCCAGCGGAAACTCGCGCAGGAACTTCGATCCGCCCACGCCGGCTTTCTTCAAATGTCCCGCGGCGGGCTTGGTCAGGCGCCGCTCCTTGATGTTCTCCACCAGGCCCAGTTGCACCGCGTCGTAACCGTCCGTGGTGGGAGTCTTGCGCTGCACCACCATGCACGGCCCCGCCTTCAACAGGGTCACCGGCACCACCTGGCCATCCGGCCGGAACATCTGCGTCATTCCAATTTTCTTGCCAAGGATTCCTGGGCTCATAGTTGCCAATCCTTCAAGTCAGCTCCGTATTCACCGCGGAGACGCGGAGTGCACAGAGGAAGCGCGGAGAAAATTCTTTCTGGCCTTCTCTGCGCTTTCTCTGCGACCTCCGCGTCTCTGCGGTGAACACACGGCTTCTCTCATTTCCCGAACGCCTTGATCTCCACATCCACGCCCGCCGGCAGGTCGAGCTTCATCAGCGCGTCCACCGTCTGCTGGGTCGGCTCCAGGATGTCCAATAGCCGCTTGTGCGTGCGGATTTCAAACTGCTCCCGCGACTTCTTGTCCACGTGCGGCGAGCGCAAGACCGTGGTGATACTCCGGGAGGTGGGCAGCGGAATGGGGCCGGCTACCGTCGCGCCGGTCCTCTTGGCCGTGTCCACAATCTCGGTCGTCGATTGATCCAGCACCCGATGGTCGTATGCCTTCAACCGGATGCGAATGCGTTCTCTTAGCGCCATATTTTACCTAACGAAGCCGGCCTACTTTATAATCTCGGTTACGGTGCCGGCGCCCACCGTGCGGCCGCCTTCGCGGATGGCGAAGCGCAAACCCTTTTCCAAAGCCACCGGCGTAATCAGTTCCACCACCAGCTCCACGTTGTCGCCCGGCATCACCATCTCCGTGCCCTCGGGCAGCTCCGCCACACCGGTCACGTCGGTCGTACGGAAGTAGAACTGCGGGCGGTAGCCCTTGAAGAACGGCG
>JBKQPR010000367.1:0-12257 GCA_052144935.1 Bryobacteraceae bacterium
GAGCACCAGGCCGATGCCGGAGCCGCCGGGTTTGGTGGTGAAGAAGGGCACGAACAGGTTGGCGGTCCCGGAGAGGCCGGGGCCGTCGTCCCTCACCCAGATCTCCAGCATCGAACCATCGCGGCGCCAGCCGGTGCGCACGCCGCCACCGGTGGCCAGGGAGGCGTCGGCGGCGTTGCGCAAGAGGTTGATCAGCACCTGTTCGAGCTGATCGGGGTCGCCTTGCACGGTGACGTGCGGACCGGCTTCCACGCGCACCTCGAGGCGCGTTTCGAAGCTCGCGGCGCGGCCCACCGAGGCAGCCACGTCGAGCGGTTGCAGTTGCGGGCGGGGCAGCTTGGCCAACCGCGCGTAGGCCCCGATGAAGCGGCTGAGGCTCTCCGAGCGCGAAGTGATCACGCTCAAGCCGCGCTGCATGTCGTCGCGCCAGTCCTCCGCCAGGGGCTGGCGCGACAGAATGGTCAGCAGGCTACCGGCGATGGATTTGATGGGCGCCAGCGAATTGTTCAGCTCGTGGCCCAGGACCCGCACCAGCCGCTGCCAGGCCTGCAATTCCTGCTCGCTGAGGGCTTGGGTGAGATCGGAGATCACCACCAGCTCCAGCGGCAGCCCACGCTCGCGGATGCGGGTGCGGCGAACACCCCAGCGGCCCGCGGCGCCGGGAAAGACGGTTTGCAAGGTGAGTTGCGGCGGACCCTCCAGGCAGGACAGAAGATGTAGTTCCGCGGCAGTCTGGCCCAGCAGGCGCTCGGGCGGAGCGGCCAGCAGCCGTTCGCCGGCTCGGTTCACCAGGCGCAGGCGCTGGTTTTCGTCGAAGGCGAATATGGCCACGTCGATCTCGCGCATCACCGTGCGCAGCAACGTGGTGGCTTCCATAGCGCCCAAGCGCTGCTCGCGCAGGGTGCTGCCGAGGGTGTTGACTTCGCGCATCACCTCGCCCAGGGCATCGTCGGGGCGTGGAGAGCGGCCCCGCACCGAAAAATCTCCCTCGCGCAATGCGCCCAGCAGGTTCGACAGGGTTTGCAGCGGAAACACCACGCGCTCGCGCACGGCCATGGCGAAGCCCAGCCAGCAGCCCACGATCAGCACCGTCAGGGTAGCCCGGACGTGCGTGGGATAATCGCCGGTCCACAGGAACCACAGCGCCACCACCGAGCCGGGCAGGCCCGCCAGCAGGGACAGCAGGACTACGCGGCCCTCATAACCGATACGCGCGACTTTCTCTTCCGGCGGCTTGGACACTGCGCGGTTTTACAATCCGTACCTTTGCAAACGGCGATAGAGCGCGCTGCGGCTCAACCCCAGCGCGTTGGCGGCGTGGCTCACGTTGCCGCTGAAACGCGCCAGCGCCTTCTTGATGAGCAGCGCCTCTACGTCTTCCAGGCTCATCTCTTCCAGGCGCGGCGGACCTTCGCGGCCGGAGCGCAGGCCCAGGTCGGCCGCGCGGATGGCGCCGGACTGCGCCATGAGGACGGCGCGCTCGACGGCGTGATCCAACTCGCGCACGTTGCCGGGCCAGGCATGCGCCAGCAGCGCTTTGATGGCGCTCTCGTCGAAGCCGTCGATGGCTTTGCGGTAATGCTGGGCGTGCTGGCGCAGGAAGTGGCCGGCCAGCACGGAGATATCTTCGCGGCGGTCGCGCAGCGGCGGCAGGCGGATTTCGATGGTGTTGAGGCGGAACAGCAGATCCTGGCGGAAGCGCTGCTCGGCCACGGCGGCGTGCAGGTCGGCATTGGTGGCGCTGAAGAAGCGCACGTCCACACGGCGGGTTTTGGAGGAACCCACGCGCTCGAACTCGCCGGTTTCGATGGTGCGCAGCAGCTTGGCCTGCAGGCCCTGCGAAATGTTGGCGATTTCGTCCAGAAACAGCGTGCCGCCATCGGCCATTTCGAAGCGGCCCACGCGGTCGCTCTTGGCGTCGGTGAAGGCGCCTTTCACGTGGCCGAACAGCTCGCTCTCAAAAACGCCCTCGGCCAGGCCGCCGGTATTGACGGTGACCAGCGGGCGCGTGGAGCGCAGCGAAACCGAATGCAGCGTCTGCGCCACCAGACCCTTGCCCGTGCCGTTTTCGCCGGTGATGAGCACGTTGGCGTCGGAGGGTCCCACGCGCGAAATCACGTCCAGCACCGGACGCATGGCGAGCGAGCCGGCGATCAACTGCGGGAAGCGCTCGGCGCGCAGCGCGCGGTTCTCGGCTTCCAGGCGCTGGCCTTTGCGCAGGGCGCGGCCCAGCTCGATCTGGGTTTTGAGAATGGCGGAGAGGCGCGCGTTGTCCCAGGGCTTCTGGATGAAGTCGCGCGCGCCGCGGCGCATGGCTTCCACGGCCAGCTCCACCGATCCCCAGGCGGTCATTACGATCACGGGCAGAGTGGTGTCGAGGGTCTGGATGTGGTGGAGCAGTTCGAGACCCTCCTCCCCGCTGGTGGTGTCGCGGGTGTAATTGAGATCCATCAGGACGGCGTCGAAGTCGCGCGATTCGACCGCGTCGATGGCGGCGGCGGGCGAGTTGACGGTCTCCGCCACATAACCCTCGCCCTTCACCAGGAAGCGCAGGGCCTCCAGGACATCCGGTTGATCGTCGGCGATCAGGATCGAGGGCGTTCGGGAGTCGGATGATTTCATCAGATCCTATTCATACCGCAAAGCGGGGGTGAATAGGCACTTGCGGGGCCACCGTCGGGAGATAGGCCGGCAAGGAGTTGGATGCGGATGGGAGCGAGGGGGCATGTCCGATTATGGGACGCGCCGGGCAGTCGCCGGTCCGGTGCCCTGCATGTCGATAGGGGACGGTGGGTCCAGGTGAGCGGCGATCGGGAAGTCATCTACTATATTGGTTACAAGCGAGGCAGACTCGGAAATGCAGCGAGCGATCATGGACGGTGTTTTCGTCCTCGCATGCAGCGCCACTTTCGGGCAGACGCCGGCGCCTCCACTCAGATTCGAGGTGGCGTCGGTGAAGCCGGTGGCTGCGTCGAGCGGCGGACCTGGCGCCAATATCATGCGGGGCGGGCCGGGCACCTCGGATCCCGAGCGGATCACCTTCATTAGCGTGACCCTGAAGCGGCTGCTGATGGCGGCGTATGGCGTGGAGCCCGACCAGGTTGCAGGCCCTGGGTGGCTGGATTCGGAGAGCTATGCCATCGCGGCGAAGGTGCCCGGCCGGTATAGTTAAGCCGCAAGTCAGGTTCATGCTGCAGCATCTGCTGATGGAGCGCTTCCACCTGAAGCTCCACCATGAGACGAGAGATTTCCCGGCGCTCGAGTTGGTGGTTGCCAAGCGCGGAGCAAGACTGAAACCAGCGGTCGAGGACCCGCTCGCGCCGGCTCCGCCGCAAGGAGGCCCGTCCCTTCCATTAGACAAAAGGGCTTTCCCCAGCCGCCGCCGGGTCACTATGCGACGGCGATGGCCGGGACGGTATGCCGCCTGGCGCTCAACCGGTTCCCGATTTCCGACCTGGCCAAGGTATTGGCAATCCCGTTAGGCGCCCTGGCCGGAAATATGCTCTCCGCCGCCCCGGTGACGGACAAGACCGGATTGGCCGGAAAATATGATTTCACTCTGGAGTTCGAAGGCTATATGGGGCCCGGGGGAGCCTTTCCGCCTGCAGCAGCAGACGGTGCCAGCGCAACCGCTCCCACTCTCCCTGAGGCTCTCGAACTGCAGTTAGGACTCAAGCTGGAGGAAAAGAAGGCCCCGCTCGATGTCCTGGTCATCGAACACGTGGACAAAGTGCCAGGCGAAAATTAAGCCCACGCTAGCGGCGGAGGTGATCCTGTCGGTTGAGGGCGCCTTCCGCGCGCTGCCGCATTCGCGCGAAGAGCCTGGCAGAGTGGTACGTTGAGAACGTGCCCGATGAATTATATGAGGCGCTACGGGCTCGCGCGCAAGGGAATCGCAAGCCGCCGACGGCGGAGGTGTTGGCTCTGCTGGAGGAGAACGTGCCCACTCCCAGTGAACTGGCTCGCCGCAAAGAATGGATCCGCCGGTTGGAAGCCATCCAGTCGCACGAGCCGGAGTCGGCCGGACCATTTCCGAGTTCCGAAGAAATGCAACGCGAGGGTGGTCATGGTCCTGAGTGCGTTGGTATAGGAAGACAAATGATTAACTCGTTTCTCTCGCTTTTCGGCTTACGGCTGGTGCGAATAAATAGCAGCATGGATAACCACGCAAATTCGACGGATGCAGAGACTCCGTATGGCTACTCTGGTCCGCAACAAAAGATGCTTCGGCTCTATGAGCTACTTAGGGAATCGCTTCGATTCGAGAAATATTACGCGTTTCAGTTGAAGAGATACAGACTCTTGAACATTATCGGTGATGCCTCTATAGCTATCGCCGCTTCAGGGTCGCTAACAACTGCTAAGTTCATGAAAACGACCATCGGTGGGCACCTGCTTACAGGAACACTGATCTTCTCGACTTTCGCGACGATACTTAAGCCAGTGCTCAAGCTGAGTGACAAGATCGTTCGTCTTTCCAAACTCCAGATACAGTATCTTGAGCTTTATCAAGAGTTCAACACATTAAGACATGAAATTCAGGAGTCGGGAGTAATACAAGCCAAACACGAAAAACAATTAACAGGGTTGCAGGACCGATTCAATAGACTTGGCCTCCAGAATGATCCGGCGGAAAATCAAAAGCTCATGCTTAGATTTCAGGATGAAGTTGAAAACGAGATTCCAAATGTGAGATTATGGCTTCCACAAGATGCCACCGAAAAACCCGCCACCGAAACCGACTCGACCTCTTCGTGAAGGTGCGCCACCGCCGAAACCGTACAAGCAGCCGCCACCACCGCCGCCACCTAAGAAGGATAAAGGATAACGCTCATGAGTTCGCAGAAAACACAGGGTACCGTGCCGCTTAAGAGGGGAGCACCCCCGCCGAAACCGTACAAGCAGCCTCCACCACCACCGCCACCACCAGTCAAGAAGTCTTGAAACCGGCTTGGGAAACAGGAGCTAGAACCGATTCACGGGATCGCAACGGCTACGGCGTTCAGGGCTTGCGGGACTTCGTTCCGCCAGTTACCGGCGCACGGCTGTGCGATCTTGGCGTCAACCTTCTGCTTTCAACGCAACTCCGACCATGACCGCGAGGGTCGCTCCCGTTGAGCGCGTATGTGCTGGATACCAGCGTGGCCGCCAAGTGGTTCCTTCCACCCAACGGCGAAACTCTGGTGGCGCGCGCGTTGGTTCAGGATCGCTACGCGCAGGGACAGTGAGTCTGGTAGTGCCCGATTTGTTCTGGCCCGAGTTGTGTAGCATCCTATGACGCGGTGTACGCCGCCTCGGCGGTCTTATCCGGGCGCACCCTAATAACGGCCGACGAGCGGCTGGCTAATACGCTGGCTGCCCATTTCCCGGTTCGGTGGCTGGGAGCGATCTAGATCGCCTCTTGACACCCCGCACAGTTTTCTCTACTATGTAGAAATCATGGCCAAGGGGGAATCCCTCGGAGAGTTCGAACACCTGGTTCTGCTGGCGGTGCTTCGTTTGGGAGCGGACGCTTACGGCATGCGTGTGCGCCGCGAGATCGCCGAGCGAACCGGCCGCGACGTCACCATCGGCGCGGTCTATGCCACGCTGGAGCGCCTGGAAACCAAGGGGCTGGTGACGTCTCAAATGGGTGAGGCGACGGCGGAGCGGGGTGGGCGCGCTAAGCGGTCCTTTCGCCTGACCGGCGCCGGGATCGAGGCCGTCAACCGCATCCAACAGGGCCTGCTAAGCATGTTGGACGGGATGGCCTTCCCCTTGCCGGGGGGCGGCGAATGAAACCGCCACGGGCCGCCGAGCTGCTGTTGCTGGCCATCGCCGGGGATGCCGAAGCCGAATTTGTGGGCGGCGATCTGGCCGAGGATTTCGGCTGCATCTTCGCCCAGCGCGGCCGGCGCGCGGCGCGCCGCTGGTATGCCTGGCAGGTGGCCCGTTCGGCGCCGGCGCTGATGGCGCTGCGGATGCGCTCGGGCGAATTGACGGAAATCGCTCTGCGCGCCGTGACCGGCGTGCTGCTGCCGTTGGTGGCGCTCGATCAGTTGTGGCGCTTCGTCTACTCGCAGATTCCGCTGAAAGACGGTGTGGTGCGCGCGCCCGCCATGCTGGCGGCCAATGTGCTGTTGGTGGCGCTGTGCTCGTGGATGGCGGGATGGAACGCACTAAAGCCGCGCTCGCGGCGGGCCCCCAGGGCGCCCCGCGCCGGTCTGGAAGCGGTGGCCGCTCTGGCGGCGGTGACGCTCGCCGTGCGCGTCGCAGTGGGAGCGGCTCCCCAGGCATACATCCTGTGCCTCCTGCTCGCCGCGCCTGCGAATTCATTGTGGAGAGTGTGGAGGAGGAAACTGCGATGAAGTGGGTACTGCGAATTGTGGCGATTCTGGTGGCGCTTCCGTTGCTGGGCGCGGCGGTGCTGCTGGCGATGGGGCACAGAGGCGGCGCGGGGCACATGCACGTGTCCACCGAAATACAGGCCCCGCCGGAGCGCATCTGGCCGTGGCTTGAGGAAAGCGGCCGGGTGAAGCAATGGGTGAGCTGGCTGGTAGACATCCGCGAGGGGCCGAGCGGGTTCGACCGGGTGGGCGCGCAACGGGTGTGGGTGATGCGCGACGAGAACAATGGCGGAGCGCTGATGGAAATCCAGGTCACTTGCACGGAGTATGCGCCGCCGGCGCGCATGGGAGTCCGCACCTCGACCGCCGGCGTGTTCGAAGGCCGGCAGGGATACCGCCTGACGGATCTGGGCACCGGCAAAACCCGCGTGGAGGCGGACGACCAATACGAATTTCAAATGTGGTTGGCGCGGCTGATGGAGCCGCTGATCACGCCGCAGGCCGAAAAGAAAATGCGCGGCGATCTGGCGCGGCTCAAGCTCCTGGTGGAGAAAAGCGAGACCACCTTATCCCAGTGACCGATCAGACCTTTACAATCACTTCCCGCAGACGCTCGCGGGTGAGGAAGAATTTCACCGATTCGAATCGGCCGAAAAGTCTTTCCAGGCTGCGATTATTGAACAGTTGCGCGGGCCGGCGAACGCCCTGCCGGGTCACCTGCAGCGTGTTCACTTCCTGGATGCGGAAAGTGTAGAAGGGCGCCGCTTGCAGCTTGTCGTCGGAATGAAAGACGGCCAGCATGTAACTGCGCGGCCGGACGATCTTGCGCAACCGGTCCATCACCGCATTGAGCAGCGTCGGCTCCAGGTACTCGAGGACGTCCCAGATGAGGACGCCGTCAAACTGGCCGTCGGGATAGTCCAGCGCCTGGCGGAGGAAGAAATCGATGCGCCCCGGATTGGATTGATCCACGGTGTCCTCGGTGCCGAACACGTCCCCGAGGATCCAGAGGAAATCCTCGGTGCATAGCCGGTGGCCCAGGTTGGTGATGAAGCTCACGTTCTGCTGCGTAGCCCCACCCAGATCGAGGATATGCAGGCCCGATTGGCCGCGGATGTTGCCGAAAAACTCCTCCAAACCCCGGCTGGGCCGCGTCGTGACGGGATCCTCCAGTTCCCCGCGGCGCGCCGGAAAAGCTCTGTGCGCGGACCCGTTCGCGGCGGGCGGAGCCAGTTGGTCTCCGGTCCGCGAGCCACGGAGAAAGTTCTTCAGGGGCCCCGGGAGAAGCATGGAAGGCCCCGTTACCGTTTGTTTTCGGAGGCGCCCGCGGGCACGGCCGCCGCCGGTGCGTGAGCCGCGGCTGGAGCAGGAGCAGCCGGTTGCGGCTTGGCCGGGGCTTTGGCCGGCTCCGGCTTCACGATATCGATGCTGCCCTTGAAATACGCGCCGTCCTCGATGATGATGCGAGCCGTCTTGATATCGCCGGTCAGCCTGGCGTCTTTGCGGATCTCGATCCTGTCGGTGGCTTCCACGTTGCCTTGAATGGTGCCGAGGGCGACCACCTCGCGCGCCTTGATGGCCGCGTGCACGGTACCGTTGGGGCCGATCGTGAGCTTATGCTCCAGCGCCTCCACCGTGCCCTCCAGGTCGCCATCGACGTAAAGGTCTTCCTTGCTGTGGATCTGGCCGACGATGCGAACGGCCTTTCCGATGCTGGCCTGGCCTGTGGCTGCGCGAGCCTCGGGCTCAAATCTTCCGCTGGGCATACTGGACACTGGCGAAGTCTCCTTCCTGGTCTCTGTGGGATGGGGGGCCAAAGGGGCCGGGTTGCTGGGCGCCGCAGGCGCGGGGCCTGGCGGAAAATAAGATTTCGGCGGTTCCTCGTCCCGGCGTTTATTCCACATTGGGCCACCCTCCTGAATTAAGTATCGATGCGTTCATAATACCGCTCCTATAGTCTAAAGGGAGGGTGCCGAAAAGGCAAACCTGGTTTTGTACTGTCACAGCCCCTGGCGCCCCTATCCTTGGTCCCCTCGATGGCCCCCGCGCTTCTTGGCGCGGGTCTTCAGCACGATGGGCGTGCCCCGAAATCCGAAACGCCGGCGGATCTGGTTAATCAAGTATCGCTCGTGCGAGAAATGCAGGGGACCACCCGCTCCGGTGAACACCACAAACGAAGGGGGCCGAATGGACGCCTGCGTAATATAAAGAATCTTGCGCTCCTCAAACCGCAAGCTCTCCACGAAGCGGTTCATTTCCCCCGTGGGGATGCGCAGGGACGCGGATTCGTAGGCTTCCTTGATGAGCGGAAACAGGCGATCCACGCCGGCGCCGGTCTTGGCCGAGATGAACGCCACGGGGGCATAGTCCAGGAACTTGAACTGGTCGCGCACCTGTTGTTCGAATTCGTTCCTTTTCTGACCCTTCTGCCCGGCCACTTCATCCCACTTGTTCACGCACACGATCAAGCCGCGTCCACCCTCGTGAGCGTAGCCCGCGATGGTGGCATCCGACGCCACTACGCCCTCGGTTGCATCCACCACCAGCAGCACCACGTGCGCCATGCGGATGTGGCGGCGCGCCATCACCACGCTCATCTTCTCGGCCATCTCCTTGGTCTTGCCCTTGCGCCGGATGCCGGCCGTATCGACGAACACGTATTCGCGGCCGCCGCGGCTGACGGTTTCATCCACCGCGTCGCGCGTGGTGCCGGCAACCGGCGAGACGATGGCGCGTTCGATTCCGGTGAGGGTGTTGAGCAGCGTCGATTTGCCCACGTTGGGACGCCCGATGATGGCCACCTTGATTGGTCCGGCAATGCCGCCCTCGGCGGCCCCCGGCGCGGATTCCGGGGAGCCGGCTTCCGGAAAGCCCGCGGTGACACGGTCGAGCAGCGCGTCGACGCCGGTGCCATGCTCGGCGGACACGGGGTAAACGTCGGGGATACCGAGTTCGTAGAACTCGTTCGCCAGGTCGCTCCGGGCGCCCGTGTCGGCCTTGTTGACCGCCAGGGTCACCGGCTTGCCGAGGCGCCGCAGCATACCCGCCAGATCGCGATCCGGAGCCGTGATTTCGCTGCGCCCATCCACCAGGAAAATGATGTGGGCCGCCTCCGCCAGGGCCACTTCCGCCTGCCGCAGGATCTGGCTGGGGATGTACTCCGGGTCGTCGACCACAATGCCCCCGGTGTCGATGACCTCGAAGCGCCGGCCGTGGTGTTCGGCAGACCCGTGGATGCGGTCGCGCGTGATCCCCGGCTCATCGCCGACGATGGCGCGCCGCTGCCCCGTGATGCGGTTGAAAAGGGTGGACTTTCCAACGTTCGGTCTGCCCACAATGACCACTGTGGGAGTGGCGTTGGACATGAATCTTTATGATAGCAGGGTGGGGACAAAGATCACGGGTCGGACCTGAGCCACCATCGAGAGGACGCCATGAGCAGGAAAGACAGCTCCATCAAAACCAACGCCGTGCGGATTCTGGAGCGTGCGGGGATCGCTTACGATCTACGCGAGTATGCCGTGGACGAGGACGACCTCACGGCGCCGCACGTAGCCGCGGCCATCGGCATGCCGCCGGAGCAGGTTTTCAAGACGCTGGTGGTGCGCGGCGACCGCACGGGCGTGCTGCTGGCATGCATTCCAGCTAACGCGGAGCTGGACCTGAAGGCGCTCGCCGCCGCCAGCGGCAACAAGAAGGTCGAGATGGCGCCGCTCAAGGAAGTGCTGGCCCTCACCGGTTACATTCGCGGCGGCGTTTCCCCGGTGGGCACGAAGAAACCGTACCCGGTGTTTCTGGAGGAAACCGCGGACCTGTGGGACGTCATCGCGGTGAGCGCGGGCATCCGCGGCTGCCAGATGCTGCTGGCGCCGGACGGCCTGGCGCGCGTAGTGGAAGTGCAGCGCGCGGCGATCATGAAATGAAAGGCGCACGGGAAGCAGGGCAAGCCCCAAGCACGCCCACCGCTAGTGCGCCGATTTCGTCTTTAATTCGAGGCAATTTTGCAGCGCTTCGGCCGCCTCCGGGAAATCGGGCTGCACTCGGAGAACCTCCTGAAAGTGGCTGATCGCTTCATCGAAGCGTCCCAGATTCGCGAGCGCGCTGGCCAGGTTGAAGCGCGCGGATACGTAATCCGGCTTCAGACGCAGCGCCTCGCGGAACTGACCGCAGGCTTCGGAGAACCGCTCCTGGGCGGCATACGCAGTGCCGAGATTGAAACGCGCCTTGGCATTCTCCGGCTGGAGCCGCGCGGTTTCCGCGAATTCCGCGACCGCCAGGTCCGGCCGCCCGGCGAGGCCGTAAAGACGGCCGAGGTTGTAGTGTATGTCGGCGTCGTCGGGACTGCTTTTTGCCGCTGCATTGAGATTGGCGAGCGCTTCCGCGAACTGACCCTTTTCGGCCAGGACGACGCCGAGACCCTCCTGTGCGTCCGCATTATTCGGATCCCCCTTCAGCGCGATGCGATACTGTGCCGCGGCGGCGTCGAAGTCGCCGCGTTTGCTCAAGGCGGCGCCGAAATTGATGTGCGCTTCCGGGAGATTGGGCCGCAGCCGGAGAGCCTCGGCGATATATGGCATGGCCTCGTCCACACGATCCTCGGTCAGCAGGACCTGGCTGAGCGTCGTGAGCGCCGCCCAGTTATCGTGAGTGACCTCGACCGCGTGACGGAACAGAGTGACGGTGTTTCGCCAGTGAGCCGCGGTAGACCATGCCACCACTCCATAAGCGCAGCACGCGATCGCCGCGAGCGCCGCCGCAAGCGAACGGAACTCGGCGCGGCGTCTGGGAAGGTGCCCCGCGATTTCTCCCAATCCCCAGACTACAATTACCGAGAGCCCGACGAGCGGGATATACATGTAACGATCGGCGCGGGATTGAACCCCCACCTGCACCAACCCGATCACAGGGACCAGCGTGCCGGCGAACCAGAACCATCCAACCGGGAGGTAAGGCCGCCGCTTGCGCCCGGCAATCGCCAACGCAGTAATGGCCGCGAGAACCGCTCCGGCTCCGATCACCTGCCAGGCGGGGAGACCGGTCGCGTAGGGATAAAGGACGGCCAACCGGGCCGGCCAGAAGAACTGAAAGATGTAGGCGAGATAAGAGACCACCGCATTTTCGATCCGGAATTTGAAGGGCACCTCCGCGAGCGAGGAGGTGGCTCCGGCGCCCTGCTGGACCAGGAGAGTTATCACCGACGCGGCGGCGGAGAGCACGACGAGCGGCACTTTTTCAAGGATCAGACGGCGAAGCGGGACCGTTCCCCAACGCTGAAGCGGCCAAAAATCGAGCAGCAGCAGAGCAAACGGCAGAGTCACGATCATCGGCTTGGACATTAGCCCGCAGCCAAACGCCAGCACCAGGAGAGTGTATGCCGTGGCGCGCGGCCGCTCGATGTAACGAAGATAGACCCACATTGATAGAAACCAGAACAGGCCGCTTAAGACTTCTCTGCGTTCGGCGACCCAGGCAACCGGTTCGACGTGGAGAGGATGGATAGCGAACAGGAGCGCCACGAATGCGCTGCGCCACCGCTCTCCGGTCATTCGCCGCAGGACCGCGAATAACAGCAGCGTGTTCAGCGCATGCAGGAACACGTTCGTGACATGATGCCAGCCGCTCGCGAGGCCGTACAGATCGACACCGAGCATGTACGACAGCCAGGTCAGCGGAAACCAGTTCGCCGCGCAACCGGTTTTGAGGGCCCACGCGATGGACGCCGGTGTCAATCCGTCGCGGATATGGATGTTTTTGACGAGGAATTCCGGATCGTCGTAACCAATGAACTCGAAATTCCGGACCTGGAAGTAGATGGCGAAAACGGACACTGCCAGCGCGAGCGAGATCCACAAATCGAGTCTGCGGGGCGCGCTTCGCCCGCTCCCTGGCGGGGCGCCCGCTGGGCCCGGCTCTGAAAGCGCCTCGGAGCCG
>JBKQPR010000368.1:0-29004 GCA_052144935.1 Bryobacteraceae bacterium
GAAAAGGCAAGAAGAGAATCGTTTTCTCCGCGCTTCCTCCGTTTTCTCCGCGTCTCCGCGGTGAGTACGTATCCGGCCGCCCGAGACGAAGCCTCGCCAGGTCACTGGAATAATCATGCTCTTGGAAGCCACCGGAATCCGTAAATCCTTTGCCGGGGTCCACGCCCTGCGGGGTGTTTCCTTCGACTTGCGCCCCGGCGAGGTGCATGCGCTGGTGGGCGAAAACGGGGCCGGAAAGTCCACGCTGGTGAAGATTATCGCCGGCGCGGTCGAGGCCGATGCGGGCAGCCTGCACCTCTCGGGACAGCCGCTGGCGCACCACACGCCCGCGCTGGCCAAGGCGCTGGGCGTGGCGGTGGTCTACCAGCAGCCCTCGCTTTTCCCGCATCTCACGGTGGCGGAGAATATCGCGCTGGCGCTGGAATCCGGTGGCCCTTGGCGCCGCGTGGATTGGAAGGCTTGCGCCCGCCGCGCGCACGATCTGCTTCGCCGCGCTGGCAGCGACATCGACCCCGATCGCCTGGTCTCCTCACTCAGCATGCCCGAGCAGCAGCTCGTGGAAATCGCCAAGGCCATCGGCGCCCAGGCCCGCGTGCTGATTCTCGATGAACCCACCGCCTCGCTCGGCGCGCGCGAAGTCGAGAGCCTGTTCGCCGTGATCGAAGCGCTGCGTGCCGAAGGCGCCGGCATCGTTTATATATCGCACCGCCTCGAAGAGATTCCGCGCATCGCCGGCCGCGTCACCGTGCTGCGCGACGGCCAGACGGTGGCCACGCTCGGCGATGGCCCGTCAGGGGGCGCGTTCGGCCGCGCCGATCTGATTCGCCTCATGGTGGGCCGCGAAATCTCCGCCATCTTCCCGAAGCGCGCCGTCCCTCTGGGCGACGTGGTGCTGGAAACCCGCGGCCTTCGCTCGCGCGCCGCGGGAGTCCGCGATGTGTCGCTCTCGGTGCGCGCCGGGGAAATCCTGGGCCTCGCCGGACTGGCCGGTTCCGGCCGCACAGAATTCGCCGAAACGCTGTTCGGCCTCACCCCGCCGGATGCCGGAGAAATCCTGCTGCGCAGCCGGCCCGTGCGCATCGGCTCGCCTTCCGAGGCCATAGAGCGCCATCGCATCGCCTACCTGCCGGAGGACCGCTGCCGTCACGGCGTGGTGCTCGAAATGCCCATCACCGCCAACACCAGCCTGGCGAGTTTGGGCGCCGTCTCGCGCCGTGGCCTGCTGGACGGCGCGGCCGAACGCTCGCTCACGCGGGGCTTCGTGGAGCGCCTGGGCATCAAAACCGATTCGCTCTACACGCCGGCCGGGTCGCTCTCCGGCGGCAATCAGCAGAAGGTGGCGCTGGCCCGTTGGCTGGCCATCCGTCCCGCCGTGCTGATTCTCGACGAGCCGACCCAAGGCGTGGATGTCGGCTCGAAATCCGAAATCCACGCCCTCATGACCGATCTCGCGGAAGAGGGCGTGGCGATGATCATGATCTCCTCGGATTTGCCCGAAATCCTCGGTATGAGCGATCGCATCGCCGTCATGCATGCCGGCTCGGTGGCCGGAGTCCTCAGCTGCGCGGAGGCCACCCAGGAGCGCATCCTGTCGCTGGCGCTCGGCGGGGAGAGCATGTCGTGAAGATCCCGAATTATGGCCGCCAGCAGGCCCGGCAGTTCCGCGAGTTCGCGCTGCCCGACGGCCTCGGCGACTACCAGGAAATAGTCGGCTCAATCGCCGCGGACCGCTCCCTTACGGGGCGCTCTCTGGGCCGGGCTCCGATGCGCTTTCAGAGCCGGGCCCAGGGGGCACCCCGTAAGGGAGCGGTTGGCACAGTTGTTTCGGAACAGACGCTGGGCGGGGAAGGAGCGCTGTGAAGCTCCCGCAGCTTGGCCGCCAGCGGTTCCGCCAGCAGGGCCGCGAGTTCGCGCTGGTGTTCGCGATTCTGGCGGTGGCGGTGGTCATGGCGCTGGGCGCGCCCGGCTTCTTCAGGTTCGGGAATCAGCGCGACCTGCTGATGGCCAACATGCCGGTGGCGATGGTGGTGCTGGGGATGACGCTGGTGATTCTCACCGGGCAAATCGATATCTCGGTGGGGTCGCAGTTCGCCATTTGCAGCGTGACCGCCGGACTGCTGGCCAAGGCCGGCCTGCCCACCCCCGCCGCCGCGCTCGGGACGTGTCTGGCGGGCGCGCTTCTGGGCGCGCTGAATGGAGCGCTGGTGGCCTATGTGCGCATCCCCTCGATCGTGGTGACGCTCGCTACTATGGTGGCGCTGCGCGATGGGTTGCGCTGGGCCACCCAGGGCGCCTGGGTGCAGGATCTGCCGCCGGGATTCCAGTGGTTCGGCCAGTCGCAAGGCGCCAGCGAAGCCATCACTCTCGCCGCCGTGGTGGTTCTGATCGCGGCCTTCGCCTGGGGACTGCGCTACCTGGCCGCGGGCCGCGCATTTTACGCCGCGGGATCCAATCCCGAAGCCGCGCGCCTGGCCGGCATCGACCCGGCTCGCGTGGTCTTCGCGGCTTTCACCATCACCGGCGCGCTCACCGGCTTGGCCGCGTTATCGAATGCGGTGCGCTTCAACCAGATTCCCAGTAACGCCGGACTCGGCCTGGAGTTGCAAGCGATCGCCGCGGTGATTGTAGGCGGAGTAGCCGTGACGGGCGGCCAAGGCACGCTGGCCGGCGCGCTCGCGGGCGTGATCCTGTTGGGCATGATCGGCCCGGCGCTCACCTTCCTCGGCATCAGCGCCTATTGGGAACGCGCCATTCAGGGCGCCATCATTCTGGCCGCCGTGGCATTGGACCGGAGCAAGGCCGCGGGCCGCGCCGCCGGTCCCCCTCCGGGTCCCGCAGCGCCCCGTGCGGGGCCTGCCGTTCACCCCGCCGCGGCTCCCGGCGCCGCCCCTGCCCCAGGGCCGACCGCAACCCTTGCCACCGGCCTCAGCGCGTGCAACGCCGCGGGTCGCGCAACGGAACCCGCCGGGGGCAATGCCGCCAGCCCCACGGCAGCTACCGGCGGCGTCCCTGGCGCGGGCCCGACCGCAATCCTCGCGACCGCCCTCAGAGCGGGCGCTGCCGCGGGTCGCGCAACGGAATCCGCGGGGGGCAATGCCGCCGGCCTCACCTCTGCTACCGGTGCAGGCCCAATCGCATTCCTTGCCGCCGGCCTCGGCGTGGGCAATGCCGCCAACCAAACCACGGCCGGCTCTGCCGGAGGAACTGTCATTGGCTCCGCTGGACCCAGGGACCAGATGTGGCGCAGGCTCTCAGCCTGCAGCGTCGGCATTCGTGCCGACGCCCACTCCCCCAGTCCACACAAGCGTCGAGTCGAAACTCGACGCGGCACGCAGGAGTGCGTGGGCCACAACCCCTCGGAGGGCCATGCCACTCAGCGAGCGTAGGGCCTGGCGGGAACTCTGCTTTCCCAATGGCGAATGGGTGCTGCTCCTGGCGCTGGTCCTGGAGATCGCGGTCTTCTCCGCCATCGGACCGAACTTTTTCACGTGGGCCAATTTCTTTGAAGTGATCCGCCTCAGCGTGGAACTGGGGCTGCTCGCGCTGGCCCTCACCCCCGTCATCCTCACCGGGGGCATCGACCTCTCGGTGGGATCCATGATGGGCCTCGCCGCGGTGGTCTTCGGAGCCGCCTGGCGCGATGGGCGCTTTTCGATTCCCGCGGCCGTCGCGGCGGCGCTGGCGCTGGGCGCGGCCGGAGGGTCCCTCAACGCCCTGCTCATCACGCGCCTCCGGATTCCGCCCATCATCGTGACGCTGGGCTCGTACTCCATGTTCCGCGGCATCGCCGAAGGGATCACCCAGGGGGCCGTGAATTACTCCGGATTCCCCGCCGCCTTTCTGCGCCTGGGCCAGGGCTACTGGTGGGGTGTGGTGCCGGTGCAGTTCCCCGTGTTTCTGCTGGCTCTGGCCGGCTATGCCGTGTTGCTGCACCGCTCCACCATCGGCCGCAGGCTGTATGCCATCGGTTTCAACGCCGCTGGCGCGCGCTATGCCGGCATCCGCGTGGAACGCTCGCTGGCGCTGGTGTACGTGCTCTCGGGTCTGGTGGCCTCGCTGGCCGCCATCATTTATGTGGCGCACCTGGGCCAGGCCAAATCGGATGCCGGCACCGGATACGAGCTGGCCGCCATCACCGCCGTAGTGCTCGGCGGCACTTCGGTTTTCGGAGGGCGCGGCACGGTGTGGGGCACGGTGTCCGGCCTGTTTTCGATTTCCGTTTTGCAGAATGGATTGCGCCTGGCCGCCCTGCCCAGCGAGCTGACCGGCGTGCTCACCGGCGCGGTCCTGATTTTGACCATCGCGCTCGGCCGGGCCCAGAGGGCACCCCGGCGGGTGCCCCGCCCCGCGCCATCCGAAGTTACCATCGAGGAAGCTCCCCCCATGAGGAACACGCAACTGGCCGTGCTGTGCACGGTGATTCTGGCCGGATCGCTGATCGTGGCCGGCACGAACGTCTGGCTGGTGCACGCGCTGCGCCCGGGCGCCGCGGTATCGCCGGCGGCATCGCCCGCCGGAATGTCCGCGGCAGTGCCCGAGGGCGGCCACCGGCCGGTGATCGCCATGATGCCCAAAGCCAAGGGCGACCCCTACTTCGTAAGCTGCCGCACGGGCGCCGAAGAGGCTGCCCGCGACGCCGGCGCCGAGCTGATCTGGGACGGCCCGACCGGCCTGGACCCCGCCAAGCAGAACGAAGTGGTGGAGGGCTGGATCACGCGCCAGGTGGACGCCATCGCGGTAAGCGTGGAAAACTCGGCCGGCATCTCGACCGTGCTGCGGAAGGCCCGCGAGCGCGGTATCCGCGTCCTCACCTGGGACGCCGACGCCGCACCGGACGCCCGCGACTACTTCGTCAACCAGGCCACCCCGCAAGGGATCGGTTTCACCCTCACCGACGAGGCCGCGCGGTTGATGGGCGGGCGGGGCGAGTTCGCCATCATCACCGGGGCCCTCAGCGCCGCCAACCAGAACGTCTGGATCGGCTTCATCAAGCAGCGCCTGGCCAAATACCCCGAGATGAAGCTGGTGACCATTCGCCCCAGCGACGACGATCGCGACAAGGGCTTCGCCGAAACCCAGACTGTGCTGAAGGTGTACCCCAACGTGAAGCTGGTGATGGGGATCGCCACGTCGGCGGTGCCCGGAGCCGCCGAAGCGGTGCGCCAGGCCGGCCGCAAGGATGTCTTTGTGATCGGCCTCTCGCTGCCCAACCTCAACAAGCAATACGTGCACGACGGCGTAGTGCAGGCGGTGGTCCTATGGAACACCAAGGACCTGGGCTACCTGACGGTCTACGCCGCCGCGATGCTGGTACGCGGCCAGATCGCGCCGGGCGCAACCGGCTTCCAGGCGGGCAGGCTGGGGCACATCGAGATCTCGGGCGACCAGATTTTGCTGGGGAACCCGGTGATTTTTAATAAGGCGAATATCGACGGGTTCAACTTCTGAGGCGGGGCGTTATATGCTGCGACTGAGAGCTGCCGCCTGGGAAGATGGATATGCGGTTGTGGAGGATGGCGGTTCCCTGTTTATCATCCGGCCCCCATATCCGGGGTCGCGTGCTTCAGCTTGCCCTGCATCCGAAGCGGATCTTGTATCGGCAGTAGCGAAGCACGGATTCAGTGTCGCCGGTGATTCCTTCGACGACTGGCCCGCATTGATCGAACACCTGGAGCGCCGCTTCTTGGAGGAACGCAGGGGACAGGTCCCCGACTCTGCACGAATCAAAAGACTGGTCGAGCGGGTGCCGGCCGATGTCGTCGCGTGGTACCTCAATCGCATCGGTCTCGAGCTGCTTCCCAAACGGCAGTGGGGCGCCGCGATCGACTTATTGACGCATCTGCTCCGCAACCCAGTTGTTAAACAGGATGCCGACCTCCTTGGCCGCGTCCGTGCGCTTCTTGAACGAGCGGCACTTGGACGTGACACGGCCGCCCTTGACCTCGCCTTCCCCCACCGCATAAACTCGTCCCAAGCTCTCATGAAATTTCTTGCCCTCGCTCTCTTCCTGTCTGTCCCGCTTTTCGCGCAGCCCGTCTTCACGGACGTTTTCCCGCCCGAGGAATACGCCGCGCGGCGGGCCCGCGCGATGGCCAAAATCGGCGACGGCGCAGCCATCCTGCAAGGCACCACCGAACGGCCGGGCGAGCAGCCGTTGCGCCAGTCCAACCAGTTCCACTACCTCACCGGCGTGGTCGAGCCGCGGGCGCTGCTGATCGTGGATGGCAAGACCCACCGCTCGACGCTGTTCCTCAACCCGCGCAACGAGCGCAGCGAGAAGTCCATGTTCGGCCCCGGCCTTTATCCCGGCGAGGAGGCCGCGCGCGCCACCGGAATCGACGCCGTTCTGCCGCGCGAAGATTTCCGCGGGGCGCTTGCCGCCCTGGCCCAGGAAGGCCGGCCCATCTTCACCTGCTTCCGGCCGGAAGTGCTGGGCAGCGCCTCGTCCACCGACCCGGCGGCGCTGGCGCGCGCCACCAAAAGCGACCCCTGGGACGGCCGCTCTTCACGCGAAGAGGCCTTCATCGAACACCTGAAGGCCATCGCGGCCAAGAGCGAAATTCAGAATCTGGACCCCATCCTCGACGAGCTGCGTGGCACCAAGAGCCCGCGCGAAATCGCCATCATCCGGGAAGCCACGCGCATCGCGGGACTGGGAATCCTGGAGGCCATTCGAGATGCCCGGCCAGGAATGTTCGAGTACGAGCTGCAGGCCGATTGCGAATTCGTCTTCAAGAAGTTCGGGGCTTACGGGGCGGCTTATTTCGCGCTCATCGCCACCGGCGAAAACACCTGGTACTCGCACTATCACGAGGACACCGCGCAGCTCAAGGATGGCGACCTGGTGCAGCTCGATTACGCGCCGGACTACAAGAACTACGCCTCGGATATGACCCGCGTGTTCCCGGCCAACGGCAAATTCACCGCCCGGCAGAAGGAGTTCTACACCATCTACCTGCGGCTCTACCAGGCGCTGATGACCTCCATTAAAGTACACACTCGCCCCAGCGACATCATCAAAGACGCGGTGGTGAAGATGGACGCCGTCATGGCGAAATATCCCTTCACCGACGCCAAAATCAAACAGGCCGCCACCGACTTCGTGGAGCGCTATCGCAACAGCCGCGCCAACAGCCTGGGGCACACCGTGGGGATGGAAGTACACGACGTGCGGAATCCGACCGCGACTCTTGAGCCGGGGCAGATCTTCACCATCGAGCCGGCCATGCAGATCGTCGACGAGCACGTGGGCATCCGTCTGGAGGACATGCTGCTGATCACCGATGGCGGGTACGAGAATTTGTCCGCATTCGTGCCCGTGGAGGTGGAGGCGATCGAGAAGCTCATGACCAGGCACGGGCTGAGCGATGCGATGATGAAGCCGTCGAAGCTTCCCTAACCTGGCGGCCGTTAGGTCGTCCAACCGATGCGATGAAGCTCGGTTTGCTCGTTCTCGCGTCCGGCGCGGTTTTCGGCCAGCCGGCGGCTCCCTCTCCAACCTTCGAGGTAGCCTGATCGCTTTCGCATACGATGTACAGCCGCGTCAACAGGTTTCCCCATTCTACTCCGCCGCCCGAATCCGCTCCTCCATCTTGCCCTTAAACGCCTCGTCCTGAATCGACTCCAGATTGATCCGCACGTTCTCCATCACTCCCGCCTTGGCCGCTACCACCAGCGCCTTGGCCACCGCCAGATCCGAGCCGAATTTCGCCGGGATCTGCAAGGCCTCCAGCCGCTTCGCCATCGCACAGGCGCGCTCGTAGACTTCCAGCGGCACCTCCGCCGCGCCGTGCAGAGCCTCCTCCACAAAGGGCGCGCGCTCGTCTTTGGGACGCTTGTAGGCCGCCATCACCTTTTGGAAGGCCTCGGCGTCGCGATCCACCGCTGCGGTGAAAAACTTGCGGTCGTCTTCAAACGCGCCGCTGTCCTGCTTGGCGAGCCGCGTCACCATAGCCCCCAGCGCCGCCGCCATAGCCGCCGCCGCCGCCGAGGCGCTGCCACCGCCGGGAGTCGCCGTGGGCGCGGCCAGCGCATCCAGAAACTCGGGCAAGCCGCCGCGCGCGGTCATGGCTTCCGCGATGCGGTGCTCCAGCACCAGCTCCGGCCGGAAGTTCTCGTAGCGCAGGAAATATTCGGCCGACATCTCGATGGCTTTGCGCGGAATCAGTCCCACGATTTCGCTGCCCACCACCGGCACGCCGAAGCGCTCGGCCTCGCGCCGCACCGTTTCGAACACCAGGTGCATGGGGGTCTGCTCGAAATCCGTCAGGTTGATGGATACCTGCGCCAGGTTGCGCGACGCCAGCATCACCCCCATCGATTTCACGAACCGGAAGCCGCCCGTCGAGAAGCGAATCGTCTTGGCAATCTTTTTGGCGATCCCCACGTCCGGCGTCCCCAGGTTGATGTTGTAGGCGATCAGGAATTTGCGCGCGCCCACCACCGTGGCGCCGGCGGTCGGGTGACACACGGCCTCGCCGCAATCCGGCGCGCGGGCCGGTTCCACGCCCATCTCGCGCACCAGCGCCTCGAACTGGCCACGGCGGATGTTCTCCAAATTAGTACGTTCCGGCCGCCGCGCCGCCGCTTCGTACAGATACACGGGCACGCGGAAGCGTTCCCAGATTTGCTGCCCCACGCGCTCGGCCAGCCGCACGCAATCTTCCAGCGTCACGCCCTCGATGGGGATGAAGGGGATCACGTCGGCCGCCCCGATGCGCGGGTGCGCGCCCTGGTGCCGGGTCAGATCGATCAGCGCCACGGCCTTCTCCACCGAGCGCAGGGCGGCTTCGGCCACCGCCGCCGGTGGACCGACGAAGGTCAGGACCGAGCGGTTATGGTCGGCGTCCGACTCGCGGTCCAACAGCACCACCTCGGGCACCGCCAGGATGCTCTCGACGATGGCGTCGATTTTGGCCGGGTCGCGCCCCTCGGAAAAATTCGGGACACATTCGACAAGCTGTCTGGGCAAAGGCTTCTCCTTGGAAGCCACATTCTATCGCGACGGCTTAGGCGAGTAGGGAAATATTGGCGGCGCCAGCGCGCTGGGCGCGATTGACGAAGGACCGGTCGAAGGACACGAAGTGAACGTCGGGCGGCGCGCTGCTCAGATGTAACGCGTCGGCGAAATCGAGTCCGTGCCCGACCAGCGCAAGAGCGGCGGAGACCGCGGGTTTGTCTTCGAAATGGACGTCCGGTAAAACGGTAAACCCAGCAACTGCAATAGAAAGTCCCGGATCGAGAGTTCGTCCCGCCGGTACGTGCTACTGAGAACCCAAGCGGTCTCAAGCAATACCGTCTTCGAAACCCAGATCGGTCCGGTTGCAAAGATCCGGCGAGCGGCTGCATACTGGTGAGGATCGTCTTCGGTCAGGAACCGAACCACGACGTTAGTGTCGACTGCGTTCATAGCGTCGCATCACTTCACGCGCGATACCCTCGTCCATTTCCGCGAGCGTTTTCGGCTTGCCTTTGTACCGCGCGCATCCGGCTACTTCGTCCAGGGTGGTGGGCGGGAAAGGCTTGGCGGCGGGACGCAATAAGACGCCCACAACAGTGTCCTCGACCAGGAATTCCATGCCCGCCTTCCAGGCGTGGGACTCCCGTATCTCCTTCGGTAAAACGATTTGGCCCTTTGCAGAAAGCCGGCTGGTCGCCACGGTAAGTCTCCAGTAAGATTATACCTCGCGCTTCTGACTCCCCGCCCGATAGATCCACAGCCCCGCGGCATTAGTCAGCGCCACCACCGCGCACACCTTAGCCGCGTACGCGCCGCGGCTCACCACGTTTACAATCGGATACACCGAGATCCCCAGGGCCACCAGGCTGGACGCCAAGCCGGCCGTGGACGCCACTTTCACCCAACCTGGCACCGCCATGCGCAGCGCCGCGGTCCCTATCAGCGGCAGCGCGAACAGCGCCGCGTAGGCGATGGCATAGTGCACAATCGAGGCCGCCACCAGCAACTGGCTGGCCTCCTGCTCCTCCACTCCCAGCATGCTGAGCAGGATCAGCGCCATTACCAGGGCCGCCACGAACACGATCGAGTTCACCGGCGTGCGATGGGTCTCGTCCAGCCGCGTGAACCAGCGTGGGATCAGGCTGTCCCAGCCCGCCGTCATGGGCAGCCGCGTCAACCCCGTGAACAGCAGGCTGGCCGCGGCCACCGCCCGCGCCATCACCAGAAAGATGCCGAACTGCGCGGCCCAGCCCACCGAGGGCCCGAAGGCCGCCCGCATGGTCTGCGGAATGGGGCCGATCACATTGATGGGGCCGTGCAGAAACGCCAGCACCGAGCTGGTGCCCAGAATGAACATCAGCGAGATGATGGGCGCCGAGATCATCACCGATTGCCCGATAGTGCGCGCCGCGCTGCGGCATTCTCCCGCCAGGATGGCCACGTATTCGAAACCGCTCAGGGCGCCCACGGCCATCTGTCCGAAGATGGCCACGCCGAACCAGTTGACCGCCGGCGTTTGCCACGGAACCGGTTCGTATTTCGGAATCGCGCCGCGCGCCAGCGCCCAAATGGGCAGGCCCAACAGGATCGCATAGGCCACCAGGATCAGGATACTGCCCACATTGTGCAGCCATTTGCCGATATCCAGCCCGTGCACCGCCACCAGTGCGATGGCCAGCATCACCCCGCCGGTGAGGACCAAGGTGGCCCACTTGCTGCCCGGAATCCAGGCCGCGGAAGGACCCAGCAGGTAGGCCAGGTCGGTCGGCAGCACGAAGACCACGCTGGCCGTGGCGCTGATCGCATACACCCACAGGTTCCACGCCGTCAGGAAACCGGCCATCCGCCCGAAGCCGGCTTTGGCCCACTGGTACAACCCGCCTTCGAGCGGCATCATGCGGTTCAGATAAATCACCACCGCGGCCAGAGGCAGGTAGAACAGCACCATCGACCCCAGCCAGTAGGCCACGTGCGCGCGCCCCAGCTTGGCCGCAATTCCCACCCACGACGACCCCACCACGCAGAGCACCTGCGCCAGCACCAGGTCGCCCAGGCCCATCTCCTTGCGCAGCCCGGCCTGCTGTTGCCGCGCGATCGCAGGATCGGCCATGGCGCTCAGTAGATGCCTTTGACGATGCCGCCATCCACGGCGATGGAGACGCCCGTGATATAGCTGGCCCGCTCGGAAGCCAGGAACACCACCAGGTCGGCGAACTCTGCGGGCTGGCCCACGCGCCCGAGCGGCGTTTGCCGCGCCCAGCGCGCCTCGATTTCTTGAGCTGTCACGCCCTCCTTTTCTGCCAGGCGGCTGCTGAGCGAAAGCAGCCGCGCGGTCGCCGTGTAGCCCGGGCAGACGTTGTTGACCAGCACGTTGTAGGGCCCGTACTCGTTGGAGAGCGTCTTGATCAATCCCGACACGGCCGAGCGCACCGAGTTGGACAGGATCAGCCCGTCTACAGGTTGCTTCACGGTCATCGAGGTGATGGCGATGAAGCGCCCCCAACGGCGCTGTTGCATCACCGGCAGGGTCTCCTTGGCCAGGTGCACCGTGCTCATCAGGTTCAGGTTGGCCGCCGCGTGCCAATCCTCCATGGTGGTTTCCGCGAAGGTCTTGGTGGGCGGACCGCCGGCGTTGGCCACCGAGATATCCAGGCGGCCGAAGTGTTCCACGGTTTCGGCCACGAAGTCGCGCACCTGGGCGTAGTCCGTTACGTCGAGGGCACTGGCCATCACCTCCACGCCGGTCTCGCGACGGATCTCCTCGGCCGTAGCCTGGAGCGTGGATTCCGTCCGCGCGCACAGCGCCAGTTTGGCGCCCTCGCGAGCCAGCCCCAGCGCTACAGCCTTACCCAGTCCCTGGCTGGAAGCGGCCACCAGCGCCACGCGATCCTTAAGACCGAGATCCATCGGGCTTTCCTCTCAGATAGGCGTCGTTCTTAGTCAGCCAATCGTGGCGGATGGGGCTGAAGATATCCAGGTCCAGGGTGTCCTCGAGCGCCACTGCGCGGTGCGGGACATTCGAGGGGATGCGCAGCACCTGTCCGGCCGCCACCACGATCGTCCGGCCCTCGATCTCAAATTCCAAGGCGCCTTCCAGGATGTAGGTGATCTGCTCGCTTTCGTGATGGTGTTCCGGCACCACCGCTCCCTTGGCCAGAAACACCTGTGCCACCATGGCCTTGTCGCCGCTGATGATCTTGCGCGCGATGGTTTCGCTCAAGACCTCCTTATCCATCTGCTCCCACGTGTAATGTTCCATGCGTCCGTCGGCTCCGTGTCCCTGCCATTGTACACGGCGAACAGGCGGTGACGTGGCAATCGTTGAGAAGCCCGCAGCGCCGGGCCGGCTGGAGAGCGATAATGTGAATGTGATCCTCACTAGAGCGTTCCTTCATGCGCGTGAGTTCGCCGAAGCCGTGGAGAAGGTAGAGCAGAAACTAAGAGAGAGCGGCAGCGTCATCCGCATTCGTCACGAACTAGATTACGACTCGACCGGCGACCCGGCGGTCTACTTCCGGATTGTGATGCCGGATTCGTCTCTGACGAAGGACAAGCTCCTGCGGGCGACCGACGACGTTGCTAATGCGCTTGTGGAAGATCTTGATCTGCCAGAGCAGTGGGGCGTTTACCCTTATTTCCGCTTTCGCAGCCAGTCCGAACAGGAAAAGATGCAGGAGCTATCCTGGGCGGAGCGATGATGCTTGCCGATGAACTGCTCGGCCTGGCAAGGCGAATCGCCGACCTGGATGGCGAGAATCCTCAGAAGGCGAATGTAAGAAGGGCGGTTTCCACCGCATATTACGCTTTATTTCATTTTGTGATCGCCGAAGCCACGGCGAATTGGAGCCAGTCCGAATTCCGCCCTATGCTGGGCCGAGTCTTCGAGCACGGTAAGATCAGGCAGGCCTGTGAAAAGATCGCTGGCGGAAAACCGAGGGTCCCGCCGTTCGAGCAGCGAACCACACCAAGGGACCATCTGAGAGCGGTAGCAAGACGGTTCATCCAGGCCCAGGAGTTGCGCGAGTATGCCGACTACGACGTTGGCGGGCAATGGGGCCAGGAGGACGTCGATGCCCAACTTGAACAGGTGCAGGACGCTCTGAGGAGTTGGAGGGCAATTCGCGAGACGCCGGATGCCCAGGAGTTTCTCGTGTTGCTGCTGGGAGCCAGGCAGAGAAAGCGGCCAGCCTGAGGCCTTTTCCCCTGCCTCCTCAGCCCCGCCGCCGCGCGCCCGCGTCCCCTTGACCCCCTCCGGCGCGCCTCACCCCCGCCACCGCAAGATGTATACTCATCCAATGGCCTCAAAGTGTTTCCCGCGAGTACACGGAGTACTCGCGCTGCCGGTCGCCCTCGCTCTTCTGCCTCTGGCTCCGGCCTTCGCCCAGTCGCAGCCGCAAGACGCGGAGTTCGCCAAACTGGTCCGCCAATGGACCACCAAGCCGGAATTCCTCAGCCCCCTGGTGGACCACTTGCCTAAAGCCGCCGGCGTGCCGAGCCCCAAGGACATGCTCGGCTACTACGTGGGCACGCCCAAAAAGCTCACGCGCGTGGCCGATCTCGACCGGTATTACCGCGCGCTGGCCGCCGCTTCGCCGCGCGTGAAGGTGCTGCCGGCAGGCGTCACGGACGAAAATCGCGAGTGCCTGGTGATCGCGGTCTCCGACGAGAGCAACATCCGCAATCTCGATACGTACAAGGGTTACCTGGCGCGGCTGGCCGATCCGCGCGGCCTTTCCGAGCAGGAGGCCAAGCGTATCCTGGCGCAGGCCAAGCCTATCTACTGGCTCACCGGCGGACTGCACAGCGCCGAAACCGGCCCGCCCGAAATGCTCATGGAGCTGGCCTACCGCATCGCCGTGGAAGATTCGCCGCTCTTCGACAACATCCGCAAGAACGTGATCGTGATGATCACTCCCGCCGCCGAGCCCGACGGCCGCGACCGCTACACCGACTGGTATTACCGCTATAAGATCTCCGAGGAGAACGAGAACGACCGCTTGGCCGGCCCGCCTTACTGGGGCAAGTATATCTACCACGATAACAACCGGGATATCAATTACTCGCAAGTTACCATGCGGAACTGGCTGAAGTTCTATCTCCAATGGCATCCGCCGATCATGCACGACTTGCACGAGTCCGAGCCGTTCATGTACACCTTCAGCGGGCAGGCCCCGCAGAATCCCACGCTCGATCCCATCCTGTATGCCGAGCTGCCCTGGTTTTCGAATTTCGAGATGACCAAGATGATCTCCTACGGCATGCCGGGCGTGTGGACGCACGCGTTTGTGGATATGTGGTCTCCGGGCTATCTCGGATTCATGTCGTCCAACCACAACGGGATGCTGCGGATGTACGAGACCTTCGGCAACGGCGGCGCCAACACCATGCTGCGGCACGTGGAAGGCGGCGCGGGGGGCGGCGGCGGAGGGGGCGGCAGCGAAGCCGGGGCGCCCGCCGGGGCGCCCGCTGGGCCCGGCGGCGCCAGCATGACCACGCGCGAATGGTACCGTCCGCTGCCGCCTTACCGCCAGGTGGAATGGTCCATGCGGAATAACACCAATTACATGGAGACCGGCATTCTTTCCGCGCTGGAACTTACCGCCAGTCTTTCCCGGACCGTGCTGGAAAACTTCTACGACAAGAGCTTCAACTCGATCGAAACCGGCCGCACCAAGCCGCCTTACGGCTACCTCTTGCCGGCGGGCCAGCCGGATATGACGCGCGTGGCGTTTATCGTCAACACGCTGCGGCTGCAGGGCATCGAGGTGGGCCGCTCGACCGCCGAAGTGAAGCTGAAAGACGGCGTATTTCCGGCCGGATCCCTGGTGATCAAGAGTAACCAGCCTTACGGGCGCCTGGCCAAGATCATGCTCGAAAAGCAGACCTTTCCCGACCCCAACCTGCGGACTTACGACGACACCGCGTGGACCATGGGGTTGATGAGCCACGCCGACGTGCGGGAAATCGGCGATGTCGCGTTGTTGGATGTGCCGGTCGAGGCCGTGGATACACTCACCGTCGCGGGAACCGTGAAGGGCGATGGGCCGCTGCTGGCGGTGCTCGAGAATGGCGCAAACTCGCTAGCCACGCTGCGGTACCGGTTGAAGGATGTAAAGTTCGAGGCCCTCGAGCAGGCCGCCAAAGCGGGCGATACGGACCTGCCCGCCGGCAGCCTGCTGGTGGAATCGAGCGCGCGCGCGAAGAGCGAGATTGAGAAACTGGGTCTTCAGGCGGTGGCCCTGGCGCAGGCGCCCGGCGGGCGCAAACACCTGGTGGACCTTCCGCGCACCGCGGTGTTCAGCACCTGGGGCAGCACGCAGGATGTCGGCTGGGTACGGTACGCGTTCGACCATTTCGAGGTGGACTACAACCTGATATATAAGGAGCAGATCCGCAAAGGCAACTTACACGCCAGTTATGACGTGATTGTCATTCCCAGCCAGGGTGGACGCGGCGGATCCAAGTCGCTGGTGTTCGATATCGAGCCGAAGGCCGGCAGGCCCCTGGCCTACAACAAGACTCCCGAGTATCCCAGCCTGGGCGCCTATGGCGAAAGCGAGGATATCAGCGGCGGCATGGGCTTGCCCGGAGTGGCGGAGCTGGATAAGTTCGTCAAGGAGGGCGGCGTTTTGATTACCTTGGGCGCGTCCAGTTACTTCCCCGCGGAGTTCGGCCTGGCCCATACCGTGGACGCCGCGCGTCCCACGCCGCAGTTCTACGCGCCCGGCCCGATTGTGGAGGCCGAAATCCTCAGGCCCACGCACCCGATCCTCTACGGCTACACGCAGCACACGGTGCCCGTGCGGTACGCCAACGGTCCTCTGCTGCGGGTTCCCAACGATCAGCGCGGCCAGGTGCTGATGCAGTTTGCGGGCACCGAAAAATCGGTGCTGAGCGGCCTGATGAAGGGGTTCGCGGAGACGCGCAACCGTCCGGCGATCATAGACTCGCCGGAAGGGCGAGGCAGGGTAGTGATGTTCGCGACAAACCCCTGTTACCGCTGGCAGAATCTGGGCGAGTTCAACATGTTAGTCAACGCGATCCTGCACTACAACGACTATCCGGCGCCCGCCGCGCCGCCGGAGCCGCGGGGCGGCGCCACGGGAGGACAGTAAAAAGAGCGATCGGCTTTCAGCCACGGCGCCGATGGCTGATGTGGCCGATTGCCGAGCACACAGCCATGGATCAATACGTAGGACGGTACCGTATCGTCGGCAAGCTGGGCAAGGGCGCGATGGGCGTGGTTTTTCTGGCGGAGGATCCTCTGCTCAACCGCCAGGTGGCGATGAAAACCATCGACCTTTCGGCGGAGGAACCGGGCCAGCGCGATTTTTTGCGCGAACGCCTGCTGCGCGATGCGCGCGCCGCGGCCGGTCTTTCCCATCCCCACATCGTGGGCGTGTTCGACGTGGTGGAGCAGGGCGAGACTGCCTGGCTGGTGATGGAGTACGTCGCCGGTGAATCCCTGGCCCAGCGGCTGGCGGCCGGTCCGCCGCTGGATTTCGGTTACGCTCTCCGCATCCTCGCCGAAATGGCCTCGGCTCTCGACTACACCCACGCCCGCGGCGTGATTCACCGGGATATCAAGCCCTCCAACGTGATGATTGACACGCACGGCGCCGCCAAAATCATGGACTTCGGAATCGCCCGCCTGTCCGAGGCCCGCACCACCACGCCCACCGGTATGGTGATGGGCACGCTCGAATACATGGCTCCCGAGCAGATCAAGGGCGAACCGTTGGATGGCCGCGCCGACCAGTTCGCGCTGGCCGCCGTAGCTTACCAAATGCTGACCGGAAGCACGCTGTTCGGGCCGCAGACCATGACCACCCTGACTTACAAGGCCGTCCACGAGATGCCGCCGCCCGCGCGCGTGCGCAATCCGGCGCTGCCGCCCGGAGTCGACGATGTGCTTTCCCGCGCTTTGCGTAAGCAGCCGGCCGAACGCTTCGTGAACTGCGCCGGCTTCGTTGGGGCCCTGGGCGCGGCGTTTGCGGGAGACGTTCCCGTAGCGGCGCCGACCGAGCAAACCATCGCCGAGGCGGCCGCAGGCAAAAAGTGGCTTTGGGCGGGAATCGCGGTGGCGTTGGTGCTGGTCTGCGCGCTGGCGTTGGAGGCCGTCATGCTCGTGCGCCGGCGAAATCGCGGCCCGCAGCACGTGGCGGTGGTTCCCCATCGGGTCGTTCCCCCACAGGCCGCTCCCCAGCCGCAGGTGCCCAGCCCTTCTCCCGCGCCTCCTTCCACCGCTCCGGGCGGCACACCGGCGTCCGCGCCTTCATCCACTGCCCCGGGCGGCACACCGGCGCCCGCGCCTTCATCCACTGCTCCGGGCGGCACACCGGCGCCCGCGCCTTCATCCACCGCTCCGAAAGGCATGCCCGCGGCGGCCCCGCAAGCGGGGACCAAACCGGCCGCGCTGCCCGCGTCACCACCCCCGATCGAGCCGAAACCGGAGGCCGCGGCCCCCGGCGTTGCCGACCAATCGGTGGAACAGGCCCGTGGGCTGATCGAGAAGCGGGATTTTGCCGGCGCCGTCGCCCTACTCTCCAAAGTAATTGCCAGTCATCCAAACTCCGCGCAGACTTACGAACTTCGCGGCCTGGCCAATCAGGAGCTCAAACTCTTCGAGAATGCCATTCAGGATTACACCTCGGACCTGCGCCTCAACCCCACGCACGCCTTCGCGCTCCATCAGCGCGGCGTCTGCCATGTGGAACTGAAGCAGGACGCCGCCGCCCTGGCCGACTTCAACAGGGCCTTGCAGTTGCGGCCCGATTTCGTCTCCACGCTCATCACGCGCGGTCACTTGTTCTTACGGCGGCACCAGCCTATTAAGGCCGTCGCCGATTTCGACCAGGCCATCAAGCTGGCGCCCAATAGCATACCTGCCTACCTGGGCCGCAGCGCCGCCCGGCGGGAAAACGGCAATCTGATCGGCGCCGACAAGGACCAGGAAAAGGCCAACGCGCTGAAGCGGCACTGATCCCGGTCCGGAACCTCGGCGTCAACGTAAGGGCAGGCAACTCATCCCGTGAAACTCCGCGCGGCGGCGATCGTCTGCCGGATATCCTCTTCCGTGTGGGCGGCGGAAACGAAGTCGGCTTCGTATTGCGAAGGCGCCAGGTAAATGCCCTGCTCCAGCATGTGGCGAAAGAAACGGCCGAAGCGGGCGGTATCCGAGCGCTTGGCCGATTCCCAATCGGTCACCGGCCCCTCGTTGAAGAAGAAGGTGAACATCGAGCTGGCGCGGTTCACCGTCACACCCCGCGGGTGCCCTGTGGTCCCGGCGGCGCACAGCTCGGCCGTCAGAGCTTCCAGCCGGCCGTAGACCTCCGGGTGCGTCTTCAGATAGCGCAACATGGCCAGCCCGGCGGCCACCGCCAGCGGGTTTCCGGAAAGCGTGCCCGCCTGGTAGACGGGGCCCACCGGAGCCACCTTGCTCATGATGTCCCGCCGCCCGCCGTAAGCGCCCACCGGTAAGCCGCCGCCGATCACCTTGCCGAGCGTGGTCAGATCGGGGTGGATGCCGAAGCGCTGTTGCGCGCCGCCGAAGGCCACGCGGAAGCCGGTCATCACTTCGTCGAAGATCAACAGCGCGCCGGCGCGGGCGGTGATTTCCCGCAGCGCTTCCAGATAGCCCGGCTGGGGCGGCACGCAGCCCATGTTGCCCACCACCGGCTCCACAATCACCGCCGCGATGCGCCCCGCGTGCGCGTGGAAGGCCTGTTCCACCGCGTCCACGGAATTGTACGGCAGCGCGATGGTGGTATCGCAGAAGGCTTTGGGTACGCCCTGCGTATCGGCAATCCCCAGTGTGGCCACGCCGGAGCCGGCCTTGACCAGCAGCGAATCGACGTGCCCGTGGTAGCAGCCTTCGAACTTGACGGTCAGGTCGCGCCCGGTGAAGCCACGCGCCAACCGGATGGCCGACATGGTCGCCTCCGTGCCGGAGTTGACCAGCCGCACCATCTCGATCGAGGGCACGGCGTCGCAAATGGCTTCCGCCATTTCGACTTCCTGTTCGGTCGGCGCGCCGAAGCTGGTGCCGATGGTCAAAGCTCGTTCGAGCGCCGCCAGGATGACGGGATGCCGGTGGCCCAGCAGCAGCGGTCCCCAGGATCCCACGTAGTCGATGTACTCGTTTCCGTCCACATCGAAGATGTGGGACCCCTGCCCGCGCGCGATGAACGGAGGGCTGCCGCCCACGCTGCGGAAGGCCCGTACGGGCGAGTTGACGCCGCCCGGAATGAGTTCCTGGGCGCGGCGGAAAAGTGCTTCAGAGGTGGCGTGAATCATGAGGGAAACTTCCTCGAATCGGGGCGGGCGCGATCTCACCGCGGAGACGCGGAGGCCGCAGAGGAAGCGCAGAGAAAAGCCGAGAAGTTCTCTGGGTAATCTCCGTGTTCTCTGCGCCTCTGCGGTGAATGGGGAGGTTGCGGAGGAGATAACAGCTCATGCCCGAGCTTTCCGCGGCACCAGGCGGCTGAAGCCCAGGCTCATCCCGATTTCGTAGAGGCTGCCGTTGAGATTCTCCAGCAGGCGGCGCTTCAATCCGAGATAGGGCTGCTTGCCCGAAAACAGGTCCTGCATCACGCCGGAAAAGCGCGGGCTGCGGCGGGTGAACTGTACCATGCGGGCAGGCACCGATCCGAACAGGAAGCGGCCCAGAAAAACGCGTTTGGCCAGGCGCGAGCCGAATTCCAGGTCGGCGGCGAAATCGTGGCGCAGCAGGCGGCGGTAATGCGCGACGCGCTCGGCCAGGCCGCCCACTTCGGCCAGCAGCGAGCGCGCCGCCAGATCGCCGGAGCGGATCGCGTAGTAAAGTCCCTCGCCGGTGATGGGGTCCACCAGCCCGGCCGCATCGCCCACCGCCATCCAGCCCTCGCCGGCCACCCGGTTGTTCTTCCAGGAACGCGTGTCCAGACACGGCAGCAGATGGCTGTAGAAAGTCGCGCCCTTGGCGGACAGGCCGCGCTCCGCCATATATTGCTCCAGGCGCTTGCGCAGCACGGCCGCGGGCACCCCTTTGCCGCAGATCCCCACCGAGAGGTGACCGCACCGAGGGAACACCCAGATGTAGCCTTCCAGGTGCGGGAGGAACTGGATATCGATGCGGGCCTGCTCCCCGGCCACGTAGTAGCCCAGCGCCGACATGGTGTCCGCGGGCCCCAGTTCAGTGCCCACCTGGCGCAGGGGGTTGCGCGCGCCGGTGGCCACGATGCAGAAATCGGCGCCGGCCACGCCCCCGCTGGTGCGCAGCCGCCAGGACGATCCGCATCGCACCAACTCGGTGACGCGGGCCTTCTCGATCTGCGCCCCGGCGCGTTCGGCGCGCTCCAGCATCATACGATTCAGATCGAACCGCGAATAGATCAGCAGCGGCTCGTCGAGCTTGAGCGAAACCTCGCCCGCGTGCGGCGCCCCCAGCACGGTTTCGGTCACCAGCCGTTTGGGCGTGGGGTTATCGATCAGAAACGGATACTGATGGTAGGCCTTGTAGGTGAGGCCGCCACCGCAGGGTTTTTCCCAGGCCAGCTTTTCGTCGAAGAGCTGCACGCGCAAACCGGCCGAGGCCAGTTGCTCCGCGGCGAACGCTCCCGCCGGCCCTCCACCCAGGATGGCGACTTGCTTCATTTCTTTTTGCCAGTGGGCGGCAGGTCCTCAGGCGACGGCATCTTGCCAGCCCCGCCGCCCGGCATCGCCCCGCCGCCATGCGGGTTGGCCGGGGTGGCGCCCGGAGCCATCGCGCCGTGCGGAGCGCCGCCGGCGGAATCTTTCCCGATCACCACCCATTTGCTGTTGCGCTGTTCCAGGTGATACTTGATGGACATCCCGTTGGCCGCCGGGCCGCCCTTGGGGGTAATAGAGGCGGTCACATCGGCCTGGCTGCCGTTGATGTGCACTTCATTGAGGGCCACATCCATGCCCGCCATGTTGAGGCCCAGCGAAGAGCTGGCCAGGTGATCGATCACCCCCTGACGCAGGGCGTCACGGTCATGGTCCCGGTCGCCGTGGTGGCAGGCGGCGAGGGATAAAAGAACGGCAAGGACAGCGGCAGTACGCACTCTTCGATTATACAAGGGAGGGTGCGGGCTGCTGGGCCAGCGCAGTTGGGGAGGGTGCGCTGGGAGTGCTCGCGGGGGACCTGCGGACCGGGCCGCGTCTGGGGATCGGCGACGTTCCGGCCAAGTGGCCTTCGACCACAGAGGCCAGTTTCCGGAGAGCCAGTTTTCTGCCCAGTGACGGGGCCGCGTGCGGGAGCCATGCGGGTGCGATAAACAAGGCCCAGAGTCATGCCCGCGAAGCGCTTGGCTGGAAATCGGTCTCGTGCCTCAGCCAAGACGCCGGCCGCTCACGGGGGCGCGTGCTGGAGGGCAACCGGCACTTTGGCGCGGATTCAACTCGTCGAGGCGGCGGGCGATGGTCTTCCACTCCCGAGCGCCGAATTCCGCGGTTTGCTTGAGGCATTCGAGGGTTTGGTCCGACAGGCCGGAACGCACGTGCTTTTGGACGTCCTCAACCAGGGCCCGGAGACGAAAGTAGAGGCCCGGCACACTGGGCGGAACAGCGTTCGGATCGGCGGGAGGCGAGCTGGCTTTCGGTTCAGCGGGACGCGGGGAGCGCCGGGAGCGGACGAAGGCACGGATGCGGGCGGCGTTTTCGGGAACGATGGGCACCTGTTCGCCATCGATTTCGATGCAGTTGTCTTCCAAGGCGGCGGCGATCTCGCGGTAATCTTCGGCCGAGATGCGGGCCAGGGTGGACAGACGGAAGTAGGCCGCTCCGAACTCTTCATACTGGCTGATGACGCGATCGGCGTGCCTGCGGCTGAGGCCGATGTACCGCTGGCAGAAATCGTCCCAGGTTAAGCCCAACTTGTCGTGGCAGCCGGTGTCCTTCATCTGCTTCAAGGACAGCGCCTGGGCCGCCGAGCACTTGTTGGCGATCAGGGCGAAAGCTTGCTGGCGCCCCACCCAGGCGCCCATGTCGATCCAGTCCTCGGTCGCTTGCGTAGTTTCTTCCATAACCATGCGTTTCCGGACACGATGGCCGGAAATCCAGAAGGCTCTGTTGAAAACAAATGGGTTATTCTCTATCTTCCGGACGCCGATGTCCGGAATTTCGCCTTCATGGGGCCCAATTCGCTTGCGCGAAGGCCCTCCCGAAGCCACATTGTATGAGGACAGCAGGCGGATCCCGCCGGGGAGGATTTGGCGTCGGTCCTATAAGTATCTGAAGTTGCGGGGGTTATTTGGAGGCAGAAAATTGCCGAACTCTGTGAACGGGGTTGGGCGGGCCGCGGGCTACGGTTCCCGCAAGGGGCGGAGCCGGTTCATCCAGTAGGCCCAGGCCACTGCCAGTGCAAAGAGAATGAAGCTGGCAAATGGCGCCGTGTGGGGATCGCGGGGGGGCGGCCCGGCGATGTTGTTGTACCATGCCAGCGTGAGAAGGGCGATAACGATCCAATACCCGTAGACCCCCGCGCGGCTCTTGGGATGCGTAGCGCGAGTAAACCAGACGATCGCGAGCAGCCAGAAGCCACCTTCTATAACAACGGTGGCGGGGATGGAAGCCCAAAGCCCTAATCCGAAAAACCTTTGGACGCCTGGAGCAAGCGGCATATCCGGCCGGTGACTGATCCAATCCAGCAGCCAGTGGCTCAGAACCGCCCCGAACAGCACCCACGCCCCCAGCGGGGAACGCCGCCTTAGAAACCAGGCTGACGCCAGAAGGCCCGCCCAAAGCGCGTCCATCAACAAGCTGTGGCTGATTGCAATGTCCGAGGCGGCGAGATAGTTGGCCGCCCCCGTGCCGGACTTGAATTGCACATGTTCGATTCCGGCGAGCATGAAGATGCACCAGAGAAGGTCGGCGAGCATGGAGGCCAGCACCAAGGTTCCGAGAGAGACGGCCGGCACGGCGCGTTTTGCAGCCAGGCCAACCGCGAAGTGCCCTACGAACATGCGTCACTCCTCGATGTCCGGACCCGAGCTCCAGCCTGCTCCGGCAAACCATAGTTCGCGAGGAATATCCGGAGGACGCATCATCCGTATGTCGGGCAGACAGCGGCCCCGGACGGAGCGGTCGGTGGTCAACTTCGCCATCCATTCGGCGCCGGCGCCGGCAGCCAAACCGATCCACTCCGCCAGGACGAAGCGAATGAAAGCCGGCCCTCCCTGCCTGCGCCGCTCCTCCGCCGCTCTCTCGAAGGCAGCGAGCATCTCGGCGGCGAACCGCGCCCGGTAATCTTCCGGGTATAAACGGAGTAGAGATCGATAGCCTCGCCCGATGTTCACGTTACGCCTCTTTGGTGCCGAGGGGGGTGCCGAGGGGAGTTCCGAGGGGGGATCTGAGCCGCGTGGCGGCCGCCCGGGTCAGTTGTCTCATGCGGTCCAGCTCGGCGCGCAGTTGCCGGCGGCCTGTCGCGGTCAGCCGGTAGGCTTGTTTCTCCCGCGACGTATCCGGCTGGTCGAAACGCTCGATCCACCGATCCTCCAGGAGTCTGCGGAGAGCTCCGTAGAGAGTCCCGGTGCTCAGGCGAACCCGGCCATGGCTTAGAAATTCGATGTCCTTCATGAGGGCGTAGCCGTGGCGCGGTTGATCCGCCAGGCTCAGCAGGATCAAGAGAACCGGCTCGGTCAGCGGTTTGGTTTCCGTGGTTTTGGCTTGCATCACGACATGTCGCCTGACGACATATTATGACGGGCGCAACAAGGGTTGTCAACCGGGGCGGGACGCGGCCGGACGCGGTGGCTGCGGGGCCGGACGCGGTGGCTGCGGGGGCCGGACGCGGCGGCTGCGGGGGCCGGGACGCGGTGAACGCGGGGCGGAAAGACGTGGAGGGCGTGCCCGGCGAACAACCGTCCGCGCCCCTACAGCGGCGGGAGCAGCACCTCGGAGAGCTTGTCGATCATGTGCAGCTCTTCCGGGGTGAAGCGGTCCTTGAAGGCGGGGCTGTTGAGACGCACCACGCGATCCGCCTCGGACATGACTTGTAACCTTCGCAAGGCCTGGTTTACCATTTGCCGCCGCTCCGGAGGCAATTGTTGCAGGGCGCGAAACTGCCGCTGAAATTCTTGTTGTTCTTTGGGCGGCAGGGCCGCCAGGCGCTCCGCACGTTGCACCACCGCCTGTTGCTGATCTTTGGGCAGGCCGTCGTACCACTTGAGATTGGCGCGCAGCCTCTCCTGTTGCGCGGGGGGCAGCTTTTCCAAAGCCCGCTCGCGCTCCGCCGGGCTCAATTGGTACAGCCGGGCGGCCTGGCTCGCCGGGTTGGTGGGCCGCGGTCCCATCTTGGGCGTTCCGCCTTTGGGCGCCGCGGCCTTGGCTGGGGCTTTGGGCGGCGGCGGAAGCTTAACCGGCTTCTCCTGGTCTGCGCAGATTCCTCCAACCGCTGCCAGAGCCAGCAGCCCGATCGCTTGGACAGTGCGGATCATGAGCGTGTGCGGGAGACTAGATCTTCGAATCGGCCTTCTCGGGATGCACCAGCCGATTGAGTTCCCGCATCATCTCCATTTCCTGCAAGGTGGGCTCGGCCTGGTCCGGCGCCACGGCTTCTACATTTGCCGAAGTTTCGGGCGGCGAGGCAGGGTGCATGCCCGCCGGGCGGTCCAGCAGAAATCCCGCCATAAGGACCACTCCCGCGGCGGCCGCGATGGGCAGCCCTTGCCGCACCAATAGCGGGCGGAAAGGCCGCAAGATGAGGTCCCATAGCGAGACCTCTTGGTCGATCCGCGCGTACAGACGGCGGTCGAAATCCGGCGATACGGGCGCCGCTTCCCAGGCGTCCAGCGCCTTCCAGACCGACTGCTGCCCCTCCGCGAACTCGCGGCAGGCGGGGCAGATCTTGATGTGCTCCTCCAGGATTGCCGAGCTTCCGGCGTCCAGCTTACGCGCGCAGTACGCCAGCAGGATCTCGGCGCTTTCCCGGTTTTCGATCGGACAATTCATACGGACCTCAGCTTCCCTATGCCGTATGGCCTATGCCATATGGGCCAAACGGGCGCGCAATGTCTCGTACGCCCGGAACAAAAGAGATTTGACCGCCGATTCCGAACAGCTTAACACTTTGGCAATCTGCGAGTACTCCATCTCCTCATATTTGTGCATCAGTACGGCTGCTCTTTGCTTTTCCGGCAGCCCTGCTACGGCCCGGCGTACTTCGTCGAGTCTCGCCTGGTACACCATCGCCTGCTCCACCGACGGCCGGCGATCCGACACCTGTCGGACCGGCAAATCGGACGAGTCGTCATCCAGCCGTTCCTGCGACCGCTCGTTTTTTCCGTCCCTTAGCGAGTTTAACGCCAGGTGGGTGGCAATCCGAAAAAGCCACGTTGTAAACTTTGCGGTCGGCTCATACGTGCTCCGAGACCGGTAAACCCGCAGGAAAACCTCCTGCGCCAATTCCTCCGCCACGGCATGATTCTGAACCATTCGGTGCAGAAAATGGACCACCGACAAGCGGTGCTTGTCCAATAAGACGCCAAAACTGGCGCCATCCCCATCCTTCACGCGAAGCATCAGCTCCGCATCGTAGTCCAGAGCCGCCGCAGCCGCCCCCATACCGGTCTTAACCCGTTCGTCCATCCGAGGTTGCGTTTCCGACGGGAAATTTACTCTCCCTTCAGAGACCGCTCCATGAGGCGCTCGATCGCCTCGCGTGGTGTTACCCCGAAGTGTAGCATCTGAAACATCTGTCCGGAGATGGGCATTTCCACGGAGTGCCGCTTGGCCAGATCCACGGCCGCGTTGGTTGTTTTGATCCCCTCGGCCACCATGTTCATGGAATTGACGATCTCCTCGAGTTTCCGCCCGCGCGCCAACTCCACTCCCACGGCGCGGTTGCGGCTCAATTCGCCGGTACAGGTGAGCACCAGGTCGCCCAAACCCGCGAGGCCCGCCAGCGTCTGGGCCCTTCCGCCCATGGCGACGGCCAGCCGGGTCATTTCCGCCAACCCCCGGGTGATCAGCGCAGCGGTGACGTTGTGGCCCAGCCCCATTCCATGGATCACGCCGGAACCGATGGCCACCACATTCTTAATCGAGCCGCCAATCTCTACCCCAATAGGATCTGGGCAGGTATAGAGCCGGAAGGTGGGCCCGGAAAAGGCCGATTGCACGGCTTCCATGAGATCTTCCGACCGGGAAGCTACTACAAGCGCCGTTGGATCGAGCCGGGCAACCTCCCGCGCGAAGGTCGGCCCGGAGATAGCGGCGACTTGGGCCGGGAAGCGCCTCCCCACTACTTCCTGAATTACCTCCGACATTCGTAGCAGAGTGCCGTTCTCCAAGCCCTTGGTGGCGCTGACGAACCGCATGGACGGGTTCAGGAACGGCAGCATTTTCGCGTAGACGTGCCGCACCAGGTGCGAAGGCATCACGCTGAGGACCATCTCCGCGCCTGCCAAGGCCTCCTCTAAATCGCTTGTAACCTGCACGCGGGAAGGCAGTTGAAAGCCAGGCAGGTAAACGTCGTTTTCCCGGCTGGCGCGCATCCGATCCGCCAGCGGGGTCTCGTATACCCACAGCCGCAGGGTCTCGAATCGGGGAGACAGGACAATCGCCAGAGCCGTGCCCCAGCTTCCCGCCCCAATCACCGCCAGGCGCTTCACCGGCTGCCACCACCCCCGAAACGGAAGGTCGACTCGGTCCCCAGATGCAGGCGCTCGATATTACTCCTATGTCTGTAGATGATGAATGCCGCCGCCACCAGGGAGCTGACCACTACCGGCCAAGATGGCTTCTGAATGAGCCACACTGCCAATGGAGAGACCGCCGCGGCCACGATCGACGCCATGGAAATGTGCCGGGTCACCGCCACTACCCCCACGAAGACCAACAGAATGGCCGCCATAGGCAGCGGCGTCAGGCACAGGAAGGCGCCGATGAAGGGGGCCACCGCCTTGCCGCCCTGAAACCTGAGGAATACCGGGTAGGCGTGGCCGGCCATCACCGCCAGCGCCGCAGCGCTCATCCACAGAGCGTCCCCGGGCCCAGAGGGCACCCCGCCGGGGGGCGCCGTGAGCCGCCCCGCCAGCCATACCGCCAGGTAGCCCTTGCCGATATCCAGCAGCAAGGTGGCCACCCCCGCCGCGCGCCCGCTCGTCCGCAGCACGTTGGTCGCGCCGATATTCCCGCTGCCCGAACCGCGCACATCCGCGCCGGTCTTCCATTTCACCAGCAGGTAGCCGAAGGGGATGGCCCCCAGCACGTACGCCAACACCAGCACCATCAGACCGATCATCATTTTGAGAGGGGAAACTCCGCAAGTTTAGTGTACAAGGAACCGGCGGGCCGCAACTGGCTGCGATACAGAAAGAAACTGCGCACCTCGAAGCGGCCCAAATCCACGGTGCCCAAAGCCGCGATGCGCTCCTGCAAAATCCGCAAATCTACCCGTTCCCGAATCCGCGCCAGCGTCAGGTGGGGCGAATAGGCGCGCTTTTCGGATTCGATCCCCAGCCGCACGGTGGCGGCGTCCGTATCGCCGGCCAGCTCCGCCAGGCCAGGCGCTTCCACCCCGCACCAGAACACCCGCGGCGAGCGCGGATTGGGATAGAACCCCAGAGCGCCCACGTGTACCGGGATGGGCGCGCGCCCCCCGAGCGCCGCCAGAGCCAATTGCAATTCCTCCAGGCGCTCCTCCGGCCACTCGCCGATAAACTTGGTGGTGATGTGCAGATTGGCCGGCGGGCTCCAGGCGATCCGCGCGGCCGGGCGCAGCCGCTCCAGCAGATCGGCCAGCCGCCCCGCCACCTCCGGCGCCAGGTCCAGCCCCGTGAACAGTCGCATGAGCGCCTTTCATTGTACAGTGAGATTCCATGGCTTTCGGCCCGATTCTCCGGCGCGCATTCTACCAGCGCGCGGCCCCCGAAGTGGCCCGCGCCCTACTGGGGAAAGTGTTGGTACACGGCCCCGCCGCCGGCGTGATTGTGGAAACCGAGGCCTACCTGGGAGAGGGCGACCGGGCCGCCCATTCCGCCCGCGGCCTGACCCCCCGCACGCGCGTGATCTTCGGCCCGCCCGGCCACGCTTATGTCTATTTCATCTACGGCATGTACGAATGCCTCAACCTGGTGTGCGAACCCGAAGGCAAGGCCGGCTGCGTGCTCGTCCGGGCGCTGGAGCCGGTGGCCGGAATCGACCTGATGCAGCGCCGCCGTCCGGCCGCCCGCAAGCTGGAAGACCTGGCCTCGGGGCCCGGCAAGCTGACGCTGGCGATGGCCATCACCCGCGCGCACAACGGCGCCGACGTGACCCGCGGCAGCCTGGTGGTGCGCGAGCCGGCCGAGCCGGGAACCGTGGCCATCCAGGCGACCCCCCGGATCGGCATCACGCAATGCGCCGATCTGCCGCTGCGGTTTGTGATCAGGGGGAATCGATTTGTGAGCGGCGGGGGCCCCGCATGACCGCGGAGAGAGCCCCAGGTTTGGTCTAAACCCCAGGTTTGGTTTCCCACTCCGCGGTGAGCATGATGCTGGTGGTCTGAGGCAGGGTTGCCTACGCGTCCACGTGATGGCGGAAGAAGCGGTCCAGCGCTTCCTTGTTCTTCTCCGAAAGGCGGGTGGAGAGATCTTTCATCTCGGCCGGCGAGAGCGGCTGGAATGCCTTGGCCAACCGGGTGTTCTGCTCGATGTGCTCGAACTTGGGCATGCTCACCACGGCGGCGGTGACGGGCAGTGAGAGCGTGTAGTACAGCAACTTGTCCGGGCTCGCCTGGCCGATCAGGGCATCCTGCGCGAACACCTTCATCCCCAGAATCCCCATCTTCTTGCGGACCGCCACCGGCAACGCCAGGGTCTCGAAGCTGGCCGTCATGGCCGGATTCGGCACCATCTTTCCCCCGGCGCCGCCAATCATAGCCACGGTGCCGGCATTCAGGGCCATCTGGGTGCAATCGAAATCGTGCCGCTCCAGCGCCTTGGCCAGCACCGCGGGATTGGTGTGGCTGGTCACTCCGATAAACCGCGTGAATTTCCGGTCGCGCAATTTCAGCACCTGGTCCAGCACGCCGTCTTTGGCCTCCACGCGCGCCAGGTCGTCCT
>JBKQPR010000369.1:0-5782 GCA_052144935.1 Bryobacteraceae bacterium
CAAAAGCGGAACTCAGCCAACTCTCCATTCGTCAGAAACGTGTTCTGCCAAAATGGAACTACACCATCTCGCCGCAAATGTGAAATAGTTTTTGGGCGGCTGCTAAGTGGACCGCATCCGTCACCAGCTTGGCCACGGAAACCAGGCGGCGGACCGGGGCGCCGCCTTTCGCGAAGGTGAGCAGTTGAGAGGACAGAAATGTGGCCCGTTGGCAGGCGGTCGCAATTTGGTCCAGTAGGGCCTGAACCGGTCTGTCCTGACCTAGTTCCATCTTGGCCATCTCGAGGTTGCCTCGGACGACCGTCAGGAAGTTGTTGAAGTCGTGCGCGATGCCGCCGGCAAACACGCCGAGCGATTCAAGTTTGCGCGCGCGCAGCAACTGCTCTTCGATCAGCTCGCGCTGGGTGATCTCCGCGCGTAGTTGCTCGGCCGACTGGCGCAGTTCGGCCGTGCGCTCCCGGACCCGAACCTCCAGATGCTCGTTGAGAGCCTCGGCATGGCTCTTGGCGGCCTGTAGATCCTCCACCAGATCCTGGTTTTCAAACCGTAAATTCAAAGATGAGACGATCGTCAGATGGATTCGCCAAGTGGTGATCAACGTGGCGAGAGTGAAGAGGCCGGCCAGAAACCCCATGGCAAGATGGACCTCGTCGCCGTGAATTACGAGACGCACGCCTGGCGCGAGACCGGTCGGAACCAGGAACGCGAGGAACGCCTCGGGCCGCGGCGCAAGAATGGAAGCCGCGCCAAGCATCATCCCGCCCAGAATGAAAACGAGAAAGACCTGATTCGCGAGCTGGGCTTCGGGGTATAGCAAAATGCCTGCCGCTCCCCAACCTGCTCCGGCCAGGCCCGCGCCAATGGCGAAAGCGGCGCTCCAGCGGCGCGTCTCCCGGCCCGGCGGCGCGGTGCGCCAATAGCAGCGGCCCAAAATGAACCTCGCCGCGGCTACCAGAAACATGTATACGCACCAGCCGATGGTGATAGGGTGCCGAGCGCCTCCCCACTCAAGACGCCCCAGGATTGCTGTGGCGATCAAGGTGACCCAAACGGAAACATTTACGTTGCTGTAGAGCAGTTGTACTTGTGATTGACGGATCTGTAGCCGTCTGATACCCCGGTTAGCGCGCGCTGCCTCGGCGGCTGAAGAGCTCGAAGTCATGGCGGGACACCGGGCTCCCGGTGTGATTTATAACACTATCACAATTCCAGGGTGAATTGCGGGGGAATCCACAGTTAAACAAGGCGTCAGTACTGGTTGCGCCGACAAACCACTCCCGGACGGTCGCGGCTCGGTACGGCCTTCAGAGCCGCGGCTCGGTACGGCCTTCAGAGCCGCGACCGTCAGGGAGCGGATGCGCAAAGATTCATGACGCCGTGTTTTATAGTAGAAGGCTATTATAGAAGGCGCACCGCCAAGCCCGTCTGTGAGCGGCGCCCGCTACTGCATGGATTTCAGCATCTTCCTGACACTCCCTTTGATCTCATCGGTGGCGTCTTCCACCTGATTGGTGTCGTAGATAACCCGCGGTGTCAGGAAGATAATCAGCTCGGTGCGGGCATCGGTATAGGACTTCGAGCCGAACAGCGCCCCCAGAACCGGAATGTGCTGTATGATCGGGATGCCCTGCTCGACCAGGGTTTTGCTGTCCTGAATGAAGCCGCCGATGGCGATGGTGGTGCCATCCGGCACGGTCACCTGGGTGCTGAAGGAGCGCGTGGAAAACGAGGGCGAATCGATCGTGCTGCTGGTGGTTGCGCTGGGCTGGCTGACTTGCTGGTCGATGATCATAGTGACAATGCCGCTCGAATTCACCCGCGCCGTGATCGCCAGCGTGGTGCCGGTGCTTTGACTGCTCACGGAGTTGAAAGAACTGCCGGTCACCGCGACGCCGGAGGAAGTCAGCACCGGGACGCTCTGTCCCACGTTCATCACCGCCGGAATGCTGTCGGTGGCGATAATGCTGGGCGAGGCAATGGTCTTGGCCTGATTCTTGCTCTCCGCCAGCGAGATCGCCGTGAGAAGCTCTTTGCCTTTCAATACCAGCGCTCCCACCGATAGCGTCATACCGCCGTTCGAGGCGATGTTTAGAGCTCGCGAAAAGGGTCCGGTGTTGGCCTGGTCGACGTACGCTTCCACGCCGGAAGAGAAGGCGCCGGTTAAATCCAGCTCGTAGATTTTGGCGTCGATCAGCACCTGCCGCGGCGGCACATCCAGTTGCCGCACCAGGTTGCTGATCTGCTCCCACTCCTGGGGCGTGCCTTGCACCAGCAGCGTGTTATCGAACGGGTTGGGAATGACGTGCGGAATGCGGTTGCCAGTCTCGTCGGTTGCCCCAGCCGCGACCCCCAGGCGCTGGCCGGTCTGCCCGATGCCCGATGGCGCACCCTGCGGGTTGCCGGCGATGCTGCCGGTGGGAGTGACCGGAAGGCCGCCCGACTGGGCGCTATAGGGGATGGTGCTGGCGTTCCCGTACACATTGCCATACCCGCCCATGCCCATGCCGCCCATACCCATGCCTCCGTAGCCCATGCCGCCGTAGCCCATGCCGCCGTAGCCCATGCCACCCATGCCCATGCCGCCCATGCCCAGTCCCATGCCGCCCATCATCCCCATCATGCCGCCGCCCATGCCGCCTGCGTTGCTCATTGCCGCGAGGCCCACCAGCGCCATGGTGTTGCCGGTATAGAGCGCCATGATCGCCAGGGCCAGCGTCTCGGCGCGCCCGTACTTCAAACGGTACACATAATTGTTCACCGCGCCAGCCGGAATCTTCACCGCCACATCCAGCTTCTTGATCCATTGGTCCACTTCCTCGAAAATGCCCGGGTTGGCGGCCACCGCGATCACCGTATTGATGCGGTCCACCGGAATGAAGCGCACCGCCCCGGACTTCTCGGAAATCGCGTAGGCCTTGAAAACGTTGTCGAGGTCCTTCACCAGGTCGGCGGGACGGCTGTTCTCCACGTCGAACAGCTTGACCCGCTGGCCCGCGAAGCTGTCCGAGTCGAACAGGCCGATCAGGTCCATGATGCGCTTCATGCTGCGGCTGTTGTCCTGCAGGATCAGCAGATTGGCCGGATCGTAGGGCTGGCTGGAGCCGCCTTCGCCCATGAACGGTTTGATCAACTTATCCATCTCGGCGGCCACGGTGTACTTGAGGAACACCAGGTTGAGGACCATGCGCTCGTCGTCGGGAAGGGTCTTCGGATCGGCATTCACCATCGGCTCCAGCGGCAGGCTGGAAACCTTGTTGACGGGCACGATGCGGTAAGCGTTGCCCACCTGCACCATGGCCGCGCCGTTCACGCGCAGTATGGTTTCGAGCAGCGGCATCAGGTCCATCTGGGGATTCACCGCCCCATAGGTGCGGACGATCACCGAGCCGTTCACGTGCGGGTCCACAATGATGTTGATCTTGAGCATCCCCGCCAGGATGTCGATCATCTGGGTGAGGGATTCGCCGTTGATCATCAACCCTCCGGTGCTGGCCAGGGGCGGCGTTGTGCGCTGCGGCTGCGTGGTGGGCGCATTGGGCTGCGGCGGCTGCGGCTGCGGCGGCTGCGGCGGCTGCGCCTGATCCGGCGGTTGCACCACCGGCGCAAGGCGCGGAGGAGCCGCCTGGCCCCACAGGGCGGCGGTAGCCAGAAGGGCGGGCAATACGCGCCGGAGTGAAGTGAAGAGGCGCATGGCGGCTATTTCCGATCGTCCACGGCGGCCGTCCGCCGCTGCCACGCGGCGCGCTCCCCGGCATCCAGGTCCGGCTTCTTACGCTCCCACCGGTATACGCCGAACGGGCCGGGGCGCTCGAAACTCACCGTATCGCCATGGTCCGTGGCGCGAATGTAATCCTCCGGCGCCGGGGCGGGGCGCCCGTCGGCGAGGGGCCGGGAGTCCGTGGCGGCGGGGCGCCCGTCGGCGAGGGGCCGGGAGTCCGTGGCGGCGGGGTGCCCGTCGGCGAGGGGATCGGAGTCCGCGGCGGCGGGGTACCCGCCGGCGAGGCGTTGGGAGTCCGTGGTGGCGGGGTGCCCGCCGGCAGCCGGCGCGGAATCCGTGGCGGCGGGGTGCCTGCCAGCGATGGGCTGGGAACCCGTGGCGAGGGGCCAGGAATCCGTGGCAGCGGGCCGGGAATCCGTGGCTGGCTTGGCGGAGATGCCGAAGGGCGTCTGGCGATAGATCCACTTGCGGCCTTGCGCGTCCGTATAGTGGTAACCGTCCTCGGCCTTTACCGCGCCGGCTGGGATGCCCGTCGGTGTGGCGGCGGGTGGCGCGGCTTTTGGCTGCGCGGCTTTTGGCTGCGCGGTTTTTGGCTGCGCGGCCAGGACCATTGCGGAGAAACAGAGAACCGTCAAAAGTTTCATTCGTCTCATTGCCTCAACTCCTTGAGCCGGCTGTCCACCGCCAGGCTCGGCCGCTTACTGCGCGGGATCCCAGCGGCACATAGGTCCGAAGGGCGAGTGATAAACGACCTTCCGGTAGCCCTCCGACACGGTCCCCTCGGCCAGGCCGTCGGCCATCGAGCAGGTCTTAAAGCCGCGCCCGGAATCTTCACCCGGTCCGGCCTTGACCGGCGGCGCGGGCGGCGCGGGCGTGTTATCCACCTGCGCCTGCGCCCCCGGGGCCGGCGCCGGGGCCGCGGCGATTTCGATCAGCGCCTTGTGGATCTGTTGGCCATTCCATTCCAAAACGATCTCATCCGTATTGACGTCCACCAGCTTGAATTGGCCGATCGTGGCTCCCGCATGCAGGTATCGATGGCTCGATTTATCGGTTTCGGCGAGAATCGCGCCCGCTCCCGCGCCATCCCCCATGTTCATCACGCCATAACACAGCGGCAGAGGCGGCATCACCGGCGGGGGCGGCGGCGGTGGTACCTCCACTACTACGTTAGGATTGCGCGAGGGGTCGAACAGCGTGCGCATGGCGATTTGGGAGTAGCTTGTGGCCGTTACGGGGGGCGCCACGGGCAGCGGAGTGAAGGGCGGCGGCGGCGACGCCTTCACCTTCACCGTCAGCACCGTCGTCTCGCGAGCCCGCGTCGCGCGCCATTGATTGCGAAACTGCACGCCGGCGTACGTTACCACGCCAATCAGCACGAAATTGAGGACCCACAGTTTGTGTTTCAAAACGCCACCGCCCGTTTCTTCGCGGGAAGCAGCTTGCGCGGCACCACTCCCGAGAGGCTCAAGCGCACCTGTAAATTTTTCTTCTTGTCGTTCCCGCCGGCGATGTGAATTTCGTTGGTGGCCAGAATCTGCGGTTCATCGGCGAGATCCGAGAGGAAGTTGACCAGTTGATCGATGCCGCAGGTGAAGCTTTCGGCCACCGAGATCTCGCCATAGTCGTTGCCCAGCGGACGCGCCTCGCGCAACTCCTCCGCGCCGCGGGCGTCGAACCCGTTCCGGGCGGCCACGCGGTGGATGATGTCCAGCAGTTGCGCCTGCGCCTGGGCCGGGGTATCGGCCTGCAGAAGGCCCGTTTCGCGAGTCTTCAATTCGGTCGAGACGCGCTTCAGCAGCTCCTCTTTGCCCGGCGCCGTGGCGGCCAGTTGCCGCAGGCGCTCGATGCGCCTCTCGGCCTGCGGAATCGATTCGGTGGCCGAGACCACCGCGGTCCCGCTATCGCCCGCTCCGGCGACGCGCAGCACGGCGAACACGATGGTGGCTCCCGCGCAGGCCAGCGCCACGAGCGTCTTGCGGTCCATCGTGCCCAGGGTCACCGCTCCCTCCATGTGGGGCAATCGTCCTCACCGCGGAGACGCGGAGATAACGGAGGAAGCGC
>JBKQPR010000370.1:0-134071 GCA_052144935.1 Bryobacteraceae bacterium
TCACGCTCAGGCCGGCCACCTCGATCCGCGTCAGGTCGGTGGTCCCCACGCCCACGGCCTCGCACAGCTTGAGCGTGTTGTCGCCGCGCAGGAACGGCTTTGTGCCGCGGTCCGCGCGCGGATCGTACCCCATCACCGCCATGCACACGGCGTCCACGCACACGGGATTCCTTCCCGCCAGCATCACTCCCGGCTTGATGATCTGCACGCCCGCATTCCACGCGCCCTCGCCGCCGCGGATGGATTCCACGCCGTCCACGATGGCCAAATCGATGGGGCGCACGCGCACCAAGTCCGACACGATGCGCGGGATGCGGTAGCCCGGGTCGCGCGGCGAATCGGGGTGCAGCTCCTGCGCCACTCCGGCTGGCGGTTTCCGCGTCCCGTTGTGGCATACCGGGCCGCGCTCCTGCCGCGGATTCTCGTTGCCGTCCGTCCCGCAGTCGCCGCCGTAGAGCGAGCACGGCGTGATGCCGAAGTTGTTCTTCAGCGCCATCGTCACGCCGGCCAGCCAGTGGTTCTTCAGCTTGGACATGGAGACGTACACGTCGCAGTCCGCGAAGCTGTGGTTGAGGTCGTACGACGGGTACATGTAGGGGTCCGAGGGCACTTTCATGCGCGCGTACTGCTTCGCCTGCCCCATGTTCTGCCCGTTCTCCCATTCCACCTGGCAGCCGACGTTGTTGATGGCGTTGATGTCGAACTGGTAGCGTCCCCACAGCGCCATATCCTGCCCCGCGGGGAAGAACGTCTCGATGATCCGGATGCGCCGCGCCCCGGCGCGCGCGATCAGTTGCGCCGCGGCCAGCACGGTGTTCGGCTCCGAGCGGTACGGCAGGGCCGGGTCGATGGGGAAGCGCTGCGGCTGGCCCGTGAGGTTCAGCTTGATGGCTACCGTCTTGTTCTTCACCAGCGACCCTATGCCGCCGATCTGGTCGAACATGCTGCGCAGCGATTGCTCGACGGGCGCGCGCTCGTAGGAGCGGCAGCGCGCGATCGCTACCGCTGCGGCGGGTGCCTCCTTGGCTTTGGCGAATCCGCCCAGAGCCAGGCCACCCAGGGTCGCTCCGCCCGCGGCCAGCAACCCGCGGCGGGAGAGTTGACGGTTTTCCATTTACACCTCCTCGCGGCTCATTGTGTGGTGGATTGTTTCCGAGCCGACAAATCCAGCCAACGCGGAACCGCCACTTCATTGTACGATTAGGGCCTTGGCCGGCGCCGAACCGGTCTACAAGCGGAACCAAGCACCGACATCGTCATGCGCGCCATCTAGCGCACATCGGGATCGGCCCGCCAGCAGCCGCAGGAGACCGAGGAGCCATCCACCAGCTTGCCGCCGCGACCAGGCCCTCGGGTACCGCAATCGCAGATCGTGGGCCGGTAGACTGGCCGCTGCGGATCCGGTGCATCTACGGTGTCAAACGGGGCCCGCCGCGCGGAGGGACGCTCTCGGCCCGCGGTCGCACGGCTGCCGCCGGCGGGCGGGATGCCGGGCGGAACGGCACGACGGTTTCGGCCTGGCGGCCCGGCAGTGGCGCTGGGCAGCGAATCGCCATGCGCCTCGGCGACGGCTCGTCATGCGCGCCGTCTGGTGCCACGTCGGCATCGGCCCGCCAGCAGCCGCAGGAGATCGAGAGCCGTCCACCGGCTTGCTGCCGCGCACCCTTACACCGGGCGGACGCCGCCAGTGCGGATGGACGCTCTCGGCCCGCGGTCGCAGGGCCGCCGCCCACCGCGGGGCGGGCGGGACGCCACGCGGAAGCGGCAAGACTGGTTCGTCCTGGCGGCCGGGCGGTGGCGCCGGGCAGCGATCGGAGAAGCCGGCGCCGCCGGGGCGGCGGGGCGGAGGGCGCGTCGCGTTCACCGCCGCGAAGTCCGCGGGAACGCGTCGCACGACATTGGAATTTGCCGGCGTGCGCGTGGAACGAATCCAAGACATGAGGCAGCACGATGCGATTCTCGAAGGGCGTTAAGCTTGCCGAATCGACAAACCTATGCTGAAGGAAAGGCCATAGCGGACGCTAAAGGCGAGAAACCACCACTCGGTGATGGCCCAAAGGCGGCCTTGCCAGCGTTGGTGGGAGTCCTTGCACGGCTCTCGATCATGGGGAGCAAACCCGTCGTGCTGGGCGCTTCATTTCCGAGTGCACCAGGTCAATATCGACATCTTCCTCAAGACGCGTGAGGCCGCGGCATGATAACCCAAAGCTGCAGCTCCAAAGCACATTCTGCACGTCGGCTACCGCCAGCGGCCTTCGACGAAGACGTATCCATCGTGCCTGCGCTGCCACCGGGGGGACACCCACACGGCATGTTCACGGGGCGGAACGTCCCATCTTCCCGACTCCCAGACATATGCTCGACCGTCCCAGCGGTGATACCCGGCGATCCAGACGTGCCGCCGGCTCGGTCTGTACGTGCGGTGCTCGTGAATGCTGATCGGCGGGCGCAGCTTTATCACTATCTCCGCAGCCTGGGCAGATCCTATCCCCAGGGCAATCCCAATGAGCGTGTTCACAAGAAGTTTCCGCATCGTCGCATTCTCCTCAAAGGATATGGAGAGCACGCCCATGGCCGTTCAGGGTGCGAAGCTCGACAGCATTCTCGCCGCCGCGCGGACGGCCGCTCTCGGCCCGCGGTCGCATGGCCGCCGCCCACCGCGCAGCGGGTTGGAGGCCGGGCGGAAGCGGTAAGATTGGCTCGGCCGGGCGGCCGTCAGTTGGGCGCCGGGCAGCGAATCGGGGAAGCCGGCGCCGCCGCGCGGATGGCCGCTCTCGGCCCGCGGTCGCATGGCCGCCGCCCACCGCGCAACGGGTTGGAGGCCGGCTGGCGAGGCAAGACTGGTTCGGCCGGGCGGCCGGCAGCGGCGCCGGGCAGCGATCGGAGAAGCCGGCGCCGCCGTATGCGGCCGGAAGAGAAGGTGCCGGTGACATTGCGGATTTCCAGGCCGCGTACCAGGCCGGCGGTGAGCCGTGGAGCGGTAGACTGCTGGGCCGGCAGCAGGGCCAGAGAGATGGCAATCGTAGGGAGGGCGAAGAAGAGGGCGCGCTGCATAGGTTCTGTGCGCGAGTATATCGCAGGGTGGCGCGGGGTTCGCGTATCATGGGACTGAGATGGGCGTCGATGAAACACTGCTGAATGAAATCGTGCGCCGCATACTCACGGTTGCGCGTCCGGACAGGATTATTCTGTTTGGTTCCGCGGCCACCGGGCAGATGAACAAGGACAGCGACATCGACCTGCTGATCGTCGAACCGGTGGTGGAGAACACTCGCCATAGAAGCGTAGAGATCAACAGAGCTCTGGGAGATGTCAGCAACCCCGTGGATGTCATCGTGATGCGGACGGACCGCTTCGAGCAGACCAAGCGCTTCATCGGCGGTATTGCGTACCCGGCGAATAAATACGGACGGGTGATCTATGAAGCTGGTTGAACCGGCGATCGAGTATTTGATGAGCGTATGGATTCGCAAGGCCGATGGCGATCTGGGGGCTGCGGAAGTATTGGCGGCCAATGTTGCGGCTAATAGTGCGATCCGTGAGGCGGTCGGTTTTCATTGCCAGCAAGCGGTCGAGAAGTACGTGAAGGCTCTCCTTACTTATTACCAGGTCGAGTTCCCGAAGACTCACGAGATCAAGAAGTTGCTGCTGCTTTTAAGCACCGTAAATCCAGCGGCTGCGGAAGCTTTGGCTGGCACACACTGGCTCACGCCTTTCGGCGTCGATGTACGGTATGCAGACGATGCCGCCCAAATGCTTCCAGACGATGAAGTCAAGGCGCTCAAGGACGCCCGCCTGGCGAAGGAAGTCGTGCTTCGAATCGTGAACGCGGAATAGCGCGGCCGGTCCAGGCGCGGCTTGATGCGGCCTGCCCCCCTCCCTACTTCACCGTGAACGAACGCTGGCGATCGCGTCTTCCCTGCTGGGCCGGCAGCAGCCCAGAATATCACGCAGGGAACCGGGGTTCGCGTATCATGGAAACGAATGGGCGTCGACGAAATATTGCTGAACGAGATCGTGCGCCGGGTACTCACGGTGGCGCGTCCGGACAGGATCATTCTGTTTGGTTCTGCGGCTACGGGGCAGATGAATAAGGACAGCGACATCGACTTGCTGATCGTCGAACCGGTAGTGGAGAGCACTCTCCACAGGAGTGTGGAGATCCGCCACGCCGTGGGAGATATCGGATACCCGATGGATGTCATTGTGATCCGGACAGAACGCTTCGAACAAACCAAGCGCTTTATAGGCGGCATTGCGTACCCGGCTAATAAGTACGGGCGGGTCATCTATGAAGCCGCTTGATCCGGCAATCGAGTCCTTGCTGCGCCGCTGGATCGAGAAAGCCGAAGGCGATCTCGACGCCGCCGAGCTAATGACGCCGAACGTGGGCGCCAATATTCAGCGTCGGGAGATTGCCGGTTTCCACTGCCAACAGGCGGTCGAGAAGTACGTGAAGGCTCTCCTCACCTATTACCAAGTGGAGTTCCCGAAGACACATGAAATCGAACGTTTGCTGAGCCTTTTGAGTACGGTGAATCGCGAGGCGGCGGGCGCCTTTAGCGGCACGGAATGGCTGTCGCCATTCGGCGCCGAGATCCGGTATCCTGGCGATGCCGCCGAAATGCTTCCGGGCGACGAAGTCAAGGCTCTCGAAGACGCCCGCCGCGCGAAAGAAGTCGTGCTTCGAATCGTGAACGCGGAATAGCCCGGCCGGTCCAGGCGCGGCTTGATGCGGCCTGCACCCCGGGCCCCTACTTCAACGTAAACGGAACGCTGGCGATCACGTTCTCCCATTCCAGGGTGAGCTTGCCCCGGTTCCCGCCCTCGCTCGAAAGCGTCATCTTATACGTCTCGATGGGCGCGGCGGGTTTGGCGATCGTCATGGCTACGCGGCCGAGGTCCATCTCCTTCTTGTAGCTCAGGCCCCATTGCCCGGTCTGCTTGTTGACGATGAGCTGCCACGGGTTGGCATCCAGGGCCACGAACAAAGAGTAGTCGCCGGCGGGCACGGCCAGACCCTTGAGGTCCAAAGCGGCGTCGGTGTGGATGGTGGTGGCGTCGTCGGCTCCGGCGCGCCAGACGGGATAAGTGGGGTCACCACTGATCAGGCCGCCCGCGCCGAAGATCTTGCGCCCGCGCATTGACGGCGCCGAATAGCTGATGCTGATGGTTTTGCCGGCGAGGGTGACGTGAGTCTCACGGGCCGGACTTTGGGTATTGCCTTGCGTGCGCGGCTTCACTTGCGCCACGGCGAGCGCCGCGACGGCGGCAATGGCGAGCGTGTACATCAAGGTACGTTTCATCGTTATTTTCTGCCTCTCAGAGCGAGTATAGCTTAGGAGGTTGGACGGTTCGTGTAACAAAAGGGCTCGGCCCGAGGTGGTGCGGGGCACGGAATTTCGACCGCTACGCCTGTCCTGCGCCGCGCGGCCGATGCGGAAACAGTATGGGGAGGTTTTCAGGGAGCGGGCAGCGTCATACAACTTGGGCATAGTTGGCAGCGCAAAATGCGGGTAGTGCTCTTTGAGGTATCCCTTGATGGCTTCGAGGTCCGCGGCGGCTTCCAAGGTCCAGCGGATTCGCATCAAGACTCAAACATCCGCCGGAAGCGCTCGTATCCGCCGGAAGCGCTCGTCCATTTCTTCCTCTTCGATGAATTCCCCGCGGTCGGCCAGTGCGATGCCTCTCCGCACAGCGGCCCGAAAACGTGTGTCGTCTTCGAGCACGCGTAAGGCGGCATCCTTGTACCAGTTGCTCGGCGCCGGTGCCTGCGTGACTGGCAACCTGAGAAAGCTGTGCTTCCGAGTAAGGGCAGCAACGGCCCGCTGTCAAGCGACCCTCATCCGCGAGGCACCGGGGCCAGCCTGCCTTACAGCACTTCTTCCGACCAGCCCTCCAGCACCTGCTTGAGCCGGGTCATGAACTGGTCGGCCAGCGCGCCATCGATCAGGCGGTGGTCGAAGCTCAGCGAGAGGTGGCAGATCGAGCGGATGGCGATGGCGTCATCGATCACCACAGGGGTCTTGTCCACCGTGCCGACGCCCAGAATCGCCACTTGCGGCTGGTTGATGATGGGCGTGCCGACCAGGCTGCCGAAGCTGCCAAAATTGGTGATGGAGAAGGTGCCGCCCTGCACTTCGTCGGGCTTGAGCTGACGGGCTCGCGAGCGCGTGGCCAGGTCCACGATGGCGCGTTGCAGGCCGAGCACGTTCTTCTCGTCCGCGGCGCGGATCACCGGCACAATCAGACCGTTCTCCAGCGCCACCGCGATCCCGATGTTGATGTCGTTGTGGTAGACGATGTTGTTGCCATCGAGCGAGGCGTTGAGCAGCGGATACTGGCGCAGCGCCACCACCGACGCCCGCACGATGAACGGCAGGTAGGTGAGCGAGAAGCCGTAATTGGCCTGGAAGGTGGCCTTGTGGCGCTCGCGCATGCGGGCCACTCTCGTCATGTCCACGCGATGAATCGTGGTGACGTGCGCCGAGGTGCGCTTGGACATCACCATATGCTCGGCGATCTTGGCGCGCATGGTGCTCAGCGGCTCGATGCGTGTGCGGGCCTGCCCGGCGACGGGCCCTGAGGGCGCCCCGCCCACTGGGCCCGGAGCGGCGGCTGCGGGCGGGGCCGGGGGTGGTGGAGCGGGCATTGCGGGGGGCGGCGCGGGTGCCACGGGCGGTAGGGCGCGAGTTGGCCGAGCCGGGGCAGCCGGGGCGCCCGCTGGGCCCTGCGCCAGATAAGCCTCCACGTCCTGCTTGGTGATGCGTCCGCCCGCGCCGGTGCCTTGCACACGGGCCAGGTCGATATTGTTCTCGCGCGCCATCTTGCGCACCAGCGGCGAGAGGGGACCGGCGGGCTCGGCCGGCGCGGGGGCGGGCTCGGGCTCTGGTGCGGGGGGCGCGGCGGGCGCGCTCCCCGTGAGCGGCGCGGGAGGCGCGGCGGCGGGAGGGGCAGCGGCCGCGGGCGCGGCAGCTTCCACCTGCTGCGGAACGGGCGCCGGCGGGATGGCCACCTGGGCGGCGGTTGCCTTTGGGGGTACCGCGGCCGGCGGCGCGGCGGCCGGTTTCCCAGTCCCGCCGCCCTCCTCGATGCGCGCCACCACGGTGTTGATCCCCACCGTCTTACCCTCTTCCACCAGGACCTCGGAGAGCGTGCCCGCGGCCGGCGAGGGGATCTCGGTATCCACCTTGTCGGTGGAGATTTCAAACAGCGGCTCGTCCCGCTCCACGCGCTCGCCCGGCTTCTTCAGCCATTTGGTCAACGTCCCTTCTACAATGCTTTCGCCCATCTGGGGCATCACTACGTCGGTCATGTTCAGTTCTCTCTTTCGTGAGTTGCGAGGATGGGCGCACAGGGCGCCTCCTCCAGCAGCATCTCGCAATCGAAAACGCGGCCAAAATGTCCGGCCAGGCTTCGGGAAACCTCTTCCAGTCTCGCGCGCACGCCAAGCTGCGCCATCGAAGCAACCGGCTTGGCAAGCCCGCAGGGAACGATGTACTGGAAATAGCTCAAATCGGTGTGCACGTTCAAGGCGAAGCCGTGCGAGGTGATCCAGCGGCTCAAATGCACTCCGATGGCGGCGATCTTGCGTTCTCCCACCCAGACTCCCGTCAGCTTGGGAATGCGCGCGGCCGCGATGCCGTAATCGGCCAGGGTGTCGATGATCGCCTGCTCGATGCCGCGCACGTAAGCGCCCACATCGCGCCGCCACTCGCGCAAATCGAGGATGGGATAGCCCACAAGCTGGCCGGGGCCGTGATAGGTGATATCGCCGCCGCGGTCGGTGGGGTAGAAGGCAATGCCCGCGCGGGCCAGCACGCGTTCGCTGGCCAGCAGGTTGTCCATGTGGCCGTTGCGGCCCAGGGTGATGACGTGCGGATGCTCCACCAGCAGAAGCTGATCGGGCACGCCGCCCTCCTTGCGCGCCTCGACGAGCTGCCGCTGCAGATCGAATGCCGCGCCGTACTCCATGCGGCCGAGTTCCCGCACCACGCACTTACGCATTGATGGATAGACCGTAGACCGCGTTGAAGGCCTCGCCCACGGCCTCGTACAGCGTGGGGTGAGCGTGGATGGTCTGCATCATCACCTCCACGGTGGCTTCGGCCTCCATGGCCGCCACCGCCTCGCCGATCAGCTCGAAGGCCTCCGGCCCAATGATGTGGACGCCCAGTATCTCGCCGTGCTGCTCGTCGGCCACTACCTTAACAAAGCCCTCATGATGGCCCAGGATGGTGGCGCGGCTGTCGCCGGCGAACGGGAAGCGGCCCACGTTTACCTTGCGGCCCTGCGCTTTGGCCTGCGCTTCGGTCAGCCCCACGCTGCCGATGCCCGGTTCGGTATAGGTGCAGGCGGGGATGCGGTTCTTGTTGATGGGCACGGCGGGCTTGCCGGCCATGTGGGCCACCGCGATCATGCCCTCGCGGGTGGCCACGTGGGCCAGTTGCGGCGTGCCGGCCACCACGTCGCCGATGGCGTAGACGCCCGGCTCGGCGGTCTGCTGGTGTTCGTTCACCTTGATGAAGCCGCGGTCCAACTCCACCTTGGTGTTCTCCAGGCCGATCTTATCGGTGTTGGGCTTGCGGCCCACCGCCACCAGCAGTTTTTCGGTTTCCAGGGTTTCCTGTCTGCCGTCCTTGGTGGTGAGCGTCAGCTTCACGCCGCTGCCGGTCTTCTGGATGTTTTCGGCGCGCGCGCCGGTTTCCACGCGGATCTTCTGCTTGCGGAAATTCCGCTCCAGCTCCTTGGAAATGTCTTCGTCTTCCACGGGCACCACGCGCGGCAGCATCTCGATCACGGTCACCTCGGTGCCGAAGCGCTTGAAGATGGAAGCGAACTCCACTCCCACGGCGCCCGCGCCGATAATGGCGAGGCTTTTCGGCACCGAGTTGAGGTCCAGAATCTCGATGTTGGTGAGGATGAATTCGGAGTCGGGATCCAGACCCGGCAGCATGCGGGCCTCCGAACCGGTGGCGATGATTATGTTCCTGGCCTCCAGCGTTTGCACGCCGGCGTCCGACTTCACCTCCACCTTGCCGCCGCCCAGGAGCGTGGCGTAGCCCGAGATGCGCTCCACCTTGGCGCGTTTCAAAAGGAAGGCCACGCCGTTGGAGTGCTTGGTGACGATATCGTCTTTGCGCCCCTTCACCTTGGGATAATCGAGGCGTGGATTCTCGCATAGAATGCCGTCCCTTTCGGACTGCTCGAAGTGCTCCCACACATCGGCGGTGTGGAGCAGCGCCTTGGTGGGAATGCACCCCACCAGGAGGCAGGTTCCGCCGAGTCTCGGCTGGCGTTCGACGAGGGCGGTTTTCAGTCCGTACTGGCCGGCGCGGATGGCTGCGGAGTAGCCGCCGGGACCACTCCCGATGACAATCAGATCGTATGGCACTTTTTTCATTCTACCCGTGTCACCAGGCGGGAACCGGGTGCGCCTAGGATAAATACATGAGATGGCTGCTGATTGTTCTGATGCTGGCGCCCTGGCCCGGATTCGCGCGCGCCTCCAACGAAGGCTGGGCAGCCCGACAGCCGGGCCGGACGGTGGTGGGCTGACGATCGGCAAGCCGGAGTTCGGCGTGGCTCACGGCCGGCTGGTGGCTTGCGGCGCGCTTTGCCGGATCGGATCATCAGTGCAGCACGAAATCGGGCATGAATCGATCCTTTAACAATCCGTTTGCGGGTAGTGTCCTAATGTTGCGTTGCCGATCTTGGTGGGCCTAAGAATAGCACTCTGGTACGATCGCACTCGAATGTTCAACTACGATCAGGGCCTTGGGCCGGGAGTGGCTCAAGTGGTTCATGGCCTTCAACGCAACATCAGGACACTACCCGTTCAGGACACTACCCGTTTGCGCAACCCGCTGGTCCGGCCTAATGTAGGGGTATGGTTGACCTCCAGATCCAAGTCCCCGCGACCGAAGAAGTCGGGATTGCCACTCAAACTTTGGCCGCCGTCGATCGGGGCATCAAAGCCGCCGACGAGGGCCGTACCGTTCCCCTCGAAGAGGTACGGGAAATGATCCCAAAGTGGATTTCCAAGTTCAAATCTCAGACCCGGCGTTAGCCGATTTCGAGGACATCCTCGAGTACTCCTGGTTCAACTTCCCGGCGACCGCTGAACGGTTCGGCAACGCTATTCTCAACCACGTCGGTCTTCTGAGGGACTTCCCGTACATCGGCAGTCCGGTCGCCAGGCGCCTCAAGAAAGCCCCAATGTCGTAGGGATCTTGCATTTCCGGCACAGTTCCAGAAAAGCCCCCGAATTCTAAAACCACGTTCGGCGCGACGACTTTTTCATTTCGACCTGTGTCACCGGGGTGGAACCCGATGCGTCTAGGATAAATACATGAGATGGCTGCTGGTTGTTCTGATGCTGGCGCCCTGGGCCGGATTCGCCCAAGGTAAGGCCGGGCAGGGCCCCAAGGGCGCCCCGGCCGCGCCGGCGCCCGCCAAATGGCCAATCGAGAGCCTGGCGGTGACGGGAAATCACATCTACTCCCGCGATCAGATTCTGACAGTGGTGGGGCTGAAGGTCGGACAGGTGGCCGGCAAGCCGGAGTTCGACGCGGCTCGCGACCGCCTGGTGGCTTCGGGCGCTTTTGAAACCGTGGGATACCGGTTCGAGCCGGGCAAAGGCCACGGGTACGCCGCCACCTTCGAGGTGACCGAGGTGCAGCAGGCCTATCCGGTGCGGTTCGAGGAGCTCCACGTTTCCGAAAAGGACCTGGTAGCGAACCTCCGCTCCAAGGATCCGCTGTTCCTTTCGGACAAGCTGGCGGCCACTCAGCCGGTCCTGGAGCGCTACGCCAAGTGGGTGCAGGAGTTCGTGGCGTCGAAGGGCGAGCCGGACGAGAAGATGCAGGGCATGCTGATGCCGGATGGGCCAGAGTGGGTGATCCTGTTCCGCCCGGCGCGCGACCTGCCGGCGGTGGCGCAGGTGACCTTCGAAGGCAACCAGATCGTCCCGCAAAACGCCCTGCGCGAGGCCATCGCGGGCGCGGGCATCGGTGCGCCTTACACCGAGGACAGCTTCCGCGCCATCCTGAACGCCTCGGTGCGGCCGGTTTACGAGGCGCGTGGGCGGGTGCGGGTGTCCTTCACCAAGCTGCGCACCGAGCCGGTAACCGACGTGAAAGGCATCCACGTGTTCGTGACCGTTGACGAGGGCGAGAGCTACGAGCTGGGCAAGATCGCCATCGACGACCCCTGCCCGATGGACAAGTCGACGTTGCTGGCGGAGGCCGATTTCAAAACTCACGATGTGGCCGATCTGGAGCGCATCAACGAGGGGCTGGAAAAGATGCGCGTGGTTTTGCGCCACGCCGGCTACATGGACGCGCACTTGACCACGCACCGCAAGATCGACGACGACAAAAAGTCGGAAGACGTATTCATTGCCGTGGAGGCCGGGCCGCAGTTCCATATGGGCAAACTGACGCTGGTGGGTCTGGACCTGGAAGGCGAAGCGGAGATGAAGCGCATCTGGACCATGCAGCCGGGCAACCCCTTCAATCCCGACTATCCCGACCTGTTCCTGAAGCGCGTGCGGGAAGAAGGCTTCTTCGACCACCTGGGCAAGACCAAGGCGGACACCAAGCTCAACGAGAAGGCCCACACGGTTGACGTGACGCTGACGTTTTCAGGCGAAGACCCCGCCTCGAAGCCCGGACGGCGCGGCGGGCGCGGGCGGGGTGGAATGTAGACCGGATCGGGGGAACGACACGGCCTGGACCACAGGCATTTGAAATGACCCGACTGGACTGGGAGTGGCACTTCCACGCGTAGCTCTCTTGCATAACGAACCCATTCCGGACATCAATGTCCCGAAATTTGGGAGGCTTTGTTGAAAACAGAAGAGTTAACCGAGGGAGCACGGGACATCATGTCCCGGAATCTGCTTTCCTCGGGGTCAATTCGCTCTCGCGAAGCCCCCCCGAAGCAATATTGTATCCGGCGGGCAGGCGGAGGGCGGCGGTGGAGAACACAGCGCGTGACGGTAAGCGGTTGAAACGATTAGAGTTGGAAGAATAAAGAAAGTTAGCGAAGTTTGCGAACGCATAAATTTTCATGGGCGGGCCGGCACGAAAGGGCGGGACAGCAGACAACGCCGGAGCCCGCCCGGTGATGAAAACGGTCGTTGAACGAAACCGCGGGAGGGGGATGTCCGGGGTTATGGGTAAAGTATGGAAATGCTATCCCGAAGGCAGGCCCGAAATTGGGTTTTTCCCCGGCCGATGGTTGGACGGGACGGTAGGCGAGCGGGTTGTTTTCCAGGGAGGGCGATGGCTTTTGGCTACCAGCAGAAGTCGTTTATAATCGGAGTACTCTCCACTCCACAGGAAGAATTGGCCGATGTTCCCGATGTTCCGCAAATTAGAATCGTCCACCGCTGCCAAGCGGCAGGGGGTCATTTCAGAACGGGAGAAAGTGGCGGGCGGCGTTTAGCTGATTATGCTACAGCGCTTCCTCGATCCCTCCATCCTCGCCGGCATCTCCGGCCTCGATCTGGTCGCCAAGACCGTGGTCGATGGCTTCGTCGCCGGCCTGCACCGCTCCCCCGACTTTGGTTTCAGCCAGGAGTTCGCCGAATATCGCGCCTATAGTCCCGGCGACGATCTTCGCCACGTCGATTGGAACATCTACGCCCGCACCGAGCGGTTATATCTAAGGCGCTATCGCGGCGAAACCAACAGCGTGCTGACCATCTTGCTCGACGCCAGCAACTCCATGCAGTTTGGCTCCCATCGCGTCAACAAAATGGACTACGCCCGCTTCCTCGCCGCCTCGCTCTTCTATCTGGCCATCCACGGCCAGCGCGATGCCGCCGGCCTGATTACCTTCGACGACGAGATCCGCAACTATATCCGCCCCTCCACCCGCCAGGGCCAGTTGCATCGTCTGTTGGCCGGTCTGAATCAGGCCGAAGCTCGCGCCCGCACCGATTTCTCGAAGCCCATGCGCTACTTCCAGGAGTTCCTGAAGCGCCGCGGCATCGTGCTGATCGTCTCCGACTTCTGGGAGTCGCCCGAGAGCATCGTCCGCACCATCGAGCCGCTGCGCTTCCGCGGCAACGAGGTGGTCTTGTTCCACGTCCTCGACCCCGAGGACGTGCGTCCCAAGTTGAGCGGCCCGTCCATCCTGGTTGACCTGGAGACCCAGGAGCATCTAGAGGTCACCCCCGATTACACCAAGCATGAGTATCGGGAAAAAATCCAGGCGCATCTGGCCGACTTGCGCGATCATACCCAGGCCGCGGGCATGGGCTACTACCTGCTCATGACCGACCGGCCACTCGACGAAGCTCTGCGCGAATACCTCACCCTGCGCGGAGGCCGCGATTAAATGGGACTCTTCGCGCCCTGGTTCCTGGCCGGCCTGGCGGGCCTTGCGCTGCCGGTCTACCTGCATCTGTTGAAGCGGCAAACCCGCATGCCCAAGGCGGTCAGCTCGTTGATGTTGTTTGAATCGCGCACCCAAAGCTCCACCCGTCATCGCCGCCTCCGCTATTTCCTGCTGCTGTCGCTGCGCCTGGTGTTGCTGCTGCTGTTGATTCTGGCCTTCGCCAATCCCTTCATCAATCGCAACACGGCCACCCTCGCCAGCGCCCGCCTGGTGCTGCTGGTGGTCGACAACTCCTTCAGCATGAGGGCCGGAACCGGCGTTGGCGATACCAGGCTGGCCGATGCCAAAGCCGCGGCCATGAGCGTGCTTTCCGTAAAGGGCGCCGCCCGCGCCCAGGTGGCGGCGTTTGGCTCGCAACTGCGGCTCATGACCCAACCCATTGAGGATCAATCGGCGTTGCGTGCCGCTGTGCAATCCATTCAGCCCGGCGATGGCCACGGCAACTTCGGCGAGCTGGCGCGGGCCGTGCGCGCCATGGCCTCGTCGATCCGTACTCCCATCGAGCTGCATCTGTTTAGCGACATGCAGCGCAGCGACCTGGCCGCCACCTTCTCCGACATGGCGCTGCCCGCCAACGTCCAACTGGTGACGCATGCCCTAGTCACCAAGGCCCAACCCAACTGGACGGTCGAATCGGTGGATGCCCCCGGACAAGTCTGGGGCAAGGACGCCAAGCCGGTTCGCGTACAAGCCGTGATTGCCGGCTACGGCACTCCCGCCGCCCAACGCACCGCGTCGCTCGTCGTGAACGGCATGACCACCGCCGCCAGGACGGTAGCGGTCCCCGCCAACGGACGGGCCACCGTCGACTTCCCCGCGCTGGAAGTGCCCTACGGCTTCAGCCGCTGCGAGGTCAAGATCGACAGCGCCGACGCCTTCCCGGCCGACGACCTCCGCCGCTTTGCCGTCCAGCGTTCCGACCCGCAAAAAGCCTTGCTGATCCATAACTACGGCGACAACCGTTCGCCGCTCTACGTCGGCGCCGCGCTGTCGGCGGCCGCGCAATCGGCCTTCATCCTGGAGTCGATCGCCGTCAACGAGGCCGCCGACCGTCAGCCGTCCAATTACGCTTTCATGGTTCTTTCCGATCTCAATTCGCTGCCTTCGCTTCTGGAAAATTCCCTCACCGGGTACGTGCGCTCCGGCGGCAGTCTCCTCATCGCCGCCGGCACCTCCGCGGGCGGCCGCTTGCAGATTCCTATTTTCGGCGCGCGCATCGTCGAGACCCGCGACTACAGCCGCGTTCCCGATCGTTACATGGCGGTCGGCTCCAGCGACTCCTCCTACCCCGCCGTGGCGAAGGCCGGCGGCTGGCCGGGCGTGAAGTTTTTCTACGCTCTGGAGGTCGATCCCGGCGACGCTCGCGTGATCGTTCGCCTGAGCGACCAGACGCCGCTCTTGCTGGAGAAGCGCATCGGCGAGGGCCGCGTGGTCCTGTTCACCTCCGGGCTCGACAACCTCACCAACGATTTCCCCTTGCAGCCCGCCTTCGTCCCCTTCATCGAGCAGACCGCGCGCTATCTGGCGGGCAGCGAACGCCAGGGCGGCGCCCGCCCGGTGGACGCCTACCTGGAGCTCCGCAATGCCAAGGAACAAGCCCAAGGCGTCGAGGTCACCGACCCCGAAGGGAAGCGCCCGCTCACCCTGGGCGAGGCCGCCTCCGCCCAGTCGTTCCAGCTCACCGAGGCCGGCTATTACCAGCTCCGCCTCGCCAATGGCCGCCAGGATGAAGTCGGCGTCAACCCCGATCCCAAGGAATCCAACCTCGACGTGATTCCCGGCGATGTTTTGGCTTTGTGGCAGGGCAAAGGCGGCCAAACTTCACAGGAAGCCTCGGCGCCCGGCCCGGCCGCGCCCCACAAGACGCCGCAAACCCTCTGGTGGTACGTCATGCTGCTCGTGTTCGCTTCCGCCGTTGCCGAATCGGCCCTGGCCAGCCGCTACCTCGGCACACAGCGGGAGGAATAGCCCTCGATCTCCGTCTTCTCTCTCTCCGCCTCCGCGTCTCCGTGCCGTGGTCTTTTCCCCGTGTAAGTGTTGTCGAGATTCCGAATGGGTGAGCAAGGCCCCGCCATACTTGGAATGAATATGGCTACACCAAAGCTTGGCCCGCCAGCAGCGTAGCTGCCGGGAGGCCCGATTTGGACGGCAGGCCGTCCGCAGCGGCCCGCTCGCATACGGCCAAACTGCCGAATTCCTTCCGCCCCGTGCTACCTTCGAATCGAGTATCGGCGGACCCTGGTGGCCCGCCCTTTTGTGCCGAGCATGTTCGACGGCTCGTGGGTGTGGGTGAAAATCTGTGAAAGTCCCCTTGACAACCTGATGGAGGTGAAGTCATAGCGAAGCGCAAGGGCGTTCCGGCGACGGAGGGTCTGAAAGAAGCGCGGAGCAAAGGCACAAGCCGATGTACCAGAACCGGATCTGAGGCATGCGGTGCCGGACGGGCGGGCTGATGATCGCGAAGTCCATATCCATCAAAGGCACTGGTTGCAAATCCGGCGGTTGTGCGGGGAAGGCAATCGAGCTTACCTCGGGAGATCTGCCGCTGGTCCGGGAATCCGGACTGACCTGCACACCCGAAATCCGCCGCTCGAAACGTCGGCCCTCGTCCTTGTCTTCCCTTGCCCACTTTCTCCGCTCTTTCTCCGCGATTCCTCCGCTTCCTCCGCGGTGGAAACCGAGCCCCGCCGGTCGACGTGCCGGGTTAAGCCGCTGTCCCCCCGTCCGTCTTCCCTATGAGAGTAAAATAGGAATTGCGGTAGCCGGGCCCATAAGGGCGCCCCCCATAGGGCCCCCAGAGGGCGCCCCCGAGACCCTTTCATGATTGTCGACACCATTCTGGCGAAAGTCTTCGGCACCAAGAACGAGCGCGAGGTCAAAAGTATGCTGCCCACGGTGGCCGCCATCAACGACCTGGAGCCGGCCACCCAAAAGCTCTCCGATATCGACCTCGCCGCCAAAACCATCGAATTCAAAGAACGCATCGCGCAAGGCGCCCCCCTGGACGACCTGCTGGTGGAAGCCTTTGCGGTGGTCCGCGAAGCCGGTCGCCGCGTGCTCAATATGCGCCATTTCGACGTGCAGTTGATCGGCGGCATGGTCCTCCACCGCGGCAAAATCGCCGAAATGAAGACCGGCGAGGGCAAGACCCTGGTCGCCACCCTGCCCTCCTACCTCAACGCCCTGGCAGGCAAGGGCGTGCACGTCATCACGGTCAACGATTACCTGGCCAAACGCGACTCCGAGTGGATGGGCCGCCTCTACAAATCCCTGGGCCTGCGCGTGGGCGTGATCGTCCACGACCTGGACGACGGCGAGCGCAAGGAGGCCTACGGCTCCGACATCACCTACGGCACCAACAACGAGTTCGGCTTCGATTACCTGCGCGACAACATGAAGTTCCGCATCGAGGATTGCGTGCAGCGCGTCCACCACTACGGCATCGTCGACGAAGTGGACTCCATCCTGATCGACGAAGCCCGCACGCCGCTGATCATTTCCGGCCCCAGCGAGGAATCCACCGACAAGTATTACAAGGCCAACCGCATCATTCCGAAACTGGTCCGCGGCGAGGTGATCGAAGGCCGCGAGCCGGGCGAGAAGTACACCACCGGCGACTACACCATCGACGAAAAGCACCGCGCCGTCGCGCTCACCGAAGAGGGTTTTGACAAGGCCGCCAAACTGCTGGGGCTTGCCGACATCTACAGCCTCGAGACCATCGAGTGGAAGCACCACGTGGAGGCGGCCTTGAAGGCCCACGTGCTCTACGTGCGCGACCGCGAATACGTGGTGAAGGACGGCGATGAGGGTCCTGAAGTGATCATCGTCGACGAGTTTACCGGCCGCCTGATGCCCGGCCGGCGCTGGTCCGACGGTCTGCACCAGGCCGTCGAGGCCCATGAAGGCGTCAAGATCCAGCGCGAGAACCAGACCCTCGCCACCATCACCTTCCAAAATTATTTCCGCATGTACAAGAAGCTGTCCGGAATGACCGGTACGGCGGAAACCGAAGCGGCCGAATTCCAGAAAATCTATAATCTGGACGTCAACGTCATCCCCACCAACCGCCCCCTGATCCGCATCGAGAACCAGGACGTGGTGTACCGCACCGAAGAGGAGAAGTTCCGCAACGCGGCCAAGGAGATCAAGGAGTTGAACGGCCGCGGCCAGCCGGTCCTGGTGGGCACCATCTCGGTGGAGAAGTCGGAGAAACTATCGGGCATTCTGCGGCGGATGGGCGTGAAGCATGAAGTCCTGAACGCCAAGAATCACGAGCGCGAAGCCTCCATCGTGGCCCAGGCCGGGCGCAAGGGCGCGGTCACGGTATCCACCAACATGGCCGGCCGCGGCACCGACATTCTGCTGGGCGGCAATCCCGAGTTCATGACCAAGGACGCCTGCCTCAAGGAGAAGGTGGCGGAGCGTCTTTCCGCCGAAGAAGCCCAGTACGTGGCCGACGAGCACTTCTACTTCTTCACGCACCACGACCAGTTCTACCGCGTGCGCCGCGACAAGTGGGACGAGATTTTCAGCGGCTTCAAAGCCGAGACCGACGTGGAACACGACCAGGTGACCGGCCTGGGCGGGTTGCACATCGTGGCCACCGAGCGTCACGAATCCCGGCGCATCGACAACCAGCTTCGCGGACGCGCCGGCCGCCAGGGCGACCCCGGCAGCTCGCGCTTCTTCCTCTCCCTGCAGGACGACCTGCTGCGCATTTTCGGCGGCGAGCGCATGCAGAAACTGATGCTGCGGCTGGGCATGGAAGAGGATGTCCCGATCGAGTCCAAGCTCATCACGCGGCGCATCGCCAAGGCCCAGGAAGCCGTCGAAATGCAGAATTTCGAGGCCCGCAAACACCTCCTGGAATACGACGACGTCAACAACAAGCAGCGCCAGGCGGTGTACGGGATGCGCCGCCAGTTGCTGGAAGGCGTGGACCAGAAGGAACGCATCATGGATATGGTGCGCGGCATCGTCGAGCAGTACATCGACATGCGCTGCTCCGAGGCCAAGCACCCCGACCTGTGGGACCTCAACACCCTGCGCAACGACGTGTTGAGCCAGTTCGGCGCCAGGATCGAGTTGGCCGATCTGGGCAACCTGACGCGCATCGAGCTGGCCGACCAGATCTTCGACCGGCTCAAGCTGAAGTACCAGGAGAAGGAAGACCTGGTGGGTCCGGACGTGATGCGGCAGACCGAGCGCATCGTCATGCTGCAGGTGATCGACAACCAGTGGAAGGACCACCTGTTGTCGATGGACGAGCTCAAGCAGGGGATCGGCAACCGCGCTTACGGGCAGAAGGATCCGCTGGTCGAATACAAGAAGGAATCCTACGAGCTGTTCACCGCCATGATGGACCGCATCGAGGACGAGACGGTCCGCTACCTGTATTTCCTTCAGGTGACCACCAGCGCCGGTCCGGTGCTGCCCTTCCCGACCGACGAAGACGAGGAAGAGGAAGCCGCGGAGCCGCAGGGTCCCGGGGGCGCCCTGAAGAGTGGCCCCAGGAGCATCCAGGCCGAGCCCGACGAGGAAAAGCGCCTGGCCGCCAAGAACACCTTCGAAGACTTCACGCGCAATATTCAGCGCAAGAAGGAGCGGGAATTGGCGGCGCTGCAATTCGGAGGCGATGACTCCAACGGCCCCCGTCAGGTAGTGGCGGGTCAGAAGGTGGGCCGCAACGACCCATGCCCCTGCGGCAGCGGAAAGAAATACAAGAAGTGCCACGGCGCGTAGCAGCCGGCAGATTCCCTGGCCCACTTCCAAAAAAGGCTGAACAAGGAGACCCTCCGGGGAATTCCACAGTATGGACGCACTCGGAAGGAGCCCCAACAGAGGGGTGGCCGCGTTCTCCCTGGTGCTTCTGGTAGCCGCCTCCATGCTGCGGGCACAAGGCCCGGCGGGTGAAATCCGGCTTCAGATCCAGGACTCCTCGGGCGCTCCCATGGAGGCGTCGGGAAGGTTGCGGGATCTGTCCGGCGGACGGCGGGAGCGAACCTACCGGACGGACGCGCACGGCGCCTATCGTTTCGCAAACTTGCCCTATGGCCGTTACCGGCTGGAGGTTCTTAGGAGTGGATTCGCCCCTCAATCGGTGCTCATCGACGTGGAGTCGCAGGAGCCCATCTCGCGTACCGTGACGCTCGCGCTGGCGAGGCAGGCTGCCAGAGTGGAAGTGGTCGCGGCCACTCCGCTCCCGGGAACCGATCTGCCGCTGGATGAGATCCCCGCACCGGTCCAGACGGCCGGCGCGCACGACCTGGAGCAGACCGGCGCGCTCGATCTCTCCGATCTCTTGAACCAGCGGCTCAGCGGAATCCACATCAACCAGAACCAGGAGAATCCCTACCAGCCCGACGTGAACTACCGGGGCTACACGGCGTCCCCGCTGCTGGGAACCCCGGAGGGCATCTCGGTCTATATGGACGGTGTCCGGCAGAACCAGCCGTTTGGCGATATTGTGGCGTGGGACCTGATCCCCAAGATCGCCATAGAGGAGGTCGCCCTGATGCCGGGGTCCGATCCGCTGTTCGGCCTCAACACCCTGGGCGGCGCGGTGTCCATCGAGACCAAGGACGGCCACACCGCTCCCGGCCTCTCGATAGCGGTGAGCGGAGGCAGTTTCGGCCGCCGGGCGGTCGAGGCCCAGTACGGCGGCTCCAATGCCAGAGGACTGAGCTGGTATCTCGCCGGCAATCTGTTCCGCGAGGACGGCTGGCGCGAATACTCCCCATCGGAGGTTCGCCAGTCATTCGGAAAACTGGGATGGCAGCATGGCAACACCACCCTCAGGCTGAGCTTCGCCTACGCCGATAACTGGCTGACCGGCAACGGCCTCCAGGACTTCCGGTCTCTCGAGCAGGACTACCGCAGCGTCTACAGCATTCCCGATATCACCTGGAACCGCTCTCCGTCTTTCAATCTCAGCCTGCGCCATAACGTCTCGAACAACCTGGCCTTCTCCGGCAACGCCTATTTCCGTTACATCCGCGCCGATACCACCAACGGCGATATCAACTCGCAATCGTTCGGTGGATCTCTGTATAATCTCTCCGCTGCGGACATCGCTGCGCTGACCGCCGCCGGCTACACCGGCTTTCCTACCACCGGCAACGCCGCGACCGAGCCGTTTCCCTATTGGGCCTGCATCGCCCAGGGGTTGGAACACGCCGAGCCGATCTTGACTTGCACCGGCATCGTCACCAATACCTTCACCAAACAGCACAATTACGGCCTCGCCGGGCAGGCCTCCTGGCTGGTCGCGCACAATCATGTCACGGCGGGTGCGGCCTATGACCGCAGCAGCATGACGTTCCAACAGGGATCTCAGTTCGGCTATCTGAATCCCGACCGCATCACGGTGACTCCGATCGATTCGTTCGCCGACGGCAGCACCACCCAGGACGGCGTTCCCGTGGACATGCGCGTGGATTTGCACGGGAACATCAACACCTTCAGCCTGTATGCCACCGACACGCTCAACCTCGGCAAGTCCCTGGCGCTCACGTTTTCCGGCCGCTACAACCGTACGCCCATCGACAACGTCGACCGCCTGCCGCCCGCCACGGTGGCGGGTGTGCGCGGCTCTCTCAATGGCCAATATGTCTTCGAACGTTTCAATCCGGCCGTGGGTCTCACTTACAGCCCGACCCCGCTCGCCAGCCTGTATTTCAGTTACAGCGAAGCCAGCCGCGCGCCCACGGCCATCGAGCTGGGCTGCGCCGATCCTACCGAGCCGTGCAATTTGCCGAACGCCCTGGTCAGCGATCCTCCCCTGAAGCAAGTCGTGACCAGGACGCTCGAAGCCGGCGTACGGGGTAGGCTCGAAAGTAACCTGCGCTGGAGCGCGGGCTGGTTCCGCGGAGAAAACTACAACGATCTGCTGTTCGTCGCCTCGGAACAGACCGGCTTCGGTTACTTCACCAACTTCGGCCAGACCCGCCGCCAGGGCGCCGAAGCCAATCTCAGCGCGCAAGTTGGTAAGTTCACCCTCGGCGGCAATTACACGTTTCTCGCCGCGACCTATCAGAGTTCCCAGATCATCGACGGAGGGAGCAACAGCACTAACGACGGCGGACCGGGAATGGACGGCAACATCACGGTCCAGCCGGGCGACCGGATCCCGCAGATTCCCCGCAATATTTTCAAGGCGTTCGCCGAGTATCGGCCCAGCGCGAAGATCTCGGTGGATCTCGACTTCTCTGCCGTGGGACGTTCCTACGCCCGCGGCAACGAAAACAACCAGGACCAGCCGGACGGGATCTATTACCTCGGCCCGGGATTCTCGCCCGGCTACGGAGTGGTCAATCTGGGGGCGCACTATCAGGTGCAAAGACGAGTCCAGTTGTTCGTCCAGATCGACAACCTGCTCGACCACCATTACTACACGGCCGCGCAACTGGGTCCCACGCCGTTTGACAATGCCGGAAACTTCGTGGGCCAGCCATTTCCCGCGGCCGGCGGGAACTACCCCATTCGAACCACAACCTTCTTCGCGCCCGGCGCTCCGATCGGCGCGTGGGGAGGCATTCGATTCAAATTCTGAGCGGGCCCTGCTTTCACCGCGGAGACGCGGAGTTCACTGAGGCAACGCAGAGAAGATCCAGAGAGTTTTTCTCTGTGTTTCCTCCGCGCTTTCTCGGCGAACTCCACGTCTCCGCGGTGAAGCGGTGGGGCCACCTTAAACCGATGCCACCTCTTCCGCTACTGCCAGCCCGAGGGCTTCCGCCACGCCCCGGCCGTATGCCGGATCGGCTTTGGTGAAGTGCTCGATCCGGAGCCTGGCGATGCATTCAGGAATGCCCTTCATGTGACCGGCAAGGTTGCTGATGAGCGCTTGTTTGTCCGCCTTGGACATCAGGCGGAAAAGGTCGCCGGCCTGTTTGTAATCGTCGTTTCCTTCTCTGTGGTTGTAGCGATTGACCTCGCCGAAATCTTGTAGGGCAGCTCGCGGTAACGCGGGTCTTCGACGGGACCGCCGAAGCTGTTGGGCTCGTAGTTCGGGCTGTCGCCGCCGTTTTCGTCGGCGCGCATGAAGCCGTCGCGATTGTAAGTGTGCACCTGCATTTGGGCCGATTGACCGGCAGCGTTTCGAAGTTGGCGCCTAAACAGTAACGATGGGCATCCGGATAACCGATGAGACGGGCTGGCAGCATCTTGTCCGGCGAGTAGCCCATGCCGGGCGCGATGTTGACGGGGGAGAAGGCCGCCTGCTCCACCTCGTTGAGATAGTTCTTTGGGTTGCGGTCCAGATGGCGGCGCACACCGCGGACGAGTGCCGGCTTCTGCCTCTGGAGCGCGAGACCTTGCGCAGGGTGGGTTATATCCGAGTGCGCCGGCACGTCTCCGGCGCCGCGCAAAGCACCTTTGTGAAGTGGCTGCGGGAGAAGGTCCGGGGGAAGACTGGTCGGGGAAAGCGCGGCGAGCGGCGAGCCATCCAGCCAGCGAAAGTGTTGCACACTAGTACGTGGAGGAAGGGCGATGTTTCGACGAATTGAGGCCCGCGGATATCGATGCCTGCGTTCAGTTGAGCAGTCGATCAACCCATTTGAGATCCTGATTGGCTCCAACGCGAGCGGCAAATCCAGCTTCCTGGATGTGGTCGCCTTCCTCGGAGATTTGGTATCTGGCGGTCTGGAGGCTGCGGTGGAAAAGCGAACCGCCAACTTCCACGACCTGGTATGGGGACGAGAGGCGGCCAGATTCGAATTGGCTGTCGAAGCCCTAATCCCTGAGGACCGGCGCGCTACCCCTCTGATTCCGCCCATTGGATTCGAAGCGGCGGACGTTATACGTTACGAGGTTGGCATTCAGCTCGACACACTGACCGAAAAGCTGCACATCGCCAAAGAACGGGTCACAATCCATCATTCCCGTGAGCTACAGACCGGCGCGGGTATCGAGCTTGTTAGCCGGTCCAATGTGTTTCGCTTCTACACCGAAGCGATGCAACAATACTTCGAGCAGGAGTTGCCTCATAGAAACTACACCGTCTTGGACCGTGTACCAACGGACGCCGAGTTCCCGGCTACCGCGTGGCTCCGCGAGCACCTGCGTACCGGTATCAGGCCCGTGGCGCTCGATCCTGAACAACTTCGCAAGCCAAGCCCGCCTTCAACAACCGATGTTCAAGAGTTTGGTGGGGCTTACCTACACCGATCCGCCGCGCTGCTCAAAAGCCGCGACGCCGGCCAGTTCCAGGCCTGGCTTGCCCATGTGCGCACTGTACTGCCTGATATAAAGGACATTCGGACGAGAGTCATCGAGGAGAACCGTCACCGCCATATCGTGATCGATTACGAGAACGGCATCTCCGTCCCTTCTTGGATGGTCTCCGATGGCACTTTGCGGCTTCTTGCGCTAACGCTGCTCGCCTACGCTCCGGAGTTTCGTGGAGTCTACCTTGTCGAGGAACCGGAGAACGGCGTGCATCCCGCGGCGCTCGAGGCCATTTACCAGTCCCTGTCATCGGTGTACGACGGGCAGGTCCTGGTCACCAGCCATTCGCCCGTGCTCCTGAGCATGGCGAAACCGGAGCGGTCACTCTGCTTCGTCAAAACGCCCGAGGGCGCCAAGATCGTCCGCGAAAGTGAACACCAGGCGCTTCGTGACTGGCAGGGCGAAGTGAGCCTCGGGATGCTGGCTGCGTCCGGAATCCTGGGATGACGCCGGCATCAACCCCAAAGGACCTGATCGTCCTGGCTGCCGACCTGTCGATGCGGGGGGCTATTGAGGAGCTGCTCAAGCGCCACCATGCGCTCGGAATCCGTCAGATCTCGTCCGACGTCCGTTCGCATCCACATAACGACCCCGGCGTCTTCGGGGAAGCCCACAACTTTCTCCAGGCACAATTCAGGAACTACCGGCATGGAGGGGGCCGTCTGCGACCGCCACGGCTGCGGTAAGGAGGTACTGCCACGAGTGGAGCTAGAGTCATTGATCGAGAACAGGCTTGCCCGGCACTGGGCCGACCGAGCCGCTGCCATCGTGATTGACCCTGAACTGGAGAACTGGTTGTGGGCAGACTCTCTACACATGGCACAGTCGGTTGGGCGGTCAGGCGATGTGTCTTGCCTCCGCGCTTGGCTTCAAACGCAGGGTTTGCTGGCCGGAAGGATGTGCGAAGCCTCCCGACCCTGAGGGCGCTCTTGAAAGGGTGTTGCGCACACAGGGAAACCGAGATCGAGTTCGCTCTATCGAGCGCTCGCGCAAAAGGTCAGCCTCAAAGGCTGCGCTTGTCCGGCTTTCCAAAAATTCAGCGCGACCTTGCAGGGCTGGTTTCCTTCGACCGGGGACCCTTCATAAAACCGGCCCTGAGAGCATTGCTGCAAGATCCGAAAAGTGCTACCGCCCACTTCCCGATGCAGAAAGTCGAGAAAATACGGTTCAGGATATCGTCGGCGGTAGTGGGACAGGCATTCAGCCTGTTGGGACTTCACACGGGCTGCTAAACTAACCTGGCGCTCACAGGTTCCTTTCCAATTCAACCAGCGGACGAGGGTTCTTGTTTACGATCAGTCGAAACACATCCGGTCGCGCATAGTGGCCGGCCACATCGAGTTTCCACTTTGGCCCACGCAGGGCCTCCTGGCTCAAATCGGCATAGACGATCTCTTCCTTCTCGCGCACAGGACCAGCCACAAACTTCCCGTCCGGATCGACAATCGCGGTGTCCCCTTTCTTGAACCACGACTCCACGCCGGCGTAGTAATCCCGGAAAGGAGCCTCCGCCGGGATGTGGTCCTTGTGCATCGCGATGCTGCAGCCCACCACGTAGCATCGGCCTTCCTTGCCGATGTGACGCAGGGTTGACAACCACGGCTCACCTTCGTCCCAAGTAGGCGCCAGAAGGATCTGGACGCCCCAACAATACATCGCATAGCGCGCCAGCGGCATGTAATTCTCCCAGCAGATCAGCCCTCCGATCTTTCCCACCTGGGTATCGTACACGTCGAGCGTGCTGCCATCGCCTGCTCCCCATACCATCCGCTCTGCCGCGGTCGGCACCAGCTTGCGATGCTTACCAATCAGGCGCCCGTCCGGGCCGAGGTAAACCAGCGTGTTGTAGAGTGTGGCGCCACTTGCCTCGACATTGGTCTCATTGACGCCGATCGCCACATACACGCCCATCTCCTGGGCGGCTTCCGCGAGAAGATCGATCGCCGGGCCAGGCACTGCGACGGCTTCAGCCACCAGCTTTCCGTATAAGTCCGTCAAAAGCTGGTTCTCCCTCGGCGGGATTGCCCACACCCACAACGGATAACCCGGCACAAACGCTTCCGGAAACACCACCAGGCTCGCACCTCCTTTGGCCGCCTGACGGATGAGCTCACGAGCTTTCTCAATGATGGCGGCACGATCCAACAAGACCGGTGCGGCTTGAACGGCGGCAATTCTCATAGCCATACCTAACCTCCGGTGAGGATATCACAAGAATCACGAGACTACTATGTACTCTCCGGGTTCCGGCGGCCGCACTCCCTTCTGCGCGTGGAAACTCGGCACACAGAATCACCCCCGCGCGCAAGACGTACAGCCGGACCGATCCTGTAGCCGACTGTGCGGCTTTGTTTCGCGCCCGGGTCCCTGACAGTGCCTCCCGGCCCTACTTCCCGATGCAGAACGTCGAGAAAATGCGATTCAAAATATCGTCCGCGGTGGTGGCCCCGGTGATGGCGTCGATGGGCTGGAGCGCTCCGTAGAGATCCAGCAGCAGCATTTCGTGCGGAATCGCCGATTGGGCCGCCCCGAGCGCCTTCTCCAGATACTCTGCGGATTCCTTCAGCAATGTTTCATGCCGCAGGCTGGTGATGAAGCCGCTCTCCTGCTCGAAGGCTCCGGGTGGGGCCACGGCTTCCAGAATGGCCTGCCGCAGGGCTTCGATGCCTTCCCCGGTGAGCGCCGAGACCGGCAGCGCGCCCGGCGGGAAAAGCGAACCCAGGTCGCACTTGTTGGCGGCCAGCAGGCTGCGCCCCTGGGCGCGGGCGCGCTCCAGCAAGGTGCGCTCTTCGGCATCCGGCGGCCGAGAGGCGTCAGTCACCACCAGGGTGACATCGGCATCCGCCATGGCCTGGTAGCTGCGCTCGATGCCCAACGACTCCACCACGTCGCCGCTCTGGCGAATCCCCGCGGTGTCGTAGAGCGTCACCGGGATGCCGCCGATCGAGGCGGTTTCGGAGACCAGATCGCGCGTGGTGCCGGGGATGTCGGTGACGATGGCGCGGTCGCGTTCCAGCAGGCGGTTGAACAGGCTGCTCTTGCCGACATTGGGCCGGCCCACAATGGCCAGGGTCAATCCGCTGCGCACCAGGGCCCCGTATTGGAAACTGGCCGCCAGGCGGCCTACGCCGGCAATCAACGGTTGGAGCCTGCGCTCGATCTCCGCGAGCGGCGCCACGCTGATATCGTCCTCCGCGAAATCGATGCCCGCTTCGAGCAGCGCGATCAGTTCCAAAAGCTGCTCCTTGAGCGGGGCGATGCGCCGCGAAACCGATCCCGAGGCCTGCTGCGCGGCGATCCGTGCCTGGTAGAGAGTAGTGGCGTCGATCAGGTCGCGAATGGCTTCGGCCTGCGGCAGATCGATCCGGCCGTGGAGAAAAGCGCGCAGGGTGAATTCGCCCGGTTCGGCCAGGCGCGCGCCCGCTTCGATGGAGCGCTCCACGGCGTGGCGCAGGACTATGGGCGAGCCGTGGCAGGAAATCTCGACGACATCTTCGGAGGTGTACGACCGCGGGGCGGGGAAGAAGGTGGCCACCACCTGGTCGATCGGTTGACCATCGCGCGCGCGGAGTTCGGCAAGCTGCACGCCCCAGGGACGCCACTCGACGGGGGAGAGGATAGCGGAGGCGATCTCCCGCGCCCGCGCGCCGGAGAGCCGGATTACGCCCAGGCCTCCGCGGCCGGGAGGCGTGGAAAGCGCCACGATGGTGTCGTTTAGCAAGGGGGATACGTTCAATCGCGGCCAACCGCTCCCTGATGGTCGCGGCTCGGAAGGCGTGTCGAAGCTGCGAACGTAAGAGCGGTCAGTCGTTAGATCACTGCGTGGCTTGCCCACCAGGTGGGTGGCTGCGTATCCAGTCGTCGACGGTTTGGATGAGCGCGTTGAGCTTTTCGGTAGTTTCGAGTTGCGCCATTTCGGTGACCTGGATGTAGTGTTCGAGCCGCTGGTCAGTGCGCGCCCCCGCCTCTTTAAGCTCTCGCATCCCTTCGGCAAAACCTTCCATTATGTGCACGATCCTTTCGATCTGCCTGTCGACCTTGTCGATGTGACTGTCGTTCTTTTCGATCGGGCGGTCATGCTTTTCGATCTGACTGTCGTGAGCCTCGACCATTTTGGTCAGGCGGTCGATCTTCTCATCGGGTGTCATTGAGTCCCCTCGTCACTATGCCCGCTATTCTACCTTACCGCCTTGCCCCCCGCGATCGTGGCGGCGGACCGCCGCGGCGAGGGGGCGGCGCGGGGCCCCGCGGAGGCTCTGGCAGACTCGCCATCCCCGCCGGATAGACCACTACCTGGCGGCCTGGACCCGAGCCGGCGCTTTCGCTGCGCACCGCCGGCTCATTGCGCAAGGCCAGATGAATCACCCGGCGCTCACGGCTATTCATGGGGTTGAAGCGGAAAGGCACGCCCGTGCGCTTCACCTTCTCGGCGGCGGTTTCGGCGCTCAGGCGCAGCTCCTCGATGCGCAGCAGCCGGTAATCGTTGGCGTCGAACGACACCCGCGAGTGATCGTCGGAGTGCATCCGCAATATTTCCATGGTGACGTGCTCGAGGGCCAGCAGCAGCTCGGCGCGGTTGGAAAGCAGCAGATCCACGTCCGGCCCGGAGAACTTCACCACCACGTCGGGGGTTTCGAAATCGTCTTCAGTCGGATCCACGTCCTGGATCGAGTAATTCACTTCGAAGCCGCCATTGGCGAGCGTGGTGCGCAAGAGGGCGTCGATTTTGGGGCCCATCGAAGTAGCCGAGTACTTTCGCTGTGTCACTGGGTCTATTTCCTGCCGTTCTTTTTCTTTGCGGGCTCGACCGACCGGGCCGCGTCAATCGCCGACTGGGTATGATTGAAGAACCATTGCTGGCCCATCCCCACCAGATTGCTGGTCAAGTAGTATAGCACCAGCCCGCTGGCGAAGTTATAGAACATGAAGCCGAAAATCAGCGGCATGAACATCATCATCTTCTGCTGGTTGGGATCGACATTTCCCTGCGGCGTCATCTTCTGCATGTAGAACTGGGTGGCGATCATGATCAGCGGAAGGACGCGGATCGCCAGGTGCTCGGGCTGGGACAGATCGGTCACCCAAAGCCAGCTTGCGCCGCGCATTTCCACGGAGACCATGAATACCTTATAGAACGCGATGAAGAAGGGGATCTGTATGAGCATGGGCACGCAGCCGCCCATGGGGTTCACCCCGTACTTCTTGTAGAGGTCCATCACCTCCTGCTGCTGCTGGCCCTTTTTCGGGTCGGTCATTTTCAGCCCGCGATACTTGTCGTTGATGGCGTCCACCTGCGGCTTGAGGGCCTGCATTTTGCGCATCGACTTCATGTTGGCCAGCTTGACCGGGAACAGCATCAGGTTGATGGCGATGGTGACCAGCACGATGGACCAGCCGAAGTTATGGATAAACGCGGAGTTGAACCAGTCGACCAGCAGGAACAAGGGCTTGGCCAAAATGGACAACCATCCGAAATCCACCACCTGGGTGAGCTTCGGATTGACGCTGCTCAGCAGGTGCACATCCTTGGGGCCGACGAACAGTTCAAAGCGGTTGCCCGCGTCGCCCATTTCGCCCACGGCCCCGCCGGGGAAAGCGGCGGGTTTCTCCTCCAGGGGTGTCCGCACGGTATCGGCTAAGGTGACCACTTCCAGGTTTCCGGCGCCGGGCGGCGGCAGAAACACGGCCGCGAAGTAAGCGTCGGCCATGCCGGCGAAGGAGAAGTTCCCGGTGGCGGTCACGGGGCCGTTCTTGGCGGCGCGGGCGTTCGGCTCCGACAGCTTGTTGGCGGCGACATCGAAATAGAGCGTCCGCTCGCTCGCCGAGGCGTTGGTCACGGTGAGATCGCCGAAGCCGCCGCGCCATTCGATCAGGTGGGCCAGCGGCTTGCCGTCCAGGGTGGCCTCGGTGGAGATCTGCGCCACGTAACTGTTCTTCACAAACCGGAAAACTTTACGCACACTGGTGTGGCCGTCGGAAAAGGCGTAAGTGACGCCCAGCCCGTCGGGGTCCACCGCTTGTGTGTAGTAGGCCCAGTTGACCTTGGCGGTGGGCTGCGTGCCGGGGAAGTAGAGCGAGAAGGGGAACTCCAGGCCGGACGCCGGATTCAGCAGATCGAGGGTCTTTTCGTCGTTTCCCTTGTACTTCTTCAGCAGCCAGCTACGGACATTCGCGCCCTGGTTGCTGAAAACCACCCGGAAGAGGTTGGTGTCGATGACGAAGGGCGGTTCCTCGTGCTCCTTGGTGGCGCCGGGGACTGCGGCCGCGGGCGCCGTCTGGCCCGCCTCGGCCGCGGGCGCCGCGGCTATGGGAGCTGCCGCGGGCGCCGCGGCTATGGGAGCTGCCGCGGCAGGCGCCGCGGGCGTGGTGGTGATGGCGGCCGGGGATGCCGGAGCCTTTTTGGCCGCCGGGGATTCCGGGGTCTTGAGAAAGTAGGGGGTGACAAACATCACCGCCCCCATCAGGAGAAAGGCCAGCAACAGCCGCATCTCCATCGACATGTCCTTAGGCGGTTGCCCTGGGCTGTTACCGCCTTTTACCGAGTCGGCCATTCCATCAATCCGTTCGCAAAAACCTGGGCGTTACCGTACGGGATCGTAACCGCCGGCATGAAAAGGATGGCAGCGCGCCAACCGGCGCAGGCCCATCCACACTCCCCGCACTACGCCGTGCCGCGCGACCGCTTCGCTCATGTATTCCGAACATGTGGGATAGAAGCGGCACGCCGAGGGCAATAGCGGGGAGACACACAATTTATATACGCGGAGGGTCCGCATTATGATCCATTGCAGCGCCCGAACAGGCGTTCCACTTCGCATTCGATCTCCGCCAGGGGAGCCTCCAATGCTTTGCGCCGCGGATTGATGACGATGGACCAATGCGGATTCAACCGATCCAGATGGCCGCGTACGGCCTCGCGGACACGCCGCTTGATACGGTTCCGCACCACGGCCTTTCCGAGGGCGCGGGGCACCGTGAAACCAATGTGGGGACCATCCGGCTGCGGCTCGCGTACGCAGAACGCGGCGAAGAGCGGGCCACTGAAGCGGCTACCGTGGTCGTAAACTCTTCGGAAATCTTTGGATCGCAGCAGGCGGACACGTTTCGGAAAACCTGAGATGAATCTACCTCTCGGAGCTGACCGTGAGCTTTTTGCGCCCGCGCGCGCGGCGGCGGGCCAACACCGCCCGTCCGTTCTTGGTTTCCATACGGGACCGGAATCCGTGCGTCTTGGCGCGGTGACGATTATTCGGTTGAAAAGTACGTTTCGGCATTTGCGTTCAATTACTTAGTATAGTGCAAGCGGGGGCCGCGCGTCTCGGGGGGTGCGGGCGGAAACTGCCGGCTCGAGTGCTGGCTGAATATTTTCAATGAGTTAGAGCGGGATGGCGGTACCCGGACGGCGGCGTATGATGGTCTTATGGATACGCCCACGCTGTTGACATGGGAGGAATTCGAGCAGACGCCCGAGCATGAGGGCAGCAGGAACTGCTCAGGGGCGAGTTGTTGGAGGTGCCTCCGGCGAGAGCCCGGGATCACGATATCGCCGAAGCGCTCTTCTGGCTCCTCAGGGCGGCCGTGCGGAGCGCTCATGAGCGAGGCCAGGCGGCATCGCTCGGCCGCGTCTGGTTTCACTTAGGCTATAAGCTGGGCGATAGAAGCTGGCTCAAGCCGGAAGTGAGCGTCACGCATACTGTGCAGCGGGAGGGCGACTATATGGGGGACGCCCCCGCCATCGCCATCGAAGTGATTTCATCGGACGACACTCCGCGAACATTGGCGATCAAGACCGAACTCTACTTCGACTTCGGCGCTCGCGAATTGTGGCGCGTATCGCGCGACCAGGGGCACGTGGTCGTTCATGTGGCGGGAGCCGGCAGCCCGGTCACCATCCGCGACCTAGTCACGACCCCGCTCCTGCCGGGCTTCACGCTGAACGTACAGGAGATTCTGAGCGTATGATTGATCCTATGGCTACCACGACACTGCTGACGTGGGAGGAATTCGAGCAGTTGCCCGATCGGGACGGCAAGCGCGAGCTGCTGAAGGGAGAATTGATCGAATTGCCACCACCGACTTTCCGCCACGATGAGATTGCCCACGGGACGCGCGACCGCTTGAAGGTCGCGTTGCGGAGGGCTCATGCGCGCCGACAAGCGCGTGGCTTGGGATCCGCGTACGTTGGGGTGGGCTATCTGCTTGGGGGTATAAGCTGGCTCCAGCCGGATGTGAGCGTTACACACGCCGAGCAGACGAAGCGGAAGTATATGGAAGGCTCCCCCGCCATCGCCATTGAAGTAGTTTCGCCGAGCAACACTCCGCAAACCCTGGCAGAAAAGACCGCCACCTATTTCAAGTTCGGCGCCCTGGAGGTCTGGCACTTCTACCCCGATGAACGCCACGTGGTAGTCCATGTGGCCGGCGCCGAGCCGGTCACCATCCGCGACTTCGTCACAACCACGCTGCTGCCCGGCTTCACCCTGAACGTGCAGGAGATCCTGAGCGTGTGACGACGGATCCCATGACCGCCTCCCCTTTGCTGGCGTGGCTAGAGTTCGATCCCTTGTCCGATCGGATCGCCCGCCGGATAGTCCCTCTTTTATGCGCCGCCCTGGAGCAGTCCCATGCGCGCGGAGAAGCGCTCCGCCTAGGCGAGGCACGCATTCAAAGGGGCTATTCGGTGGGTACCGATTCTGGGTCCATCCGGATGCCAGCGTCACGCACGCCGGGCACATCCCGCGGGATTACATGGATGGTTCCCCCGCCATCGTCATCGAAGTGGTCTTGCCAAGCGACACACCGCGAAGACTGGCCCTTTGGACCTCCATCTACTTCGGGTCCGGCGCCCTCGAAGTGTGGCACGCGTACCCCGAGGAACGCCAGGTGGTGGTGCATGTGCCCGGCGCCGAGCCGGTCACCGTCCGCGACTTCGTAACAACCCCGCTGATCCCCGGTTTCGCGCTGGATGTGCAGGGGATCCTCAGCATATGATGGATCGTATGGCGACCACGACGCTGCTGACGTGGGAGGAATTCGAGCGGTTGCCCGATCGGTCTGGTAAGCGCGAACTGCTGAAGGGAGAATTGATCGAGTTGCCTCCACCGAAAGACCGGCACAACGAGAGAGCGCATCGGATCCTCTTCCGGCTGTGCGCTGCCCTTGAGGAAGCTCATGCGCGAGGAGAAGCGCTCGGCTTGGGTGAAGCGCGTCTCGAGAGGGGCTATCAGCTTGGGGGCGAAAACTGGCTCCAGCCGGATGTAAGCGTCACCCATGCCGGGCAGACGATCAAGGATTATGCGGAAGGCTCCCCCGCCATCGCCATCGAAGTGGTTTCGCCGGGCAACACCCCGCAAGCCCTGGCCAACAAGACCCGTACCTATCTCGAGTTCGGCGCCCTCGAAGTCTGGCATTTCTACCCCGACGAACGCCACGTGGTGGTGTACGTTGCCGGCGCCGCGGACCCGGTCATCATCCGCGACTTCCTCACCACCCCGCTGATTCCCGGTTTCACCCTAAACGTCCAGGATATCCTGCGCGATTGACCCTACTTCCCGCTGACCGCCAGGGTGCTGTGGCGCCGGCTCCATAGAAAGTAAATCACCAGCCCTATCACCAGCCACAGGAAAAAGCGAATCCAGGTCAGGATCGGCAGGCCCGCCATCAGCAACACGCAGAAGAACAGGCTGAGCACCGGCGCGGACAGCCCCAGGGGCGCCGTGAAGCCGCGCCGCCGGTCGGGCTCGCGGTAGCGCAGGATGATCACCCCCGCCGAGACCAGCACAAACGCAAACAGGGTGCCGATATTGGAAAGATCGGCCAGTGTCCCAATGTCCAGAATGCCTGCCGGGACGCCCACCACAAAGCCCGCGATCCAGGTGGCCGCCGAGGGCGTGCGGAAGCGCGGATGCACCTTGCCGAAGAAGCGCGGCAGCAAGCCGTCGCGCGACATCGCAAACCACACCCGCGCCTGGCCCAGTTGAAACACCAGCAACGACGAGATCATCCCCATCATGGCCCCGAACAGCACCGCCAGCCGCGTCCAGTGCAAGGTGAGCGAATGATTGGCCGCTCCCAGCTTCTTCATGGCGTTGACCACCGGCGCGGGATCGTCGATCACGGACTGCCAGGGCACGATTCCCGTAAGCACCACGGCCACCGCGATGTACAGCACCGTGCAGACAATCAGCGTGGCGATGATCCCGATGGGCAGATCGCGCTGCGGGTTCCTGGCTTCCTCGGCGGCCGTCGAAACCGAGTCGAAACCAATGTAAGTGAAGAAGATGATGGAGCCGCCGGTAAGCACGCCCGACCAACCCTCCGGAACGAACGGATGGTAGTTCGATGGGTGGATATACTGGATGCCCACGAAGACGAATGCCAGGATGGCGGCGATTTTCAGCAGCACCATGACGTTGTTGGTGTCGGCCGATTCCTGTATGCCGCGCACCAACACCATAGTGAGCAGCATCACCACCAGGAAGGCCGGTATGTTGAAGCCGAAATGCCAGCCCCCGGCATAGAGCGTCGCGCCTTTGAGGTCGGTCATGCCGCCGGGCAGATAGGCGGGCGAGATCCACCGCGGGTCGGGATGCCAGCCAAACCAATCGAACAGATCCACCAGGTGCGCGGCGAACCCCACGCTGACGGCCATGTTACTGACGGCGTACTCCAGGATCAGGTCCCAGCCTATGATCCAGGCGATCAGCTCGCCCATGGTGGCGTAGGTATAGGTGTACGCGCTGCCGGCGATGGGAATCATGGAGGCCAGCTCGGCATAGCAAAGGCCCGTAAACGTGCACACAATCGCCACCAGAAGCAGCGAAATGGCGATCGCGGGTCCGGCGCCGGGGCGGCCCAGCGTGGCCGCGTGGTGCACCAGGTAATCCGCCAGCGGTGCGTTCAGGATGGAAGAAGTATCGAACTTCTGGCCGGCGATGGCGGTCCCGATCACGGTGAAGATGCCGCTGCCGATGACCGCTCCGATGCCCAGAGAAGTAAGGCTCCAGGGACCCAGCGTGCGCTTGAGCTTTCTGTCCGGATCCTCCGCGTCGGCGATCAACAGGTCGATGCTTTTCTTCCGGAATAGGCTCAAGCCGATGTCCCTCAAGGGCCTCACTCACCGCAGAGACGCGGAGAACACAGAGAAAGCGCGGAGAAGACCCCTTTGTTTTTCTCTTCTTTTCTCCGTGCTTCCTCCGTGTTCTCCGCGTCTCCGCGGTGAGAACGAACGGCGCACCCTTACCGCTTACGCTGTCCTTGCGCCTGGTGGCGGATCTTCCTCTTCTGCGACCCGCGCGCTACTCCGGCGGCGCGCTTGGCCTTCGGGGCGGCCTTCTTGCGCGCCACGCGCTTCAACTTCTTGCGTTCGATTTTGTCGGTAACGTTCTTCGTGTTCATCAGCTTCTTTTCAGTCCTGCGTACTTTTCGACGAGCTTCTTCAGCCCGAAACGAGGGAAGTTTACTGTGATCTTAGCATCATCGCCCTCGCCCTCGCGGCGTACTACCGTGCCGGTGCCGTACTTGGGGTGTTCCACAGTCATTCCGGTGCGCGCGCCGCGGCGCACCGGCGGAGCGGCGGCAGGTAGCGGCTTGGCCGGCGGAGGGCTGGCGGCGGGCGGCTGCGGGTGCGGCGGCGCCAACGCTCCCGGCTTCGCGTTGGGGTTGAACGGCTTGCCGCGCTCCCCAAAGAACTGCGAAATGTTCTCCAGGGAATTGTAAGTCTTGCCGGTGAAGGTGTTGCGGCGCGCCGCCTGGCGCGCTGCCTCGCGTTCGCCGTAGAGATCGATTTCGCCCGGTTCGTCGCGCACACCCAGATCGGCGATCAGATGCGCGGGGATCTCGCTCAGGAACCAGGACGGCGTGGAGCGTTCCTGGTCGCCTCCCCCAAAGCGCCTCCGGTACTTGGCCCAGGTCACGATCAGCCTCTTGCGCGCCCGAGTCATCCCCACGTAGCACAGGCGCCGCTCCTCTTCCAGGGCCGCTTCGGAATCCATCGAGCGGCTGTGCGGGAACAACCCCAATTCCATTCCCGAGAGGAACACCACGGGGAATTCCAGCCCCTTGGCGTTGTGCAGGGTCATCAGGACCACCGGGGCGGTTTCGTCGAGCGCATCCACTTCGGCCACCAGCGCCGCGTGGTCCAGGAAATCGGCCATGGTCTCGCCGCGCTGGGCGGCCTCCTCGGCGGCATTCAGCAATTCGTCCAGGTTCTCCATCCGCGCCTCCGCTTCGGGCGTCCTCTCCTGTTCCAACATGCGGCGGTAGCCGGTGCGGTCCAGAATGTGGCGCAGCAGGTCCGGCAGGGAAGAGGAGTTGGCCACCAGGGAAAGCTCCTGGATCAGGTTGCGGAACGCCACCAGCGAAGATTGCGAGCGCGTGGAGAGCGATTGGTCGTCGATCATGCGCTCGATGGCGTCCCACAGGCCCATGCTCTGTTCGCGGGCGAAGCGCTCGATCTGCTCCACAGTGGTGCGCCCGATGCCGCGCGCCGGCGTGTTGATCACGCGCATCAGGCTGACCGAATCGGTATTCGACGCGGCCAGCTTCAAATACGCCACGGTGTCCTTGATTTCGCTGCGCTGGTAGAAGCTGAAGCCGCCCACCACGTTGTACTTGCGCCCGTAGCGCCGCAGCGCTTCCTCGATCTGGCGGGATTGCGAATTGGTCCGGTAAAGCACCGCCACCTGGTCGCCCGGGTGGGAGGCCAGGTGCTTTTCGATACTGTCGGCGATGAACAGGGCTTCGTTCTCGGCGTCGTGCCCGGCGTATAGACCCAGCAGATCGCCGGCCCCGGCTTCCGTCCAGAGCTTCTTGCCCTTGCGGGCCTTGTTGTTCTCCACCACCGCGCCGGCGGCCGCCAGTATGTTCTTGGTGGATCGGTAGTTCTGCTCCAGCCGGATGGTGCGCGCCTTGGGAAAATCGCGCTCGAAATCCAGAATGTTGCGGATGTCCGCGCCGCGCCAGCTATAGATCGACTGGTCTTCATCGCCCACCACGCAGAGGTTCTGGTGCGATTCCGAAAGCAGGCGCATCAGCTCGTACTGGCAGCGGTTGGTGTCCTGATATTCGTCCACCAGCACGTAACTGAGCCGCCGGTTCCAGGCTTCGCGCGTCGGCTGATCGGTGCGCAGCAGGCGCACGGCCTCCAGCAGCAGGTCGTCGAAATCCAGCGCGTTGGCGTTGCGCAGAGCCTTTTCGTAATCCTGGTAGAGCGCCGCCACGGCTTCGGACTCCTTATTGACGGCCCTCTTATAGAGATCCTCGGGCGTTTCGCTCAGGTTCTTGGCGTGGCTGATGCGCGAGAGGGCCGCCCGGTACTGCATGAACTCCTTCTCATCCAGGCCCAGGCCGCGGTAGCCCGACTTGACGATGCCGAGCTGGTCTTCGTCGTCGTAGATGCTGAACCGGCGGGTGAAGCCCGGGCGCACGCGCGCCAGCGGATCGCCATCGCGGCGCAGCAAGCGCACGCAAAACGAGTGGAAGGTGGAGACGTTGGGCGAGGAATCCAGCGGCACGTCCCCCAGCAGAGCGGCCACGCGTTCGCGCATTTCGCCGGCGGCCTTATTCGTGAAGGTGACCGCCAGAATGGCGGACGGCGGTATGTGCCGCTGGGTAATAATATAGGCGATGCGGTGCGTGATGACCCGGGTTTTGCCGCTGCCCGCGCCGGCCAGAATGAGCAGCGGCCCCTCGGTATGGGTCACCGCTTCCCGCTGTTGGGCGTTCAGGCCTTTGAGGAAGTCCATTGAATGGGAACTGTTTCGAGTTTAACGCAAATGGCGCCCCGAATGCTTTGTGGGCCGGGCGGGCCCAGAGGGCGCCCTGCCTGGCAACCGGCCGCCATTGAACCTCGCGCGCCCAAAGCGTAAAATTCAATACATCGGGAAGGAGCCTCGTGGAAGCCAGGCCGTCACCGGTGCCGCGGCGCATCGGGAAATACGAGATCGTGCAGGAAATCGGCAGCGGCGGATTCGGCCATGTTTACCGCGCTCTCGATCCGGCCTTCGACCGTGTCGTGGCGGTCAAGGTCCTCAACGCGCCCGACGACCCCGATACCGTCCGTCGCTTTCGGATCGAAGCCAAAACCGTGGCGAACCTCCACCATAAAAACATCGTTACGGTTCACGATTACGGGGAAACGGATGGCGTCCCCTACCTCGTAATGGAATATCTCGACGGCACCACTCTGCAGACCCTGATCGGCCGGAACGCGCTTTCCCTTCTGGAGAAGGTGGACATCATGTCGGAGGTGGCGGAGGGTCTCGAATACGCTCACGAGCGCGGAGTGACCCACCGCGACGTGAAGCCGGCCAATATCATGCGCCTCGCCGACGGTTCCGTGAAGATCATGGATTTCGGGATCGCGCGGCTGGCGGTGCAAACTTCCACGCGGCTTACCAAAACCGGCTATGTAGTCGGGAGCCTGGAGTACATGGCTCCAGAGCAGTTCGGAGGCACTTCGGACGCTTTGACCGACGTCTTCTCTTACGGCGTTACCTTTTATGAGCTGCTCACGGGGCACAACCCCTTCGCGTCACCGGATCCCGCGGTCACCATATACAAGATCACCAACACGGATGCTCCCGCAGTCTCGTTGGTGGCGCCGGAATGCCCGAAAGCCCTCGACCGCATCCTGCGCGGGGCCCTGGCCAGGTCTCGCGAGGCGCGATACGGCAGTCTGTCGGATGTGGTGGCCGATACCCGCGCCATCCTGTCGGACCTGCGCCGCGATCACGCCGGTAAGTTGTATGCAGAAGCGGGGCGGTTCTTCGACGCCGGCCAATTTGACGCGGCTAAATCGGCTGTGCGGAAGGTTCTCGACCTGGACCCCGTGCACACCGATGCCCGAAGGCTGCGGTCGGAGATCGAAGAGGCCCTCCGCCGCCGGGATTTGGGCGCGCGCGCGCGGCCCCTCCTGGAAAAGGTGGAGAAGGGCCTGCTGGAACGGCAGTATGAGGAGGCTGCCGGCATTCTCGACTCCGTGCGGCAGCTTGGTATCACCGATCCCCAACTGAAGGCTCGCCTGGACATGGCGGCGACGCAAATCGAGCAGGCCGGCCGGCGCCAGCAACTTCTCGACGCGGCCCGCGAGAATCTGAAGAACCAGGACCTCACCGAAGCCTTTCGAGCCGCATCCGAGGTGCTGTCCGCGGACCCCGGGAACGCCGCCGGAAGAGACCTCTTTCAGGAAATCCGCGCGCAAATGGACTTGCGCGAATCCCGGCGCCGCTTTCGGGAAGACTTGTCTCGCGCGGAGGGATTGCTCCTGATTGGGGAAACCCAGGAGGCTCTATCGCTTCTCGCCGAAATCGAGCGCCGCAATCCACAGGCCGCGGAAGTATCCGCCCTGCGCGCCCGCGCCGAAGATCGCAAGGCCCAGGAGGACCGCGCCCGGCGCCTTGCGGAAGCGACGGCTGACGTCAGGTCTCTCCTGCGAAACGGACTGTTCGAGCAAGCCGTGGCGAAGATCGATTCGCTCCGGACCGAATTTGCGGACAACCCGGATCTGCAGACATTGCGCCGCCATGCCTCCGAGCGTCTGGCCGCCCAGCGCCGCCTGGAGCGAATCGCCAATCTGAAGTTCGAAGCCGCGAGGCTCATCGAACAGCATGATTTCGATAACGCCATTCGAGCGCTGGAAGCCGGCATTGCGGAACTTGGCGATGACGGCGATTTGACGCGCCTGGTGCAGGCGGCTCTCGCGGGGAAGGCCTCCCAGGAACGCGACCGCGCCGTTTCGCGCACTCTGGAAGAGGCGGAGCGCCTGCGACTGGCTGGCAAACTGGATGACGCTGCCCGGCTGCTGGAGCGGGCCATCCAGGTCTGGGGCAACCAGCCGCCGTTATTGGGCCTGCTCCACCGGCTCTCAGCCTCGCGCGAAGCGGAGAACCTTCTTCAGCAGGGGAAGGCGAGCGCCTCCCGTGTGATTCTCAGCCAGGCCATCGCGAGTTACGGGGACGACCCGGAACTCCGGAAACTTCTGGAGCGCGCAGAATCGCAGGTTCGCGCCGGCGAGCGTTCGGCGCGGCTTGCAGCCATCCTGGGAGAGGTACGGAGACTGGCCGGCGCAATGCAGTGGCAGGCAGCCCTTCAGAAACTCGACGAAGGGCTCGCCACTTTCCCCGGCGAACCATCCCTGATCGCAGAGCGCGCATCGTTGATCGCATCTCTGGACATGCAGCAGCGGGAGCAGGCGACTCGGGGCCTCCTCGCCCAGATCGAGTCGCTGACGATTGCCGCCCGGCTTGACGAAGCCACTCAGTTGCTAGAGAAGGGCGTGCGCGATCTGGGACCGGACCCCCGATTGATCGAGGCCCGGCAGCGCCTGTTGGAAAGTCTCGAACAACGCCGTGCCGTAGCCGCTTCTCTCAGGGCCGGTGCCCCTGTAGTGCGCCGTTCGGAGGAAGAAGGTCATCGAGGCGCACCGCCGCCAACGCGCCACGGAATTGTGCGGCGGCCTTGGATCCGTTGGATTGCAGGCGGAGTCCTGGCTGTCGCCGGGATTCTCTATTGGGCCCTGATGCCGCATTCAAAGCCCAGCCCGCCGGCGATCGAGACCAACCCGCACGAAAGGAAAACCGCCGTACTTAAGAAGGATGAACTGCCTCCGCCTCCGGCCGATGGCGGCGCAGCGGGTGGTGCGCCTGGCAGCGTCTCCGGCCGCGCGCCCGGGGGTGCGCGGGACGGGATCGGCGGTTCGGCGCCCCGCGACACTCCGCCTCCGTCGCCCGTCAAGAAGGAGGTGAAGCCGCTGGCTCCACGGCGCATCAAGGTGGAGGGCGCCGCGCAACAGGCCATGGTTATTTCTCAGCCGCGGCCGCTGTATCCTCCGCTGGCCATCCAGGCGCGTATTGAGGGCGTAGTGGAGTTGAACGCGATTATTGGTAAGGATGGCACGGTCCAGGATCTCACCGTGGCCAGGGGCCATCCGTTCCTGGTCCAGTCGGCGGTCGACGCGGTGAAACAGTGGCGCTATAGACCGACGCTCATTGATGGTGAGCCGGTGGAGGTGCAAACCACCATCGACGTGAACTTTACGTTGAGTCGGCCGTAACCCCCAGACCCGGCAGGCAAAGAGCTTTGCGATAGAATCTACCTCATGCTACAACCCGACCTGGTCCGCCTCTGGGAAGAGCACACGGCCCATGAATTCTCTACGCGTGACACCGAAGCCACGCTGGACACCATGGTGGAAGACGCTTACGTCAACCACATCCCCACCATGACCGGCGGGTACGGCAAGAGCGCGCTGCGCGACTTCTACTCGCGGCACTTCATTCCCAGCATGCCGCCGGATACGGTCCTGACGCCCATTTCGCGCACGGTAGGCGAAAACCAGCTTGTGGATGAAATGATCTTCTCCTTCACCCACACCCGGGAGATGCCGTGGATGCTGCCGGGAATCGCCCCTACGCACCGCCGGGTGGAAGTGCCGCTGGTGGCCATCGTCCGCTTCCGGGACGGCAAGTTGGCGCACGAACACATTTATTGGGACCAGGCATCGGTGCTCAAGCAGATCGGCCTGCTGACCGACCCGTCGCTGCCCGTATTCGGCGCCGAGACGGCGCGCAAAGTGATGCAGCCGGACCACTAAAACCGGGCAACCCCAAGCATTTCTCGCCAAGCCGCAAAGTAACGCAAAGCACACAAAAAGCATAACCAGCCCAGATCCTGGCCTCCGCCTTGTTTCCTCCTGTATTTGTGTTTCCTCCTGTATTTGTCTATTTGTGTTTCCTCTGCGTTACTTTGCGGCGTTGCGGCTTGGCGAGAGATGCTTTTTTTCGCGCGCCCCTCGTTCCAGCTTCGGCCGTTTAACCCATTCGCAAAGTTCGCCAACTTTCTCCCGAATCGGCTCAATCACTTACAGACCTTCGCGCCCTTACGGCCAAAATCCGTCTGTTACTCTTTAATCGAAGTAGGAACTGCTCAGCGGTGAAGCAGTCCTCGCGGTAATGTTCGCCGGAGCCCAACCTAGGGGGCTTTAAATCCGGATCACGAGCGCTTAACGCTTCCTAAACCTGCCACAGGGGCATAAAACCTGCCAATCAGGCACATTCCCTTTCGGGGGAGTGCCCCTCCTGGGGAGTCAGCTCCTCTTTATTCGGAGGGGTACGGAACCGGTTCCAAATGTCCCGGCGTCGACAGCGCCGGCAATCGAAGAGCAAACGAAAAGGCACAGAAACGCCGAATTCTCCGCGGACCGCCGCCTGGTGGACCCGTCCCGGCCAGAGTCCGATCCCGCTTAAACGCCCAAATACCCGCGAACTGCCATCGACACGTCCTGGCAAGCCATCCGGCGGCTCGCAGAAGGCCCCCAACCACCCGCCGGTGGTACCCTCGAAGAAGGTGTCTTCACCCCGGAGTTCAGCCATGCATCGCGTCCCCTTGCGCGCCATCGCTCCGCTCGCCTGGCTTCCCCTCTTTCTGGCCGCCGCCGACGCCCCTCCGCGCACGTGGATCGATCCGGACACCGGCCACCGCATCGTCCGCCTTACCGACGAACCGGGCAGCGCCAGCCTCTATTTCAACCAGAACGGCTACACCGCCAACGGTAAGGAGATGGTCTACACCACCCCCGAGGGCATTTCGGTGCTCGACCTCGCAACCCACGCCGCGTGGCCGGTGGTGAAGGGGCGCGTGCGCATCATCGTCACCGGCCACAAGACGCAGAACGTCTACTACATCAAGGACGACACGGTGTGCTCCACCGACGTGGATTCCGGCGTCACCCGCGAGATCGCCAAGCTGCCCCCGCGCGGCTCGGTGGCCACCGTGAACGCCGATGAGACGCTGCTCGCCGGCACTTACGTCGTGGGCGATGGCGCGGATTACAACGCCAATCGCCCGCCCGGCGCGCAGACCCTCGAACAGCCGCGCAACAAGGGGCAGATGATGGAGGAGCGGCTGGCTTCGCACCAGCTCATGGGCCTGTTCACCATCGACGTGAAGACCGGCGCGGTCAAGACCATCCACGGCAGCACCGACTGGCTCAATCACCTGGAATACTCGCCCACCGATCCCACCCTGCTGATGTTCTGCCACGAAGGCCCCTGGCACAAAGTCGATCGTATCTGGACCATGCGCACAGACGGCTCCCACATCACTAAGATCCACACCCGCACCATGGCCATGGAGATCTTTGGGCACGAGTTCTGGAGTCCCGACGGCCAGACCATCTGGTACGATCTGCAGACGCCGCGCGGCGAAGTCTTCTGGCTGGCCGGTTACGATGTGGAGACCGGCGCGCGCACCTGGTATCACCTGGACCGCAACGAGTGGTCCATCCATTTCAACGTGACCCGCGACGGCAAGCTGTTCTGCGGGGATGGCGGCGACCCCGGCCAGGTGGCCCACGCCACCGGCGGCCAATGGATCTACTTGTTCCGGCCCGAAATAGTCCCCAACCGCGGCCTCGAAGACAAGAGGTTCATTAACCCAGGCGTGTTTCATGCCGAGCGCCTGGTGAATATGTCGAAACACAAATATCAGTTGGAACCTAACGTCAGCTTCACGCCCGATAGTAAGTGGGTGGTGTTCCGATCTAACATGTTCGGACCCACTTATGCATTCGCGGTCGAGGTGGCCAAGGCACAATAACATGCACTATCAAAATTTCATCAACGGAAAATTTGCTCGGCCCGAAACCACGGGGATCCTCGAAGTGCGCAATCCGTCGACCGGCGCGGCGATTTGCACGGTGCCCGACAGTAGCGGCTGGGACGTGGAGAAAGCGATTTGGGCCGCCGAAGCCGCGCAGAAGGAGTGGTCCCGCCGCCCCGCCGTGGAACGCGCCAAACTGCTCCGGGCCATTGCCGCCAAGATCCGCGAGCAGGTCGAGCCCCTGGCCCGCATCATCACCGAGGAGCAGGGCAAGGTTCTCAGCCTGTCCCGCGTCGAAGTATCCTTCACCGCCGATTACCTCGACTACATGGCCGAATGGGCCCGCCGCATCGAAGGCGAGATCCTGGAGAGCGACCGGCCGGGGGAAACCATTTTCCTCTTCCGCCAGCCCATCGGCGTGATCGGCGGCATCCTGCCGTGGAATTTCCCGTTCTTCCTGATCGCGCGCAAAGCCGCGCCCGCGCTGGTCACCGGCAACACCATCGTCATCAAGCCCAGCGAAGAGACTCCCCACAATGCCGTTAAGTTCGCCGAGATCCTCCAGGAAATCGGCGCGCCGCCGGGTGTGATCAACATCGTGCACGGACGCGGCGCCTCCGCCGGAAAGGCGCTCGCCTCTTCGCGCCGCATCGGCATGATCAGCTTCACCGGCAGCGTGGAAACCGGCTCCGCCATCATGGCCGCGGCCGCGCCTAATATCACCAAAGTCAATCTGGAACTCGGAGGCAAAGCGCCGGCCATCGTCATGGCCGATGCCGATATCGATCTCGCCGTCCGCGCTGTCACCGCTTCCCGCGTCATCAACAGCGGCCAGGTCTGCAATTGCGCCGAGCGCGTCTACGTTCAGGAATCGGTCGCCGCCGAGTTCTCCGAAAAGCTCACCGCCGCCATGCGGGCCACTCGTTTCGGCGATCCTCTGGCCGATGAGACCGTAGATTACGGCCCGCTCATCAACGAAGCCGGTTACCGCAAGGTGGACGGGTTGATCCGTAGCGCGCTCGCAGAGGGCGCCACGCTGACCACTGGTGGCGCTCGCGGCGAGGGCGACGGAGGCTTCTACTACCAGCCCACCGTCCTCACCAATTGCCGCCAGGACATGGAAATCATCCGCCGCGAAATCTTCGGACCAGTGGCACCCGTGGTCACATTCCACGATCTCGAAGAGGCCATCGCCTTCGCCAACGATTCCGATTACGGCCTCACCTCTTCCATCTACACCCGCGATCTGAACGTGGCGCTGAAGGCCTGCCAGGAAATTCGCTTCGGCGAAACTTACATCAACCGCGAGAACTTCGAGGCCATGCAGGGCTTCCACGCGGGATGGCGCAAGAGCGGCATCGGCGGCGCGGATGGCAAACACGGACTCTACGAATTTACCCAAACCCATGTCGTCTATATCCAGCGCCAATAAGGGGTGCCCTCCGGGCCCGGGGCGCCCCGTGGATCGCCCTGCGGGTGGCCTTCGTCCTGCGGATGGCCCTGGCCCGGCGGATGGCCCTGGTCCGGCGGGTGGCCCAGGCCCGGTGGGTGGCCCTAGTCCGGCGGGGGGCCCAGGCCCGGTGGGTGGCCCTAGTCCGGCCACCTATTCCTACCTGCACCCGCGGGACGAAATCCTGCAGGCCATGGAGCGCGTCTATCGCTACCGCATGACCACCACCTCGGGCGGCAACCTGTCCATACGCGAGGCGTCCGGCGACCTCTGGATTACCCCCGCGCGGCTCGACAAAGGATCGCTGCGGCGCGACGACATCGTGTGCGTACACCCCGATGGCCGCATCGACGGCATACGAAAACCGTCCTCGGAGCTGCCCATCCACCAGGAGATCCGCCGCGGCCGGCCCGAGTTGGGAGGCATCGTACACGCCCACCCCACCGCGCTGGTGGCCTTCAGCCTGGCGAATCTGACGCCCAATCCGCGCCTGTTCCACCAGGCCTGGCGGGTGTGCGGCAAGGTCGGGTTGGCCCCCTACCGCCTGCCCGGGAGTCCCGCGCTGGGCGCCATCGTGGCCGATACCTTCGGGCAGGGTTACAACTGCGTGATCATGGAGAATCACGGGGTGGTGACCGCGGGTGAGACCCTGCAGCAGGCCTTCCGGCGCTTCGAGACCCTGGAGTTTACCGCCAAGACCATCATCAAGGCGCGCCTGGCGGGCGGCGAAGTCCGCTTCCTCACCGACGAGCAACTCGATCTGGAGCAGCGCCGCCACAGCAGCCTGGAGGAATTTACGCGTGGAACGCCCACCAGCCAGGAGGCCGAGGTGCGCCGCCGCCTGGCCGAGTTTGTGCGCCGCGCCTACCGCCAGCGGCTGTTCATCAGCACGCAAGGCAGCTATTCGGCGCGCGTCGGCGAGCGCTCGTTCGTGATTACGCCGTACCAGGTGGATCGCAGCGCAGTGGACGCGGGGGACCTGGTGCTGGTGGAGGACGGCCGAGCCGAAGCCGGAAAACCGCCCAGCCGCGCCGCCCGCATTCACGACGCCATTTACCGCGGGCATCCGGAGGTGGGCGCCATCGTCAACGCCTACCCCGTGAACGCCACCGCCTTCAGCGTGACCGGCCTGCCGCTCGATCCGCGCACCATCCCGGAGAGCTACGTGGTGGTGCGTCACGTGGGCCGGGCGCCCTTCGGCCTGCAATTCGAGGATGGCCACGAGCTATCCGCCATGCTGGCCCCCGAAAGGCCGGCGCTGATTCTGGAGAACGACGGCGTGCTGGTCACCGGCGCCGACGTGCTGGAAGCTTTCGACCGCCTGGAAGTGCTGGAGTCGACCGCCGAAGCGATCATCAACTGCCGGGCCGTGGGCCAGTTGCGGCCGCTATCCGAAGAGGTCACCAGGGAGCTGGATGGAGCTTTTTTCGGGTGCTGAACAACCCCTTGCCGCGGGGGCGCCGTCGTGCGGAGTCTATGGCTGCTTGCCTTCCTCCAGGCGTTCGATGCGCTGCTAATGAAGCTCGGCGGTTCGGACGAGGCGGGCGGTGGCTTCCATGATCTGGACCAGGAAGTCTTCGTGCTTGGCCAGGCGGTTTTCGTTCTTGGCCCAGCGTTCCTCGCTCTTGGCCCAGAGTTCTTGGTTCTTGGCCCAGAGTTCTTCGTGCTGCTTCACGGTCTGGCTGAGCTCTCGCACATCGGCGTGGAGCAGCTCGAGGCTTTGCGCCAGGGCTTCGTGGCGTTCGGCGATTCTCTGGAGGCGTTCTTCGAAGGTCATAGATGTCTCTATCGAGTTTAGCCCGAAATCGGGAGCCGTTTCCAAACCCCACGCGGTGCGGCCATTTGCGGCATCCATCGCGCCGCTACCAGGCCCGCATTTTGCTGTGCGCCCCTTTCACACCTGTGGCCCATGGCACTCCTTGTTGACCTCCGCGAAGATCCGCTAAAATAATGGCTTATCCCGTTTGTATCGGTCCAATTGAAACCGATTTTCCGGCACTATCGTCTTCGAGTGAGCGCACAGTGGAAAGGTATGGTCGCATGAAGTTCTTCAGGCGTAGCCGCCTGGTCATCCTGTCGGTAGGACTCTCTACGCTCGGCCTTCTGCCGCTCGCGGCCCAGACTCCTCCGCCGCAGACGCCACCGGCGCAGCCCCAGCAGACTCCGCCGGCGCAAAATCCACCGGCGCAGCCGCAGTCCAAACAACAACAGCCGCCGCCGGCCCGGCCAGCCAATCCCTTCGAAACCGTTCCCCAGAACCAGCAGCAGCCGGGCCAGCCGCCACCCACGACCCCGCCCGCGGGACAGCAGACGCCCTTGCAGGCGCCCACCGCGCCCAACCAACCGGCCGCCCAGCCCGGGGGAGAGGTGATCGAAGCCATCGATTTCCAGGGCGCCCGCCGCGTCCCCCAAGACACCCTCAAGGCGATCATCGCAGAGAGGGTGGGGGACATCTACAGCGTAGAGTCCGTGCGCCGCGATTTCAGTTTGCTGTGGAACCAGGGCCGCTTCGACGATATCCGCCTGGAAACCGAACAGGGAAAGACCGGCATCATCATCCACTGGGTCCTGGTCGAGCGGCGCGTGATCCGTTCCATCGATTATACGGGCATCCACTCGGTCACGGTCTCCGAAATTCTGGACCGCTTCAAGGAGCGCAAGGTCGGCCTCTCGGTGGAATCGCAATACGATCCCGACAAGGTGCAGCGCGCGGTGGTGGCGTTGAAGGAGTTTCTCTCCGAGCGCGGCCATCAGTACGCCACCGTCGAGCCGCGCATCGAGCAGATTCCGCCCTCCTCCCTGAAGGTCACTTTCAACGTCAATGAAGGCCCCAAGGTGAAGGTGGGGAACATCGATATCCAGGGCAACAAGGCTGAAAACGCCCACTGGGTGATCGAGGCCATGAAGAACCTGCACCCCTATGGCGTGCCGCACTCGATCTTCTTCGAGAGCATCTTCTCCAAGACTTACGACCAGATGAAGCTCGAAGACGACAAGGAGCACATCCGCGAGGCCTACCAGAACCGCGGATTCTTCGAAGTCAAGATCCTGGATGAAACCGTCAAGATCATGCCAAAGCCGGGAACCGGCTTTCGCCTGCCGCTGCTCCTGACGCGCGGCCCGGGCATCTACGCCGATATCGCCATTCCTCTGGAAGAGGGCCGCCAGTACCACCTGAACAACGCCAACTTTGTGGGTATCAAGCTGTTCCGCGTACCCGCCGTGCTGCTGCCGTATTTCGGCATGAAGGCAGCTACGGCAACTTCGAAGGGCGACGTCTTCTCGCGCGAGAAGCTGACCAAGGGCCTGGAGAACCTGCGCAAGGTTTACGGCCAGTTCGGCTATATCGATTTCGTGCCCGAGCCGTCTTTCGACGTAATTCCCAACTCCGACAAGATCGATCTGACGATCACCGCCGACGAAGGTAAGCAGTTTTTCATCCGCCGCATCGATTTCTCGGGCAACACCACCACCCGCGACAAGGTCATCCGCCGCGAGATCCTGCTCGATGAAGGCGACATGTACAACACCCAGTTATGGGATTACAGCATCCTGCGCCTCAATCAGCTCGGCTACTTCGAAATGCTCAAGAAGGAAGACGCCGCCGAGATCCGCCGCAACCCGCAGACCAACACCGTGGACATCACCCTCAAGGTCAAGGAGCGGGGCAAGAACTCCATTGGTTTGAACGGCGGCGTTTCGGGCATCGCCGGGACTTTCGTCGGCGCCAACTATTCCACCAATAACTTTCTCGGCCTGGGCGAGACTCTGTCCCTGGAATCCCAGCTCGGCACGCGTATGCGCAGCGTCAGCCTGGGCTTCACCGAGCCTTACTTCCTCGACCGGCCTTTACAACTCGGATTTGTGGTTTATCTGCGCCGCTTCGATTTCGACCAGGGCCGCGAAGCTTCCATTCTGGCGGGCCAAAACCTGATCCCTCTCTATAACTCGCTGGGAGCGCAGAACCTGCTCAATTATACCCAGGACAGCCACGGTTTCTCGGTTTCGGCCAGCTATCCGCTGCGGCGCAGTTTCGCCCGCGTGGGCATTACTTATGGCTTCGACATCTCCGATGTGAAGACTCTCACCACCGCCGCCACGAATTACTTCCAGTACATCGATTTCAGCGGGGTCTACGGTCCGAATGCGTTAAACGGCATCCATACCAGCCATATCACCGGGTCGTATACCTTTAACACCGTCAACCACCCCATTAACCCCACCGGCGGCCATAGCATTTTCTTCTCGATGGATTTCGCCGGCAGTTTTCTGGGCGGCAACGTCAACACCCTCCGTCCCACCGTCGAGTATAAAGTCTTCAAGCCGTCGCCCTTGAACCATAAACACGTTCTGGCCCTCCGCGCCATGACCTCGCTGATTACCGGCTACGGCGGCAAGTACGTTCCACCCTTCTCGCGCACCTTCATGGGCGGCGAGATGGATGTCCGCGGGTTCGAGAACTGGGGCATCACGCCCGTGGCGTTCATCCCCACCAGCTCCACGGTCAACGTGTACAACTCCGACGGTACACCGCGCACGCAAAAAGTGATCAGCGGCGGCGCCATCACTACCCAGAATGTGACGATGTCGATCCCCAGCTACCAGCTCATCACGCCCGGCGGCGACACGCACGCGCTGATTAACATGGAGTACCGCATTCCGATTCTCGGACCAATCACCCTGGCGCCGTTCGTCGACGCGGGTGTGGACCGCATCCTGCTTTCCAAGGACCTCAGCATGGACCCCACCCGGGTCTCCGATCTGAACTCCCAATTCCCGTCGGCCGGCTTCACCGGACGAGTACAAATTGCGCCCGGCACGCAGAAGCCGCGCGTCTCCACAGGCCTCGAATTGCAGGTGATGCTGCCGGTGGTCAACGCACCGTTCCGCGTGTATATGGCCTATAATCCCTCGACGGTCCGGGAGTATCTCCAGCCGCCGATCGTGGCCGACCGCGCCTTTTTCCCCAACGCCGCTACATTTAACAACGCCGTAGCGGCTTACGGGCAGTCTTATTCGTGGTTCGAGAAGCGGGATTTGTTCCGCTTCACTATCGGCAGGACCTTCTAAGCATGCGGCATTACGGTACACGCCGCCACTGCTCCCTGACGGTCGCGGCTCTGTTCGGTGCCTTACGGAGCCGCGACCGTCAGGGAGTGCCCATGGGCCTGCGGCCCACCAAAGCGCCTGAAGACACGGGTGGGCGCTCTCGCAGAATCGGTAACTTGGACCGCGTCTTCAAAGGAGTGCCTTATGGGCCGCGGCGGCCCACCAAAGAGAATGAAGACGCCAATTGCCGATTCAATGGAATCAATGGGTTGGACAGCGTCTTCAAGGGAGCGGTCCATGCGGAGTTGGGCCCACAAGGCGCCGGCCCCGGAGGGCGCCCCTCCTGTTACCCTTCAGTTAGGAGTATTCGCTTGAAAAAGAATGTTTTTGCTTTAACCGCTTTGGCCTTGGGGGTTGCCGCGATGGCTTCCGCTCAAGCCGCCCAGGCCCCGGCCCCCGCGCCGCCGGCCGCTGCCGGCGTCACGGCTCCGGCTCCGACCGTGGCAACCGGCGTGCCCAGCAAGGTGGCGATCATTCAGTTGCAGCAAGCCATGCTGAAAACCCAGGATGGCCAGAAGGCCTCCGCCGACATGCAGGCCAAGTTCGGCCCGCGCCGCCAGGTTCTGGAAAAGCAGCAGACGGATCTCAAGGCGATGCAGGATCAGCTCAGCAAGGGGGCCGCTACCATGAGCGACGCCGCCAAACAGAAGATGGCCTCCGACATCGCCAGCGGCCAGAAGAAGCTGCAACGCGACGGCGAGGATTTCGACGCCGAGGTGCAGAGCTACGAAAACGGCCTCCAGCAGGGACTGCTCACCAGGCTGGTTGACGTGATCGCCAAGTACGCCACCCAGAATGGGTATGCCATGGTGGTGGATGTGAGCAGCCAGCAGAGTCCGCTGATCTGGGCCGACCAAGCCTACGTCATCACCGACGCTATCGTGAAGCTCTACGACGAGGTCCACCCGGGTGCGGCTCCGGCTGCCGCGGCGCCCGCCGTCAAGCCGCCCGTGCTGCCTCCCGTCAAGAAACAGTAAGCGTCCCTGCGCAGGCCCCGTCCCGCGGTATGGTAGTATTTCACACTTAGGAGTTTCCGTTGAAGATTACACAGGTTTTTGTCCCCGCCATGGTGATGGGAATGGCCGCACTGGCAGCCGCCCAGGGCGCCGCGCCTCCCAAGCCGGCCACGATCCATATTCAGAAGGCCATCCTCAGCACGAAGGATGGCGAGAAGGCTTCGATCGATCTGCAGACCAAGTTTGCCCCCCGCCGCGCCGCCCTCGAGAAGAAACAGGCCGAAATCTCCGCCAAGCAGGACCAGTTGAAGAAGGGCGCCGCCACCATGAGCCAGGAAGCCAGGGACCGGCTGGCCCGCGAAATCGATGTGGATCAGAAGTCCTTCCAGCGCGACACCGAAGATTTCGACGCCGACATCCAGGCGGAAGAGGGCAAGATCATGAACGAGCTGGGCGGTCGCCTGATGGAAGTGCTCGGCAAGTATGCCACTCAGAACGGCCTCTCGCTGGTGATGGATACCAGCAACCCGCAATCGCCGTTGGTCTGGGCGGACCCCACGATCGACGTCACCAGCGATATTGTGAAGCTTTACGATTTGGCGCATCCGGTTGCCGCGGCGGCGCCCGCGCCCGCGCCGGCGCCGAAGACTCCGCCCCCCGCGGCGGCGCCGAAGACCCCGCCCCCCGCGGCGCCGGTTACCAAAAAGCAGTAGCTGGCACGCCGGCGGGACCGGAGCGTACCTCCGCCTGGGCCCCCTCGCGGTCTCCCTCGGGGCGCTCGCATGGACTGAGCGGTCCCTCCTCCGGAATTGGCGCACTAATCCGTCGAAACCGGGCAGCGGTTCGATGAGTTGTGGCAGCCCATCCGGTCCCTCACGGCCTGCGCCTTCTCACCGGCCCAACTCACCCCCTCGCCCCCTCGCCCCCCTCGCTAGGGCTAGCGACACAGCGCTCCCGGCGGAGGTACAATGCGGTCAGGGGAAGACCAATGAGACACTTCGGCGGTTTCGGTCTCGCGTTGTTTTGTGCGGCGGGACTCTTCGGGCAGTCCTCCGGTGGCGGTGTTGTGAGTCGTTCGCCGGTCGTGTCGAGCGGCTTCGGCCAAGTGGTCTCACCGGCCAGACGCTCCATACCGGGTTTGCAGGGAACCGGCAACCCGCGTGCGACTCCCAATGCCGTGGTCTACGCCTATCCCGTGTATGTAGGGGGCTACGGCTACCTCGGAAGCAACGGCTACGCGCCCGGCGCGGACGCCTACGGCCAGGACGCCTACGGCCAGGATACCTCCGCGCAGCAGCCACCGCAGCAGCCCAACGTGACGGTGGTCTATCCCCCGCAGCAGACCACGGTCATTATTAACCAGTATCCCTCGGCCGATGGCGGCCCAGCCATCAGCGTGCAGCAGGGGCCCCCCGCGGTCTATGGCCCTCCGCCCCCGCGCCGGCCGGCTGCCGACGACGCCCAATCCACCACCGGCGATGGGCCGCGTTACCTGATCGCTTTCAAGGACCACACCATCTACTCGGCGCTGGCTTATTGGGTGGATGGCGATACCCTGCACTACTTCACCGCCGGCAACACCCACAATCAGGTGTCCCTGGCGCTGGTGGACCGCGACCTCACCGCGCGGCTGAACCAGGAATCCGGCGTCGATCTGAAGCTGCCGCCGGCGGCTTCCGCCAAGTAGCGCGCGGGACGACGGGTACTCGCATCCGAAGGCGCCCGGCGGCGGTGTCCACAGGCCTAAGCGTTCGTGCTCTCCACTATAGAGCATGGGCGCGGTGGCCCACCTGGCCCACCTCACTGCACCTCACAAGAGCTAGCGACATGCCGCAGGTTGTGGAGGTACAATGCGGTCAGGAGAAGACCAATGAGACTCCTCAGCGGTTTCGGTCTCGCGTTGATTACGGCGGTCGGGCTCTTCGGGCAGGCGCACGGCGGTGGGCATCGCGGCGGCAGTTTCTCCCATGGCGGCGGCCCTTACCGAGGAATAGGCTATGGCTACAGCAGCGTCGGCGTGTATCCCAGCTCCGTGGGCTACGCCTATCCTGTGTATGTAGGGAGCTACGGCTACGGCTACGACTCCTCCGGATATGGCTACGCGCCAACCGGCGCGGACGCCTATGGCCAGCCGGCCCCCATGCAACAGCAGCCCAACGTGACGGTGGTCTACCCGCCAACGCCGGTGCCGGTGATTATCCAGTTTCCCCCGCCCGATGGCGGTTCACCGGCCATGGGCATGCAACAGGGGCCACCCACGGGCTATGGCCCTCCGCTCCCGCGGCGGCCGACGGCCGACGACGCCGCATCCGCCAGTGATGCGCCGCATTACCTGATCGCTTTCAAGGACCACAATATCTACTCGGCGCTGGCTTATTGGGTGGATGGCGATACCCTGCACTACTTCACCAACGGCAACACGCACAATCAGGTTTCACTTACGCTGGTAGACCGCGACCTAACCGAACGGCTGAACCAAGGCACCGGCCTTGAAGTGAAGCTGCCGCCCGCGGCCCCCGCCAAGTAGCACGACCAGTATCGGCTACTCCCATTCGATGGTTCCCGGCGGCTTGTGGGTCAAGTCGTAGAACACGCCCGCCACATCCTTGATGGCCATCAGTTCCGCGCAGATTCGCTCGCGCAGCGCCTGGTCCATGGGCACCGATTGGGCGGTCATCCCATCCACCGAATCGACCGGCCGCAGGACCACCGATTCGGGCGCGCCGGCGGTTCCCAGCGGGATCAGGATCACCGGAAACTGCCACACCTGCCGGTCGTAACCACTCTCGTGGGAGAGGCGCCGCACCAGCGCGTCCGCGTGCCGCAGGAGCGCCAGGCGGGGCGGTGTAATCGCGCAGGACCGCACCCGCATCTCCGCCAGCGGCGCCCGCAGCGACACGGGGGCCACGACGCGGTTCACGCCGCGCAGACGGTTTACCAGTTCGGTGGCGCGGTCCCAATCGGGAGCATCGAGGGCCAGCACGGCGGCGTAGCTGCGCGCATCGCCTTGCACGCCCACCGTACTCACCGGCAGGATCCAACCATCCACGGTAGCGCGCACGGGCGCGTCGAATTCCGAGCACAGGCAGCGGATGGCCAGGCCCGGACCGGGGAAGGGGTGGCGCTCCAGCAACTCCTCGGGCAGTCCCAGTTGGCGGCCCACCTCGCGCACTTCGTCCTTGTAGAGCGATTTCAGCGGCTCCACAATGCGCCCGGATTCGATCAGCGTCTGAATCCCCGCCACGCGGTTGTGATGGGTCTTGATGACGGAAGCTTTGGCGGCGCCGCCCGATTCGATGGTGTCGGGATAGATGGTGCCCTGACCCAGAATCCATTGCTCGTCCAGCAGGCGGCGCGACTCGATCACCCGCTCCTCGACGCGCACGAATTCCTCACCGATGATATGGCGCTTCCGCTCGGGATCGGTCACGCTGTCGAGCGCGGCGAGAAACTGCCCGGCGGCTTCCTCCACCGCCACGTCCTCCATCCGCCGGACGAAATCGGTTTCGCCTTCGCGCATCAGGCCCGTATCCACGTAGACGCCGCGGACGCGTCCGGGGCCCAAAGCGCGCTTGGCGAGCGCAAACGCCACCGTGGAATCCACGCCTCCCGAGACGAAGAAGAACACGTTGCGGCCGCCCACCGACTGGCGGATTTCCCGCTCGATCTGCGCCACGCGCCCGCGCGGGTCCCAGTCCTGGCGGCAGTGGCACACGCGGAACACGAAGTTGGAAAGGTAATCCCGGCCGCGCGCCGTGTGAACCACCTCGGGGTGAAACTGGACCGCGTAGAGGCGCCGCGCGGGCGCCGCCATGGCCGCCACGCCGCAGGTGGCCGTGCGCCCGACAAGCTGGAAACCCTCCGGCAGAGCGCCCACCACGTCGCGATGGTTCATCCAGATCTGCTGGCGGCCTTCGAGACCGGCGAACAGGGGATCATCGGATGCCGCCAGGTCGAGCACGGCCATGCCATATTCGCCCTTTTCACCGCGCTCGACTTCGCCGCCCAGCAGGTGCGCCATGACTTGCTGGCCGTAGCAGATCCCCAGGACGGCCTGCCCGCGCGAGAAGATGTGGGGATCCACGGTGGGACTGCCGGGGTCGTAGACGCTGCTCGGCCCGCCCGAGATGATCAGGCCGCGGGCGCCCGCCAGTTCCTCGGCGGGAGTCTCACTGGCGCGCACCTCGGCATACACGCCGAGGTCACGGACCTTGCGGGCGATCAAGTGGCAGTACTGTCCGCCAGCGTCCAAAACGACGATCTGAGCTGTAGGGTTCAAATAGCGATGGTAGCAAACGGGAACCAGGCCGCTCCCTGTGGTCGCGGCCCAGAAAGAACTTCTCACCAACGCGTCGCAATGTGTCGGAGCCGGGCCCAGAGGGCACCCCACAGGGAGCGGTGCTTTAGTGCGCCGCGCCGCTCTTGCCCGGCTCCATGCGCTGGACGATGACGCGCCTGGCGCCCTGCAGCAGGGTCATGGCTTTGGGCAGCGCCTCTACGGCGCGCATTACTTCCGGGTCGGTCTGGGCGAACACGCGGTCGCTCTCGTCCACGTTGAAGGCGTAGGTGTACATTTCCTTGGTCAGATAGCGGCGGACCCAGTCGTGATCCCCAGTGAACTCGGCTTCCGTGAAGTTGGTTTTCTTGTCCAGCAGATAATCGTGCAATTCGTTGACGACTTCCTCGCTGGGCATCCAGCCCCTGGGCAGGCTGCTAGGGTGCTTGGAGAAGTACACGCGCGTGAAATTGAACAGGCCGTCGCGCAAGAGCGCCAACTCCAGGTGGTCCAGCTTGGGCGGCTGATACTTCTCATCCGGCGTGATGCCGCCGCCGCCGTACACCGTCCGGCCGCCGTCGGTCATCTTGACATCGTTGGGATTGACGACATTATCGTCGCGGTGGAAGTAATAGTCGTAGAACGACTCGTTGGAATAATCCCGCTGAATCAGACGGCCGCTGGGCGTGTAGAAATGCGCGGTAGTCAGCGCCAGGGCGGTGTTGCCGGAAAGCGGAAACACGGTCTGCACCAGGCCCTTGCCGAAGGTCTTCTCGCCCAGAATCCAGGCACGGTCGTGATCCTGCAAAGCTCCCGACACAATCTCCGCCGCGGAGGCCGACAGGCGGTCCACCAGCACCACGATCGGATAATCGTGTCCATGGTTGCCGCTGCGCGCGGTGAAGGCCTGCTGCGGCGAATTGCGCCCGCGCGCGGAAACCACCACCTGGCCCTTCTGCAGGAAATGATCGGCCACTGCCACGCCGGCTTTCAGCAGGCCGCCGGGGTTCTCGCGCAGGTCCAGCACCAGGCCGCGAATCTCGTTCTCGTTGAGCTGCCGCATGGCGTCTTCCAACTCCCGCGAAGTGGTCTCGGAGAAGCTCAGGATCTTCAAGTAGGCGATGGAAGGCTTCAGGTAGAAGGCTTCCGGTACGCTCTTGCGCGTGATCTCGTCGCGGATGACGGTGAACGGCATATAATCCGCCGTGCCCTCGCGCGAGATCACCACCTTTACGGGCGTGCCGCGCGGTCCCTTCAACAGGTCGGCTACTTCGGTGGTGTTCAGCCCCTCGGTGGACTTGTCGTTCACCGAGATGATGATGTCGCCCGGCCGCAACCCCACCTGGTAAGCCGGCGATCCCGGGAACGGAGCGATCACCACGGTCTTTCCATTGCGGTTGGAGACCATCATGCCGACTCCGAAATAGCTGCCCTTCTGCTCTTCCTCGAGCAGCCGGAGGTCCTTTGGATCGAAGAAATTGGAGTGCGGGTCGAGCTCCCGCAGCATGCCCGGAATGGCGCCTTTGTAGTAGATCTTCTCCGGACTGGGGCGATCGGCTTCGTTTTGCTCCACCACGGCGGCAATGCGCGTGAAGCTCTCGACTTCGCTATCGAGGCTGGCCTCGGGCGCGTCGCTGACCGCGGCCTCGGCGACGGCCGAAACCCGCGGCCCATAGAAACCGCCGAGAACCGAAAACACCAGAACTATTAAGGGAATTACAAATAAGGCGCGCCTTTTGTGGACCATCCGAAAAACCGTCCTTAGGGAAAGTATACCGTACCTGTCCTTATAGACGGACCGGCGCGCGGAATGGCTTCGGAAATTTGGGGAACCCCGGAAGATCTCTCGCCAAGCCGCCAAGGCGCAAAGTAACGCCAAGGGAAGACAACACGAAGACGAAAATCGGCGCGGAGAAGAACCTCAATAAGGGGCTGTCAGGGACTGGTGCTCTGGCCCGCCGCCGGCAGCTCGCGATAAATCGCGTCCAGCACGCCGTTGACGGCGGGCTGCCGTCGGAGCTAGCCGTTTGCAGCCAATGTCGAGCGCTTATTGCCCGTGGGTCACCAGCGGCACGTCGTGCCGCAGCGCCGTGGCGGCGATCCACGCGTCGGCACACTCTATCCGGAACCCGCGCGCCTGCGCGGCCACGGTCACCTCCGCCCACATGGTGCGGAGCCTGCGGCTGTAGGGCAGCACCACGAATTGTTCGAGATACAGCAGCAGCCATTCGCAGCGCGCTGATCCCCGCTTGGATTTGGATGGCCCACCGATCCAACTCTGCCAGCGTCATGAACGAAAGCGCGGGCGTACATCCGGTGAGATCCGCTTCGTAAAGGGCGCCGATCGGGTGGTTCTTGAAAATAAACGAGGCGACATCGGTATCGACGACCACGCGGGTCATGCCGCGGGTCCTGCCCTCGTGTGGCCGCGCCACTCATGGAGCGCCGCCAGAAAGTCCTCGATGGATTCCTCTTCCGGCCAGAATCTGCCGTGCAGCACCGAGAGGTCGGTAATCGGTCCGTTTCCTTGCTGGGCGATGATCTCGTCTAAGGAGGGGCGGCGTCGAAGTTGTAACGAGGATCGCCGGCTCTGTCCATCTTCGGCCTCCTCGGTTCGAGTATATCAGTCGGCCAACCCCGCAGCCCGCCGTGGGTTCGAGACGGCAGACACCCGCACAGAACTGGCTGGGGAAAGAATAGCAGGGGATACCGGACAGTCAAAACAAGGCCCTGGGCTTTGAACTCCGGGGCATCGATCACGGGCACGCATATTTGGCGGGGCCGGGGAATCCCACCGCAGTGGACCAGCGCCAGTCCCCAGCAACCAGCCCGCCTGAGTGGACGCTCTCGGCCGGGGTTAGCAATCTCCGGTTCCTTGGCAACCTTTTCGTGCGGATGCTTGGCGAGGACTTCGGCGGCCTTGGCAATTACCTGCGCCATTTTGAGCGATTGCAGCGCTTTGGCGTCCATCTTCCTGTCGCAGCGGTTCTAGTGAGCGAATGCCCGGAGAAGATCGGCACTGGTCGTCGTTGGGCACCAGTATTTCTCGATGTATTCGATCACCAACTGCGTGCCTGCGTCGTGACTAACGTGGGGCGGATCTTCCGGATTGTACATGGCGTCGGTCAGGTCCCGGACGAGAATGCAGTGAATACCCAGTGAAGTCATTCTCTTGATGGCGAAGGTTCGATTGAGCACACACATGTTCGCGTGTACACCCATGACCAGGAGGGTACGAATGTCGCGGTCCCGGAGGAAGCTGTAAATCTCCGTACCGCTGTCGGAGATCGCATCCGACGCGTCGATGCGCAAACCGGGATTCTCACGCGTCCAGGCTTTGTAGAACTGGTCGGGCGTATCGCACCCGCCGCGGCTGTCGTCGATGGGGAGGGGAGGATCGGGCAGACTGAGCGGAGCCGGCGGATCGATCTTGGCAAGGGCCAGAATGCGTTTGCGCTGCGGCGCGTCCTGGTAGAAAGCCATCACTTCAGACGGCGCGTGAATGATCCGGATACCTCGCTTGCGAGCGGATTCCAGGAACGGCGCCATCTTCGCCACCAGGCCGTTGACCCGCTCCGTGGCGCCCCTGCACCAATGTTTGTCCCACATGTCGCAGATCAGGACTGCTGTCTTCTCCGGCGACAAGGATTGCCGCAGACTCACTTCGCGCCAATCGCCGCTGCCCTTGAACGCTTCGACGCGCGAGCGAAGATCGACAGTCATATCCGCGGCGCCTGCAGGCAGTCCGAGCGCCGACAGGAGGAACAGGAGCCAACGTGAGGGATTCATGCGAGACATGCTATCACGATATGTATCACGACATGTATCACGACATGTGGTCCAGCGCTTGGGGAATCCGATTCTGCGACAGGCGCGGTGCGGGACCGGAGCAAACTTCCCGCGGCGTCGCGTAAGCTCGGATTCGTCGCACTCGAGGAAATCCGCCGGCGATTCCCATCGTGGTGGAAGAATCGCATGGTATCGATCCGGCAGAGGTACCGAACGCCGTATGTCGGCTCTTCGGGTTTCCCGTGTGACCGGCGACATGAGCGCGGCGGTGGAGCCGCACCGGGATCGTTGCTGCGCGATCCCCTACGGCCTGGCGTACGGCGAACGCCGGCACGGGTTACACCTGGCGGAGAAAGCCTTCGCCGGAAGGCTCGGTACGACAACGGGGCATCGCAACGCGGTTACCATAGGAACATGGACCTCGCTGAAAAGAAGATCGCGATTCTCGTGGACAACCTGTATCAGGAAATGGAGGTGTGGTACCCGCTGTTCCGCTTCCAGGAGGCCGGCGCGACAGTCATCACGGTCGGCGCAAAGGCCGGCGAGACCTACACCAGCAAACTGGGCTATCCGGTGAAGTGCCAGCTCTCCTACGATGACGCCAAGGCTGCCGATTTCGACGGAGTGGTGGTGCCCGGCGGCTATGCGCCGGACCACATCCGGCGCTACCCGAACGCCAATCGGTTCGTGCATAACATGGATTCGGCCGGCAAGCTGGTCGCCTCGATCTGCCACGGCCCGTGGGTGTTGTGCTCCGCGGGTGGCATGTTGAAGGGGCGCCAGGCGACCAGTTTCTTCGCCATCAAGGACGATCTGGTAAACGCGGGCGCGCACTGGGTGGACGCTGAAGTCGTCGTGGACAGGAATCTCGTGACCAGCCGCAAGCCGGAGGATCTGCCGGCGTTTTGCAAGGCGTGCATTGAGGTACTGGTTAGCGTTCTGGTTTAGGCCCACCTCGCCGGCTGCCAACAGCGCGTCAGTTCCGCTGCTGCATCCGGATTCTTGCGCACTTCGGGCACTTCCACTTTCGCTGCTTGTGGAAGATGTGACCCTTCAGCTCTTTCATCGGAACCCGGCACTTCCGGCAGGTCACGCCATCCCCCTTAGCCTTTCAGGTTAGCCCGCCGCGCGGACAGCCGTCGCGGCGTTCCGGGGCCGTCCGGAGGGGGTAGCCTTCATCCTTGAGCCGGCATACGTTCCTGCGCCTGCTCGCTCCCTCCTCTTGCGGTGAAGCGGCTACGGCGAATCGTCGCAGTCACAATCCGGATATCCACGTGGATGGTAACCGCTCTAACCACCCCATCGTTGCGGACACGCACGCAACGGGTCGGGATGGACATTGACGAACCCGGCGGGCCAAGGAATCCTACCTGCGGAGGGTTGCCTCTATCTCTCCGGCCCCTGTCCCCGCCCCACCCCGGTGGTGCCCGCCTCCCCGTTTTTGCGAAACTCAAAGCAACATGCAAAACTACATGGATCTTACAGGCAAGGTGGCGCTGGTGACCGGCGCTTCCTCTGGAATCGGAGCCGCTGCGGCGGTGGTGCTGGCCGATCTCGGCGCTGCGGTGGCCCTCGGCTATCATGCCAACCAGGACGGCGCCTCGCTCGTGTGCGATGCCATCCACGCCGCAGGCGGCAAGGCCATCGCCCTTCGCGCCGATGTGCGCCAGGCCGGCGAGGCCCGCTCCCTGGTGGCCCGCGCCGCGGAAGCGCTCGGCGCCATCGGAATTCTCGTGAACAACGCCGGCTCGCTGGTGCGGCGCATGCCCCTTGGCGAGATCACCGAGGAAAGTTGGGGCGAGATCATGGACCTGAACCTGACCAGCGCGATGGTGTGCGCGCAGGCCGTGGCGCCCGGGATGATCGCGCGGAAGAGCGGCGCGATCGTCAACATTGTGTCCATCGCCGGACGCAATGGTGGAGGTCCCGGCGCGGGCACCTACGCCGCTGCCAAGGGCGGCCTGATCGCCTTCACCAAGTCGCTGGCCAGGGAACTGGCGCCCCATGGGGTGCGCGCCAATGCCGTCTCCCCCGGCGTCATCGACACGCCCTTCCACGAGGTCTTTTCCACGCCCGAGACGATCCGGAATTTCGTCAAAGGCATCCCGCTCGGCCGGGTGGGGACCGCGCGCGAATGCGCCATGGCGATTGCCTTCCTGGCCTCGGACGCCGCCAGCTACATTGCCGGCGAGACCCTGGAAGTGAACGGCGGCCAGTTGATGCTGTAGCGGAGCCTGGCCCGCCGAAGCGCCCATCGCGTCCCCGCCGGCCGCGATACAATCGAGCGACGATGCTTCGCTGCCTCACCTGCGCGACGGATCTGGCGCCCAGCAGCCGGTTCTGCCCATCCTGCGGCGCAGCGGTGTCGCCGCCGCCATCCTCCGAGGAGGCGACCGTGGCCATGCCCGCCGCGCGCGCGCCCAGCTCCTCCAGCGGCATCAATGAGGGACGCTTTCCGGCCGGCACGCTGCTGGCGGGGCGGTATCGCATCCTGGGCCTCTTGGGGCGCGGCGGGATGGGGGAAGTCTACCGCGCCAACGACATGAAACTCGGCCAGCCTGTGGCCCTCAAATTCCTGCCGCCGGAGACGGCCCGCAGCCCGGGCATGCTGGCGCGCCTCTCGGGCGAGGTGCGGCTGGCGCGCCAGGTCTCCCATCCCAACGTCTGCCGCGTGTACGATATCGGCGAAGCCGAGGGCGCAACCTTCCTCACCATGGAATATGTCGACGGTGAGGACCTGGGCTCGCTGCTGCGACGCATCGGCCGATTGCCGGGCGATAAGGCCGTCGAGATCGCCCGCCGCATCTGCGCCGGCCTCGCCGCCGCGCACGACAAGGGCGTGCTGCACCGCGATCTCAAGCCAGCCAACGTGATGATCGATGGCCGCGGCCAGGTGCTGCTCACCGATTTCGGCCTCGCCGGATTGGCCGGCCAGATCGCCGGCGCCGAGATCCGCAATGGGACGCCCGCCTACATGGCCCCTGAACAGCTCGCCGGCCAGGAAGTCTCTGTGCGTAGCGACATCTATTCCCTGGGCCTGGTGCTGTACGAGATGTTCACCGGGAAGCGCGCCTTCGAGGATGCGCGCCGTCCCGCGCCGGCGAGCGTTTCCACCCTGGTGAAGGACGTCGACCCGGTGGTGGAGCGGGTGATCGCAAGGTGCCTGCAAGAGGACCCGCGCAACCGCCCGGCATCCGCGCTGGCCGTGGCGGCCGCTCTGCCCGGCGGCGACCCATTGGCCGCCGCGCTGGCCGCGGGCGAGACGCCATCGCCCGAAATGGTCGCCGCCGCCGGAGAATCGGACCGCATCTCGGTCCGGACGGCCGTCGTCTGCCTGGTGGTGGTAGTCGCCGGCATGGCGGCCCTGGCCGTGCTCTTTCCCCACGTGCTCGAGAGAACGCCGCTCGACCACTCGCCCGACGTGCTGGCGCAAAAGGCGCGCGACCTCATCCACAGCTTCGGATACACCGGCAAGCCCGCCGACTTCTCGGTCTGGTTCGAGAGCGACGGTGACTTCCATGAGTACGGCGCCCGCAAGGAGACCAAGGAGCTTTATCTGGCCCAGCTCGCCAGCGCTCAGCCGCCGCCCATCCGCTTTGTTTACCGGCAGAGCCAACTTCCGTTGGCCCCTTACAATGCGGAGGCCCGGGTCTACCGTTTCGATCCGCCTCCGACTTCCGGCATGGTCCGGGTGGAGCTGGATGGGCCGGGCCGCCTGTTGTATTTTGACGCCGTCCCGCCGCAACTTGAGGAAGGGCCGGCGCCTGCGGCCGCGCCTTTCGATTGGAATAGGCTGTTCACGGCGGCCGGCCTCGACCCGGCCCGCTTCACCGCCGCGGATCCGAAAGTGGTTCCCCTGGTTGGTTTCGATTCGCGCACCGCGTGGACCGGTACGTATCCCGGCTCGCCGCAGATTCCGCTGCGGATCGAGGCTGCCGCGTGGCACGGCAAGCCGGTGTACTTCCAGGTGGTCCTGCCCTGGACCACCTTTAACCGCGGCCGCGGGCAACCGGGCAGCGCAACCGAGACAGCCCTCCAATCATTGGTTCTAGGTGTGATACTCGCAACCTTTGCGGTCGCCATTTGGCTGGCGTGGCGGAGTTACCGGATGGGAAGAGGAGATATGCGCGGCGCTTCGCGAGTGGCGTCTTTTCTGTTTGCCGCTTATATGGCCCGCTGGATCTGCACGGCCCATCACGTCGCGGCGTTCGCGGAGTGGGACACGTTCACGTGGGCCATCAGCGGCGCGCTTTTCTCGGCGGCTTCCTACTGGGTCCTTTACGTTGCGTTGGAACCGTACGCCCGGCGCCGCTGGCCGCAAAGCCTGATTGCCTGGACGCGCTTGCTTTCCGGCCGCGTCCGCGACCCGCTGGTAGCCGGTCAGGTCCTGGTGGGGATTGCCTTTGTAGCCGGTCTGATCTTCGTCCGAGTCCTACTCATGCTGGTCGATCCTCAGTACGGGCAGTTGAGTTCCATCGGCCTACCGATGCTGGTGGACGCCCGGTCCGCGGTAGGCGCGCTGGCACACATCCTGCTTGACGGCATCATCACCCCTCTTGCCATCTTTTTCGTCTTCTTCCTGTTGCGCGCGCTGCTCAGGCGTCAGTGGCTGGCTGTTGGCGTATTCGTCCTTCTGTGTTGCAGCTCTGCGTTCCGAGAGCCGCATCTGCTGCCCGCCCTTGCCTATTGCCTGTGCCTTGGCGGAGCGATTCTGCTGCTTCTGACGCGGTTCGGAGTGCTTCCCATGGTGTCGTTCATTTGCGCCTTTGACATAATCTTCTTATTCCCTCCGAGCGTCAACCTCTCCGCCTGGTATGCCGGGTACGGTATCCTGTCGCTGCTATTCGTGCTCGGTCCGGCCATCTGGGCGTTTCACACGGCGCTCGCGGGACGGCCCTTGTTCCAGAAGAGCCTTCTCGAAACCTGAGGTGATAACCGGTTCAATCGCCGTCAACCGCTGCAATCGCTCCCTGTGGTCGCGGCTCCGACGCGCATCCGACCCGCGATCGACGCGCATCCCCCCGCGATTCGACGCGCATCCGACCCGCGATCGACGCGCATCCGACCCGCGACCGACGCGCTTCAGAGCCGCGACGGTAACGGAGCGGTTGCCGGCCCTTACCGCTTGCGCCACGTTACACTGGAATTGCCATGCGCCGGCTGGTCCCTCTGTTATTCTTCTGCGCTTCCCTGCGGGCCGAGACGGTCCTGGCTCTGCCGTTTTTCAACCACTCGAATTCGGCGAACCTGGATTGGATTGGCGAGAGCATCGCCGAAACGGTGGGCGACTCGCTGGCTTCCGAGGGCGTGCTGGTGCTCGACCGAGCCGGCCGTCTGGAGGCCTACCGGCGGCTTTCGTTGCGCCCCTCGGCGGAAATCACCCACGCTTCCATTATCAAGATCGGCGAATCGCTGGACGCTTCCGTGGTGGTCTACGGGTTTTACGAGCTGCTGCCCGCCGGCCCCGGCGATACGCAGTCGAAGGGATCGCTGCGGGTGACCGCGCGCCTGCTGGATTTGCAGCACACCCGGCAAGGGCCTCCGTTCGGCGAAGTGGGCGCGCTGGAAGATCTGGCGGAACTGGAAGTGCGCCTGGGCTGGCAGGTGCTGGAGTTTCTCCATCCCCGGACCGCTCCTTCGGAGCAGGAGTTCCTCAAAGCCAGGCCGCCGGTGCGCATCGACGCCGTGGAGAACTACATCCGCGGCCTCCTGGCCCCCTCGCCCGAACTGCGCCACCGCTTCTTCACCCAGGCCGCGCTCCTGGACGAGCACTACTCGCAGCCGTGCTTCCAACTGGGCAAGACCTATTGGGAGAAGAAGGATTACAAAGTGGCCGCCGGCTGGCTGGAGCGCGCCGCCCGCAGCGATCCGCATTACCTGGAGGCGCAGTTCTTCCTGGGACTGTGCCACTTCTACAGCGGCGATTTCACGGGCGCGCGGCAGGCTTTTCAGACGGTGGCCGCCTCGGTGCCGCTGAATGAGGTCTACAACAACCTGGGCGCGGCCGAGAGCCGCCTCAACCGGCCGGCCGAGGCGACCGCCAGCTTTCAGAAGGCTCTGGAGGGCGACAGCGCCGACCCCGACTACCGCTTCAACCTGGGATACATTCAATGGCGCGCGGGCCGGTTTGAGGAGGCCGTGGAGAGCCTGCGGGCCGCGGTGGCGCGCAATCCCAACGACGCCGAGGCCACCAGCCTGCTGGGCCGCGCGCTCGCGCGCGAAGGGCCGCGTCCGGGCGATCCCAAGCTGGAAGCCCGCGAGCGCCTCAAGACCAACTATGACGAGGCGGCTTACCGGCAGCTTCAGGCGGAGCTGGCCAAGTAGATGGATCGGGGTCAGCGCCAGCGCTATTCCCGGCAGATCCTCTTTCCGGGAATCGGGGAGGCGGGCCAGGAGGCTCTGCTGGCCGCGCACGTGGCGGTGGTGGGGTGTGGCGCGCTGGGCAGTTTCCACGTAGCCGCGCTGGCCCGCGCGGGCGCCGGATGCATCACCGTCATCGATCGCGATTACGTGGAGCCCAGCAACCTCCACCGCCAATGGCTCTTCGAGGAATCGGACGCCGCCCAGGCGCTCCCCAAAGCAGCAGCAGCCGCGCGCCGCGTGGCCGCCATCAACTCCACGGTGGAGGTCCGCCCCATGGTGGCCGATCTGACCGCCTCCAACGCCGACGAGCTGCTGGCTTCCGCCCAACTGATCCTGGATGGCACCGACAACTTCGATACGCGCTACCTGATCAACGATTTCGCCATCCGCCGCGGCATTCCCTGGATCTACGGCGCGGCAGTGGGCAGTTACGGGATCACCATGCCGGTGATACCCGGCCGCACCGCCTGCCTGCGCTGCGTGTACCCGGACCCGCCCGAATCCCCGCAGCCGACCTGCGAAACCGCCGGCGTGCTGAACGCCATCGTCTCCGCGATCGCCTCCATCCAGGTGGCCGGCGCGCTGAAAATCCTCACCGGCCACGCCGCCGAGGTCGAAGCCACGATCACCACCATGGATGTGTGGGAGGGCCGCATCCGCCAGATCCCCGCTCCGGCGCCCGACCCCGATTGCCCCACCTGCGCCCGCCGCGAATTCCCCTACCTGGAAGAATCCCACCGCGAGCCGGTGGCCCTCTGCGGCCGGAACGCGGTGCAGATCCACGCGTGCGGCCGCACCGTCGACCTAGCCGGTCTGGAAGCGCGCCTCGCGCCGCTGGGCGAAGTGCGAGCCAACGAATTTGCGCTACGCTTCGTGGCCGCCCCCTATGAGCTGACCATTTTCCCGGACGGCCGCACCATCGTCAAAGGCACCAGCGACCTGGGCGTGGCCCGCAGCCTGTATGCGCGGTATGTGGGGTGAAGGGGAGGCGGCCACGGTCTACTCTGGCCGCGGCATAAAGCAGCGCCTCGTTATCCGGCGCGGTCAGGCAACGGGAGCAGTTTCAACTCGGGCATGGGGAAATGTTTCCGGTTATCGGTGAGGAGCGGCACCTGGTTGCTCAAGGCGATGGCGGCAATGGTGACGCCGGTGTAGGAAAGAGTACGGCCTTTCTTCTGCCAGTCGCGGCGCAACAGACCGGCTTGCGGGCGATTTCCGGGGTGACGGGCAGGTACTCCAGGCTGTTCAGAAAGGCCGCGGTTCTATCCTCTTCGCGGGGTCGGAGTCCGGCATACACCTCGGTGAAGTTTACCGAGCAACAGGCCAGGACGTGCCCTTGCTGCCCCACCAACCGATCGAGAAATTCGGTTCGGCCAAACCGCCCGTTCAGGTGATCGAAAATGACGGACGAATCCAGCAGTATAACGGCCATCAGGGAGTCTGGTTGCGACGTATGGCATCTTCTAATCGTTCATCGGGTTCCGAACGGATTCTTTCGACATAGGCCGCCCCGCCCTGGGCCAATTCCGGGTGGTCCGCCGGATTCCAAGCCCCGGCAGAAAGCTTTAGGGCTTCGCGCTGTTTGTTGCGTCGCACATCGCGCCAGAGAACATCCACCAGGTAGGCGGTGCGCGGTTTGTGTTCGGCCCCGGCCAGCCGGTCGAGTTCGTGGGCGAGTTCCTCTGGTATTTCGATGACGCTTGCCATAAGTTAAGTTCTTCTCGCAGGTGCTTCGATTGGTCTCCCGTCGTGGCGCCTCAACTCAAATCTTAACCCGGCCGGCGTCAAGTCCGCACTCGCTCGGTCCTTTGTGCTTCCCGGCCGCTCCGTACGAGCTGACCATCTTTCCCGACGGCCGCACCATTGTCAAAGGCACCAGCGGCCTGGGCGTGGCGCGCAGTTCGTATGCGCGGTATGTGGGATGAAGGGAGGCGGTTCGGTGGACGGATGAAATACACACGCGTTGTGTGTAGGATAAAAAACATCGGCTTTTTGCGCCGCTAACCACCATGAGCAAACGCATCAACGTCATCTTGCCGGACAAGACCGTCGCGCTGCTCGACCGCGTGGGGTCGAAAGGCGCACGGAGCCGGTTCATCGACCGGGCGGTACGGCACTACGTCGAAACACAGGGCATGGAGAACCTCCGCGAGCGGCTCAAAGCCGGTTATCAGGCGAACGCCGAACGCGATCTTGCAATGGCCGCCGAGTGGTTCCCGCTCGAAGAGGAGGCTTGGCGAAATTCGAAGCCTCCCGCACGTCGAAGAAACCCGCAAAGACCAAACGGCCATGACGTTTCCCCGCCGGGGAGAGATCTACCTTGTGGAGTTCGATCCCGCACGCGGCCATGAGATCCAAAAGACGCGGCCGGCCGGAACGGCCGAGATCAAGAAGCGGGCTCGGCCTGGGTGCCGGCCTTCCGGTGCGTTTATAAGCGATCCTTGAGAAGCTGCCTCGCGATGACCGTGGAGAATGGCGACGACTTGCAAAGGTTTCGTCTCGGGCCGGTAGACGATCAGATACGAGTAGACGAGGAAGAACCTCACCCGCTCGATTGTCAAATCCGGGCGCCAGTGGCCAGCGCCGGGACTGGCGGCTAGAAAGGCAACCTTGCCGCGAATGGCAGATTCAACGCGATCGGTGATCTCAAGGCTGGCCTTCTTTTTGATGTGACGCCAAATCTGGACGAGATCGAGCGCGGCCTCAGGCGCAAGAACGTAGCGACGCCTCATTCAGGCTGGGCTTTCAGTTCAGCCAAGTAAGCGTCCAATTGGTCTTCCGGGATTCCCTCGCCACGGTCGAGTTGCTCAATGCCTCGCCGGATTTTCGCGTTGACCTCGTCCCGGCTGTCCAGGAGCCAGCGATCCTGCTCCTCCTGCATTTCAAGGAGACGAAGCAACACTTCCTCCGCGCTGGCGGCGCCGGTCGCCTCGATCTGTCTTTGGATTCGAGCCTCCAAGGCGGGATCGTGGATTTCGATGTTCATGGGCGGTTCCTCAGTATCTCCTCTCAGAGTAAACGATACACCGGCCCCCTGTCACGGTTTGCGGTCGCGACGATCCCCTCCACGGGCCTCTACTGCGTCCCACCCAGAATTCGATAGATCTGGGCCCCGTGTCTCTCGACTGTGCCCATGTTGATTCCCGGAATCGCCAGCAACTCCGCGGCGCTGGAGGGGCGCCGGGCGGCGATGGCTTGGAGCGCCTGGTCGCTGAAGATGCGGAACGCCGGTACGCCGAGCCGCCGGGCTTCCTTGAGCCGCCACTTGCGGAGCGCTTCTTCGACCGCGGAGGCGGGAGATCCTCCGGCAGACGGAGCCACTCCGGCCAACGGCGCCACTCCAGCCGACGGAGCCACTCCGGCAGACGGAGCCGGAGTTGCAGCGCGGCCACGATGGGGCCGCCGCGCAGCTCTCTTTTCCCCGGAGCGCTTTTTCTTGCGCTTGCGAGGCGGCATCGGCGCGACTTCCGCGCCGTCATCCTTGATGAGCAACTCCAGGGGATCTCCCTCGTCGATCGCGTCCCCCGCGGCCGTGAGGTTCGCCTTCCGATACGGGATGGATCTGCCATCCTTTTCGAACACCGCTTCGGTCAAGCGGACGAGTCCCGCTCGCGCGAGGGCGCCCATCACTTCCTCGAACGAATCGCGGCTCAGCTCGCCACGCGGGCACAACTGGCTGTGCAGCCTGCCGGTTGCCCTGGCGCCCTCCTCACGCAGCTCATCAAGGATCAGCGCCGCCGCCGAAAGCTCCGCCGCGGTGGCCGGCCGGAAGAGCTGGCCGATGCACTCGGACGGCGCGCAGAAGTCGCATTTGCCGCAGGGCTTGCGGGCATCCGTGAGATCGCCGAAATGGCGCACCACGGCGGCCATGCGGCACTGGCTGCTTTCGGCGTACCGCTGCATCAGCTCGAGTTGCCGCTTCTTCTGCTCGCCCTGCGCGATGTACGAATCGCGCCAGTGGTCGTGGCCGCGGCTGATGTTTTCCGCGAAATCCACCACCGCCCCGCCGTGAATCCAAAGCTTTTCGAGAGCCTTGTCGAATTCCTCCTGCATGTTCCTCAGCCGGTCCTGCAAGGCGGATTTCTCCTGCGGCTGGGGGCCCAGTTGCGCAAACAAAGCGTCCAGGAAGGATACGTCGGGATAGTCGCGGTTGAAAAAGAAATCGTGCGTCTTGCGGTCGGCCCACGCATGCATCAGGATGGTCCGGCTCGGTTTCCCGTCGCGCCCCGCCCGCCCGATCTCCTGATAATACGCTTCCAGGCTTCCGGGCAGAGCCGTGTGGATGACGGTGCGGATATCCGGTTTATCGATCCCCATACCGAAGGCGATGGTGGCGACCATCACCTCGACCCGGCCCTCGAGGTACTCCTTCTGAACGCGATTGCGGGTCTCCGCGTCCAGCCCCGCATGATAGGCAGCGCTGGGAAAATGCTCGCCGAGCTCCGCCGCCAGATCGGCGGTCTGCGCGCGCGTGGGCGCATACACGATGGCGGGCCGCCGCGACGAATCCAGAAGCAGTTCGCACACCAGGCCGGCGCGGTCGGACGGTGCGACCTCCACAACTTCGATGGCCAGATTCTCGCGCCGGAATCCCTGGATGAAGCGCGCCGGGCGCGCGAGGCCGAGTTGAGCGGCGATATCGTCCTGCACGACCGGTGTCGCCGTGGCGGTCAGCGCAATCACGGGACAGGGCCGGAAGGCCGGCAGGTATTGGCCGAGCATGCGGTAGTCGGGCCGGAAGTCGTGTCCCCATTGGGAAATGCAGTGCGCTTCGTCGATGGCGACCAGGCTGGGCTTGCGTTTGGCGAGCATCTCCGGAAAGCCGGTGATGCGGAGACGCTCCGGCGCGATGAACAGAAACTGAAGATGGCCGTTCAAGTAGTCGATGCAGGCCTGGCGCGACTCGGCACGGTCGCGTCCTGAATGGATGCGCTGGACGGCGAAGCCGCGCTCCCGGAGCTTGGCGGCCTGGTCCTCCATGAGAGCGATCAGTGGGCTGATCACCAGGGTCGTGCCGCCGCGCGCAATTCCCGGCAGTTGGTAACATAGCGACTTCCCTGCGCCCGTGGGCATCACCAGCAGGACATCCTGGCCTTCGATCACCGCGCGGCAAACCTCTTCCTGGCCGGGGCGGAAGGAAGCAAACCCGAAGGCCGGGAGCAGTTCGGACACGCCGGCGGCAGGCCGCGGCTGGCGGACCTCGGCCGCCGGATGCGGTTCCGCGGTGGCGTGTGGTCCGGGCACCACTGGCCGAGGTGCGGGTTCCGGCTGTGCCAAGTTCCGCGACCGGGGTGGGGCTGCTTGCGGCACGAGCGCCGCAGGAGCCGGGGATTCGGTCCTTCCCTCGGGCGTAGTGTCCCGCGGCACGGGTGCCGCCGATTTACCCGCGGGTTCCGGCTGAGCCAAGATCCGCGGCCGGGGTGGGGCTGCTTGCGGCACGAGCGCCGCGGGCGGCGGGGATTGCGGATCCAGCTTGGGCGTAGGGGCGCGCGGCACGGGCGCGGCCGATTTACTCGCGGGATCCGGCGGTGCCAAGGTCCCCGGCCGGGGTGGGGCTGGATGCGGCACGAGCGCCGCGGGCGGCGGGGATTGCGGATCCAGCTTGGGCGCAGGGGCGGGTGGTCCGGGCGCCACTGACTGAGTTGCGGGTTCCGGCTGTGCCAAGGTGCGCGGCCGGGTTGAGGCTGCATGCGGCACGGGCGCCGCGGGCGGCGGGGATTGCGGCTTCGCCTCGGGCGCAGGGGCGGGTGGTCCGGGCGCCACTGACTGAGTTGCGGGTTCCGGCTGTGCCAGGGCGCGCGGCCAGGACGCAGTGGCATGCGGCACGGGCGCGGCGGGCGGCGGGGATTGCGGCCTCGCCTCGGGTGCAGTGGCACGCGGTCCGGGCGCCGCCGATGGAGCCGCGGGTTCCGGCGGTGCCAAGGTCCACGGCCGGGGTGGGGCTGCATGCGGCACGGGCGCGGCGGGAGGCAGGGATTGGGGCTTCGCCTCGGGTGCAGTGGCGCGCGGCACCGGCGCCGCCGATGGAGTTGCAGGTTCCGGCGGTGCCAAGGCGCGCGGCACGGACGCAATGGCGGGTGCGGCAGGCGGCGCCGTTCCGCACAGGCCGCAGGCTTTCGTCACGTACTCCTCAATGCCCTTCAGGAAAGGCGCGAGCTGCGCCGTTCCCTTCTGAATGCGGTGGAGATACGCCTCCCACTGCCCCGTCATGGCGGGACTCTTCACCTCGGGATGCACCACCTCGATCAGCCGTATGCCCTTGCCGGTCGCCTCCAGGCTCTTGCCGTTGCGCACGACGTAATTGCGCTTGAGCAGCACTTCGATGATGGCGGCGCGCGTGGCCGGAGTGCCCAGTCCGTTCTCCTTCATGGCATCGGAGAGTTCCTTCTCATCGAGCGTCCGTCCGGCCGTTTCCATGGCGGTCAGCAGCGTGGCGTCGGTGAAGCGCTTGGGCGGCCGGGTCTTCTTCCTCAGAATCTCGACGTCCGTCACGTCCTGCTTCTGGCCGCGCGCCAGGCCCGCGGGCAGACTCTGCTCCGGCTCCCTCTCTTCTCCCGTGCCGGTTATGCCGGCGGCTTTTCCCTTCCTGGCTTTGGCCGCGGGAGCGATGTCCAGCACCTTCCAGCCGATCTGCTCGATCGCGCTGCCGGAAGTGTGGTAGCGGTCCACGATCGGGCCGTTACGGATCGCGGTGATGATGGTGGTGACCTGCCAGATGTGGTCGTCGTGCCAGGCGCTGAGCAGCCGGCGGCAGATCAGGTCGTAGATTTTCCGCTCGTCCGCGGAGACCGAGGCCCGCTCGGGCGAGGTGGTGGTCGGGATGATGGCGTGGTGGTCGCTCACCTTGGCGTCATCGACGAAGCGCCGGCCGAGCGGCCGCTCGCCCGTGCCGGGGGCGAGGCGATCGGCGTAGGGCGCCTGGATGACGCTCACGATTCGCGGGAGCGTGCGCGCGACGTCCTGAGACAAGTGGCGGCTATCGGTACGCGGATAGCTGATGAGCTTATGCCGCTCATAGAGCGCCTGGGCCGTGTCCAGGGTCTTCTGGGCGCTGAATCCATACAGGCGGTTGGCGTGGCGCTGCAACTCGGTCAGGTCGTAGAGCGCCGGCGGCGGCATGCGCTGGGTTTCGGACTCGATGGATTCGATGGCGGCCTGCCCGGTGCGCGCCCGCGCGGCGATCCGCCCCGCTTCCTCGCCATCGGCGGGGAGACGCATGGCCTGCTGCAGCGATTCCTTGTTTTCCCCCTGCTGGCTGCGCTCTCGAATCCAGGTGCCTTGGTATTTGTTTTCTCTTCTCCGCGCTTCCTCCGTTCCCTCCGTGTCTCCGCGGTGAATGCCAGGCGCCGCCCCCGTCGGATGAAAGGTTGCCAGAACTTCCAGATAATCCTCCGGCACGAACTTGCGGACGGCGAGTTCGCGCTCCACGACCATGGCCAGCGTAGGAGTCTGGACACGCCCAACGGAAAGGTCTTTTTCCCCATACGCCAGCGCGTAGGCGCGGGACAGGTTCATCCCCACGAGCCAGTCGGCGCGGCTGCGCCCGCGGGCGGCATCGGCCAGCGAATCGTAAGCGCTGCCCGGGCGCAGGGACTCGAACCCGTGGCGGATGGCTTCCGGCGTGAGCGAAGAGATCCACAGCCGGCGAAACGGTTTGGAGCACCCGGCCGCTTCGTAGATGTAGCGGAAGATCAACTCGCCCTCGCGGCCGGCGTCGGTGGCGCACACGATTTGCGAAATCCGCGGCGAAGTCAAAATCCGCCGCACCACATCGAACTGCTTTTTGGTCTTCTCGTAGATTACCAGCGGCCACTCGCGCGGCAGCATCGGCAGCAGGTTGCGGCGCCAGTACCGCCATTCCGGATTGATCTCGTGCGGCTGCGCCAGCGCCGCCAGGTGTCCGATGGCCCAGGTGACGACATACCCGTTGCCGTGCAGGTAGCCATCGCCCGGTTTCGCGGCGCCCAGCACGCGGGCGATATCCCGCGCCACGGAGGGCTTCTCCGCCAATACGGCGACGCTTTCGGATTCGGGGCCCGCCATCTACCTATCAGTGTAGCGGTGGGCGTGTTGGGGTGCTACGTGGGTTGCGGCGTTCCTGGATGCCCGGTGAGAATGCGGCCTGCTCGGAGCCGGCTATCGCCGGTAAGAACGCCGGTGAGGTGCGCTGAATCCGGGCGCGGGCCCTTCTGGCTGGCCCGAAGCTACCGATATTAGTTCTTGACGGGCCAATTTCTGCCGACTCTTGCCCTAGCCTGGGTTTTCGTGTCTCCGAGGTGATTTTGGTGAGGCGATTGGCGAGGCGGCCGAGAACACGACGGCCGGGTTCTCGGGAAGAGGTGCGGCGGAACATTTCCGGAACGTGGCTTCGGGTATCCGAGCAACTTCATCGGCGAGTAACTGACGCCAGCTCGCAGCATCTCTGTGCCATAGTTTTGCCGTCAGCTTAGCTTAGGGACGGCGCAAGATTGACCTCGCAGAGTCGGTGCGATGGTGTGGCTCGCCGTATGTATGCGTGAAGCGCGGCAGGAACGAGGCCCGGCTTCGCAAACTCCCGGCCGAGGGCGGAGATGACGGCAGAATGTTTCGAGAACAACAATCCGCGGCCGGACAGAAGGGCTTTTGGGCAAGATAGAACATGCAGTAATGCGAGCGGGAAGCACAGCAGTCGTAATTACCCTGCTCATACGGCATCCGCGCAACGGCCCTTCCGGAAGCTGTCTTCGGTGACACGAGCACATCATGCGTCAGACAGAAGCGATCGACGAAGCCGCCGGTCTTCGGCCATTCCGCCGGAAGATCGACGGGCCCTCGCAGCGCCCAACTGACAGCGGAAGCATCCGGTCCCGGCCAAGGTCCTCGCGCGTTCGGCCTTCGACGAACGAAAAGGGCCTCGGAGGCCGCGTCCAACATATGCCTCAGACGAACCCGGTCACTCGCGTTCATATTGGGCGGCCGCGGTTCCGGCGACCTCGTCGCGAAATAGCGGCTCAACTCCTCGGGGGTCCGCGAGTCCGCCTTTCGCCCCAGCATTTCCGAAGGCTCTGCTTCCATGGCCGACAGTTCGAAGTAGCCCGGAGCGTTCCCGCGCTCGAACTCCACCAGCACAATCGACGTCGCTATCGGCGCGGAACCGCGGGGTGAGCACGGAACCGAAAAGTGAAAGCTCGCGAGGCAGTCGAACGGGCAGAGTGGCCATGCGGCGGCTCCAAGTCGCCAGGCATCGCACATGGCCCGCTTGCGGCGATCCGTCAGTCTCCCTGCACCGCTTCGTACTCGCGCACCGGCGGTTTGCTGGCAGCCAGCGCGCCCAGGCTCACGTGGATCTGCGGCATCGAGCCGGTTTCGAAGGCGCCCGAAAGCGCGTCCAGCTTCTCGCGCAGCATTTCGCGGCGCAGGCGCGCTTCGAACTCCTGCAATTGGCTCTCGATGGTCTTGGCCTTCTGCTTGTTGCGCACCATGTCCTCGCGGTAGCGCTTCAGGAAGTAGCCGATGGTTTCCACGCGGATCTTAATCGACCCGGTGGGCTTGTTCTCGTCGATATCCTTGAAGCAGAAATACGGCGTGCCGGAGTGCTCCACGATCTCTTCCACCACGCTGTAAATGGGAGCGTCGTGGCCGCACTTGAAGCTGGACAGCTCCAGCGCCACTAAGTTGGGATGGCGCGCCACATACTTGGCCGCCCATACTTTCCGGCTGGTGTTCTCGCTGTACGAGTTCTTCCACACGTCGGTGATGGACATGGGGTGCGGAATCTCGCCGGCTTCCACTTCGTCGCCGAACAGGCGCCAGATCATGTCGTCGTCGATGGGCAGGCAATCCTGCGCGAACACCGGGTAGCCCAGTTTCTGGAACTCTTCCAGGATCTCGTGGTTCACCCCGGGATCGTTGTGATACGGACGGCCCAGCAGCACCACGCCCAGCCGGTCCTCGCGCTCAAGCTGCTCCAGCACCTCGCGCGCCGCGCCGCGCATGGTCAGGTTGTTGAACACATCGAGGGCGCGGTAGCCTTCCTCGACGGCCTTCTTGTTTTCCTCGGGCGACAGACCCAGGATGTCCTTGAACTCCTCGTACATCTGCCGCTCGAACAGGTCGGGTTTGGAAAGGTTCACGAAGGTGTCGAGGAACCGCACGCCCTTCTCCTTGAACAGGTCGCCTTCCTTGATGAACGCGGCCTTCACCGCCTCGGGCGTGGTGGCCACCGTGGGGCAGGAGCGGCTGGCCTGCACCGCGTGCAGCTCCGTGGTCAGGCAGTCGATCATCGGGAAGAAGATGATGTCCAGCGGCTTCTTGGCGTGTACCTTGTACAACAGGTTATGCACGTGCGGGATGCCCAGCTTCGAGGGGAAGCACGGGTCGATGGCGCCGCGCTTGGCGCCCTCCTTGTACAACTCCTCGCTGGTGTAATCCGAGTACACGATATTCTGCGGCTGAATCCCCAGCGCCGCGAAGTAGCCCGAGAACACCGGCGTCTGCGAATACATGTTGAGCACGCGCGGCATGCCGATGCGCATGGTGGCGCGCTTCTTGAGCAACTCGGCGCGTTTCTTCTGGGCGGCCGTGATCTGGAATTTCGGCGCGGGGTCGGCCACCACGGCCACGTCCGGCACGCGGAACACGGCCTTGGCGGCCACTTCCACGAAGTTGGGGTTAGCCTTCTTCACACGGTCGAGGTCGCCCTTGATCGCGCGCATCTCCTCGATGTTCTCCACTGTGCCCTTTTCGCAGGTGGCGATGATCAGCCGCTGCGCGCCCTTCTCCAGCGGCACCTTGGTTTTCACCGGCGGCTTGTAATCCAGGTTGATCAAGTTAGTCTTGACATCGATGAACGTGCGCAGGCACTTATTCTTGCAGAAGTAACAGCGGGTGGCTTCCTCGCGCGTGGTCTTGTACTGAATGTGCTGGCAGGCTTCCAGGCCGATGAAGGTGCTCTTCCGCCCGTTGTCCCACAGACGCCCCGCTTCGAGCGCCGCGCCGATCGCGCCGGCTTCGCCGCAGTGCTCGTGTACGATCACGTCGGCCTGCACTTCCTTGCCCTTGAAGCGCGACTCGATGAAGTCCACCTGCGCCTTCACCGCCGCCAGGTTGTACTGCGTGCCGCCCTGCAGCAGGAAGCGCGTGCCGATGGCCGAGAGGTTCGGAATCTGCGAAACATACAGCCAGATATTCTTCGGCAGCACGTTGCACAGCCCGGCCATGATCTCCTCGGGCTTCCAGCCCTGCCGCTGGAAGTCTACGATGTCGCTCTGCATGAACACCGCGCAGCCGTAGCCGAAGCTGGGAAAGCCCTTGGCGCCGAAAGCCGTGTCGGCGTACTGCTCCACCGCGACATTGAAACCCTGCGCCGTCGATTGCAGGAAGTAGCCATTGCCCGCCGAGCACTGCGTGTTCAGCTTGAAATCCTTCACGCGGCCATTCTTGAGGATGATGATCTTGATATCCTGCCCGCCCACGTCGCAGATCACGTCCACGCCGTCGTAGAAATGCAGGCCGGCTTCGGTATGGGCCACCGTTTCCACCAGGGCCGCGTCCGCACCGATCACATCTTTCAGAATGTCCTTGGCGTAACCGGTGGTGCCCACCCCCAGAATCTTTAATTCGGCGCCCTGCTCGCGGATCTGCCGTTCGAGCTTCTGCAGCACCTCGATGGTGTCCTCGATCGGGTTGCCCTTGGAGAGCTGGTAAGTCTTCGCCAGGATGCGGCGCTTGCCGTCCTTCGACATCAGGACGGCCTTAGTGGACGTAGAGCCGCCGTCGATGCCGACGAATCCTTCCACCATGTCGCCCGGCTGAAAGGTGGTGGGCGTGAACTTCTTGGTCCGGTACTTTCGTTTGAAGGCGGTCAGGTCGGCATCGTCCTTGGCCAGTCCACACCCGCCGCCGCGCTTCGACTTCTCTTCCTCGCGGCCCACGTTGACGTACCACTCCAACTTGTCCAGGCCGATGTACCGGCCCACGTTGTCGTCTTCGCTCTTGCCGAATTCCACCGAGCCGATGGCCGCGAAGTACTGCGCGTTATCGGGAGTGCGGATCAGGTCTTCGGGCGCCACGCCTTCCGGCAGCGGCGTGTTGCGCTCTTCCCAGATCTTGGGAATGTTGCTCTTCCAGCAATCGCGCATGCCCTTGATGTAGCAATTCGGCCCGCCCAGCAGCAGCACCACCGGCTGCAGCGTGTTGCCGCGCGTCAGCACCGAGAGGTTCTGCATCACGATGGCTTCGAACAGCGAGGCCATCAGCTCGTCGGGCGGAACCCCCATCTTCTGCAAGCCGTTGATGTCGGTTTCCGCGAACACGCCGCACTTGCCGGCCACCGGGTGCAGCTTCAATCCCTTGTAACCCATCTGGCAGAGCTGGTCCGACGGAATGCGCAGCTTGGCGTTGATCTTGTCGATGACCGCGCCCGTGCCGCCGGCGCACTTATCGTTCATCGACGGAATCTTCTTCTTGCGGCCCGTTTCCGGGTCGGTTTTGAAGATGATGATCTTGGCGTCCTGCCCGCCCAGCTCGATCACCGAGCCGCATTCGGGGTACATGCGCTCCACGGCCAGCGACACCGCATTGACTTCCTGGACAAACTTGGCCCCGAGGAACTTCGCCATGCCGTTGCCGCCCGATCCCGTGGCGAACATGCGCGAACTGGCGGCGCTGAAACCGTCGATCTCGGTCTCAAAGCGCTTGAGAAACTCCAGCACCTTTTCGGGCTGCTTGGTATCGTGGCGCTGGTAATCCCGCCAGACAATCTCGTCCGAGGCCGCATCGATGACCACCGCTTTCACTGTCGTCGACCCGACGTCCATCCCGATCAGGAATTGTTTGTCCATAGTAGTTGTTCTCTGCCTGCTACGCCAAACCGCTCCCTGTCGGTCGCGGCTCCGTAACTCATCGCTCATCGCCAGTGACGCGCCGAGCCTGCTTCCGAGCCGCGCTACCGAGCCGCGACCGTCAGGGAGCGGTGTGGCTTAATTCGCCGCAGCCTTCCCCTGCGCCGCGATGTGATACACGAAGTTGGCCGCTCCGCCCACCACGCCCTTGGTATGCGGCACCCGATACAGGGGCCGCTTCGACTCCGGATGCGCTTCCACCCAGGTGCGGCACTCGTCCATCGTGAGGCCGGTCTTCTCCAGCGCTTCGGCGAATTCCTTCTTGGCCTTGTTCTTGGCCTCGCCCAGCGCCATCTGCACGCGGCTGTGCGCGTTGATCTCGCCTTCGCCGGAAGTTTCGATCGGCAGGTAGATCATGTCCTTGTAATTCGACACCACTGCCGATTGCGCTCCATCCGACTGCGTGGACGGCATGCAGCCGAACGGCTTCACCGACAGCACCATGTGGGCCAGGTCCTTGTTCGAGTAATAGATGTTCTTGGCCACTTCCAGGTGCCCTTCGCCGCCGCCCGCGCGGCTGTTGTAGAAGGGATGGCCGAGGCGCTGCAACTCATATTGATCGGCCAGGTGATGGGCGATGCCGCCCAGCGCGTTCACGATCTTGTGGTATTCGCCTTTGAAAATCGCTTCGGCCAGCTTCAGCTTGGCCACCTTCTGCCGGTAGCCGATCTCGATTCTGGTGCGGGTTCCCAGCCTCCACAGCGGCGGCAGCACGGCGCCGTCTTCCAGGCCCTTGAAGTCTCTGTACTTCTGCACCACCTGGTGGATCATGTACATGATCCACGTGCCGATCGGCTCCACCAGCACCTGCGCGCCCTCGCGCTGCAGGAAGTCGAACATGTTGAAGTTGCCGTCGCCTTCGGTGGTCTGCGCCCAGAATTCGCCGGTGATCTTGACAATCGGCTTCACGCGCAGGCGGTCGATGTCGATGTCGTTGAACCGGTCGCGGCAGCGCTCCAGGGCCGGCACGTATTCGTCGCCCTTGAGCTGTTTGACAAACTTGCCGATGTACTCGGCGGTGTCCGAGAAGCCGCCCAGGTACTTGCCCATGCCCTCGTCCAGCTTCCACGGCCTCTTCTTGCGGAATACCTCGTGCAGGTAATCCATCTCTTCGTCCAGCACGCGGTCGGTTTCGCCGGCGTTCAACTCGTAAGGGCGCAGGGCGTAAGCGACTTCGTTCATCACGTCGCCGCAGTTCAGCGCGTTGAGAATCCCCAGGAAGAAATCCAGGTTCATCTCCAGGCCGGCCTCGGCGTCCGACTGGCTCAGCCCGCCGGATTGCTGGAACAGCAGCACGCGGAAGCCGTCGAACCCCGAGTTGCGCAGCGCCAGGCGATATTCGGCCTCGTACATCCCGAAGCGGCACGGCCCGCAGGCGCCGGCGGTGAAGAACACATAGCGGTCGATGATTTCCTGCTTGGTCAGCCCCTGCTCCTCCAGGCTTTGCAGGTACTGCACCAGGTTACCCACCGTGAAGTAAGTCGGGTTGCACTGGCCGTTGTTGCCAAACTCCTTGCCGGTCTGGAAGGCCTTCACGTTGGGAGTGGGCACGGCCTCGGCACGGTAGCCCAAGCCTTCGAGCGCCCCATGCACCAGCTTTTCGTGTTTCCAGGTCAGACCGCCGAACAGCAGCGTGGTAGAGGCGCGTTGTTCCTTAGTGAAAGGCTTCTCCACCGGCTTCTTGAATGCGTGAGTTTCGCGCTTGACGAAGCCCGCCTCCCGTTCCAGCCGCGCGCGCTCCTCGGCAAGGCGTTGCCGGATTACGTCTTCCACCGAGGTGCCACCCGTGGAGCCAAAGGTGGAGCCACCCGCGGAGCCGATCTGAACAAGGTTCGCAGACGGCGTGGGCTTCGGTTCGATAGTCTGAGTGCTCATAGTTGTCCCTCGTTGTGCCTCTTTCCCAGTTTGAGGTCATCTTGCCGGTTTAACCGATTGAAAGAAATAGGATTTCATTGAACGGCGTCTTTGCTGGCGGAACGGAGGAATCGGCGGGTTGAGCGGGGCGGGGACGGTATGGCGTTAACCCCTTATACACTGTGCCTTGTAACACATGGAGGACCCTCGTGGCGCAGGCACTTGGCCTGCCGGGTCCCGGTGGCGCAGGCACTTTGCCTGCCGGGTCGAGATTCGTCTCGACCCTCTTCTTCGCGAGCCCCATGCGCCGAGACGAATCTCGGCGCGGCAGACTGACAGTCTGCGCCACCACACCCGGCTTACTATAGAACCAATGCCCCCCACCTGGCGCAATCTCGCCTCGGCCGCCCGCCATCCCGCCCGCCCTCCCACCCCCCAGGACTTCCTGCGCATCCTCGGCCTCATTTATCTGGTCGCCTTTCTCTCCTTCGGCCACCAGGCGCCCGGTCTCATCGGCAGCCACGGCATCTTACCCGTACGCGAGTATCTGGACGCGGCCCGCGAGGCCGGCGCCTTTTTGCAAGTTCCCACCGTGCTCTGGTTGAGCGCCGGAGATAACGCGCTGGCCGCCGTCTGGATCCTGGGCGCCCTCTGTGCCCTGGCTGCCGTCTTCCTTCCCTGGCAGCGTGCCGCGCTGGCCGGATGCCTGGTGCTATGGCTTTCGCTTTGCGCGGTGGGCCAGGACTTCCTCTCGTTCCAATGGGATCTTTTGCTGCTGGAAGCCGGGTTTCTGGCGATCTTCGCGGACGATTCGCCCATCCGCGTATGGCTCTTCCGCTGGCTGATTTTCCGGCTGATGTTCTCCAGCGGCGCCATGAAGTTACTCGGAGGCGACCCCACCTGGCGCGGACTTACCGCCCTCACTTACCACTATGAAACGCAGCCTCTGCCCACCCCGCCGGCCTGGTACATGCACCAGCTTCCCCTGGCCTTCCAGAAGGCTTCGACGCTGTTCGTATTGATAGCCGAGCTGGCCGTGCCGCTTCTGTTCTTAGCCCCTCGCCCCTTCCGCCGCGCCGGAGCGTGGATTACCATCGCGCTGCAGATCCTCATCCTTGTCACCGGCAATTACACCTTCTTCAACTGGTTGACTATCGCCCTGGCGCTGTGGTTATTCATCGAGCCGGGCCGGCAGCCGGAGGGCCGCCATCGCGTGGTCACCATCGCGCTGGCCGCATTCATCGGGGTTACCAGCCTCCTGGTGATGCTGGAGCTATTCTCCGCGCCGCTGCCGCCCGGCGCCGCCGAATACCTTCACTTGGTCGCGCCGTTGCGCGCCGTGAATTCTTACGGACTATTCGCCAACATGACCACCACCCGCCCCGAGATCGTGGTGGAAGGCTCCAACGATGGCGACCACTGGCAGGCCTACGAGTTTCCGTACAAACCCGGCGACGTGCGGCGCCCGCCGCCGGTGATCGCGCCCTTCCAGCCGCGCCTCGATTGGCAACTGTGGTTCGCCGCCCTGGGCACTTACCAGGAGAACCGCTGGTTCGTGAACTTCATGCTGCGCCTGTTGCAAGGCGAGCCGCGCGTGACGCGGTTGCTGGCGTTCAATCCGTTTCCCCAGGGGCCGCCTAAATACATCCGCGCGCGCCTGTATATGTACCACTTCACGCACTGGGGCCAACGGGCCTGGTGGAGCAGGGAAGAGCGTGGCTTATACTTTCCGGCGGTGAGCTTGAAGTAATCCGAATCTGTGCTGCCTGCCAGATAAGCGCATGGAGACAGCCAGGATTGGCTGCCCCACTTACCGCCTCAAATCCAGCGCCGGATTCCGCGCGAAGAACCCCCACGGCACTAACTTAAACCCGGCTTCGTAAGTCGGCATCACCGGCCAGTCCTCCGGCCGCGGATTGTGCGTGATGCCCATCACGTACCACACCACCACATCGCGATTGTCGATCGAGCGGTCCGCGGCGGTCCACTTAGGCAGCCCGTCGCCGCCCTTGCTCTGGTAGGGGTAGTCGCCCGCGGCGTACATTTCCGCGGGGTCGTACGGCGTCACCCACACGTGCGCGTTGAGGAACCCGGCCCGTTTGCGCACCCAGGCATCCGGCAGAAGAAAGGGTAGCGCGTTCTCGCCGGGCAGCAGGGCGTAGCCGGTGGGCTGCCCGAGCGCGTTGCGGACGGTGCTCTGGATAATCCACCGGCGGCTGGCGGCCAGGTCGAGCCGGCGCTGCGCCTGGCGCTCGGTCGCGAGCGGCGTCTCCTCCATGGTGAACGCCCCGCCGTACGGGTTGCCCCGCCCTGCCGGCGTCGCCGCGCTGTTCATCTCCACCACGCGATTGGTCTCGCCATCCACATCCATATCCAGACGGAAGCAGAAGAAGTGCTGGTGGTGCACCGCGTCCAGATTCTTCGCCACCAGGTGGCCATACGGATCGTGTCCCCCATCGGCCACGCCCTTCACCGACATGATTCCGGTCAGCTCCACCTGCATCTGCAGGGTGCCGTCCTGGTGAAAAATCCAGTTGAACCCGTAATCGTAGTTGCCGGCCTGGCTGGAATAGCGCAGCACCAGGTCGCGCGCCCGCCGCGCTTCGTCGCCGTGCTTCCAGGCCACTCCGCCATCGCGTTCGTAGAGCGCCACCGCCGCCGGAACCGTGCGCGGCGCGCCCGATTCGTCGGCGAAGACCGCCGTGAAAGTGATGCAATTCTGCGGGCAATCTACGCCCGGCCGCAAGGAGCTGGCGGCCAGCCCAAGCCCCAGCTCGCCGGCATCGAAGCTGTTGCGGAAATACCAGCCCGCCGAAGGGTCGCCATACGGCACCGCCATTTCGGAAAGCGAGCCGCGGTAGAGGATCGGCCGCACGCGCCCCTGATCCTCGTAACCCACCGTGTACAGCACCAGCCCCTCGCGCGGCCGCAGGGCGAAGCGGAAGCGCCACTTCTGCCAGCGCACTTCGCCGTCTTCGATCTGGTAAGCGGTTCCCGCGGGCTGCCGGATTTCGAGCGGTGGCAGCGCGGCCCGCACCGGCCCGCTAGCCCCAGGCTCCAGCTCGAAATTCTCGCGCGATACCGGCACGTTGCGCTCCGTATCCAGGAAATCCAGGATCTTGCCGGTCGTCAGATCGACGTGCGCCACCACGCCCTCCACCGGGTGGGCATAATAATTCTCTCCGGTGGTATAGTGCGGGACCACGCGCACGATGCGGTCGTGTTCTTCGCCCGGCGCCCCGAAATAGCCCGCCGGCCAGGCGATCGTGTAGACCGTGTTGCCGTTGCGGATGCCGCGCGCCTCCAGCGCCGCGCGCCAACGCGGATCGGCGCGCACGATGCGGTCGGCGCGGGTGGAATCGCTTTCGCCCAGCGGCGGCTGTGCGCCGGGGATGGCCTTCCAGGAGACCAGTTTCCCCGCCGTGAGGTCGGCGATGGCTTCGAAGGTTCGATTGGCGGCGCGGTCGTAAACCACCGCGAAGGCACGCCGGCCCGGGGGGCCACTCCCGCTGGCACCGCCGGCAACCCCGCGCAACACCTGATCCTTAGGCGGCTCATCCAGCTCGATGAGGCTGAAGCGCGCCCCGGCGGGCAGCCGTCCGGACTCGCGGAGAATGCGCGTGGCGGCGCGAATCTCATCGGCCGAAAGCGGCGTCAGCGGATGCGGGTCCTTGGCCGCCGCCGGCCATCCCAGCGTCAGCAGCATCAGCGGCAACACCAGCGGCAACGCCGGCAACCAGGCCCTTCGACGCGAGATGCGGCTCACGGGCTAATCGTACCGCACTGCGGAGGCGGGCCGTCGAATCGGAATACCAGGAAAAGGGGATCCGCTCCGCTTAGCCCACGAACCTTGGCCCGCAAGTTCCGCAAGCTGAATTCGCTCGCGCTGGAGTAGATCCCAAGTCTCTGATAGACCAATGCACTCCGGCTTCAGCATAAGGGGATTTTCGGGGGTGCCAACTCTTACTGCACGCACGTCGGGTGCTCGAATTCGTGCAGCGCTTGCTGGTAACCGGCATCCAGAAACTTCGCCGCCGAGGGGGCCAGCTTGCTGCGGTCCATCCCCTGCATGTAAGCGTCCAGGAATCGGCCGTACTTGCGTAGCGTGGCGACATCCCCTGCCACCAGCGCCGTTCGGAGGGTCCGCTCCGCAGAGGGCGCCAGCACTTCCACGCGGCCCACAAAGACGCGAGCCGTGGATTTGGGAGCGGGCGTCACGCGCAGCGGGAGAACCTCATCTACGGCGGCGCGCGGCAGGATGTAAAAGACGCGCGTGCCCTCTTCGAACCACGAATCGCGCCAGGTTTCGAGCATGGCCTGGGCCTCCTTTTCGTACAGCCCCGCTTCCACCAGCGCGCCAGCCAGGTCGTGGCGCAGGCCATCGGGATCGAACCACGGGCCCTCCAGACCGGCCGTCAAATCGGGAACGTCCACCTTCACGGACCCCACGACGCCGCGCACGGTCCGGTAGCCAATCTTACCGCCGCGGTTTTCAAACACGATCGCTACGGGAATCGGCACGCCGCTGGTCGAGCGGATCTCCAGTTTGCCCTCCGCCGTGAAAAGCGGCTCGAGCGGTACGGCCGGCGACCCGATGCCGCGATAGAACAGCATCTTCTCGCGCTGCGGACCAATTCTGAGCAGGCCGGCATCGGTTTCCCGCGCGGCGTAGTAGTGGCTGGCGCCCTTGCCCGAAGGCAAGCTGGCCGACTCACCGGGCGCAATCTCCACGGGTCCCCAATCGATCTGCCCGCCGCTAGCGCCGTACGGCGCAGTGGCCGGCAGCACGCGGGCAGCCTGCGGGTACCACTCGGTGATCAGGCCCCTCGGGAAATCCACGTGTACGGAAACGCTGGTTCGGGTGGGCGAGTAGAAGTAAAGTACCGGCGTTTCCATCCGCACCATTCCCATGGCAGCTTTGAAATTCATCCCGCCGAGGCGGTTCACGAAGCACGGCAGATCCGAGGGGCCGGAAAGCGTGATCCAACTCACCGGCGCGCCGTCCCTACCGGCGACCGAGGTAAACGTGCCCCATTCATGGACGACCACACCGCCGGCCGTTGGCACGCCTTCGGCGGCGAACGACGGGGCGGCCAGACCGAGGGCCAGGGCGAATCGGAAAAGAGTCATGGCAGCATCCCTCCTTATGGGATGCCGGAAAGACGGGGACCCGAGGCAAAGCGTTAACCGAACGGCGATCGCAGCCGGAAGCCGGCTGGGCGACCGGGTTCGTGCGGTGATCACGGCTGCGAAGCCGGCTTGGCGACCGGCTTGTGCGGTGATCGCGGTCGCGAAGCCGGCCGGGCGGCCAGCCTTGTTATGATGAAGTTCTCCCCCGATGATCGTCGAATCGAGCACCGTACAGTTTGATTCCCTGACTCTCGATAGCGGCGCCACGCTCGCGCCGGTGGAGGTCGCCTACGAGACTTACGGCGAGCTCAACACGGCCAGAACCAACGCCATCCTGGCGCTGCACGCATTTTCGGGGGATGCGCACGGCGCGGGCATCAGCCACGAAACCGGCAAGCCGGGCTGGTGGGACAACATGATCGGGCCCGGCAAGGGCTTCGACACCAACAAATATTTTGTCATCTGCAGCAACGTGCTGGGCGGATGCCGCGGCACTACGGGACCCTCCTCGGTCAACCCGGCTACGGGTTGTCCGTACGCCATGGCCTTTCCCGTGATCACAATCGGCGACATGGTGCGGCTGCAGAGGATGCTGATCGATTGGTTCGGCATAGGACGGCTGCTCACGGTTTCGGGCGGCTCGATGGGCGGGATGCAGGCGCTCGAATGGGCGGTTTCGTATCCCGATCGGGTGGTCTCCGCCATCCCCATCGCCGCCACCACGCGCCACAGCGCGCAGCAGATCGCCTTCAACGAGGTGGGACGCCAGGCCATTATGGCCGATCCCGACTGGAATGGCGGCAACTACTACGGCAAGCAGCCTCCGGCGCGCGGCCTGGCGGTGGCTCGCATGGTGGGCCACATCACTTACATGAGCGACGATTCGATGCGTGAGAAATTCGGCCGGCGCCTGCGCGGCAAGGAGGATTTCGGCTTCGGATTCGACGTAGATTTCGAGGTGGAAAGCTATCTGCGCTATCGCGGCAGTCAGTTCGTGAATCGCTTTGACGCCAATTCTTACTTATATATCACCAAGGCCATGGATTACTTCGACCTCAGTTACAAGCACCCTTCGCTGGCCGCGGCCCTGGAGCCGGTCGAATCCCGCTTTCTGGTGATTAGTTTCAGCTCCGATTGGCTGTATCCCAGTTACCAGTCGCAGGAGACGGTGCGCGCGCTGCGGTCCCGCAACTGCGACGTGGCCTATGTCGAGCTGGAGTCCAATTACGGTCACGACTCCTTTCTGGTGGATGTGGCGGAGCAGTCGGAGCTGGTGCGCGGCTTTCTGGCGAGCACCTTCGAGAAGACCCAATGAGCGCCCCAAGCACAAAGCCAGCCAATCGGCCGGCGGGCCGAGGGGGCCCCCCGCCGGCTTTCGTGCACGACCTGCTGGGGCGGCGCGACTATGCCATCATCGGCGATATCGTGGCGTCTGGCGCCCAGGTGCTCGATCTGGGCTGCGGCGAAGGAGAGCTGCTCGAGTGGCTGGCCGCCAACAAGGGCGTGAAGGCCCGCGGCGTGGAGAAGTCCGGCGCCAGGGTACAGCGCGCCATCGCCCGCGGCGTCTCGGTATTTCAGGGCGATATCGACGGGGGCCTGGCAGATTATCCGGACCAGGCCTTCGACTACGTGATCCTCAGTCAAACCCTTCAGGAAACCCTGTACCCGCGCAAGGTGCTGCGCGAGATGTTGCGCGTGGGCAAGCGGGCCATCGTGGCGTTCCCCAATTTTGGCCACTGGCGCGTCAGGCTGTCGATGCTGACCAGCGGCCGCGCCCCGCGTACCAAGCTGTTCCCATACGCATGGTACGAATCGCCCAATATCCATTTCCTGACGGTGTTCGATTTCGAAGAACTGGCCGCGCTGGAGGGGCTGCGAGTGGAGCGGCGGTATTTTCTCGCAGGACACAGGAAAGTTACGCTGTTCCCCAACCTGCTGGCCGAAGTGGCGGTATTTCTGGTGATGCGTTAGGGGTCAGGCGGAGGGACGGGCCTTGAAAGCCCGGCGCTCTGGCTGGACCATCCGCTCCGCGGCGCCTCGCATCGCGGTGATGTACGCTTCGGCACGCTCCAGTTCGGCGGTGCAGAGGTCACAGCCCATATAATGCTCTTCCAGGGCGGCGGCCTTCTCGGGCGAGAGCAATCCCAGATAGTACCGTTCGGCTTGCTCGCCAATATCCGACGGACATTTCCGGTTCAAGCGATCAGTCTCCCAATCAATATATACCGCCATTTCGATAACCGCGCCATATGCCTTTAGGACTATTTCACATAGGTCTGCTCCATAAGTGGGCTACGGCGCCGCCAGAACGTTCGCCAGCGCGCCGGTCAGCCGCAGGACATCCCAACGGGCCTTCTCCAGGGCATACTGCGCATCGTCGAACGCGATCCACTTCTGGTTCTCGGTAATGCGCGCCTCCTCGATCAGGCGCAGCGACAGGCGGCCTTCCTGCATCTGCGCCAAGTCCACGGAAAGCTGTTCGCGCGCCACTTCGAGATCCAGCCGCGCCACTTCGGCCACGCTGGACGCCCGCCGCGACCCTCGGAAGGCCTCTTGCAGATCGGACTCCAAATGATTGCGCGCGTCCTTGAACTCTATTTCCAGGTGCGCAATATCGATCTCCGATTGCGCGGTCTGCCCCCTCACGCCCGATCCGGAAATCAGGGGCAGTTGAAAAGAGACGCCGATCTCGCCATTGTTGCGCTGGAACGCTTTGAAGAACTGATCGTAGTTGTTGAACTTAGCCAGCATTCCGTATTGCGCCACCAGGTCGGCATGGGGCCATCGGGCAGCCTTGGCGCCGCGCAGCTCGAGACGTTTGGACAGGATCTGCGATTCCAGGCGGCGCAGGTTCTGGTTGGAGTCGATGGCGTCCCGGAGAGCCTGCTCCTCGGAGACCGGCAGCGCCGGCGCGGGCCGCTCCTCTTCCACCGGGCGGACGCGGTCCTCCGCCGCATATCCGAGGGCGAGGGCCAGCGCCGTCTCGTCCGCGATCCGGTCGTCTTCCAGATTGGCGGCAATCTGGCGCGCCTGCGCCGCGTGCAAAGCGGCGGTCTTTTCATCGAGCGGGAGGGCGCGTCCCTCCTGGAGCAGTGCTGCGACGGTCTCCAGCACCTTCTGCCGGCTGTCCACCTCCTTGCGCGCCAGCTCACCCACCCGGGCGGCTCGTTCGGCATCCAGAAATAAGGTAGCCACGCGGTAGGCCACCTCGTCGCGCTTGCTGTTGGCCGTGAACACGGCCGCGCGCGCGTCTTCCTTGGCCTGCGCCACGGCCAAGGTCTGCTGGCGATTGAATAGAAACTGGCTGGCGCGCGCCTGCACAATGCTGGGCGCAGAGCCGTCGATGCTCATCGGAAATCCGTCGCTGTAAGCCAGGCCGCTGCCCACAGTGAGCCTGGGCGTGAAGGGATCTCTGACCACGCGAATTGCCTGCCGCGCCTTTTCGGCGTCCAGCCGCGCCAACGCGATGTCCGGATTCTGGCGCAGCGCGAGGCTCACCGCCTGCCGCAGGGTGAGGGGCCGGATTTCGGCTCGCGCGAGCCAAGCGATTCCCCAAACAAAAACCGCGATCTTGTTCATGGCTTCATTGTAGCGGTCTTCCCGCGACCGCCCGCAGGCCCTCTGCTATTCGATTTAAGCGGTTTTGTTTCAATGGCTTGCAGGATACTTAATCAATGCCGGATGTGGTACAATAAAGATGTATCTCCTACAGGCTTTTGAAGCATAACGGGGCCTTTTATGACTATCCGTAAATTCTGGCCGCTCGATTTCGATCCCGAAGACGAGGTCTACGAGACCTTAGTTTGGGATCTCCCGGGCTACCGGAAGAAAACTCACTCTCGCGTAAAGCTTACACCACCGAATACCGCCAAGCCGCCGCGGCATAGGGCCGCGCCGCCTCGTTCTCGTTGAAACTGGGACGATTTTCTCATTGAAACGGCAGGCTATGCATAAAGGTTGTACAATTGCAGAAGACTTTGCCGAGGTTTGTGAACTATGAAAGCTTTTCTTGCGATGACATGTATCGTAACGGGCGCCTTGCTCGCCGGTGGCTGTGCTACTAAGAAGTATGTTCAGAATACTACCGCTCCCATTCAAGCGAAAGTAGATCAGGTCGGCCAGCAGACAACCCAAAACAGCCAGCAGATTCAAGACACTCGCAACGATTTGAAACAAGTTGACGAGAAAGCTCAAAGCGGCATTGGCGCGGCCCAGGAACGGGCCTCCACGGCGGACCAGCACGCCGGCGACGCCATGAACAAGGCGACCCGGGCGAATACCGCCGCGACCCAGGCGAATACCACCGCGACCCAGGCGGATCAGAAGGCCGATAGGAACGCCCAGGGGCTGGACAGCCTGCGGCAAGTAGTCTCGAACATCGACGACTACAAGATGCAGACCAGCGTCATCGTGCCGTTCAAATTCGATCGGTATACGCTTACGGACGATGCTAAACAGGACCTGGACAAACTAGCCGACGACCTGAAGGCCGACAAGCGCTTCTTCATCGCCGTGGAGGGCTATACCGACAAAACCGGCTCCCGGCAGTACAACGAAGCGCTCAGCCGCCGGCGCGCCGACACGGTGGTGCAATATCTGGTGGCCAAGCACGACGTGCCCATTTATCGCATCCACATGATCGGATTGGGCCAAGAGAAGCCCATGGAGGACGCCAGCAACCGCGAGGCCAACGCCAAGAACCGCCGCGTGGAAGTGAAGGTCTTCAGCGCGGACGCCGTGACAGCTTCCCTGAATGGCGACGCAGCCTCGGCCGACCGCACCGTCGCCAAATAACTGACCGGAAGTTCGTAACTCCAACCCTGACCGCCGGGAAAGCCGGGTGCCCGAGCGGTCAGGGTTTTTTTCGTTTCCCATCCGTCCGATCCCGCTGCTCTTGCCTGGAACGTCATGGCGCCAAGCCCGCCCCGCATCCGTGCCATACTGGGGGCGTGCAGGCGGCTCTCGAAACGCTTTCCGGCAGGCTGGCGGAGGTGCGCGAAAGGATCGCCCGATCGTGCGGCCGGGTGCGGCGCGATCCCGCCGGTATCACCCTGCTGGCGGTAACCAAAGTCTTCCCGGCAACCGTCATCCACGAGGCTTATGCGCTGGGGCTGCGCGAGTTCGGCGAGAATTACGTGCAGGAGTTTGAAGGCAAGGCCGCGTCGGTGGCGGCTCTGTCCGAGGCGCGCTTCCACCTGATCGGCCACTTGCAATCCAACAAGTCGCGCAAGGCGGCGGAGTTGTTTCACGCCATCCAGACGGTGGATTCGCCGCGCCTGGCCGTGCGCTTGAACGAAGCCGTGCGCGAATTCGCCCCTGGGAAGACGCTGGACGCCATGCTCGAAGTGAAGCTCTCGCCCGAGCAGGCCAAGAGCGGCGCGGCGCCGGAGCAACTGCCGGAGCTGATTGCGGCGGTCCGCGCATGCCCGCAGCTTCGCCTGCTGGGTCTGATGACCATGCCGCCGTGGTCGGAGCATCCGGAAGCTTCGCGGCCCTATTTCCGCCAGCTCCGCGAATTGGCCGCGCGGCACGACCTGGCGCAGCTTTCCATGGGAATGTCGCACGATCTGGAAACCGCCATCGAGGAGGGTTCCACCTGCGTGCGGGTGGGCACCGCGCTGTTCGGGAAGCGCATTAGAAATTGAGGCCTAAGAGGAAGTCGAGCTGGTTGGGGTTGGACCGCAGGTCGAATACCGGCCCGGAGGAGTTCGGGTCCGCTCGCCAACGGGTATAGCGCAGCTCGGGATCCAGACGAACGGGTCCGATTTGCTTCTCGACGCCAGCTCCAAACGTCCCACCGAAGGCGGATCGCGCAGACAGGTGTGAATCAGGGGGCTGCGGGACGGGCGTCACGGATGGACAGAACTGGCTGTACAGGCTGGCCAGGGGATAGCATTGGCCGGTGGTGGATGCTCCGCTGGCCGCACGAAACGAGACACCGCCCAAAAGCCGCGGCGTTACGTGCGCAAAACGGGGTAAGTTGATTGGCTTCGACACGATGACGTCCTATTCCAAGGACCCGCGCCAGCGCGTTTCAACTACAGCTAAGCTGGACTTGGTGACCGTAGGATTCTACTCCCCTTTGCCGCCCGCGCCAACCGGTGTGGCCGATTACGCGCAAGCCCTGCTGACCGAACTGCGGCGGCACGGCCGAGTGGAGGTTTCGCCGTCCCGCTGCGACGTGGCCTTGTATCACCTTGGCAATAACCGGCTGCACGCGCCAATCTACCGGCGGGCGCTCGCGAACCCGGGAATCGTGGTGCTGCACGATGCCGTTCTCCACCATTTCCTGCTGGGCCAGCTTTCGCGCGAGAGCTACACCGATGAGTTCACCTACAACTACGGCGAATGGCATCGCGGGCTGGCGGACGAACTCTGGCGCGGGCGCGCGGCCTCCGGTTGCGACAGCCGCTATTTCGCTTACCCCATGCTGCGCCGCGTCGCGGAGGGGGCCCGCGCGGTGGTGGTGCACAATCCCGCCGCAGCGCGCCTGGTGCTGGAGCATGCTCCCAAGGCGCGCGTGGTCGAGCTTCCCCATCTGGCGCTGGCGCCCGCGGGCCCAGAGGGCACGGGCCCAGGGGGCGCCCCCGAAGCCGAGATCCTGCGCTACCGCCAACGGCTGGGCGTCCACCCAACGGCCTTCCTGTTCGGCGTGTTCGGCTACCTGCGCGAATCCAAGCGGCTCATCACTGCGCTGGAAGCGCTGGCCGCGGTGCGCCGCGAATTTCCGCGCGCGGCCCTGCTGGTGGCCGGCCGCTTCGTTTCGAGCGATCTGGAACGCGCCGCAGCCCCGCTGCTGCACGCGCCAGGCATCTTCCGGCTGCCGTATCTCAGCGAGCGCGAATTCTGGCTGGCGGCCGGCGCGGTGGATGCCTGCATCAACCTGCGCCATCCCGCCGCGGGCGAGACTTCGGGCATCGCCATCCGCTTCCTCGGCCTGGGGAAGCCGGTGCTGCTCACCGATGGCGAAGAGACCGCGCGCCTGCCGGAGGACGCCTGCATCCGCATTCCGGCCGGGGTCGCGGAGCGCCAGTCCTTGCGCCAGCACATGATTTTGCTAACATCAATGTCTGAGGTTGCGCGCGCCATCGGCCAACGGGGGGCCCGGCACATTCAGGCGCACCACCGGGTGGAAAGCATTTCCAGGCGGTATTGGGAACTGATTTGCGATCTTTGTACCTAGCGTTGGCCTGCTGCGCGGGCCTGGCGGCCGGGCAGCGGCAGATCGTGACGGAATTGCACGTGGCCGTGCCCATGCGGGACGGCGTGCGCCTGTACGCCAACATCTTCCTGCCCGGCGAACATGTCCGCGTCCCGGCCCTTCTGGAGCGCACACCCTACGGCAAGAGCGAAACCCTCAGCGCCAATTACCAGGCCTTCGTGGAGCACGGCTATGCCATGGTGCTGGAGGACGTGCGCGGCCGTTACGAATCCGAGGGCGACTTCGACCCGCTGCGCCAGGAAGTGGCCGACGGCGACGATACGCTGAACTGGATCGCGCGGCAGCCGTGGTCGAACGGCAAGATCGGGATGGTGGGCGGATCCTACCGCGGGATTGTCCAGTGGAAGGCGGCGCTCTCGGGCAATCCGCATCTGAAGGCCATCTTCCCGGTGGTTTCGGGCGACGACGATTACCGCGACCGCTTCTATTCGACCGGCGGCGCCATGAAGCTGGGCAACCGCCTGGAGTGGATGGCGGAGAATTTGAAGGCCCCCGGTTACCAGCCGGATTTCGCGCGCTTCGTGCTGCACCTGCCGCTCGGCACCGCCGACGTGGCGGCCACCGGGTGGACCTCGCAGATGTTCCGGGACGCTGCCGCGCATCCCAGCTTCGACGCCTACTGGCGGGCCGTCAGCACGCGCGAGCAATTGCCGAAGGTGCGCGTGCCGGTGTTCGCGGTGGGCGGCTGGTACGACAATTTCTCCGAGAGCGACCTGGATGCCTATGCCGCACTGCACAAGAGCAACGGGCTGAACCGGATCCTGATCGGCCCGTGGCCGCACAACATGTCGTACAAATTCGTCGAGGCCGATTTTGGCGCGGAGTCCGCGGCGCCCCTGCGCAGCCTGCAATTGGAATGGTTCGATCAGTGGCTGATGGGCAAGGACACGGCGCTGGTTTCGAAACCGCCGGTGGAGATCTTCGTGATGGGCGCCAACCGTTGGCGCGAAGAGCGTACCTGGCCGCCTGAAGAGGCCCGCCCGATGAACCTGTACCTGAGCGGCGCCGGCCACGCCAATACGCTGGAGGGCGATGGGGCGCTGGAAAGCCGTCCGCCGCGCCACGGCGCCGCGGACCAGTACGTGTACGATCCGCGCGACCCCGTGCCGACGCGCGGAGGCGCGGTCTGCTGCAATCCCAAAGTCTTTCCCTGGGGACCCATGGACCAGCGCCCCGTGGAGCAGCGCGCGGACGTGCTGGTGTACACGACCAAGCCGCTCGACGAAGATGTGGAGGCGATCGGCCCGGTCGAGGTGGTGTTGTACGCGGCCACCAGCGCTGAGGACACCGACTTCACGGCCAAGCTGGTGGACGTGTTCCCGGACGGCTACGCGCGCAACCTGACCGACGGCATCCTGCGCCTGCGGTACCGCAACTCCCTGGACAAGCCCGAGCCAGCCGAGGAAGGCGAGGTCTACGCCCTCAGGGTGGATGCGGGCGTAACTGGCAATGTGTTTCTCAAGGGCCACCGCATAAGAGTGGAGATTTCGAGCAGTAACTTCCCGCGCTTCGACCGCAATCCCAACACCGGCGGCGTGGCGGCCAAAGAAACCAAGTTATGGAAGGCCACCGAGACCGTGTATCACGACCGCGAGCATCCCTCGCGGCTGGTGCTGATGGTGATGCCGGGCAAGGGCGCGGGGCTGGTGGCGGGGGCGGGCGCGGCGAAAGCGCGAGCGGTGCTGAGGTGAGACGACGGCTGTTCTGCGGCGCCGCCGAAGCGCTCCATTTGGACGCAGCGGTAAAATATAAGTGCTTTATTGTCCGTTGCTTGTAGCGAGAGCTTTTGTCCGTTTGGATATTTTCCAGTGTGCCTCTAATTTATTGAGGCCCGGGGTGGTACGGTGAAGCGCGCGCGGCGTTGTCATTCGACTTCTACTCCGGGGTTAACGGTCTACGGCTAAGCACCCGGACCACTTTTCCGTATATGTCCCCCTCAAGACTTTTCAGTTCAGCGTGAATGATGTCATTGCCGCTACCCAATTTGCTAAACCAGACTCCGCTAGAGAATTTGGCAAAATGCGCCCACTCGGCTCCTACGGCGTATACGGCTATCGAGTCCGTTTCCGGGCGGGAGGAAGGATCCCAATCTACCGTGTAGCCATGGGATTTGATAATACTGACAGCGGTTTCTACCGTTACGTCGTCCGGAAATCCGGGGGGCCAATAGTGGCCGAACTGTCGTGGCGGCTCCCACCAGTTTGTCACGTCCCCGAGTGCGAAGGCCAAACAGTTATAGTTGAAGTCTTTTTCACTGTGCGGGGCTTTGTAACTATTTGAATCCAACAATGGAAAATCCCGCTTAATGTCATCTCCATCCATTGCGTTATTTTAGATGAAACCGTGACCTCTTCCCCATGCCAGCCAAGCGTCCCGGCTAGCCGCCGGCGACGAACCCGGCGATACTGGATTGGCATTGGTTGTAGACTGAAGAGCGGCAAACCAATGTGCGGGACGGTCACGAAGTTCTTCCAGTATAAGAGGCACAGCCGCCTCTCCCATGCCGATGATCCGAAGGTACGATGGGTGAATTACTTTCTTTGAAATCTGAGAGAGGTGTTGAGTGTCAACGCGCCACTGCTCGGCTAGCAGCCTGAACTCACCACGTAGCTTCTCTGTTGCTTCATTTAGGAAATTCGCGGATGCCGGACTATCGGCCTGAACCAGAGTGAAGTTGGGCGGTTGCGGCGATGGCACCAAAAAACTGATAACCACACGCACGTCCCATTCTGTCTGCTGATCTTGACTTGCAAATGAAGCGCCCTGCCCCGATGAACGCCGACCACCGCCGCGATGGTGGTGAACCATCTTATGTGCCCTCCGGCTCCGCTGCCCGATTGAGCAGTTGATCGATCTGCTCTCGCAGGAGGCGCATCGTGCCCTTGGTCATTACCAATCGGGTTCGAACCAGGAAGTCAACAGCTTTTTCGCGCTTCGTAGACTCTTCAAATTCCTCTATTGGGATAACGCCAACGTCCAGATATGCGCTACCTCCTACAAAAGCGGCGTGGATGTAGTTGACAAAGAGTGGCTCCGAGGCTGGATCACTATGCTCGTACGGTATGATGCGCTTCTTGATTCCGCTTATTTGCAACGTCTTTTGTCCTGGAACTGCCTCTTCATCCGTCATCCGATAGTCTCCTTGCAAGCACACTTTTGGTCGTAGGTAAGGGGCTTACCTACCCATCTGGCGAACGGCGGCACTGAACCGCTCGGCGTCATCCATACCTCCGCCGTTATTGAACGGATATGCCCGCGCATCGAGGTAACGGAAGAGGTGAGACGGCTCTACGCCGATGTAGGCACCCCGCAGTACATGCTTCAGCACGCGCCACAAATTGTCCATGCCGCCGGTGTAAACCCCTGCACATATTCTACCGCGCGACCGATCCCTTGATACTGGAGATTCATTGAATCCCCTTAAGCACTCAGGGCATCCGTGAACAGGGTTAGGAGCCAAAGGGCAAGCTGACGAGAGCATCCGATTGGCCACGACATGAGCGGCAGGCAATTCGCCAGCAGCCAAAACCGCCAGTGCAGCGAACCGGGCCCCGGAGACGTCCGCGCCGCCCTACTTCCTCCCCGGATACGGCACGTCATACCCCTTGGCGTCCCACCACAGAATGCGGTTCAGCACATCCTGCGGGGCATCGTCCAAATCGCGCCAGTTCATGGCGGCGGATTGCTGGGCGGCCCATAGCTTGCGCCCGCTCAGAGCCTGCAGCGGAGGATTCATCTCATCGATGGCCACTTTGGGCGTGAGGTGCTCGTACGGCTCCAGCGCCGCCTCCGCCGTGAAGATGCTGGTCATGGGCCGCGCCGCTTTCAGGAAGCGCGTGCGCGAGGGGATCTGGAAGATCTCCTGGATGGTGCGAATCATGCTCTCGTGGTTGTAATTGTTCGAATCCACCGCGCCGCGCCGGATGAGCGGGCCGATGGCCAGCGCCACGGTGCGGTGGCCGTCCACGTGGTCCACGCCGTCCTGCGCGTCGTCCTCCACCGCCAGGATCAGGCTGTGGGGCCAGAAGCGGCTCTTGGAAATGCCCTCCACAATTCGCCCCAGGGCCAGATCGTCGTCGGCCACCATGGCCCGCGGCGTGGGCACTCCCGGACGCGTGCCGTTGGTGTGGTCCTCGTCCAGAGTGATGATGCTGAGGTTGGGCAGTTGGCCGCTCTGTTCGTGCTCGCCCAGCTCGCGCAGGTACTCCTCGGCGCGGATCTGGTCCGGGATGCTCAGCGAGCTGTAGGGATAGCGCTGGCTGCAATAGGGCGCCAGCGCCGGGACGCCGGAACGCGCGCCTACGGCGTCCTGCCACTTGCCTTCTTTGTAAAGCTGCCAATACTGGCTCCAGGTGAGCGCCTGGCTTTCGTTCATGTCCTCCACGGTGTTGGTCTTGGAATTCCAGCGCGCGGCCACCTGGAACTCTCCGTAGATGCGCACGTCCAGCGGTTTGGGCGCGCTCTGCCAGAAAAAGCCGGTGGGTGCCACGGTGAGCGCGTCGGCCATGTTCCAGGCGTAGCCGCGCGGCGAGCCGGCGAAGGCGCGCTCCACGTAATCGCTGACGAAGGCTTGCATGAGCCACTGGTGGCCGTCGAAACTGATGGCGCCGCCGGTATAAAAATTGTCCAGCGTCACGTAGCGTTCCGCCAGCGCGTGATGGTTGGGCGTGATGTCGCGGCCGTACATGCACAGCTTGGGGTCGTTGTTGCCCTTGGGAAGGTCGCCCAGCACCTGGTCGTAGGTGCGGTTCTCCTTAATGATCAGGAACACGTGCTGGATGCCCAGCGAAGGCAGATTGGCGATGCCGCCGGCGGTCTCGTAAACCGGGCTGTTGGCGGCGCGCACCTCGCGCGTGCCCGCCGCCACCTGCATTCCGGTGGGCACGGGGATCCTCTCCAGCGATCCCTCATACTGCCGCGAATTGAAGGTGCCTTTCTTGTCCGCGGTGTTGCCGATGCCTTTCAGGTTGAGAACCCGCAGCCCGCCTTCGGAATCGATCGCCAGGGCGGTGGGGAACCACGCGGTGGGCACGGCTCCATCCATTTTCCAGGCATGCCCGTGCGGCTTCAAAACCGCGATGGCGTTGTTGCCGCCGCAAGCCACGTAGAGGGTTTTGCCGTCCGGCGCGAACGCCAGGGCGATAGGCTGGCTGCCCAGCGTGGATTCGGGATACGTAGGGATTTTGACATCCGCGCGCGCCGCGGTGGCGATGTCGATCAGCGAAACCGAATCCGCGTGGCCGTTGGCTACCGCCAGGGTTTTATGATCGGGACTTAGCGCCACAGCCGAGGGCGCCAGGCCCACCGCCAGTTCGGTTACCGCCAGGGTCTCGGCATCCACCACGCTCAAGCTGCCCGTGGCGGAGGAACCGGTCACCGGATCCGTTACCACCTCCGACCCGCTGGAAGGGGCCACGGTATCGGAAGGCCGCGGCTGCCGGCCACCGCGGTTGCTGACGTAGATCTTGCCCGCCGAGCCGGACACCGCCATGCCAAAGGGGGCGACTCCGACATCCACCTTGCGGCGCAGCTCGTGGGTGGTGGCGTCGATCACCGCCAGCACATTCTCACGGCTGAGGGCGACGTAGGCGGTCTTGCCATCCTCGGAGAAGGCGATGCCCGCGGGCACGGGGTGGCCGGGAAATTCGATGCGCGTGGATTCGCCCGGCATGCCGAGCTCGGTCAACTGCGTGATGAGGATGGAATCGCGCCCGCCGCGCGCCGTCTCGCTGGCCCACAGCTCGCGGTTGCCCGGCCGGAAGGCAATTCCGATGTAAGAAGTGGAGCGCGCGGGGATTTCGGCCAGCCGGGCGCCGGTAGCGCCATCCAGCAGCAGCACGCTGCGCGTGTTCAGCACGGCGAGGATGCGCTTGGCGCTGTCGAACACCATATCCACGGGACGGCCGGGGATCACGGTTTGTTCGCCCCAGGGGCGCAGCAGTTGATTGGTGGGAACCAGGTAGTAGCCCTCGGGCTGTTTGCCGAGCGCCACGGTGGTCTTCAGAATCGAGAAGATGGCGGTCTCCCGCGCCACGAGCGCCAGACCGCCAAGAGCCAGAACGCAGAGAATGGACTTGCGCATAGAACTTCCAGCATAAGGCACGGCGCGTCAAGATATGATGACAGGCCGGGCCGGGCTGGGCCGCCAAAGGGCGCCGCTCTCTTCACTGCGCGTGTGTCGATCCACTTGATGCTCTGCGGTGACCGCGCGGAAGCCGATGGCCAGCCGGTTCCACCCGTCGATCGCCACGATGGCGAGCGTCAAGTTAACCAGTTCCTCCTCGGTGAAGCCCTGGCGGCCGCCTGACAGACGTCGTCGGGGGCATGGCCCTCGCTGATGCGTGTGATGGCTTCGCTCCAGCGCTGGTCGGGATCGTGACCTGGCCGTTATTTTGGATTTTGCCGATGGTGCTCATACAAGCCTGACGTCCTGCCGGTGGCATAGCAGACTGCCGGGGATGTCAAACCACCACCCACAGAGGCAACGGAAGCAACCGAGGCAACAGAGGCAAGGCCGGCTGAATGCGCGGCTACGTCATGCGCAGCTACTCAACCGCGGCTACGTCTTACGCATTACGCAGCTACGCAGCCGCGGCTACCGCAGCCGCGGCTACCGCATGCGCGCGCTTCACTGCCTTTCCGTGATCGTCACCGGCGCCTTCAGCCGGAACGTGATGCGCGTTTCCGAGGGTAGCGTGGCGGGCGCGCCGCGGGTCAGCAGGACCGCGCCGGCTCCCGCGCCGCCCCCCACTCCGGCGCCGGCCGCCGCGCCTTTTCCGCCGCCCGCCAGCGCTCCGATGAGCGCCCCGAATGCCGCCGCGCCACCTATTTTTTCGGCGTCCTGGAGATGCGTCTGGCCGGCGTGCCGGTTGAACGGGTCGGTCTGGATGGCGATGGTCTGCCCATCGGAGGTGTGAATCCGCGTGATGGCCACGGCCAGCGAAGCCACTCCGCTCACTTTGCCGCCACGGTCGGCGGCTACTACGCGGCCTTCCACCCGCGCGCCCCGCTCGGCGATCACGAACCCGTCCGCCACGAGCTCCTTTTCGAGCGTGGCGCGGAACGTGTCACCGGGCTGATTCCGCTCCGAAGAGAGGCCGTCAACAAGGCGCACCGGGATCAACAGACCGGCGCTCAGCGTCACCTTGTTCGGCTCGGGAGGCGGAGCAGCTTGCGGGGTGCCCTTTGGGCCCGGCGGAGTCTCATTCTCCGGCCGGCTGCGGGCGGGTGGAAGGTTGGAAGCGGGTGGCTCGGGCTGCGGCGCGGCCGGCTCAGCCACCGGAGGGAGGACTTCGGGCGGCGGCGCGGGGGCCGTGGGGGTAGCGGCAGCCAGCGCCGGCGCAGCCACCGGGGGTAAGGATTGCGGCGAGCCTTGCGGCAGGGTCGTGGGGGTAGCGGCGGCCGGCGCCGGCGTAGCCACCGGGGGTAAGGATTGCGCCGAGGCTTGCAGCGGCACCGCAGGGGTCGCGGCAGCCCGCGGCACTGACGCGGGCCTATTGCGCGCCACCACCGTCACTGGCTGTGAGCGGGGCTGCCAGGCCGGCCGCGGTTTCACCGTGCGCCGCTCCGGCAACGGCGAGGGATGTACGGTGGATACCGACGCGGGACGAGCCGCGCCAGGAGCTGCAAGACGCGCCGCGCCTACCGGCGCGGATGCCGCCGCAGGAGTTGCCGCCGGAATGGATGCCGTGACGGCCGGCGCGGGCGGGGGAGTTCCCGGCTGGGCGGCCGCCGCAGGCGCCTGGCTGGGCGCCGGCCGCACTTGCGCGGCGACTGCGGGAACCGCAGCCGGAACCGGAGCCTGGGGTCTTTGCGCCACCCTCATTACCACGGCTCCGCACAACGCCCCGGCCACCACCAGCAGCGCGATCTGCAGCGGCTTCATCTCTCCACTCTCCTCAATGCCAAGTGACGGGCCAGCGCCGGGTTGCGTTTCCGGTAATGGTCCCTACCCCACCACTTCCAGAAACGCCCGCGCCGCATGGCTCAGGGCGCGCCGTGTCGGATAGATCAGCCGGATCTTTCGCTCCACGTGAATCTCCTTCACCCGTACTTCGCACAGCAGCTTCTGTTCGATCTCCTGCTCCACGCACATCCGCGGCAGGAACGCCACGCCCTGGTCGTTCTGCACCAGCTTGCGAATGGTCTCGATGGTGGGCATCTCCACGTCCATGCACAGCGGCACTTTGTGCGCCTGAAATTGCCGGATCACCACCTCGCGGTACGGCGACACCACGTTGTGCGCGATAAACGTCTCGGCCTCCAGCTCGCCAATCGAAACCACCTTGCGATGCGCCAGCTTGTGCTTCGGGGACACCACGAAGGCCAGCGCGTCGGTGTAGATCACCTTCGAGCGCAGCCGCTCGTCGGCGGGGTCGTAGCTGATCACGCCCAGCTCCAGGTTGCCGTCCAGCAGCTCGTTGGGCAGCTTGCTCGACAGGCTGCGCCGCACCTGCACCTTGATGCGCGGGTACAGGGCGCGGTACCGCTCAATGTGCCGCAACAGATACAGCGTGGTGGATTCGTTCGCGCCGATAATCAGGCGCCCCGCCGAATTGTCGCGCAGCTCGGCCAGCGCGTTGTCGAGTTCCTGTTGCAGGCTCTGAAAGCGCCGCGCATAGTCCAGCACCGTGCGGCCGGCGTCGGTGAGGATCAGATCCTTGCCCGAGCGGTCGATCAGCCTCTCGCCCAGTTCCTGCTCCAGCCGCTGCAGCGCCAGCGAGACCGCCGGCTGCGTGCGCAACAGCTTCTCGGCTGCGCGGGAGAAGCTTTTTTCGGTGGCTACGGTGAGGAAAACCTGCAGAGCGTAGAGTTCCACGGCTGCGCTCATCATAACATGCGCTAATATCTACCTACAAAATTATAAATTTGCCAAATCGAACGCGCAGCCCCCATAATGGCCTAGGTGATGCAATGAGCGACCGCGTATACATCTTCGATACCACGCTGCGCGATGGCGAACAATCTCCAGGCTGCAGCATGACGGTTCCGGAAAAGCTCCGGATGGCCCGCAAACTGGTGGAGCTGGGAGTGGACATCCTGGAAGCCGGCTTCCCCATCGCTTCGGAAGGCGATTTCGAGGCCGTGGACGCCATCAGCCGCGAGTTTCCCTGGGCCCAGATCGCGGCCCTGGCCCGCTGCTGCACGCTGGATGTCGAGCGCGCCGCCCGGTCGCTGGTCCACGCGCGCCGCCCGCGCATCCACACCTTCATCGCCACCAGCGACATCCATCTCAAGTACAAGCTCAAGAAAAGCCGCCAGCAGGTACTGGATGAGGCCGTGGCCGCGGTGGAGTTGGCGCGGCGCCATGTGGACGATGTCGAGTTCTCCGCCGAAGACGGCGCCCGCACCGATCCCGATTATCTCGAACAAGTCTCCCGCGCGGTGGTCGCCGCCGGCGCCCGCACCGTGAACATCCCCGATACCGTGGGCTACTCCACGCCCAAGGAATACGGGGTGCTGATCGGCCGCGTTGCCCAGGCGCTGGGCGATTGCGCCGTGGTCAGCGTCCACTGTCACGACGATCTGGGCCTGGCAGTGGCCAACTCGCTGGCGGCCGTGGAAGCCGGCGCCCGCCAAATCGAGTGCACCATCAACGGCATCGGCGAACGCGCCGGCAACTGCTCGCTCGAAGAGATCGTCATGATCCTCAAGACGCGTTCGGACGCGTACCCCTATCACACCGGCATTCAGACCGAGCACCTGTTTTCCTCGAGCGAGCTGCTCAGCTCCCTGATCACCTTCGGTCCGCAGCCCAACAAGGCCATCGTCGGCCGCAACGCCTTCGCCCACGAGGCGGGCATTCACCAGGATGGCTATCTGAAGGAAAAGACCACCTACGAGATTATCGACCCGCACTCGGTCGGCGTGCCCGAGGGACGCCTGGTGCTCGGCAAGCACAGCGGCCGCCACGCCCTCGGCCAGCGCGCCAAGGATCTCGGCTTCTCGCTCACCCGCGACGAGCTCGACGCCCTGTATCACCGCTTCACGGCCGTGGCCGACCATCGCAAGAAGGGCCTCATGGATGAGGAAATCGTCGCGCTCGTCCAGGAGGATCGCAAGACTCTGCGGGTGGCGGCGGACTAAACATGACGACGTTGTCAGTCCTCCCACAACCGCTTGCTCACTCGCTCGGCTCTGATCGGAGCCGCGACCGTGAGGGAGCGGTTCACGACAATAGCACCGAATGTCGTGGTCGAACACCTGGCTGGCCTGGATCGCGGGAGCGCGCATGAATCTTAGCGTCCTCGTCCTCCCCGGCGACGGCATCGGCGTGGAAGTCACCCGCGAGGCGGTGCGCGTGCTCCAGCACGTGGCCCGCCAATGGAATCACTCGCTGCAGCTCACCGAGGGACTGCTGGGCGGCATCGCCATTCATCAGACCGGCACGCCGCTTCCCGAAGAGACTTTGCGCCTCGCCGCCCAAGCCGACGCCACCCTGATGGGCGCGGTCGGCCTGCCCGAATTCGACAACGCGCCGCCCGATAAGCGGCCCGAAAAGGGACTCCTGGGGCTTCGCCGGGCGCTGGGCGTCTACGCCAATCTGCGCCCCGTGCGCGCGTATGCGTCGCAACTGGATTCGTCTCCCCTGAAGAACCACCTGGTGGAAGGCACCGACATGATCATCGTCCGCGAACTGACGGGCGGGATCTATTACGGAACTCCGCGCGGCATTTTCGAAGATGGCGCGGAGACGCGGGCGGTCAATACCATGACCTACACGCGCTCGGAAATCGAGCGTGTCTCCCGCATGGCCTTCCACCTGGCGCGGGGGCGCCGCAAGAAAGTGACTTCGGTGGATAAGTCCAACGTGCTGGAAAACTCGCAGCTCTGGCGGCGCGTGGTAGTGGAAGTCGCCCGCGAGTTTCCCGATGTGGCCCTCGATCATCTGCTGGTGGACAATTGCGCCATGCAGCTCATCCTCAACCCGCGCCGCTTCGACGTGGTGTTGACCGAGAACATGTTCGGCGACATACTCAGCGACGAGGGCGCGGTGCTGGCCGGCTCCATCGGCATGTTGCCTTCGGCCTCCATCGGCGACCGGCGGCCTTCGGGCGCATGGGTGGGGCTCTACGAACCGGTGCATGGTTCGGCGCCCGATATCGCCGGCCAGGACAAGGCCAACCCTCTGGGCGCCATCGGTTCGGTAGCGGCCCTGTTAGAGTACAGTTTCGGCTTGCAGGAAGAAGCCTCCGCGGTGGATGCCGCCATCCAAACGGTGTTATCGAGCGGCCACGTTACCGCGGATTTACGGCCTCCCGGCGCTCCCGCGACTACCGCACAGGTAGGTCGAGCGGTGTGCGCCGCGATCGGCTGAGCGGGGCCTTACCGGCTCCCGCTCAGCTAAACTGGATGTAAAGGGTAAGTTCCAATTCACCGCAGAGGCGCGGAGAACGCAGAGACTTCGCAGAGAAAACAAGAAAAAGGTCTTCTCCGCGAAGTCTCTGCGTTCTCCGCGCCTCTGCGGTGAATCGATAGCCTCTAGTGAATCGATAGCCTCTATGCCACGCACCATCATCGAAAAACTCTGGGACTCCCACGTAGTCCACCAGCAGCCCGGCGCTCCCACGCTGCTCTACATCGATCTTCACCTGGTTCACGAAGTCACCTCCCCGCAGGCCTTCGACGAGCTGCGCGAGCGCGGCCTCCCGGTCCGCCGGCCGGATCTGACCATCGCCACCGCCGATCACAGCATCCCCACCAGCGACCGCTCGCTCCCCATCGTCGATCCCATCGCCGCCAAACAGCTCGCGCAGCTTGAAACCAACTGCGCCGATTTCGGCCTGCGCTGCCTGGGGATTCATAGCGACCGCCAAGGCATCGTACACGTGATCGGCCCCGAGCTGGGCCTCACGCAGCCCGGCATGACCGTGGTCTGCGGCGACAGCCACACCGCCACCCACGGCGCTTTCGGCGCGCTGGCCTTCGGCATCGGCACCAGCGAGGTGGGCCACGTGCTGGCCACTCAGTGCCTGCTGCAGCGCCCGTCCAAGACCTTTCAGGTCGCGGTCGATGGCGCGCTGAAACCGGGCGTCTCGGCCAAGGACATCATCCTCGCCCTGATCTCCCGCATCGGCATCGGCGGAGGCACCGGCAGCGTCTTCGAGTACACCGGCGGCGCCATCCGCGCGCTCGGTATGGAGGAGCGCATGACGGTCTGCAATATGTCCATCGAAGGCGGCGCCCGCGCCGGCCTGATCGCCCCCGACGACACCACGTACCAATACCTCGCCGGCCGCCCGCACGCGCCCCAAGGCGCCGCCTGGGACGCCGCCATCGCCCACTGGAACCAACTCCCCACCGACGAGGGCGCGGCCTACGACCGCAGCGTCTCGATCGACGCCGATGCGCTGGAGCCCATGATCACCTACGGCACCAACCCCGGCATGGGCATGCCCATCACCTCCGCGTTGCCCGAGCCGTCTGAAGTGGCCGATCCCATGCAGCGCGATTCCATCGCCAAAGCGCTGAAGTACATGGGTCTTGAAGGCGGCAAGCCGCTGCTGGGACATCCCATCGACGTGGTCTTCATCGGAAGCTGCACCAACTCCCGCATCACCGACCTGCGCATCGCCGCCGGCCTTCTGAAGGGCCGCAAGGTCAGCCCCAAGGTGCGCGTCATGGTGGTGCCCGGCTCGCAGGAAGTCAAGCGCCAGGCCATCGCCGAAGGTCTTCCCGAAATCTTCCGCGCGGCCGGCTGCGACTGGCGCGAGCCGGGCTGCTCCATGTGCATCGCCATGAACGGCGATCAGCTCTCGCCCGGCCAATACAGCGTTTCCACCAGCAATCGCAACTTCGAAGGCCGCCAGGGCAAGGGCGGACGCACCTTCCTGGCCAGCCCCCTGACCGCCGCCGCCAGCGCGCTCACCGGCGTGGTCACGGATGTGAGGACCCTCCTATGAAGCCATTCACCAATTTCGAAAGCCGTATCGTGCCGCTGCCCATCAACAACGTCGATACCGACCAGATCATTCCCGCGCGCTTCCTCAAGACCACTTCGAAGCTGGGCCTGGACCGCCAGCTTTTCAACGACTGGCGTTACGATGCCGAAGGCCGCCCGAACCCCGATTTCATCCTCAACCAGCCGCGGGCGCAAGGCGCGCAAGTCTTGCTGGCGGGCGATAATTTCGGCTGCGGCAGCTCGCGCGAGCACGCTCCCTGGGCGCTCACCCAGTTCGGATTCCGCGCCGTCATCAGCACCTCCTTCGCCGATATCTTCAAGCAGAACTCGTTGAAGAATTCGCTGCTGCCCATCGTGGTTCCGGCGGACGCGCACGCCGAGTTGTTCGCCGCGCTGGCCGCCGACCCAGCCGTGGTGGTGAAGATCGACCTGGCCAACCAGACTGTGACCCTGCCTTCGGGCCGTGCCGTGGAATTCCCGGTCGACAGCTTCTCGAAGCACTGTCTGGTGGAAGGCGTCGACGAACTCGGCTACATCCTCCAGCGGGCCGGAGAAATCGCCGCCTACGAGGCGAGCCACCCCGCGCCGATTCACACGTAATGTGGGCATGCGCTGCCTTTGCCGCCCCGGCATCATCGAAAGAAAGGCACATCCGCGCCCCGTAATCCGCTTCGACCAAGCTTCTCAGAGCGAAGCGAGTGTCGAGAGCGCAAGGTGGGCGAGGCGCAGCACAAGCGTCCCTTTTGAGGACGCGGCACATCGACAGTCATGATTCTGGCAGAGCCACAGCTTCCCACCCTGTGCCGATAATCCGGAGATATTGATCTACCGGTTGGCCCTCGCGTACATTCAGCCTGTCTGATGCAACTGGAGTTTCACCAGCTCGAGCGGCGGTGGGAGCACCTGCGAGTGCACCATCTTGGGCGGCAGCGGCGGTTGTTGGCGTCGCTGGCCGAAGGGGGGCAGCAAACGCCCATCGTGGTGGTGGCGGCCGAAGGCCACCCGGACCGTTACGTGGTCATCGACGGCTATAAGCGGATTCTGGCACTGGAGCAACTGGGCCGGGACACGGTGGAAGCCGTGGTGTGGCCGATGAGCGAGGCGGAGGCGGTGCTGCTGGACCGCTCGCTGCGCTTGAGCGAACACGAGACGGCGCTGGAGGTGGGCTGGCTATTGGCGGAGTTGGAGCGGCGCTTCGGCTACGGGCTCGATGAGCTGGCGCGCCGGTTTGATCGCAGCGTGAGCTGGGTTTCGCGGCGACTGGCGCTGGTGGAGGTATTGCCAGAAGCGATCCAGCAGCAGGTGCGCGTTTTCCTCGCCCCATCGACTTTGATATGCTCTCCGCTGTGAAGCACTGGATTGGATTTACGATTCTCCTGGCCCTGGCCCTGACCGTGTGCGCCCAGCGCCGCGGCACGCCGCTGGTTCAACCGAAACCCGAAGAGCTGGCCCAAATCCGCGAGAAGAGCGAACGCATCGAGGCCATCGTCCAAGAGTTGAAGGGCAAGCACGCCGACCCCGATCTGGCCGGCGACGTCGAGGTGTACGCCAAAGCGGGACGCTTCCTGCTCGAGTTTCCCGAGCTCATCAACACCCAGGCCGCCATCGATCACGCCATGGTCGTGCTGGATCTGGGCATCGACCGCGGCCGCCAGTTGACCGCCGGCCAAGCCCCCTGGACACAAGGCAAGAAGCAGATTCATGCCTATTATTCGGAAATGGACGGCTCCGTGCAGCCCTACGCCATCACGCTGCCGGAGGGATACGATGCCGCCCGGCCCGCGCGCCTGTACGTCTGGATGCACGGCCGTCAGAACAACACCACGGAATCGGAATTCATCTTCAGCCAGCAGACCTTCCGCCCGGGCAATCCGCCCGTCGCGGACCAGGGACAGATCCAGCTCGATCTCTTCGGCCGCATCAATAGCGCGGGCTGGCACTGGGCCGGCGAGGCGGACGTGTTCGAAGCTATCCAGGCGGTCGAGAAACGCTTCAGGATCGACCAGCGGCGCATCCTGCTGCGCGGCTTCTCCATGGGCGGCGAAGGCGCCTGGCACATCGCGCTGCACTATCCGGACCGCTTTGCCGCGGCCGAGATCGGGGCCGGCACATGGTCGCGGCGTTCCCAATCGCCGGGCCTCCAGCCGTATCAATACGCTGTGCTGAAGATCTGGGAAAACATGGAGGAGTGGGCGCTCAACGCATTCAATCTCCCCCTCGCGGCCCACGATGGCGACAGCGATACCCAGATCGCGTCGCTCCCGGGACCGCCGACAGGCGCGGAGACGCACGGGCAGTTGGAATCCTCCCTGCGGACTCGCGCGCAGCTCGTAAAGGAGGGATTCGCGGCGGAAGGCGATCCCGACTTTCTGCACATGCAGGGCACGCCCGATATCTTCCTGATCTCGCAGAAGACCGGACACGGCACCAGCCCCCTGGTGCGGCAGCGCCTGGACGCATTTCTGAAGGAATGGGGCGATAAAGGGCAAGTCTCGCCCGAACGTATCCGCTTTGTGACTTACACCACGCGCTATAACCGCGACTACTGGGTGAGCGTGGATGGTCTCGATAAGCACTACCAGCGAGCCGACATCGATGCCCAGCGCAGCGCCGGCGGCGCGAGGTACGAAATTCAGACGGACAACGTCTCGCGCCTGGTTCTCAGCGAGACCGGGCACGCCGGCGCCATCCGCATCGACGGGCAGGATTTGAAAGTCAAGTCCGGCCCGCGGATCGCGCTGCAAAAGACCGGCGCAACCTGGAAAGTGGGCGGCGCGCGGCCGGGGCTGCGCAAAACGCACGCGCTGCAGGGTCCCATCGACGATGCCTTCATCGATCCATTTCTATTGGTGCGGCCCACCGGAACTGCGTGGAACCAGGCAGTGAATGAACAGGCCCTGCGCTCCCTGGCGCGATTCGACCGCCTGTGGGCCAAGTTTTTCCGGGGCCATCCCTTCGTGAAGGACGACAAAGACGTCACCGAAGCCGACATGGCCAAGTATCACGTGGTCCTGTTCGGCGATCCGGGGAGCAATCGTGTGATGGCCAAAATGCTGGCCAAGCTGCCGGTGAAGTGGACGCGGGAAACGGTTTCGCTGGGCGCCCGGAGTTTCCCCGCCAACGAGAATTTCCCGGCGCTGATTTATCCCAACCCGCTGCATCCCACGAAGTACGTGGTCTTGAACACCGGGCTGACGATTGTGGATCGCGAATATAACGGCGATTACGGCCTGCCGCAGTGGGGCGATTACGCCATCGTGAAGGTGAAGGCCGGCGCGGACGTGCCGGACTTAGTCACCGCGGGCCTGTTTGACGAAGAGTGGCGCATCGCGCGGCAGTGACCGCACGTCGAGAATGCCGTCCTTCACCCCATCCACTGCGGGTTACGCGCCGTGCCGTCCTGCCGTGTGGTCGTCTTAAAGGTCTCGTATTTGCCCGACAGCGCCGCCTCTCTCGTGCGCGCCAGCAGCGCCGAAAGTTCGCTCTGGCTGAATGGCTGGAACGTGCGGGCCGCTTCGAACGCCTGGTCGAGCGCCTTCTGATCCGGCATCCCCGTGATCACTACCGACGTCGGCAGGCTCAGTGCGTACCGCAGGCATTCCAGACCCGTGGCCAGCCCTCTTTCGGGCAGCGACCCGGCGGCCATCGGCTTCATTCCCAGCACTGCGATTCCCTGCTCCACCAGCTTCGGCACCACTTCATGCGCGAAGCTGCGGAACTGCGCGTCCAGAATGTTCAGCGGCATCTGCGCGGTATCGAAATGGAAATCGTGCGCCTTGGCCACCTCCAGCATCCGCAGGTGCACCACAGGATCTTTGTGCCCCGTGAAGCCGATGTACCGGATCTTCCCCGCCTTCTTGGCTTCCGCCAGCGCGTCCACCACGCCGTCGTTGAAGAAGCGGTCCGGGTCTTCCATGCGGATGTTCTCGTGATACTGCATCAGGTCGACGTGGTCCGTTTGCAGGCGTCCGAGCGATTCGTCGATCTGCTTCGCGGCGGCCGCTTTGGTGCGCCCGTCGAACTTGGTCATCAGGAACACCTTCTGCCGGTACCCGTCGCGCAAGGCCTGGCCCATCCAGATTTCGCTCTTGCCGTCCAGATAGTCCCAGCAGTTGTCCATGAAGTTGATGCCGCGGTCGATGGCGGACCGGATCAGCCGGACAGATTCCTGCTCGTCCTTCGCCACGCCGATATGATACCCGCCCATGCCGATGGCCGAGACGCGCTCGCCCGTGCGGCCCAGTTTCCGGTAGATCATCTCGCTCTTGCGCTCATCGTCGGCGGACATGCGCCGCGAAAGCAGCGCCCCCAGCGAAAGCGCGCCGACGAACTCACGCCGTGGAAAACCTTCCTGTTGAGCCATGTCAAACCCTCCACTGGGACCGATTCTACCGCGCCCGTGGGACAGACGCTTACCTCTGCCAATCCCGATCCCCAGCCTCCGGACCGCTACTCTCATCGACGGAATTGCGCCGGCACCAAGGGGGCAGGCGGGATCGCTGCTCCATGCTTGTCGAAGCGCACCCGCAATGTCCGCGCGGCTCTCACTGAGAAATCCGAACCTGAGAGATCCGAAAGCCAGGATCCCGCGTGGCATCGTATTTTAGCCGATTGCGATTCAGTACGGCGCCCTGTTTGATCACGATTTCCACGTTGTGCGTATCCTCGATCTTCTCATCGGGCCGACCGTTGACAATCACCAGATCACCCAGCTTTCCCGGCTCCAAAGTGCCCCACTCCGCGGCCGCGTTCATCAATTCCGCCGCATTCCGTGTTGCTGCCGTGATGGCTTGGAGCGGTGTCAAACCGGCCTCCACCAACAATTCCAGTTCGTGATGTAATCCTTCGCCTTGGAAATCGCCAGGATAGGGAGCATCCGTTCCCGCCACCACCAGTACTCCTGTTTTCCACAACTTCGCTGCGTTCTCTTTGGCTGCCTGAAGCCCTGCGAGCACGGCCGCTCGTCTGTTGGCGGCGTCTTTGGCCACAGGACGGCTTGCCATAGCGCGAAGCTCTTCCAAGAACCACGGCGGTGTTGTGTCGGCAATCAGCGGCTGCCGGACAAAATCCATCTGCCGCAATCGACGCCCCGCGAAGGATTCGTATACCGACAGCGTCGTGATGAAGGAGATCTGTTTCGCCCTGGCTAGTTCAATGGCGTCGCCTGTCAAGACATAAGTGGGCAAATGGGCAAATGCCGCGATTCCCGCGTTCATCAGGTCCACCGACCCATTGCGTAGGTGCTGGTCGATGAACACCCGTAGTCCGACCTTCTTTCCCTCCAATGCCAGTTGGTTCACAATCGGCACGGAGAGTCCCGCATAAGCTTTCATCACGTCGACCCCAGCGGACTTTTGCCGGCGCACTATTGCCGGGACCTGGCTGGCCGACGATATGGAAAACGAGATGTCCGGCCAAAACGGATCGGGACCATCGATCAAGGCTCCGGCGCAATAGATCCGCGGACCCAGCAGCCGGCCGCTCGCGATTTCCTGCCGGATTTGCAAAATGTATGGCTGTACGTTGCCCGTGTCCAGAACAGTGGTTACACCGGCATACAAAAGAGCGTTCAGGTATCGCTGATAACCAAGCAGGTCGGTTGCCTCGCCGTCCCAGCCGCCCGTTAAGTGGAGGTGCATATCCGCGAGTCCGGGCATCACGGTCCTGCCGGCGGCGTCGATCGTCTGTGCGTCGACGGGCACGGAGACAGCCGGCCCGGAGCCAACGGCCTCAATCTGACTGCCGCGAAGAATTACCGTACCGTCGGGGATTACCGGTCCTCCACGGCCATCGATAATCCGTGCATGCACGATCGCGATAGGGGCTGTTTGTGCTCCCAAGGTCGAAGCCAGTGTGAACACAAGAGCGGTTGGTCTGGAAATCTTCCACAAGGGGCCACCTCCACGTCAGCGGGATATAGTCCAAGGGCTCGTTTTCATCATACTCTCTGCCCAATCCGGTCTAAGACCGAAGACCTGCAATGGTCTGGTCTGGTCCGGTCCCCACCAGTCCCCACCCGCAACCGTGCGACGTAGGATACGATAACTCTGGAAAGCCCGTGTTCGTCTTTCCGGCAGGAAAACCTATGTCGACCGAAACCAATCCCCGCCGCGACTTCTTGCGCCTTGCCGGGGCCGGCATTGCCGGCGCCGCGTTAGCCGTGATGGCAAACCGCAATGTGGTGCACGCCGCTCCCCCCACTGCCGGAAGTTTCGATGTCAAATCGTTCGGCGCCACCGGCGACGGAAAAACGCTCGACACCGCCGCCATCAACCAGGCCATCGATGCAGCCGTGGCCGCCGGCGGCGGTACCGTGCTCTTCCCCGCCGGCAATTATCTTTCCTACTCGATCCATCTGAAGAGCAACATCACGCTCCACCTGGAACAGGGCGCCACGATCATCGCGGCCGACCCGCCCGCCGCGGGTGGGGCGCCCTCTGGGCCCGGCGGATACGATCTCGCCGAGCCCAATCCGCAGTGGGACATGTATCAGGATTTCGGCCACAGCCACTTCCACAACAGCCTGATGTGGGGAGAAGCCATCGAGAACGTGTCCATCGAAGGCAGCGGCCGTATCTGGGGCAAAGGTCTGAGCCGCGGTCAGGGCGCCCAGATCCCCGGGGTGGGCAACAAGTCCATCAGCTTGAAGAACTGCCACAACGTGCTGCTGCGCGATTTTTCGATCTTCCACGGCGGCCACTTCGGCATTCTGGCAACCGGAATCGATAATCTCACCATCGATAACCTGAAGATCGACACCAACCGCGACGGCATGGACGTGGATGCCTGCCGCAATGTCCGCATCTCCAATTGCTATGTCAACTCTCCCTGGGACGACGGCATCTGTCTGAAGGCCGATTACGCCATCGGCCGCGCCAAGCAGACCGAGTTCGTCACCATCACCAACTGCTACGTCAGCGGATGCTGGGAGGAAGGAACCCTGCTGGACGGCACTTACAAGCGGTTCGCGCCCGACGCCCGCATCCCCCACACCGGCCGCATCAAGTTCGGCACCGAATCCAACGGCGGCTTCCGCAACATCGCCATCTCCAATTGCGTCTTCGAAGGCTGCCAGGGACTGGCGCTGGAATCGGTGGATGGAGCCATCCTCGAAGACATCACCGTCACCAACCTTTCCATGCGCGATATCGTCAGCGCTCCCATCTTCCTGCGCTTGGGCGACCGCCTGCGCGGCCCCGATAACACGCCCGTAGGAACCTTGAAACGCGTGATCGTCAGCAACCTGGTTTGTTCGAATTGCGTTTCCCGCCTGGGATCGATCATCAGCGGGATCCCCGGCCACCTGATCGAGGACGTGAAGATCAGTAATGTCCAGGTTCTGCACCAGGGCGGTGGAACGAAAGAGGATGCCGCCTATCAACCGCCGGAATACGAGGACACCTATCCCGAACCCACGATGTTTGTCAGTGGCCCCCGCCCCAACGGCCGCGGCGCAGACGGACAATGGCATCCCGAGGGAAAAGGCCGTGGTGCGGCGGCCGGAAGAGGCTCCGGAGCGCCCGGAGCGCCTGGAGCGCCCGCAACGCCCGGCGGACGCGGTGCCACCGCGGCGGCCGGCTCGGCCGGTCGAGGCGGCAGGGGCGGCGCGGGCGGGGCGCCCTCTGGGCCCGCCAACCTTCACAGCATGCCCTCGCATGGATTTTACGTGCGCCACGTAAAAGGCATTCAGTTCGATAACATCGAGATCCGGACCGACAAAGACGACCTGCGCCCAGCCTTCGTACTGGACGATGTCCAGGACGCCGACTTCTTCCGCATCAAAGTGCCGCAGGTCGCCGGAGTGCCTGAGTTCGCGCTCCACAGCGTATCGGATTTTGCGGTCCACATGTGCGGCGGCGTGCCGGATACGCAACTGAAGAACGTCGAAAACAAGACCCTGTAGAGGCCAAGTTGTGGGGCAGCCAATCCTGGCAGCCAATCTTGGCTGCCAATCTTGGCTGCAAGCCGGCTTCAGCCGGCCCCTGCCGGCACAAAGATTCGCGGATAGAAAAACCGCCTGGGGGGCCCTTCTGGAGGCTGCCCTCAGGGCCCACGGACGGGCCCACGGACAAGATCGCCCTGCAAGGATCGCCTGGCAACCCGGGGTACGCTCTCGGCCGCGTGGCCCCGAGGTCGGACACTCCTGCCGGCGTCCGCTGGTGTCAATCCCGGCTACGGCCGCGGTTCGCGACGTCCGCTCGTTGCGCCGCCGCGGTGCAGTTTCGCGCGCCCTTCGTGAACGTTGATCGGCCGTCCGTCCACTACGTTTTCGTTCAAAGCGGCAATTGCCCGATCCGCTTCGAGGTCAGCCATCTCCACGAATGCGAAGCCGCGGAAGCGCCCCGTCTCCCGATCGGTCATCAGTTTGAGATTGCGCACGGCGCCATGCGGTTCGAACAGCGAGCGGATCGCCGCTGCCGTCGTGGCCGAATCCAGGTTGCCTACAAAAATGTTTTTCACCTAATCTCCTTTGCGGTATCGAAGCCCGTATCGCGGTCGGACCTTCGTCTGGCCGCCATGCTGGCCTTTAGAAAGGTTCTTGCCCGATCCTGGGCCTGGGCGTATGAGGGCGCCAATCCGTGGTCCCCGTGATCGGTCGACCAGTAAAACTCGTCATGGTGGTTCTTTTCGTAGACGGTATACTGCGCCTGGTTCCCCGCGGGGTCGATAAATGTGAACGACTGGCTCACGATCGCCTGATTCCTTAAAGGGTGCTCCCTGCGGCGCCCCTTGGTCTCTCACTTACAACTACAGGCTGCCGGGGTTGTGATCCCGCCGCGGCCGGAATGAGTGTAGTAATCAGTACATACTGCATCATCCCTGTAAGAACTAGCCGCCAACGCCGTACGGCTTCTAAACCCTTTAGGATTCCAATGTAAGTATAACAGTTCCAGTTCCTGAAAGTCTGTTATTGTTGAAAAGGAATATTGGAGTATCGCGTTGAGCCGCTGGATGCTCCCGAGGAGGTTGCCCTTACGCAGCGATTCATGGCGCAACTCAGCAGTCCTGTCGATAAGACCGAGTTCGAAAGATCCTGGCGCAGCGATCCGGCTCTGCCTACGGAACCGAAAGTGGACTTTCTCTTCGCCGGACAAACCGTCTCGGCCGTCGTGCATTCGGAGTTTGCCGGACAATGGCCTTCGGCCAGTTTCCACCGGACTTTCAGCGCCGCCATCCGGCGGCTCAACCACGCCTGCAACATCCGCTGGCTTTGAATCAGTAAGTTACGAACCGGGTTTTCCCGGGTTTGCACTCCGGTTGACAATGAGTTGAAACTGCGCTAGATTAGTAAGCGACTGAGCACTCCCGCCCAATCTACAGTTGGTTTGAACTAAGTCGGACCACCTGAGTTCCCCTTCTTAGCCTAGCCAATTCGGGAAAGGGCGACCATGCTTCCCAACGGCATCCCAGTTCATTCGATTCACACGATCCTCCTCTGGCTTTTCACGGCTTGCCTCTGCACCTTGTCCGGGGATTGGACAGACCTCAGGATCCCCGCGCTCCCGGTCGATTCCCAGCCCGAAATGCCCGGCCGCGGGTTCCCGGAAGACTTCTGTTACTGAGGAAAGGGTGGATTCCATGGCAGCTCTAGCGTGTCAACCGGGCACAATCTTAGTGGAGGCGGGCGCGATCCTGCCGGCTGGCGTGTTGCTGCAGCCTGGCGCGCTTTCCCAGGATTGGAGATCGCTGGCGGACCTCGACCGGATTGGCCTTGCCTCAGCGGTCGCCAAGGCTGGCTGGACGTTCTTTTATATGGCCGGCGTAGTAGCGAAACACGCCTTTGGCTGGAGCCAGGAAAAGCGGGTGCGCGCCGCACTGGGGCGCGTCGTTCAAGATGTGCAAGCTCAGAATTGCAATTGCGTGGAGATTACACGCCTCCGGGATAAGTCCTTTTTGGGCCTGCCTTACGTGAAAATCACCGCGCACGCGCGCCATATTCAAGCAGGAAGCCAGTTTCGCGATCCACCCGAGAGATCGCCTCATGCCATTTGAGAATCGCCACGGAAACCGCTCTTTCACGGTGATCTCGATTGGCAACAATGCCCCGGCGGCCTCGGGCGTCTACGGACTCTCCAATGCGAGTCAATGGCTTTACGTCGGGGAAACCTACAACATTCAGGCCGAGTTGCTCAAACACTTGCAACGTCCGGCCCCGTTCTTGCGGGAGCATTACCCGTCGGGATTCACTTACGAGCTGAGCTCCGCGGAGAGCCGCATTGAGCGCCGGAAGCAACTCGTCTCCGAGTTCGATCCCATTGGAAACCGGCTCTTGGAAGAACCCTCGAAGTAGAGCTACCGTGGCACAGGCGGGGTGGGGTGCCCTCTGGGCCCTGGGCCCGCCCTGCCGGGTCCCGCCTCGTCTTCGCCCCAGTATAGGGCAGGCAGCCCTCTGGGCCCGCTCGCCCCGCGCCTTGCACAACCGGCAGTACCGCTCTGCCGGTCCGGGGCCTCGCGAGCGGGCCCCGGATTCATATCAAGCGCCGCGGCGCCTCCGGCTAATAGCGCTTTCGACCGAAGCCGCCGCCGCCCGCCCGCTCGGTCTTTGGACGGGCCTCGTTGACGCTCAGCGCCCGGCCATCGAAGTCCTTGCCGTTTAAGGCGGCGATGGCCTTCTCGCCCTCGCCATCGTTGCTCATTTCGACGAATCCGAATCCTCTGGGCTGGCCCGTGTCGCGATCGGTGACGATGTTGACGCGCCCAACCGTGCCGTGAGTTTCAAACAGGGAACGGACAGAATCCTCCGTTGCTTGGAAGTTGAGATTTCCTACGTAAATGTTCTTCATGTTCTAAAAACGTCCTTTTCTGACTTGAAGGCGGCTAATTGGGAGGTGGACTGATTCAGCAGAAACTGCTAGAAAGGTCGGCCTTGAATCGGCGGGAGCATCAAATCCAGTCATTAGTATACCACCAACGATATCTGCTAGGATAGAGGTATACATCTCTAACCGTTACGGATTTGGCCCGGCGCCGAACAGGCCCGGAAGAAGCGTCGTTGAATCAGAAGGGGAAACAGCCTGAAAGGAGAGCAGGCGTACCGATGCTATATGACAGCACAAAAGTTCTTTTGCGCGGCATTCTGCTGTCGCTGCAGAACTCTGGCAAGATCGGATGGGAGGATCAGTCGGAATCCGCCGGCCAATGCTCCTACGAAATGCACCAGATGGCCCGGCCGCTGTACAAGGGGTACCGGACCGATCCCGTGAATAAGGCGCCCATGCTTGTGCCGGTTTCCGAAAGGGCCGCCCGTGCCGTACCTCACGTGAAGTCGATGGTGCGCGCCATCCGGCGCAGGGACCAGGTCGCCGCGGTAGAGAGCGGCAAGGCCGCGCTCGCCGAGATGTGACGCCCGCCTTATTAAGAGCCGCAAAACCAGCCGCGCGGCCAGCGCCCCGTGGCACCGGACGCGTTCGGCCGTTTTCGCCGCCATCACTTCCCCGCCAGACTCAACCCGAGCTGGCGGCCCGGCCCACGGAAAGCCCCGCAGCCGCGCGCAGCGCTTCCCGAATCGCGGCATCCACGCCACACCGAACTCCGGCCCGATGCCGTTCTTGGTTGCCTGACGTGGCCTGCCGGGAGTGACGCTGGAAGCTCTTCAGAGCGCCGGCTTCCGGGCCAAATCGTGCTGCGCCGAAATGACGGGCGAAGGCCAGCCAGACCGCTGGTTCCGCAGCTTCCACCTGCCGGAAACCGGGCAGACACACTGCTATTTTCGAAGCCCCATCCAAGTCCGCCGTAGCGGAAGCCGATCGGCGTGCGCGCATCCCGTTCACGGAGAATTGTGGAAGTCATGGAGTTGACTCCGGAAATGGTTGAGCGGTAAGCGCCGCTCACCCGCGTGCGGCTCGCTCCCGTTGCGGCGCATCCGGCGGCTGGCGCCGTCCCCCTCTCCACGACCTTCGCGCAAAACCGCACCGTCAGATCGTCTGTGCCCCCATTTGTTTCCAATGGCTTACAAGGGTTATTTTTTGAGGTTCTTGGGGGCAAATCCTCGTTCAAACCGGCCCGGCCCGGCGGCCCTGTTAAAATCAGCCCTGTCGGATGACCTACGCATTTGGACCCTTCCGTTACGATGCGGAACAGCGCTTGCTGTTCCGTGGGGACGAACTGGTGCCTTTGGCGCCGAAGGCGCTCGAAACCCTCCATGTCCTGCTGGAGCGCCGGGGTTCGGTCGTTGAAAAGTCCGATCTGATGAAGTTGGTATGGCCGGACACCACCGTGGAGGAAGTCGGGCTGGCGCGCAATATTTCCCTGCTGCGGAAGGCCCTGGAGGACGAATCCGAAGAGCACCCCTACATCGAAACCATCCCTCGCCGCGGATACCGTTTCGTGGCGCAGGTGCCCACGCCTCCGCCGGCCAGTTCGCCCCCCGCACCGCACGCCGCGCCGCCCCCACATCCGCCGGGCCCAGAGGGCACCGGGCCCAGAGGGCGCCGGGACCAGAGGGCGCCCCGGCGCTGGCTATTGTGGATTCTGCACGTTTGCGTCCTGGCCGCCGCCTTGGTGTACTACCAGTCTTACGTACCTTCCAGGTACCTGCCAAAAGGCCACCGCTCCGCCAGCCTGGCAGTGGTTCCGTTCGAGTGCCTTTGTCCAGGCATGGACGGCTCCGGGTTTTCGCAAGGCTTCAACGAAGTGCTGGTGGCCGACCTGTCGAAACTGAGCGGCGTGCAGGTGATCTCTCCCAGCACCGTCCGCCGCCACCAGCGGATGGGCGTCTCGATGGGGCTGATGGGGCGTCTGCTGGGTTTGGATGTCCTGGTTGAAGGGACCGTTCAGAAGCTGGACCAACGGCTCCGGATTACCGCGCGGCTGGTGGACGTGCATACGGGCAGGCTGGTCTGGGCGGAGACTTACGATGCGCGCTCCGATGATCCCGGCGCGGCCCAGGATGTGGTGGCGCAGGCCGTGGCGGCGGAGGTCGGCAAGCGGCTGAGCGGCCCTTAAAAATTCGCGAAGAGTTTCCGAGTGATTTCCGAAGCTTCTTTCACGCCTCATCGGCGCATGCTGGAATTGCCATGATTGCATTCGCAAGATTCACCTGGCAGGTTGCCGTAGCCGGTCGTTGGACCGCTCGGATCCTGGGGACTCTGATGTTCCTCTTCCTGCTCGCCTTCGTCTTCGGAGAAGGTCCTCCGCCGCTCGCGCGTATGACCGCCCGGGAACAACTCTACTGGCTGGGCATGGGCGCCTTGTTCCTGGGGCTGATCCTGGCCTGGTTTTGGGAGGGATGGGGCGGTCTGCTGTCGCTATTGGGATGGGGATTCCTGGCGGTTCTCGCCGGGAAGCCGGTCTGGAACCTGCTGTTTTCGATCCCGGCAGCCATCGGGTTGCTCCATCTCCTGTGCTGGTGGCGGCTGCGCGGTCCGGCGCCGCCACCGGCCGGGGTCCCCAAAACCATCCTCTTTCTACTGGCGCCTCTGGCGGCTTTCCTGCTGCTTTGCGCCAATGAGATCTTCGGCCAGCCACCCCTCATGGCAGGGGCCGGCCAGCCACCGTCCGAACTGATGGGAACGTGGTACGGGAACGATGCCATCCCCATGGTGTTCACCATCGCTCCCGATGGGTCGGTCTCGGGCGCGGTGGGCGAACGGCCGCTGACTGATGGCCGGCTGGTGCCGAACCGAAGCTGGTTTGGCCGGCTGATGCACTGGCGGACCGATTACCTGATTCGAGGCGCGTTAGCTCAGGGCAACCGCTTTATGGCGCCCCTGATCCTCCGTGGATCGGAGCTGGACGGGACCCTGTTCCCTTCCCATCCAGCCGCGAAGCCGCTCCAGATGATGCTCAAGAAGCGCTGAGCCGGCTGGCCAAGAACTGCGTCAGGCGGCGCCAGCCATCCACGGCCGAACTCTGGTGGAATCTGGGGCGGTAGCCGGCGTGGAAAGCGTGCCCCGCTTCGGGATACAACACCGCGGCATCCGAATCGGACAGCACCTGGCCGTCCGGCACTCGCGGGACCGCCTTCGTTAAGATCTCCTGACATCGGTCATCCCCGAGACATCCGCCTGCCGCACGTGCAACTCCGTGGCGATCGCCAAATACCCCAGCTTGGCCAGCCGCCGGCAGGGGTCGCGAATGGTATTCGTGTAGGCCGAAGATCTCCGACACCACCGGAATCACCGGGAACTTACCGCCCTTCGATGGCACACCGCGATAGGTCGGCAGCTCGCCATCGGCCACCGGATTCCTCACCTCGCCGGCATCCAGCCCTTCCGCACCCGGTGAATGGCCTGCTCGTTCCGCGGCTGAGTGGCCGGCGCAAACCCCGCTGCCGGAGTGGTCCCCGGAAAACTCATCGAGATACGCCTCCTCCAGCCGGTTTTACCGTGGGCCTGCGTGGTGCGCACCGGGTGACGGGTGCCGGGTCCTAGACTGGCTGAGCCGTCGTTATACTTCGGAACATCATGGACAGCGGCAAGTTCGTGCTCCGGTTCTTCCCCTCGCTTACCGAGTTCGCTTTCCTCGCGCCCGCTCACCTGCTGTTATTCGTGATGCCCGGCACCCGGGTCGCCGCGCGGTTACCTCGAAGTGCTCCGCAAACCGATCTTCTCCGTGGCCGACAGCCGCATGCCCAACCTCCGCGGCTCCTCCCCCAGCCGATTCTACCGTGGGCGGGTTGCGCTCGGAGCACTGGGTCTCGCGATGATTCGCTAACGCCGCCAAGCGCCGTGGCAGCGTGGACAGCGGCTTGATGCTAACCTCAGATAACTGATTGCTGTTGACCCTCGCAAGCCTGTCTTACCTTATACTGCTCGGCGTAATATATAATGAAAATTGTGGCAACTATGCGTAAGCCAGGAAAACGCGACGCAGGACGGCCGATCCCACAGATCAACGTCAGGGCCACGGTATTTACCGCCATTTCTGTGCTCATCACAATTCTGTGGCCAGCATTTCCAGGGGCGATTCCCTTTCTTCGGTGGGACATGTGGGTGTGGTTCATTTGCTGCGGTGTGGTGCTACTTTCGGTCGCTCGATTTTCCATCCGTCATCCAGTGCCGGTACCAGAAGTCTGGTTGTTGTTGTTCCCCTTTTTATTTGGATTTTTCTTTAAAAAGGATATGCCCACCACGAAGGTCGCTTCGGTAGATGAATTGCTGTGGTACTTCGATGCCAACTTTGGATACCCTCAGCCTTCCTTGGGGAAACTACTTGCGACGGGGCCGATGCTCTTGATTTGGCGATCCTTGCCGTTGCTCTTCGTGGTGGTGTATCTGCTACTGCCTGAATCTGCACGGCGCAAGTATTTGGCGGCGATCGCCTGCACCGGTTGTATGATTCTGCCGTTGTACGCCCTGTGTCCCGCAGCGGGGCCGGTCTATCTTTTTGGGGATCGTTTTCTAGAAGGGTTACTGCCGCAGTTGCAGCACCCGCACAGTATTTACCTTCCCGCTGGGATACTGCTCAATGCAACGCCAAGCGGCCATGTGGCGTGGGCGCTGCTCTTATTTTGGTTCTGCCGCAATCATTGCCGGACGCTGGTCACTGTGATCTTCGGCCTGTTCGTAGTTGGAACAATCCTGGCGACGTTGGGATTGGGTGAACATTACGTCATCGACCTGATTCTTTCAGTCCCTTATGCCGCTGGCGTCTGGGCGCTTGTCGGAAAGCAATGGAAACGGGCCGGGGTGCTGTTGGCAATCGTGGTCGCATGGCTACTGACGTTACGTGAAGGGTGGGCGCTCCCGATACCGCTTCCCTTAGTTTGGCTGCTGTGTGCTGTGACTATTCTCTCTTCATTGCCCTGGCATGAACTACGGCCGATCCAGGATGAACCGGCAACCGGATCGAAACCAATTGAAGTTTATTCGGGGGACTGATCGTGGAGAGGCCGTTGATCTCGCCGCCAGACCGCGACGGTTTCGCCAATTCGTCGAGGTTCGACTAGCCGGCGTAGAGGGCCATGCCGAGCGGGTACGGCCGAGGCCGAGGCCGACTTTCGTTTACAGGCGCCTGCTAACCGAAACTATCCTTGGTTCCTACCGGCGCAGCACGTTAGCATCCGGAAAGATGAGCTCGACAGTCGCAATGATGCCTCCGCGTGCGCTTACGCCGGCGCACGCCCTCAAATGGGTTGCGCCCGGAACGCTGGGGCTCGTCATGCTTGTCCCGGTGGCGATCGCCGTTCACAGCGGCGTCTGGGGGACTAGCCGGGGGAAATTCCAGAGAGCCGGGAAGGCCGTCCACACTCGCATGCCGTGGCGGAGGCCCTCGGTCCGCAGCGAGCGGCGCACATCACTTAGAGCCAGCGCGGTCCGCCCGCCTCCCGTGCTATCGTGGCGGACGAGATTTCCGGTTTTTCGCGTGCCGAAGTGTTACCGCCGATCCATACCACGCCCATACTAACCCTCGTCCGCAAGAACCGCCCGCTGCTCATCGCCGCCATCGTGCTGCTGTGCCTTCCCGGAGTGGTGATCAACCTGGGCATGGCGGTGCACTATGCCGATAATGCCATCGACTTCACCCAGTTCTATTCGGCCAGCCGCATGGCGGGCACCGGCCATCTGTACAACTGGGATGCGCGGCGGCAACTCGAAGCGCGCTATGGCGGTCCCCCGATCCCTGCTGACGCTTCCCAGTGGTGGCCTACGCCTGCGCGGGGTAAGCTGGATGCCGTTCTTCGCGGCGCGCCTGGTTTGGCTCGGGATCTGTCTGGCAAGCGTGCTGACGTTGGCCGCATGGCGGCCGGGCGCCGACCGCCGCCTGATGTTCGCCACGCTGGCCTGGTCCATACCCGTGGGCATTCTGCTGGTGGTGGGCCAGGATACGCCGGTGTGGCTGCTGTTCTTCACCGCCGGCCTGGTGCTACTGGAAAAAGAGAAGCCCACGCTGGCGGGCGCGGCCTTCGCGATGTGCCTCTCGAAGTACCACCTGGCCGTGGGCCTGCCGGTTCTGCTGGTGGCAAAGAAGCGCTGGAAGACGCTGGCCGCTGGAGCGGCCGGAGTCGCGGCCCTGCTGGGCGTGCTTCTTGATCGAAGGCCCCGGATGGCCGCGCGCGTATCTCGAAGTGATCCGCAAACCGATCTTCTCGGTGGCGGACAGCCGCAGGCCCAACCTCCGCGGCGTGGCTTACTGGCTGCCGGCCTCCGCGGCTATCGAGATCGCCTGCGCCATGCTGGTGGTGGCGTTGCTGTGGAACGCCTGCCGGCGCCGGCAATCTCCGGGTCTGGCCGGCGCCATGGCGGCCGCCAGCGGCCTGGTGCTGGGCCACCACGCGTATGCCAACGATTGCGTGCTGCTGATTCCGCTGGCCGTGGTCGCCGTCCGGAGTCCCGCCCCGCGATGGCTGAAGATCTGGGGACTCCTCCTGGTGACTCCGGTGCTCACCCTGTTGCTGGTTTCCCGCGAACCTTATATCGGACAGGCGCTGGTGGTGGGGTTCGCGATCGCCGCGCTGGCATGGGCCGGCTTCGGCAGCGAACGCCCGGCGCCTCACGACAGCGCCGCCAATTCGTCGAGGCTCAACCGGCCGGTGTAGATGGCCATGCCGAGGGCGGCGTGCACGCCCATTTCCCGCAAGGCGAGCACGTCGTCCATGGTGGTGATGCCGCCGGCCGCGGTGATCTCCAGTGGCGTCGCGGCGCGCAGGCGGCGGAACCAATCCAGGTCGGTGCCGCGCAACATGCCCTCCTGGTCCACGTAAGTGCATAGGAAGCCGGCGCAATAGGGTTCCAGTGCCTCGACCACGTCTTCGGCGGCCAGGCCGGTGGATTCGCGCCAGCCCTTCACTACGATCCGGCCGGCCTTGGAATCTAGCGCCACGATCAGCCGCTCGCGGCCCACGGCGTCGCGCAGGGCGGCCAGCCACCGGTGGTGGATGCCGCCGTCACCGCTCTCGTCGAAGGCGGCGGTTCCCACGATGACCTTGCGGGCGCCCTGCTCGACCAGCGCCTGCGCGCGCTCCACCGTGCGCACGCCGCCGCCCACGCGCGTGGCGGCGCGCGAGGCCAGCAGGCGCACCAGCGAATCGTTGGATCCGCGGCCCATGGCGGCATCCAGGTCGATCACCTGGATTTCGGGGAAGGCCGCGAAGCGCCGCAGCATCTCTTCGGGGGCATCGCCCTCCAGAGCCTTTTCACGGCCCTGGACGAGCTGCACCACCTTGCCCTCCATCAGGTCGATACAGGGGAAAATCATGGCGTCAGCCGCACCGGAATGCCGTGCCGGTCGAGTTCTTCCTTGAGCTGGTTCACGGTGTACGTTCCGTAATGGAAGATGGACGCAGCCAGGGCCGCATCGGCTGCGCCCTCGGTGAGCACGCGCACGAAATGCTCGGGCTTTCCGGCGCCGCCCGAGGCGATCACCGGGATGTGGGTGGCCTCGGAGACGGCCCGGGTGAGGCGGCAATCGAAGCCTTCCTGCACGCCATCGGTGTCCATGGAGGTGAGCAGGATTTCGCCGGCGCCGAGCTGCTCGCCGCGGACGGCCCACTCGACCGCGTCGAGGCCTTCGTCGTCGCGGCCGCCACGGGTGTAGACGTGCCAGGGCGAGGGCCCCCCAGAGGGCACCCCGGCCCCGTGGCGGCGGGCGTCGATGGCCAGCACCACGGCCTGCGCTCCGAATTCGCGGGAAAGCTCGGCGATGAGCTCGGGGCGGCGCACCGCGGCGGTGTTGACGGAGACCTTGTCGGCGCCCGCCAGGAGGATGCGGCGGGCGTCGGCCACCGAGCGGATGCCGCCTCCCACGGCTAGCGGGATGAAGACCTGGCGCGCCGTGCGGGCGACCACGCCGGCCATGATCTCGCGGGCGTCGCTGGACGCGGTGATGTCGAGGAAGACGATCTCGTCGGCGCCCTGGGCGTTGTAGCGCGCGGCCAGTTCGACGGGGTCGCCGGCATCGCGCAGGTTGACGAAGTGGACGCCTTTGACGACGCGGCCGGCGGTGACGTCGAGGCAGGGGATGATGCGCTTGGCTAGCATGAGTCCGACCGCATGTCACAAGAACCTCCTGTGACTGCTTTGCTGCATAAGTGGGGCAGCCAATCTTGGGGTGCCCTCTGAGCCCAGCCGCCTTTCAGGCGGCTCTTGCCTCGCAAGCGGCTCTTGCCTCGCAGGCGGCCCTCGCCTTGCAAGCGGCCATCGCCGGCTGAAAGCCGGCGGCAGCCAGGATTCGCTGCCCCACAAGGTGGCTCAGTTGGCAGCAGTTGAGAGCACCAGCGAGTTGCCAGGAGTTGACAGCACAGGCAGGCTGCCAGAGGGTGGGAGCACCAGCAGGTTGCCAGCAGTTGAGAGCACCAGCGAGTTGCCAGGAGTTGACAGCACAAGCAGGCTGCCAGAGGGTGGGACCACCAGCGGGTTGCCAGCAGTTGAAAGCACCAGCGAGCTGCCAGAAGTTGGCAGCACCAGTCAGTTGCCCGCAGTTGACAGCACAAGTGACCCCCCTCAAATTGGGACGATCGGCGAGTTACCAGAAGTTGACAGCACCAGGGAGTTGCCGGCAGTCGGGAGCACCGGTGGGCTGGCAGCAGTTTGGGACCGAGCGTGGTCAGCATGGCAGCTCCACGAAATTGCGCATTATGGTCAGGCCCGCGGCGGCGGATTTTTCGGGGTGAAACTGCACGCCGAAAACGTTGGCGGATTCCAGAGCGGCAGTGTAGGGCAACTCATAGGTGCAGAGGGCCGAGGCGCGCTCGTCGGGCGGCACGTAGAAGCTGTGGGCGAAGTACACGAAAGGGCGCGTCCCGAGGCCTCCCAACAGGCGCGCGCCGGGACGCACTTCGAGTTCGTTCCAGCCCATGTGCGGCACGCGCGCGTGGGCGGGGAAACGGCGCACGGTTCCCGGATAGAGGCCCAGGCCGCGCACCTCGGGGGCTTCCTCACTGCCCTCGAAGAGCGCCTGCATCCCCAGGCAGATGCCCAGAAACGGTGCGCCCGCGGCAATGCGTTCTAGCAAGGCGCGACGCAGATCCAGGGCGTCGAGCGCACGCATCAGCTTCCCGAAATGGCCGACCCCGGGGAGCAGGATTCTGGCCGCGCTCCGCAGCCCTGCGGCATCGCGCACCAGGGTGTAGGGGCAGCCGATTTCGGCCAGGGCATTCTCCACCGAGCGCAGATTGCCGGCGCCGTAATCCAGGATCGCGATCATAACAGCCCCTTGGTGGACGGCAACTGACCCTTCAGCCGCGCGTCTTTCGAGCACGCATATTTCATGGCCCGCGCGAAGCACTTGAAGACAGCCTCGATCTTGTGATGGCTCGATCTTCCGTATAGCACCCTGGCGTGCAAATTGGCGCCCGCGTGATTGACGAAGCCGCCAAAGAAATCTTCGACCAGCTCGGTCTGCAGGTCGCCCACGAGGCGCACTCGCACCAGGTCTTTGTAGACCAGTGCGGGGCGGCCGCCGAGATCCAGAGCCACCACGGCCAGGGTCTCGTCCATGGGGAGGACGAAGTAGCCGGCGCGGTTGATGCCGCGGCGATCGCCCAGGGCCTGGGCGAACAACTGGCCGAGCACGATGCCCACGTCTTCGACGGTGTGGTGCTGGTCCACGTCGAGATCGCCTTCGGCCGCCAGTTTCAGATCGAAGCCGCCGTGTTTGGCGAACAGCTCCAGCATGTGGTCGAAGAAGCGGATGCCAGTGGAGATCTCGTAACGGCCGCGGCCCTCAATGCGCAGCGATCCGGCGATACTGGTTTCCTTGGTGTCGCGGCGGAGGGTGGCGCTTCTCATTGGGCGAACACCTCGGGAAGGTAATTGATGTCGGGCAGGATGGCGTGGGCGCCTTCGGATTGGAAGAGGGAGACGAGGCCGGCGTGGAGCGGAGTGTCCGGCGCGGCGATGCCGATGAAGGGGACGTTGGCGGCACTGGCGGCGCGGGCGTCGTCGATGGTGTCGCCGATGTAGAAGATGGATGCTGTGGCGCAGGCACTCTTGCCTGCCGTGTCGAGACTCGTCTCGACACCAGGCGTCGGCACGAGTGCCGACGCGGCAGGCAGGAGTGCCTGCGCCACAATTTGCAGAAGGCCGTCGGGGGCGGGTTTGGGGTTCTCCACGTCCTCCATGGCGACGATCGGATCGAAGACCAGGTGCGACGCGAAACGGCTGAGCGTGAGCTGCGCCTCCTCCTTCGGGCGGCCCGTGAACAGCGCGAAGCGGAACTGGCGGCTGAGTTTTTCGAGAACGCCGGGACGCGCGATCCAGCGTTCGCGCAGCATCAGGCCGGCGGTTCCGTTGCCGCCGCGGAAGAGTTTTTGAAAGTGCGTTTTGACCTCTTCGAACGGGGCGGCTACGCCGGCCGTGTGAACGATGTGGTGGGAGAGCTGCCAATCGTCGCTCCAGCCGCCCTCGTTCTTGTACTCCTGAATGGCCTCGCGGGTGATGGCGCGGCCGGTGAAGTGCTCGACCGTGCGCGCGATGGTTTCGCGGTAGGATTCGGTGACATCGACCAGCACACCGTCCATGTCGAAGACCAGAATGGGTTGCTGGGAGGGGTTTGACGGGTTCATGATTTCCAGATCTCTTCGAGCGCGGCCAGCAGGCGGCGCGTCTGTTCTCTTGTGCCCACGGTCATGCGCACGGCGCCCGGGGCTTCGTAGCTGCGGTCGCGGACCAGGATGCCGCGCTCGCGCAGGGCGTCGCGCACTTCGATCGCGCGCTTGCCGATGCGCGCCAGCAGGAAATTGGCGGAGCTGGGTACATAGGAGATGCCGAGGCGCTCCAGGCCCACCGCGAGCAGCTCGCGCGCGGCCAGCACCTCGGTCACGTAGCTTTCGATGTAACCGGTGTCCTCGACGGCCGCATGGGCCGCCAGCACGGCCAGCGAATTGACGCTGTAGGGCGATTGCACTTTGTGCAGCAAAGCGACGTTGGCCGGGTGCGAGAACAGGCAGCCCAGCCGCATGGCGGCCATGCCGAAGACCTTGGAAAACGTGCGGCAGACAAACAGGTTGGGCAGGCGTTGGATTTCGGCGATCGCGGTGACGCCCGAAAACTCGTAATACGCCTCGTCCACCAGGACCACGGCCTTGCGGGCGCGGTGCAGGATGCGCTCGATTCCCAAAAGCGACAGGCCCGTGCCGGTGGGGTTATTGGGGTTCGCCAGGAGGACCGCGCGGGTCGCGGGGGTGATGGCGTCGAGCACGGATTGCAAGGGGAATTCCATGTCCGGATGCGGATACTCTACCTCTTTGATGGTGGCGCCGGCCGCTTCGGCGTAGAAGCGGTACATGGCGTAGGCGGGCCTGAGCAGCACGACTTCCTGCCCGTCATCCACATAGGTGTTGATAAAGACCTGGATGGCCTCGTCGGTGCCGTTGGTGAAGATGAACTCGCCGGGGGACACGCGGAAGTATTGGGCGATGGCCTCTTTGGCGGCGCCGTATTCGGGATAGACCGAGAGGCCGCCCGGGTCGATGCATTCCCGCAGGCGGGCGATCACGCGCGGAGAGCAGCCCACGGTGTTCTCGTTAAAATCGAGCCGCAGCTTGCCGGCGCGTCCGCCGGTGGGAGGCGAATAGGGCGCCATGGCGACCACCGCGGGGCGCGGCCTGACGGCCCCTTTGGGAAGCTTGGGCGGCTTCATGGGAGGGGTGCCTCGGGGGAGCCGGCGCGGGCCAGGGTGGATATCGCATAAGCAATGCATCGAGACGAGTCTCGATGCGGCAGGCTGAAGCCTGCGCCACGAAGCCACGTGGCGCAAACACTCGCGTTTGCCGCGCCGGGGGTGCCCCCAGGGCCCGTCTCGGCGCTCATGTGAGCCGCACCTCGACCGAACGGGCGTGCGCTTCCAGGCCCTCGGCGCGCGCCAGCGTGGTGATGGCGGGGGCCAGGCGCGCCAGCGCGGCGGGCGAAAGCTCCTGCACGGAGATCACTTTCAGAAAGTCGGTGACGGACAGTCCTCCGCGGATGCGGGCCGCCCCGGCTGTGGGCAGCACGTGATTGGGGCCGGAGGCGTAATCGCCGGCGGCTTCGGGGCTGTAGGGGCCGATAAACACGCTGCCGGCGTGGCGGATGGCGGGCAGCAGGGTACGGTCGGGAATGCTGAGGTGCTCGGGCGCGAAGCGGTTGGAGATCTCGACGGCCTCCTCCAGCGAGCGCACCAGGATGACGGCCGAATTGCGGGCGATGGATTTGCGCGCCACGGCGGCGGTGGGCAGAGAGGCCAACTGGCGATCGACTTCCTGGACCACGGCGATGGCCAAGCGCTTGGAGGTGGTGAGCAGAATGGCGGTGGCGTCGGCATCGTGCTCGGCCTGGGCAAGCAGGTCGGCAGCCAGATGGCGCGGGTCGCCCTCTGCAGAGATGATCAGAATCTCCGTGGGACCGGCTACGAAATCGATACCCACCTCGCCGGCCAGCAACTTCTTGGCGGCAGCCACGTAGATGTTGCCGGGGCCGACAATGCGGTCGACTGGCGGGACTGTACGAGTGCCGAAGGCGAAGGCGGCGATGGCTTGGGCACCGCCCATCTGAAAGACGTGCGACACACCCAACTGGAAGGCGGTCCCGTAGACCTCGGCGGCCGGTTTGGGGCAGGCCACGCAGATGTAGCGCACGCCCGCCACCTGCGCGGGAATGGTGGTCATCATTACAGTGGAAGGCAAAGGGTAGCGGCCTGCGGGGATGTAGGCGGCCACGGCCTGGATTGGGCGCACGATTTGGCCCAGGCGCAGGCCGGGCTGCGGCCGCACCGTCCATTCAGTGGGCATCTGGCTTTCGGCGAAGGCGCGGATGTTGGCGGCAGCGGTCTCCACGGCGGCGCGAAATTCGGCAGACAGCGACAGTTCGGCGACGAGCAGCGCCGGCTCGGGGACGCGCACGGATGTGCCGGTGAAGCCGTCGAATTGGCGGGCGTATTCGAGGAGCGCGCGATCGCCGCGGCGGCGCACGGCATCGAGAATGGGACGGACGGCGGCTTCGGCCTCCGCCATGCGGGCGCCGCGGCGGGCCAGCAGGCGGCCCACGGATTGGCTTTCGAGAATGCGCATCACAGGACGATTTTGTTGAGCGGGTATTCCACGATTCCCTCGCCGCCCGCCTGTTTGAGACGCGGGATGATGTCGCGCACGGTGGACTCATCCAGGATGGTGTTGACGGCCAGCCACTCCTCGTCGCTGAGGTGCGAGATGGTGGGCCGCTTGAGCGCCGGCAGCACAGCGAGGACGGCCTGCAGACAATCGCGATGCACGTTGAGCATCAGCCCCACCTTGCCCAGCGCGTTGATGGCGCCCTCGAGCAGCATGCGGATGTCTTCCAGCTTGCGGCGCTTGGCGGGATCGTCCCACGAGCGCGGGTTGGCGATGAACTGGGTGTTGGACTCCAGCACGGTGTCGATGATTTTGAGGTTGTTGGCGCGCAGGGAGGAGCCGGTTTCGGTGACCTCGACGATGGCATCGGCCAGCACCGGCGGCTTGACCTCGGTGGCGCCCCAACTGAACTCGACCTTGGCTGCGACGCCATGGGAGGCCAGGTAGCGGCGCGTGGTGGCCACCAGCTCGGTGGCGATGATCTTGCCCTGGAGGTCGTGGACCGAGTGGAAGGGGGAAGACTCGGGCACGGCCAGGACCCAGCGGACCTTGCCGAAGCTCTGCTTGGCGTAGATGAGGTCGGCGATGGCCACGACGGTGGATTCGTTCTCCTCGATCCAGTCGCGGCCGGTGAGGCCGGCGTCCAGGATGCCGTCTTCGACGTAGCGGGCCATCTCCTGGGCGCGGATGAGCATGCACTCGATTTCGGGGTCGTCGATGTGCGGGAAGTAGGAGCGGCTGCTGGTGACGATGGTGAACCCGGCGCGGCGGAAGAGGTCGATGGTGGCGTTTTCCAGGCTGCCTTTGGGGATGCCCAGTTTGAGGTTCACGGGCGGCCTCCGGTGACGGCTCCGGGGACTGCTTCGTGGCCGGCTCCGTAGACGGCCGCGGGATCGTAGGCGCGCGGTTCGGCGATCTGCCAGGCGCCATTTTCGAGCTTACGGAAGAAGCAGCTCCGGTAGCCTTCGTGGCAGACGCCGGGGCCGAGCGGGTCGACTTTAAGCAGCACGGCGTCGAGGTCGCAATCCGTGGAGATCTCCTTGACCACCAGGCGGTGTCCGGAGCTTTCGCCCTTGAGCCAGAGCTTCTGGCGGGAGCGGCTATAGAAGGTGGCGAAGCCGGTTTCGACGGTGAGGCGGAAGGACTCTTCGTTCATGTATCCGACCATCAGGACGCGGTTGGTGGCGTGGTCCTGAACGACGGCGGTGACGAGTCCGCCGGTCTTTTGAAAATCGAGAATCATCGCGCGTGCAATAAAAAAGCCCGCCGGAACCGCGGCGGGCGTCCTTTCCAATTCCTGGGTGGAACTACGATCAAGACACCGCCGGTCGCGGATGGGCGTGGCGATGATGGCGATGCCCTCGAACGGCGGATGGGAGCATAAAGGATCAGTATACTACGCGGCGCGGGGCGGGGACGGACGCTCCCCGGCGCCCTCTGCGCCCACAGTTTGCTCCAAAGCAGGAACTCCCGCCTCGTCATTTATTATAGTGGTCGTAACGATGCGTTTATGTCGCGCTATCGGACGCGCCTGGCGAACGCGTTTGCCCCTGCAATCCGCGCGGGCCGGCGTAGTACTTCATCGCATTGCCAACCATATCCACCCGCGGAAACGGTTCCAGCGCTCACCGGCGGCTCGGGTACGTAGAAACAAGCACCGGGGCTAGAGCCGCGGCAGCCAGCAGGAGACACAGAGGCAGCCGTAAGAGTGCCCATAAAATTGCGATTAGTATATCCATCGGCTAGTGGTTTTGAAGCGGCAGTCTGTGGCAGATGTGGCAGTCCGAAAACACCGCTTACTGACGCGCGCGGCTCTGAACAGCTTTCCGGAAGAGCATGGCAGCGCGCGAGCGCCCTTGGCCGCTCGCATCATCCACGCGGATCCCGTTCAATACCGGCATACCCCGTCGGTTCACAATGGGGCTGGCGCCCTGGATTACACGGCCTTGTTTGACGCGCACAGGAAACCGCTACTTGGCGCCCGTGTGTTCCGATCGGGGCAGCGACGCCGCCGGACGGATGGCCGGGTGCCCCGGGGCGAAGAGTCTTATTTCTCGCGGACGTCCAGGATGCGCGTGGTGGTGATGGGAAGCCCGCCGGGGATCTGAAATTCCAGGTGCATGCCGCGGCCGATAAAGTGTTCCTTCAGCATGCTACCACCCCACGTCGAGCCGTGGATTCTGGCCGCAACCGGTTCCGGGCAAAACTCCGGATGCCCGGAAATCTGCGCGTCGTTCCCGTTCCCTGTCACGATCGTGTAGACGCGATTCTGCGTCTGGACTTCGAGCACCGTGCCGGGCGGCAGCCGGTACAGATGCACTCCGCCTTCGATCTCCGATTGGATCATCTTGCGATTGATGATCTCGGGCCAGCCTGGGCCAAGCGATGAGAAAACCGGAATTTCGGCCTCGGTCATGCTGATCCTATGGATGCTTGCGGCCCTGGAAGGGATACAGCTTCGGGCCTCCGGAGGCGATCTGATCGTCTGCACACCATCATATGCCACTCACCGAGGTGGATTTGAATCGTGGGGGAGGCAGCGTTCCTGCTGACCGTTGAGCGGCGGCGGGCTCCAGGTGGGGCCGAATGTGGTATGTGTCGATGCCGATGAGCAGTGCGCTTTGCGAACCGCACCACGTTCTCGAGGTCGGGGCCGGGGGCGGCCGGGGGCAATCCAAGTGCACCGCACCAGCCGCTTGATATATACTTCCAACTGCCGAAAAAAACGGGAGGTCTCCATGCCGGCCGATAAGTGGAACGAAGAAGGAAAGATCTGGGAAGCCGATCATGGGTTGCTGAACGAAGAGCAGGTTGTCAAGTGCGCCAGGGCGGACGAGGACGATCCATTGCGCTCCCCAATCCCGACTCGCATGGTCTCCAACGGCGAGTACATGCCCGCTCTCCAGACCCCTCAGCAGAGGCAGGTGGAAGCGCGAATCCAGGAACTCGCCGAGTCCGCCGGCAAGAAGCTCGGCATCGACCGGCGGCGCTTCCTCGTCAGCACCGGCGGCACGGCCGCCGCGCTCCTCGCGATGAACGAAGTCTTCGGGCGGTTCTTCCACGTCGATCCCATCGAGATGTTCGAGCCGGTGGCGTACGCCCAGTCCGCGGCGCCTCGCGATCTGTTCGTCTTCGACGATCAGCTCCACATGGTTCGCGGCAGCCAGCGGGCCGGAGGCGCGGGACTGCGGGCGCTCGCGCAGGGTCCTTCTTCTGCCCCCAACTTCAAAGCCAATCCCTATAACCCGAAGGGTCTTCCCGATGAGCGCGGCGACGTCTGGGGCGTTTGGAACCCGGCTCTGGTGGGGCTGCCCATCACCGCGGCGAATGCCCAGATCGTGCAGTTCATCAAGGACGTCTTCCTCGATAGTCAGGTGAATATCGGACTCTTGAGCAATGTCACGGCGTCCTCGGTGACCATCGGAGCGGAAGCGCGCCGTGCCCCGCGCAACGTCGAAGAGGCGCTCCGTGGCGAGATCCTGACCGCGGCCCAGACCGCGGCCGCGCGCAATTTCGTCAACGAGATTTCCGGTTCCACCCGCATGATGGCGCACGGCCTGCTCTACGTCGGCAAAGGCAATCTCCCGTACATCCAGGAACAGACCGACAAGAACGAACCCGATTCGTGGAAGGGCTACAACATCTCCAACGCGGCCAAGATCGACGACGATCCCAACAGCCTGATGCGGCAATGGCGGCACGACGATGAAGAGGTCGCGTATCCCACGTTTGCCCTGATCGAGAAGCTCTATCAAAAGGTCAAAGACAAGAGGCCCGGATTCAAGAACATCTGCGTCCACAAGGGACTGGCTCCCGGACCGCCGGATCCCCAGCGAGGCCACCCCGGCGACATGCCCAAAGCAGCGAAGGATTGGCCGAACCTGAACTTCATCACATATCACGCCTGCATTCAGCCCGCTTTCTTTCTGTATGACTCGCTGCAGGAGGTCAAATCGGGGAAGACGCGGGAAGGCGTGCCCGACATCAGTTGGACCACTGAGTATGCCGTTCTGGTGGCTCCGTTCCATAACGTCTATGCGGAGATCGGGACCACCTGGGCCTCGTCGGTGGTCACGTTCCCCACGGTGGCGGCGCACATCATGGGACAGCTCATGAAGTTCATGGGACCGGATCGCATCGTTTTCGGCTCCGACTCGGTGTGGTACGGGTCGCCGCAGTGGCAGATTGACGCCTTGTGGCGCTTCCAGATTCCCGGGGAGATGCGCAAGAAGTACGGATATCCCGAACTCACACCGGACGCCAAACGGAAGATTCTGGGGCTGAATTCCGCGAGACTGTACGGCATCCAAGGAGTCGGCTCCGCCAATCTCGAAACGCGCTTCAAGCCGGTGCCCAAAGACTACGAGCAACGCATGTCGAAAGATCTGAAGACCATCATGGAGCTGCCGGGATTCACGGCGGACAACATGGCGAAGTTCCAGGAGAACTACCGTGCATCGGGCGGCGAGCCGGGCAACATCCGCTACGGATGGATTCGCAAGGCCGAGTAAGGTGGCGCGGGGTTTGGGCCCCGCGCGCCAGCGGACAGCGCCCTTGCCGCTGCCAGGAGGGCTCGAGTAGTTGGGATCGGATCGGACTGGACTGCAGGCGAAGACGTGCGTGCGGGTTCACATGTAGATCGGGTCCAGATTCTCGCGAATGTATTTCATGCACCGCTCAAAGCTGTTCCGCGGGGAGACCCGCGCATAGTGGTGGTCGACGTTGATCCAGCCCTTGTAGTTGACCGACTTGATGATCCGCATGATTCCTTGCAAGTCCACTTCGCCGTCCCCGTAGTCCCGGTTGCTGAGCATGAACGTCCCGTTCTGGGAGCCGGCCTTTTCGATCTTGCCGTTGGGCAGGCGCATTTCCTGGGTCTGGTACTCGTATCTGGCATCCACCAGGTCGAAGAAGATTAGCCGGTGGGCATACTTCCGGAATA
>JBKQPR010000371.1:0-29592 GCA_052144935.1 Bryobacteraceae bacterium
AGGGCTGGGAAGCGGGCATGGCGATTGGCCACGCCGCTCCCTACTGAGTTTCACCTCCATCTGGAAGAAAAGGCTCAACTTCTCCCGCCTGGACCCTGCCGCCCGTTTTTGGCCGGTAAACAATTCAGGAACCCGAAACCCGCCGACACACGGCCCAAACCCGCGGCGGGTCCTGCTCCCCGTCCTACTCTCGTCCCACAGACCGCCTCGTCCTCCAAAACCCCTCCTGGTTCGTCCTTTCCGCACCCCCATGGTGGTACGGTAGTCGATGCATGAGCCGATCGCTCTTACCCTTGCTCGCCAGCCTGCCCTTGCTGGCCGCGGGCGCCGAATCGAACGCCATTCCGCCGGTGTATTTGCGCCAGGGATGGGCGATTCGATCGTCGGCGGATGTGGGGATGCCCCCTGGGGTGCCCTCTGGGCCCGCGGGAGCCGCCCTGTCGACCCCTGCCTACGATCCGCGCGGCTGGTATCCGGCCACCCTGCCCTCCACGGTCCTGCACGCCCTGGTGGAGTCGCATGTCTATCCCGACCCTTATTTCGGGATGAACTTACGCTCGATTCCGGGCGCCAGTTACCCGATTTCCACTAACTTCTCGAACCTGCAGATGCCGCCGGATAGTCCCTTCCGCCATTCCTGGTGGTATCGCGCGTCCTTCCAGTTAGACGCCACTTACAAAGGGAAGACCGTCTGGCTGGGATTTGACGGCATCAACTTCCGGGCCAACGTGTGGCTGAACGGCCGTCAGATCGCCGATTCTTCCAAAATGGCGGGCGCCTGGCGCCTCTACCAATTCGATGTAACCGCGGCGGCGCGGCCCGGAGAGGCGAACGTCTTGGCCGTGGAAGTTTTTCCTCCCACACCGCACGATCTGTCGATCACCTTTGTGGACTGGAATCCGCAGCCTCCGGATAAGAACATGGGTCTGTGGCGCGACGTGTGGGTGGCGGCGACTGGCCCTGTGGCAATCCGGTTTCCCACCGTAACCACGAAACTGGCGGGCAGCGCGGCTGACCTGACCGTGCGCACCGAGTTGACCAACGCCAGCGGGAGCGCGGTGGCGGGAGTGTTGGACGGGCAGATCGAAGACCGGAAGTTTTCGCAGACGGTGCGGTTGGGCGCGGGAGAAACCCGCGTCGTACATGCGACGCTGAAGCTCGACCACCCGCGGCTGTGGTGGCCGGCGCAAGTGGGCGAACAGAATCTCTCCTCGCTGGACCTGCAATTCTCGGTGGATGGGCAAGTCTCGGACGCCAGCCAGACGCCCTTCGGGGTGCGCGAGGTCACCTCCGAAATCGACGCCCAGGGCCACCGCCTGTTCCACATCAACGGCAAGAACATCTTGATCCGCGGCGGCGGATACACCTTCGACATGCTGCTGCACTCCACGCCCGAGCGCCAGGAAGCCGAGCTGAAATACGTGCGCGACATGAACCTCAACGCTCTGCGCTTCGAGGGCAAGCTGGAGGACGAGCATTTTCTGCGGCTCTCGGATCGCATGGGGATCATGCTGCTCGCGGGATGGTGCTGCTGCGATTACTGGGAGCGCTGGCCGCAATGGACCGCCGAGGACCGCGTGGTGGCGTCCGAATCGCTGCGCGACCAACTGCGCCGGCTCGCGCCGCATCCCGCGGTGATCGACTGGATGTACGGAAGCGACAACCCCCCGCCGCCCAAGGTCGAGCAGGTGTATCTGGATATCATAAAAGAAGTGGAGTGGCCGAACCCGTTTCATTCCTCGGCCACCGCCAAGCCCACGCCGCTGGGCGGGCCGACCGGCGTCAAGATGACCGGGCCTTACGAGTACATCGCGCCCGGTTACTGGTTGCTGGATACCACGCGCGGCGGCGCGCACGGGTTTAATACGGAGACCAGTCCGGGACCGGCGCCGCTGCCCATCGAAAGCCTGCGCCGGATGCTGCCGCCGGACAAGCTGTGGCCGATCAATGCCGCCTGGGACTATCACGCCGGCGGTGGCGAGTTCAAGAACATCCACGTCTTCTCGGAGGCGCTCAATGCGCGCTACGGAACGCCCGCGACGGTGGAGGATTTCGCGCGCAAGGCGCAGATGATGGCCTACGAGGGCCACCGCGCGATGTTCGAGGCTTTCGGACGGAATAAGTACACCGCGACGGGGGTGATCCAATGGATGCTGAATAACGCCTGGCCAAGCCTGATCTGGCACTTATACGACTGGTATTTGCGGCCGGGTGGATCTTACTTCGGCGCCAAGAAGGCTAATGAGCCGCTCCACGTGCAGTATTCCTATGACGATCGTTCGGTGGTAGTGGTCAACTCGTTTTACAAGCCATTCCGCGCCTTGAAGGCGGCGGCCAAGATCTACAACCTGGACATGAGCGTCAAGTTTGCGAAGGATGCCATCCTGGATGTAACCGAAGACAGCACCACCCGCGTGTTCACGATTCCGGAGATTGCCGGGCTAAGCGCCACTTACTTCGTGAATCTGACCTTGACGGATGCGGCCGGAGCCGAAGTCAGCCGTAACTTCTATTGGCTCTCGACTACCCCGGAGACCCTGAACTGGAATAAGTCGAACTGGTACTATACGCCGACCAAGACCTTCGCCGATTACACGGCCTTGAATACGCTGCCGCGGACGGATTTGAAGATCGATTCGGCGACCCGGCAGCAGGGCGCGGACCGGATTACCACCGTGACGGTAACGAATGCGGGACCGGCGCTGGCTTTCGGCGTGCATCTGAAGGTCAACAAGGGCGCGGATGGCGACGAGGTGCTGCCGGTGCTGTGGGATGGGAGGACAACTACTTCGCCCTGCTGCCGGGCGAGACCCGCAAGCTGAGCGCCACTTACAGCGCCCGCGATTTGGGCCGCAGCGCGCCGGTCGTGCAAGTGGAAGCCTGGAACCAAAAATAACCTGCCCGCGGCCGGTTTCGCTGCCGCGCCGTGCCGTGCCGGGCCGCGACAACAATGCCGGCCGCGACAATGCCGAGCCGCGGCAACATCGCCGAGCCGCGACAATGCCGAGCCGCGCCAACATCGCCGAGCCGCGACCAAGCCGAGCCGCGCCAATGCCGCCCGCGCCAATGCCGCGCGCGACGATGCCGCGCGCGACGGTGCCGCGCCGCGACCGTACCGAGCCGCGGCAACAATGCGAGCCGCACCAACAATGCCGGGTCGCGCCAACGCCGGCCGCGACCGTGCCGGACCGCAACCGAGCCGGACCGCAACCGAGCCGCGACCGTGAGGGAGCGGTTGTTCCCGCCGTATAATTAACCCCATGTACCGCCTCTCCTGCTGTCTATTCCTCGCCGCCTCGGCGCTGGCCGCCGACGACTACGTCCTTGGTCCCGATTCGCAGCCCCATCCCGGCGTTCCCAAGGGCAAGGTGACTAAGTATTCCTGGAGTACCTCGGAAGTCTTTCCCGGCACTACTCGGGATTACTGGGTCTACGTGCCGGCCCAGTACGATGGCTCCAAACCGGCCTGCGTGATGATCTTCCAGGATGGCGGCGGAATGGTCGGCGAGACCGGTTCGTGGCGCGTGCCGATCGTGTTCGACAACCTCATCCAACAGGGCGCCATGCCGGTCACCATAGGCATCTTCATCGACCCGGGCGTGCTGCCGGCCCCATCGCCCGCGCAGCAGAGCCGCTTCAACCGCAGCTATGAGTACGATTCGTTGGGCGGGCGGTACGCCTACTTCCTGACTCAGGAGATCCTGCCGGAAGTGGGCAAGCTGTACAAGCTTTCGAGCGACCCGAACGACCGCGCCCTCGCCGGCTCCAGCTCCGGCGGCATCGCCGCTTTCACCGCCGCCTGGGAGCGGCCCGACGCTTTCCGCCGCGTCGCCAGCTTCGTCGGAAGCTTCACCAACTTACGGGCCGGCGATATGTACGCCAGCCTGATCCGTAAGATGGAGCCGAAACCGTTGCGCGTGTTTCTGCAGGATGGATCGAACGATCAGACCATTTACTCGGGATCCTGGTATCTGGCCAATCAGGAGGTCGCGGCCTCGCTGGATTACTCCGGCTATGATGCCAGGTTTGTGGTGGGGACCGAAGGCCACAACGGCAAACACGGCGCGGCCATTCTGCCGGAGGTGCTGCGGTGGTTGTGGCGCGACTATCCGCAGCCGGTCCGGGCCTCCAAGGGAATCGCCGGCCGCCGTCATTACGTGACCGAGATTCTCGACCCCGATCACGATTGGGAGGTGGTCGGCCAGGGATATAAGATGACCGAGGGCCCGGCGGTGGATCGCGACGGCAACGTGTACTTCTGCGACGCGGAGGCTTCGCGGATTTACAAGGTAGACGCCCGCGGCAAGGTGGAGTTATTCAAGGAGGACACCGGCGGCGCCACCGGGCTGATGTTCGGCGGCGACGGCCGCCTCTACGCCGCCGAGAGCGCCCGCAAGCGCGTGGTGGCTTATGGAGCGGACGGCAAGATCGCCGTGCTGGCCACCGGCGTGGCGCCGAACGACCTGGCCGTCACCAGCAAAGGCGCCGTGTATTTCACCGACTCGCCGGGACAGAAGGTCTGGTATATCGACCCCGCGGGTGCCCAACGCGTGGTCTTCGACGCCAGCAAAAATGACTCCATCCTGTTGCCCAACGGAGTGCGGCTCACGCCGGACGAGGCCTTGCTGGTGGTGGCCGATACGGTCGGCCGCAGCGCTTGGTCGTTTCGCATCCAGCCGGATGGATCGTTGGATGACGGCCAGCCCTTCTATCATCTGGAACTGCCCGACGACGTCTCCAATGGGCCGCTGCGCAGCGGGGCGGACGGCATGACCTTCGACAACACCGGACACTTATATGTGGCGACTAAGATGGGCGTGCAAATCTGCGATCAGCCGGGCCGCGTGGTCGGCATCATCCGTACCCCGGGCGCTCACGATGTGAGTAACCTGGTGTTTGGCGGCGCGGACCTGCAGACCCTGTACGCCACTGCCGGCAATACGGTGTACCGCCGGCGCCTGCGGCGTAAAGGCGTATTTCCCTGGGAGCCGGTGAAGCTGCCCCGCCCGCAACTGTAACGTGGCGCGACCGCTCCCTCACAGGGTACCCTCTGGCCCCGGCGCCACCGCGCCCTCCCGAGCCGGGCCCAGAGGGCACCCCGTCAGGGAGCGGTCCTTACTTACCATCGTTTCCGAGCCGCGACCGTCAGGGAGCGGTTCTTACGAATTGCCCAGATACTCAACGTGAACGTAAGTGCCCAGCCGCGCATTGTAGGCCAGATACCAGCCTATGTGGTCCGGGTCTTCGTAAATCACGATCTGGTCGGAGTCCCACAGCCAGCCGTTGCACAAGGCGAAGTCGGCGGCCGCCACGTCGAAGTAGAATCCGTTGAACCAGAACCGGCTGGGGCCGCCTCCGCCCAGGTGCCAGACGTGGCCGGGTCCGAAGCCGCCGGTGAAGTGCCCATGCGCCCAAGGCTGGGCGATGTGGTAGCGCGGGTCGTTCGGGCCGGTGTCGTGTCCCACCCATTTGTTGCCCTTATCCACGTGCGGAGCGTCCGGGTGGCCCGGTGCTTCGTTGAAATGGCGCGTTTCGCCGGCCGCCGGCGCCTTGGCAGGCGTGCCCTTGAAAGGCGCGGGTCCCCTGGAAGGAATTTTGCCGCCGTTAAAAGCGGGCCGCGCGGCTTCTTTGCCTTTTTGCTCGGCTTGCGCGGACGGAGGGGCCAACCCGCAAACGCCTACAAGGAATCCGGCGGCGAGGGCGGCCAACGCGGCCCGGCGCTTGCCCGGAATGAGATCGTGTGAGAGAGGAGTAGCGTATTCCATGTCAGACACCATCATACTGTGGCTGGCGGCATCGGCTCAGGCTCGATTCGCACGGGCCGCTCTAGATGGCCTGGATGTTCTGTGCGGAAACTCACCGAAATATTCCGCGCGCGTGACGGAATCGTGACCATTCCAGGGGCAAACGGTGGCCCAGGCGGCGTGTACAATCAGGGTGTATGATGCCACAGAATAAGTGGCTCAAACCGCCCCGCAGTCTGCTGCTGATCCTATTCCTGCTCACCCTGGTGTCGGTGTCGGCCCTGGGATTTTTTGGGTGGCGGCTGCTAGGGCAGGAGCGGCTCGTCGAAGAGCAGCGGGCCCGCGACCAACTGGAGCAGACCGCCGACCGGATTGCCGCCACTCTGCGCCGCACCCTGGCCGAAACCGGCGACCGTTTGGGCGCCTGGGTGGCTGCGCCGCGGTCGGTCGTGCCGCCCCAGGACGGGTTGGTGCTGCTGATCGCGGACGGCTCGCTCTCGGCCTCGCCCGCCGAGCGGCTGCTCTATCGGCCCTCGCCGCCGCCCCTCCCCGAAGCCTCCGCGGAGACCTTTGCGGAAGGCGAGGCCTTGGAATTCCAGCGCGGCCAGCCGGAGCGGGCGGCGGCCTGGTACCGCGGCCTGGCGGAATCTCCCGCCGCGCCGGTGCGCGCCGGCGCCCTGCTGCGACTGGCGCGAGTCTTGCGGAACAGCGGCCACCCGGCGGAGAGCCTTTCGGCATACCGGCGGCTGGCGGAGATCGCGGACGCCGCGGTGGCGGGCGCTCCGGCCGATCTGGTGGGGCGGCAGGCCATGTGTGAGCTGGCGGCTTCCAAAGACTGCGCCGAGGCCTTGCGCCAGGACCTGCTGCGGGCGCGCTGGCCTTTGACCCGCGGGCAGTTCGGCTTCTACTGGGACGAGGCGGCGCGTCTGGCCCGCGCTCCGGGAGACCCTCCGGGCCCGCCTCCGCCCGATCTGGTGGCGCTTTCCGAGGCGGCCGGGCAGTTTTGGAACCAGCGCACGGCCAATCCGCGCGGCCAGGGCACCCTCTGGGTGGATGGGCGGCCGCTCTACGCCATTTGGCGCGGGGACGCCGAACGGCGCGCGGTGATGCTGGCCAACCCGGAGACCATCCTGCGTCAGATCCCCATTGGCGCGGGAGTGCGGTGCGCCGCCGTGGATGGCGAGGGGCACGTGCTGGGGGGACGCAGGGAACCGGGCCGCCCGGCCGCCGTGCGCACCGCCGCCGAGAACGATCTGCCGTGGACCCTGCAGGTCACCGCCGCGCCGGCCGTGGCGGAGTCCGGCATGCTGGCGGGCCGGCGCTTTCTGTTCCTGGGAACCACCGTGATGGTGCTGTTCCTGCTGGCCGGCACTTACTTCATTGCGCGGGCCATCCGCCGCGAAATGGAGGTATCGCGAATGCAGTCGGATTTCGTATCGGCGGTCTCGCACGAGTTCCGCTCGCCGCTTACCTCCATGCGCCAGTTGTCGGAAATTCTGGCGCTGGGGAGGGTGCCCAACGAAGAGCGGCGGCGGCTTTATTACGAGACGCTGGTGCGCGAGACGGTCCGGCTGCAGCGCCTGGTGGAGGCCCTGCTCCATTTCGGACGCATGGAAGCGGGCGCGCGGCAATACCGTTTCGAGGAGCTGGATGCGGCGCGCCTGGTGCGCGGCGTGGCGGCCGAATTCGAGCCGCAGATTGCCGGACAGGGAAGGCACATCGAGCTGGCGGGCGAGGAATCCGGCTGCCGCATCGAGGCCGATCCGGAAGCCATGTCAGTGGCCCTTCGCAACCTGGTGGACAATGCGCTGAAATACTCGCCCGACGAGCCCGCGGTGTGGGTGGAGTGGGGAGTCGACCGCGAGTTCGTGGCCATCCGGGTGCGCGACCGCGGGATTGGGATCGCCGCTTCGGAGCGCAAGGCGATTTTCCGCAGATTCGTGCGCGGGCGCGCGGCGGTGGAGGGAAACGTGAAGGGATCGGGAGTCGGTCTGGCGATGGTGCGTCATATTGTGGCGGCGCACGGCGGCGAAATCACGGTGGTGAGCGAACCGGGCCGCGGAAGCACCTTCACCATGTTGCTGCCGGCCATGGGGCGGTCATGATTCGTATCCTGGTGGTGGAGGACGAACCGGGAATCGCGCTGGGGCTGGAGGACGATCTCACCATGGAGGGCTACCAGGTGGAGATTGCCGCCGACGGCGTGACGGCCTCGCGGCGGGCCCGCGAGGGCGGCTTCGACCTGATCCTGCTGGACGTGATGCTGCCGGGCAAGGACGGATTCGACGTCTGCCGCGAATTGCGCCGCGGCGGGCTGCGCACGCCCATTCTCATGCTCACCGCCAAGACCCAGGAAGCCGAGAAGGTGATGGGCCTGGAATTGGGCGCCGACGATTACGTCACCAAGCCGTTCGGCACGCGCGAGCTGCGGGCGCGCATCCGGGCTTTGCTGCGCCGCGCGGCCGGCGAACCGGAGAGCGGGCCGTTTTGTTTCGGCGAAGTGGAGGTGGATTTCGAGCGCGGCGAGTTGCGCCGCCAGGGCCAGCCCGTGGAACTCACACCGCTGGAGTTCAAACTGCTGGGGCTGTTCATTCGCTCGCGCGGCCGGGTGCTCAGCCGCGAGCGGCTGCTGGCGGGCGCCTGGGGTCCCGACACCTTCGCCAGCGAGCGGATCGTCGATAACCATATTGCCAGCCTGCGCCGCAAGATCGAGCCCGATCCAGCCAATCCGCGGTATCTGCGCAACCTGCGCGGGCTGGGCTACCGGTTTGATGGCTGAAATGGTACCGAATCCTGACACATCCCGGACGGCAATTCCGCACGGCTTCTCTATGCTGAGACTGAGAAGCATGATGATAGCGATTCCGATGATGGCCGTGGCGGCGTCCCTGCCCGGGTGGCAGCAGCCCGAGGCGGAGGCCGAGCGCCAGTTGGAAGCGGGCATCCATCGCGAGATGGTGCTGGGCGATTTGAAGGGCGCGATGGAGCAATACCGCGCCATTGTGGTGCATGCCGCCGGGTCGAAAGCGGTGTCCGCGCGGGCGCTCTTCCAGATTGCGCAGTGCCAGGAGAAGCTGGGCCGGCACAGAGAGGCGCTGGCCACTTACCGGCGGGTGGCCGCGGAATATCGCGGCACGGAAGTGGCGGCCGGCGCGCAGGCCAAGCTGGCCGATTTCGACGAGAACTCGCCCGGCCCGCAGAACCTGAAATTCGAGGACGGCGAGGTGGGTAAAGTGCCGCCCGGATGGCTGGTCTGGGCCTTGCCGCGCGAAGCCGCGTCCCTGGCCGAACTGCGCCGCACGGGTTGCCGCAGCGGGGTGGGCTGCGCCGTGGTGCTGGTGCCTTCGAATGCGCCCAGGCCTTTCGGTTACCTGGGGCAAAGCTTTAACGCCGCGCCGTACCGCGGCATGACCGTGCGGCTGCGCGCGTGGCTGCGGCTGGAGCCGCGCCCGCCCGACGATCTGGTCACCTCCTGGCTGCGCATGGAAGCGTCGCCCGCGGAAGACCGCGCGCAGATGCGGCTCAGCGTGGATCGCGAAAACCACCGCAGCGGCTTTTTCGACAACATGGACGACCGGCCGGTGCGCTCGGCCGAATGGACGCGCTGCGAAATCGTGGGGACCATCGACAACGATGCGCGCTTCATCGAGATCGGCGTGATGTCCATCGGACGCGGCCGCGCCTGGGTGGACGACGTTTCGTTCGAAATCGTGAAATAGCTTTCCGATCCGCGGCTTTCCGATCCGCGGCTTTCCGATCCGCGACCGTAGGGAGCGGTTTCAATCTCCCAAAACAACTGAAGGAGCTACCCGTGTATCGATTTTCCAAATATCTGTTTGCCTTGGCGGCCGCAGCCGTTCTGTCCGGCCAGGCCCCTGCGGGAAAGCAGTACAAGAACGCGGCGGAATACGACGCCTACAACGCGGTCGTGAAAGACATGGCCGTCAACAATTTCGCCCAGGCGATCGCCGATCTGGACGCCTGGAAGCAGACGTATCCGGAGACCGATTACCAGGCCGAGCGCGAGGTGCTCTATCTGAAGGCCTGCGTTTCCGCCAGGCGCTTCGCGAAGGCCGTGGATGAGGCCGGCGAGGTGCTGGGCAAGGGTTTGGACCAGGTCTTCAAGGACCCCAAGGACGGGCCCAGCCAGGAGATCCAATTGCTATACAACGCCACCATCTCGGTGCCCATGATGGCCGACCCGACGCCCGCGGAAGTGGCCACCGGGCAGGCCGTGGCGCGCCGCTTGATGAATCCGGAGCGGCGGCCCGCGGGGTTGAGCGATGCCGATTGGACTAACTTTCGGTCCCAAGTGCAGGGTCCCGCCAAGGCCGCACTGGTGTATCTGGCGATCCTGCCGGGCGTTCGCGCCATGACGGCCAAGCCCCCGGATTGCGCCATGGCGCAGGCGGCTTTCGAGAAGGCCCTGGAAGATTATCCCGACTCGCCGGCCATCGCTTACAATCTGGGCACCGCCTACACCTGCCAGAAGAAATATGCCGTGGCGATTTACGAATTCGCGCGCGCGGCGGCCCTCGATCCGACGCTGGGCGGCACGCAGGATGCGAACAGGATACGCTCGCTGGTGGACGACAACTACAAAAAGATTCACGGCAGCGACGAAGGCTTGGATCGGCTCAAACAGCAGGCCAAACAATCACCGATGCCGCCGACCGGATTCGAGATCAAGACCGCGGCCGAGATCGCGGCGGAGAAGGAAGAGGAGTTCAGCCGCAGCAATCCGCAACTGGCGCTGTGGATGAAGATCAAGGCGGCGCTGGGCGACTCGGGCGGCGAGCAGTATTTCGAATCACAGCTCAAGAATTCAGGCGTGCCGCCGCTGAAGGGCACGCTGGTGGAGGCCAAACCGGCATGCCGCCCGAAGGAATTGCTGGTGGCGGTTCCGCTGCCTAATTCCGGCCCGCCGCAGCAGGCCGAGATCGCCCTGAAGCTGGACAAGCCGCTCACAGGCAAGCCCGAGACCGGCACGGAGTTTCAATGGCAAGGCGTGCCCTCGGCGTTTTCAGCGAGTCCCTTCCTGCTGACCATGGATACGGAAACCGGCACGCTGCAGGGTCTCAAGAGCGCGCCCTGCGCCGTGCCGGTGAGGAAGAAGTAGCCGGCGGTTGCGGCGCCCGCCCACGGCGCGCGGCCACCCCGCCCGGCCACACGCACGGTCACCCCGCCCGGCGAAGGCGCCCCGTCACGCCACGCGGTCACGCCAGGCGGCCACGGCGCCGGTTTACGCCACGCGACCACACACGCGGGCACCCCGCCCGGCGAAGGCGCCCCGTCACGCCACGCGACCAAACCGCCCGAACACGGCTATCGCCGGAAGCCCAGCTCCTGCTTGAACGCCTCTAGCGAATTGTAGACGATGGGGCAGTAGCAGGCGCGGTCCACGAACTGCCACATGCGGCTGGCGATGGATCCCTGGCCGCGGACGACGTGGGGAAACCGCTGGCAGGTGTCGGGGCGGGCCTCGTAGACCGAGCAGAGAGAGCCATCCAGGAAGACGCAGCCGGCGGCGGCGGTGCGGCGAAGAATGCGCCCGCGGTTCTCTTCCTCGGTCTCGCTGTGCATGGTGTATTCCGCGAGGAATTTTTCGCGCGAGAGGCGCAGATGGCGCGACAGGCGTTCCACATCGCGCTCGCCGACCGTGGTGGTGGCGACCTTGCAGCAGTTGGCGCACTGGGTGCAATCGATCTGCTCTTCGATTCCCTCGGCGATGCGCCGGAGGATGCGGTCGGAGTGGTCGCGGGACTTCATGTGCCGCCGGAAGCGCAGGTTCTCGTCGCGTTTCTTCTCGCCCAGGAGGCGAATCTGCACCAGATCGGTCAGCATCCTGTATCAGAGTAGCAGGGGTGCGGTTGGCAGGCGGCTGGGGGAGCCACTGCGACACTCACTGTCTCGGCAGTTTCGGTAGGAATAGCGATAGCAAGTAGTCCTGCGCGGCCTCCTGGTCGCGGATCGCTCGCCAGTCCGCGAAAGCCTCGGTAGCCAGATTCAGCCAACCCACTACGTCCGTGGGCTCCCACTCGAAGGAAATATCGTAGTCCGCCCTATGCCGCTGCGCTTGTAGCTGTATGAAAGCGTCAGCCACATTCTTCAGTTGAAGTCTGTCTTGAGGTTGGCCCTCGTTGTAAAACTGCTTGACCGTGTCACCGCAAATGCTCTTCATCTTTCCATGATCGAAGGTTCTGGCAAGGGTGCCTCGCTGCCGCGCAATACTCCAATTGCCGATGGTCTCATCGATCAGGAGATGAAAGAGGGCATAATATGCGGTGGACACCGCGCGCCTCAGGCTGGCCTGTTTTGGATTCGTTGGCTCCCTGTGCGCCAGATGGTAGGCCTGCTCCAGGAGATCGTCAGCAAACGGCATTCCTTAGGCCCACGCCGGATCTCTGCGCTTGGCTTGCTCGGATTCGCTTCGGAAGTTGAAATGCGGGAACATTCCCAATTCCGGAAGATCCAACCTTTCTTCCATCCGATCAATCACCTGGCGTACTACAGCCCCGATATTCCGTTCGTCGGCGGCTTCGTCGGACAAGAGAACGCGGAAGAAAACCGCCCAATCGCCGCTCCAGTCCTGATCGATGTCGTAACGGATCCGCACCACGTTCGGCGCCAGCAGTTTGACGACCTCCGAGACGACCGCATTGATCTGCGGCTGCTTCCGGACTTCGGTGGGCAAATAGGGAGCACCCATGCTTTGAGCATACCGCATCCGTTGAAAGGGACCCGTCATTCTCGCCATTCACCCGCGATTATGATCGCGGTTCGGGCGCGGATGGCCGGTGCCACGGCGGTGGGGTTCACCTTCCCTATCGAGGAACGCCGCGATGCGATCGAGCCGGGTGTGGGGTCTCGCACTAAGTCCGGGGATTTGACGATCCGCGGGTGGAAATGCTTGCGGCGCTCCAGCATGGCGCAAGGTGGAGGCGCGGAAATTGGAAAGAAGGCGGCGCATTTGCCCGGGGTCCTCCGCGCCCGATGGGCGCCGCCGGCCAGGTTGCTGCCGGCCTAGTTGCTGCCGCCTGGAGTGCCGCGGCGCCGCATCATCTGGCGCTGCGATTCCACGACTTCCTCGATCGGGTGGTCCATGTGGATCACGCGGTACGAGTACAGCGCGGGAAACCTCGCCGGCAGGGGGCCCCAGAGGGCCCCCACTTTGATGGCCTTGACGGCCGCCTCGCGGAGTACCTCGGGCCGCCTGCCAACCTTGATGCGCTCCCATTCCGGAGCGCCTCCACGCGCAGGCCACGAGCGAGGCGACTGCGGCCGTCGCTCTCCCAATCCATAGCTCCGCCCCGCCACATTTACGGGCTGGGATGGGCCGCGGTGCGCCCGGCTGGACGGGCGGCAAAACCTCGCCGCACAACTTTTCCGCGGGGGCGCGAGTGTCCTCACGAGCTCCGGAATGGGGCGGCGGCGGAGCGGCAAGCGGCAAGATAGTTTCGGGTGTGTTTATATGGTATGGGGAGTGCCTATTGACACCGCCGGTGGCGCATGTACAATCCAATTGAGCCCCCTATTTCACAAAACGGAAGTGGCACAAAATGTTCAAAGGCAGGAAATCCCGCCCCGGCGCTCCCGCGGCGGACGGCGAAGGATTCAACAGCAGCGAGGTTGCCCGCATCTGCAGCGTCAGCTTGCGGCAATTGCAGTGGTGGGACGAGCGCAACGTCGTCTCGCCGCGCCAGGACGGCCATAAGCGCATTTATATGCGCGAGGAGGTAGTGGAGATCTCGGTGATCGCCGAACTGCGGCGCAAGGGCTTTTCGCTGCAGAAGATCCGGCGAGTGCTGCGTTTCCTCCAGAAGGACATGGGCAAGCGGCTGAGCGAGGCGATCGCCTCCGCGTCGGACGTGCACTTGCTGACCGATGGTAAGTCGATTTACCTCGAAGAGGCGCCCAACCGGATCATCGACCTGCTGAAAAATGCCAAGCAGCCGATGTTCCTGGTGTGCGTCACCGACCAGGTGAAGCGGCTGGCCGCGGCCGCCGAGCGCAAGCCGGCCAAGAGCGAAACCGCCCCGCCTACGCGGAAAGCCCGCGCGGTTTAGTTTTGGGGCGGCGGACGGGAACGACCACGGCCCGAATCGCCGCGAGGAGGCCGCCAGCATAGCCGGAGGCGCGCGGGTTCACGCCTGCTCTGCGCCCATATGAGCGTGGAGTCGACGGAATGAAGACGACGACTCCCCCGATGGCGATCGCCGCGCGGCAGTTATTCGCGCCCGCCGTGGCCCTGGCAGCCGCTGCCCTCCACCGCCGGCGGGTTTGGCTGGGTCTTGCCCCTGGCAGCCCGATGTGCCGTGCAGAGGGTGGCGGGGCGGTCCGGCGGCGGGTTTGGTTGGGTCTTGCCCCCGGCAGCCCGATGCGCCGTGCAGTGGGTGGCGGGGCGGTCCGGCGGCGGGTTTGGCTGGGTCTTTCCCCTGGCAGCCCGATGTGCCGTGCAGAGGGTGGCGGGGCGGTCCATCGGCGGGTTTGGTTGGGTCTTGCCCCTGGCAGCCCGATGCGCCGTGCAGTGGGTGGCGGGGCGGTCCGGCGGCGGGTTTGGCTGGGTCTTGCCCCTGGCAGCCCGATGCGCCGTGTCGTGGGTGGCGGGCCGGTCCGCCGGCGGGTTTGGCTGGGTCTTGCCCCTGGCAGCCCGATGCGCCGTGTAGCGGGTGGCGGGGCGGTCCGGCGGCGGGTTTGGCTGGGTCTTGCCCCTGGCAGCCCGATGCGCCGTGCAGAGGGTGGCGTGGCGGTCCGGCGGCGGGTTTGGCTGGGTCTTTTGCCCCTGGCAGCCCGATGCGCCGTGTCGTGGGTGGCGGGTCCGGTCCGGCCAACACCGTGCGAACGCCGGCCTGGAGAGCCGCCGGCGATGCCGCCCCCGGCGAAAGTATCGCGGTGGTTGTGGGCGGGACGCCGCGGCCGCCGGTTAGGGAAACCAGCGCTGCGACGCTACGCCCCGCTGGATCGCGGGGATCGCGGTGGGGGCCAATGGCCGCAGAAGGCAGGATGGTATCCTGAGGGTGACTGACAGTGATTTCGCCAACCCACCTCCGCCGCGCTGTAACCATAGCCGTCGGAAGTTGCGCTCTGATTACGGTCCTTTCGGCATTTCAGCGGCCTTTTAAGGAATATCCGGGGCTGGAGTACAACAACTTCCCGCTGCCTCCGGATTACCAGGAAAAGACCGAGTGGGCCTTTGCCCGCCTGATGTACCCGCCGGTGGGCCGTTACTACGGCGGCGTGGAATTCAACGGGAGCTGGAAGGAAGGCGGGTCGAACTGGACGATGGATTATCCGCGCTCGGACCGGCACTTGTCGGCGGCGGTGCGGCGGCTGACGCGGATTCACGCGCGCTCGGCCGAGGAGCCCGTGGATCTGGACGACAACGACGTCTACGATTGGCCGTGGCTCTACGGCGTGGAAGTGGGGCATTGGAACCTGACGGACTACCAGGCGAAGGTGCTGCGGGAGTACCTGCTGCGCGGTGGATTCTTCATGTGCGACGACTTCCACGGCGCCATCGAGTGGGATGTGTTCCAGACCAGTATGCGCAAGGTGTTTCCCGACCGGGCGATTGTGGATCTTCCCAACGACTGTCCGATTTTCCACACGATCTACAATCTGGACGACCGCTACCAGGTGCCGGGAGCGCTGTTTTTGGAGACGCACCTGACCTACGAGAAGGGCGAAACCGGGAAGACGCCGCACTGGCGGGGCATTTACGACGACCAGGGACGGGTGATGGTGGCGATGTGCCATAACATGGACCTGGGGGATTCCTGGGAGCACGCCGACAACCCGGAGTATCCGGAGCACTTCTCGGCGCTGGGGCTGCGGATCGGACTGAATTACATCGTGTATGCGATGTCGCATTGAGTGGGGGCTCCGTTTTTCACCGCGGAGGGTGCCCCCTGGGCTCGGAGAACACAGAGGCTACGCAGAGAAAACAAACCAGAGAATTCGTCTCTGCGGTTCCTCCGCGATCTCCGGGCCCCGGGGGGCACCCCCCCGCGGTGAAAAACGGAGCCCGAGGAGACAGCGAATGACGTGGAGTGCGGCGGGGGCCCTGCTGATGGCGCTGGGCGTGATCCTGGGGGCGTTTGGCGCGCACGGGTTGCGCGGCCGGCTGGACGCTTATTCCATGAGCGTGTATGAAAAAGCGGTCTTCTACCACTTCATTCACGCGCTGGGGATCCTGATCGTTGCGATTCTGCCCAAAACCGGGACGTTTTCGGAAAACGCGGCGGGGTGGGTTTGCACACTGCTGGCGGCGGGCATCGCGATCTTCTCAGGCAGTCTTTACGCGCTGGCAATCACCGGCAACCGCATGCTGGGCGCGATTGCCCCGGTGGGCGGAATGTCGATGATCGCCGCCTGGCTGCTGCTGGGATGGTATTTGCTTCCGCGCCGCGGATAGACGCCACGGAGGGGCACGGAAGGCCGAGCCGGCCCTCCCCTTGCCACTGCGGAAAGATGGCCGGGACTATCGATTGCCCCCCACGGCCGCCGAAGTAGCCTTCCGGCTGAGGAAGCATTCGCGGCAATATACCGGCCGGCCTTGGGTTGGCTTGAAGGGCACCGTGGTTTCCCGGCCGCATTGAGAGCAGGTGGTCATGGTTTCCGTCTTGGCAAAGCCCGAGGTCGAGGAACCCGCGCGCTTGGTCTTGCAATTCTTGCAGCGCTTAGGCTCGTTTTTGAAATTCTTGTCGTGGAAGAAGTGCTGTTCTCCCGCTGTGAATACGAAATCTGCTCCGCAGTCTACGCACTTGAGGACGCGGTCCTGGAAATCCGCCATATCAACTGTGCCCCGTTAGTCAACCTGAACTACTGTCGGATTCAGATGACGGGCGCGAGCGGAATTCTTGAGAACGCCCGCGCCCGCCACTCGGTTTACTCGATCTCCCGGCGATTCTTCTTCCGGTTTCGTTTGCGAGCCAGCGCCTGCTTGGCCCGTAGCTTCTCACCCGGTTTCAAGTAAAAGGAGTGTCTTTTGACCTCCTTGATGATGTCCTCCTGCTGGACCTTGCGCTTGAAACGGCGAAGGGCGTTTTCCAACGTTTCGCCCTCTTGAAGCTTCACTTCAGCCAAACGAAATACACCTCCCAACTGGACCAAAATTCCCGTGCGTGGTTAGGGATTCTGTTTCAGAGACCTGACCTGCTTCGGACCGCGAGGCGTTTCCCCAAAATTTCCTGCACTGCGCACAGAAGGTACCTGATATCATAAGTGGTTGATAGATAAAGTCAAGCGTAATTTTCAGGCGGCCGCCCGGGGGAACCCCGCGTGTCGGCCAATTCACTTTCTTTTCAGGAACTTGCGCTGAATGGAAAATGTTGTGGCGATTTTGTTGGCGGGGGGTGCGGGTGAGCGTCTGTTCCCCTTGACCAGGGATACGGCCAAGCCCGCGGTTCCGTTCGGGGGGGCCTACCGCATCATCGATTTCACCCTGTCTAACTGCATCAATTCCGACATTCGTCGAATTTTTATCCTAACACAGTATAAGTCGTTGGAACTGATCCGCCATGTGCGCGACGGGTGGAACATTTTGTCCGCCGCACTGGGCGAATACATCGAGACGATTCCGCCGATGAAACGGGTCGGCGACGAATGGTGGTATCAGGGGACGGCGGACGCGGTATTTCAGAATTTTCAGAGCATCGAGGCGGAGGCGCCGGAGCAGACCCTGATCCTCGCGGCGGACCAGATTTACAAGATGAACTACCGCGACATGCTGGACTGGCACCACCGGCACCGCGCGGACGTCACTGTCGCCACCATCCAGGTGGAACCGGAACAGGCGGAGCGGTTCGGAGTGGCGGAGATCGACTCCGATCACCGGATCGTGGGGTTCGAGGAAAAGCCCAAGCACGGCAACCCAACTCCCTCGCCGTTCGATCCCGCCATGGTGAGCGCCTCGATGGGGATTTACCTGTTCGAGACCGAGGTGCTGCTGAAGGCGCTGCACGAAGACGCCGGCGACGCCACGTCCAGCCACGATTTCGGCAGAGACGTGATTCCGCGCAACCTGGACAGGTTGCGGGTGGTGGCCTACGATTTCCGCGACATCAACGCCAAGCGGGTCCGCTACTGGCGCGACGTGGGCACGCTGGACGCCTATTACGAAGCCAACATGGATTTGGTGTCGGTGACGCCGGAGTTCAACCTCTACGACCGGAACTGGGTGATTCGCACGAAAATGACCCAGCAGCCGCCGGCCAAGTTCGTCTTCGCACAGGAAGGGCGGCGGATGGGGATTGCGGTGGACTCGATCGTGTCGGCGGGGTGCATCGTTTCCGGCGGGCGGGTGGTACATAGCATTCTGTCGCCGGGCGTGCGGGTAAACAGCTATTGCGAAGTGGAGTATTCGATTCTGATGCCGGGCGCGGAGATCGGGCGGTACAGCCGGATCCGCCGGGCGATTGTGAACACCAATGTGAAGGTGGAGGATTCGGCGGCGATCGGGTTCGATCCAGCCGCCGACCGGGCCAAAGGCTATACCGTGACCGAGGGCGGAGTGGTGGTGGTGGGGTAGCACAACAAGGGCTCAGCCCCTCGCGCGCCGCGACGATTTTGGCGGGGCAGGCGATCACCCTGTATCGTCTGCCATCGGTGCGAAGCGCCGGGGTTGCGTCCAAGCTGCGGTGTGGGGCAGCCAATCCTGGCTGCCGCCGGCTTTCAGCCGGCGCTGGAGACGCTCCGGGTTTGGGCCTGATCCAAGAGGCCGCCTGAAAGGCGGCTGCAGCCAAGATTGGCTGCCCCACAGACTGCCGTGGCGCAAGGGCTTGTGGCAAGTGTCGTGGCAGCGTGCGAGGTTTTGTGCCTGGGCTGCCAGGGCTTGTGCAACGGGCTGGAGTAAAAGGACTTATGACGACGATTGTTCGGATAGTTGGACGGGAGATTCTCGACTCGCGTGGGAATCCGACGGTGGAAGCGGATGTCTATCTCGCGGACGGGAGCATGGGGCGGGCGGCGGTGCCGTCGGGCGCCTCCACCGGCGAACATGAAGCGGTGGAGCTGAGAGACGGCGACAAGTCGCGTTATCTCGGCAAGGGCACGCTGAAGGCGGTTGGCCATATCAACGGGGAGATCGCGGCGGCGCTCCACGGCAAGGACGCGGCGCAGCAGGCCGAGATCGACGGCATCATGATCGCGCTGGACGGAACCGCCAATAAGGCGCGGCTGGGCGCCAATGCCATCCTGGCGGTTTCCATGGCAGCCGCGCGGGCCGCGGCGGCGGCCGGACGCACGCCGCTCTACCGCTACCTGGGCGGGGTGGGCGCGGCCACGCTGCCGGTGCCGCAGATGAACATCATCAACGGCGGAGCGCACGCCGACAATTCGGTGGACGTGCAGGAGTTCATGATCTGCCCCGTCGGGGCGGCGAAGTTCTCCGAGGCCCTGCGCATGGGCGTGGAGGTGTTCCACACCCTGAAAAAAGTGCTCCACAAGAAGGGCTATTCGACGGCGGTGGGCGACGAGGGCGGTTTCGCTCCCATGCTGAAGTCCAACGAGGAGGCCATCGAAAGCGTGCTGGAGGCCATCACGCAGGCCGGATACAAGCCCGGCGAACAGGTGGGCATCTGCCTCGATCCGGCCGCCAGCGAATTCTACCAGGACGGCAAGTACGTCTTTAAGAAGTCCGATAACAGCCGGCGCAGCTCCGAGGAGATGGTGGAGTTCTGGGCCCACTGGGTGCGGCAGTATCCGGCGATTCTGTCCCTGGAAGACGGCATGTCCGAAGAGGACTGGCCCGGGTGGAAACTGCTGACCGAGACGCTGGGGTCGAAAATCCAGCTTGTGGGCGACGACATTTTCGTCACCAACCCGGCGATCTTCCAGCGCGGCATCGACGAGGACATCGCCAACTCGATTCTGATCAAGCTGAATCAGATCGGCACGGTTACCGAAACGTTGGACTGCATGCACATGGCGTCGCGGGCGTGCTACACGGCGGTAGTTTCGCACCGCTCGGGGGAGACTGAGGATCCGTTCATCGCCGACTTCGTGGTGGCCACCGGGGCGGGGCAGATCAAGACGGGATCGGCCAGCCGCACGGACCGCATCGCCAAGTACAACCAGTTGCTGCGCATCGAAGAAAGGCTGGGGCCGGCCGCGCAGTTCCTGGGCAGAAAGGCGTTCCGGCAATGACCAAGCTGGTGTTGGTGCGCCACGGGGAAAGCACCTGGAACAAGGAAAACCGCTTCACCGGATGGACCGATGTGGACCTCTCGGAGAAGGGCCGCCAGGAGGCCCAGGAAGCCGGCGAGGTGCTGCGGCGGGAGGGCTACGTCTTCGACGTAGCCTACACCTCGGTGCTGAAACGCGCGATTCGCACGCTGTGGATGGTGCTGGACGAAATGGACCTGATGTGGATTCCAGTCCACCGCTCGTGGCGGCTGAACGAGCGGCATTACGGCGCGCTGCAAGGGCTGAACAAGGCCGAGACGGCGGAGAAGTTCGGCGAGGCCCAGGTGAAGATCTGGCGGCGCAGCTACGATATCCGGCCGCCGGCCTTGACGCCGGACGACCCGCGTTTCCCCGGCCGCGACCCCCGCTACGCCGGGTTGAGCGCGGACGATCTGCCGCTGACCGAGTGCCTGAAGGACACCGTGGCGCGCTTCCTGCCGCTGTGGCACGAGACCATCGCGCCGGCCATCGGGGAGGGGCGCAAGGTGCTGATCGCGGCGCACGGCAACAGCTTGCGGGCGCTGGTGAAGTACCTGGACAACATCCCCGAAGCGGACATCGTGGAGCTGAACATCCCCACGGGGATGCCGCTGGTGTACGAGCTGGACGACGAGCTGAAGCCGCTGAACCGCTATTACCTGGGAGATCCCGAGAAGGTGAAGGCGGCCATGGAGGCGGTGGCGGCGCAGGGGAAGAAGAAGTAGGCGCTGAGGGCGGGGACTGGGAGTTCGCGGGGCTGCGGGCGCTGCCTGGGGTCAGGCTGGCGTCTGGTGCCGGGGTATGGGCGAGGCTAGTCCGAAGGTGGCCAGCGTTGTGCACCGTGGATCACGTTGGCGATTTCAATCGTCTCCGCGTGTTCCAGTACTCGATAGACCACAATGAATGGAAGCGGCGGCAGGGGCAGTTCGCGGGTTCCGTACACTCTGCCCGCCTTTCCAAGATTTGGAAACGTCGCGAGGGTCCCGGCGCGCTCATATATATCTCGCGCAGTGCGTTGCGCTGCGGCCGGATTCTCCTGGCTGATATATTCAACGATGCGCTCAAGGTCGTCGGCTGCTTCGGGTGACCAGCGAATCTGCATCTACCGGCGAAACATCTGTTCGATGCGGGAGCCTACTTCCTCATGCGTAAGGAACTCCCCGCGGTCGAGCTGTTCCAGGCCCTTCCTCACCTTCTGTCGAAACCAGGCATCGTGGTCAAGGTAGTGCTCGACAAGCTGCTGAACATACTCTTCCGAGCGGCTGCTGTTCTCAGCCGCGACCCTATTGAGCTTGTCTTGCAGGGCCGCAGTGAAATGGACTTCCATTACTTTCAGCGTAGGGATAGCAAGGCCAAGTGTCAAGGGGGCCTAAGCCCGACAAAAATGACCGACCCGAACACCCGGTTGCTCCAACGGGCCAATTCATGGGATGATCCGGCTATGGGGGGATCGTCCCGCGCGGAAGATCTTGGGACCCTCGCGGGGGCCGGTCGTATGAGGGCTTCGCGATTGCGGACCTGGGTCGCGAGGTTTGCTGTATGGCCTATCATATTCTTTGCATTGAGCGTGACTGCCGATGCACAGTTCAAAGAGGTTGGGCCTCCTCCGTTTTCGCCAACTGTTGCGCGTCAGAAGATCCGGACGTCGTTAGATAGAGTCGATCCGAGTAATCGCCATGAGACCATCGACACCCTTAACGGACTGGTCCCCTGGTACAGAGATATTCTCGACGAAGAACTGATTGCGGCCTGGCAAAAAGACGGAAGGGCGAATCTGACGCAGGTGATCGAACCGCTGGCCGATGCGCGCCTGGCCTCGGCGATCATCGACTACTCCTGGCGCCAGGCGGCTCAAGCTACGTTCAATCTTACTTATGCGCCGATGTTCGGACACCTGATGGAACGCTATCCGGATAGTGCTAAGCCCTTCCTCACCGATCTGCTCGCACCCGCGGCAAACGGACAGCAGACACTGAATCTGTCGCCGCCGGAGGCAGAGGCTGTCTGCAGAATTCTGCTGGACATGCCGGATATCGGCACGTGGAAGAAGAGCGCCTTGCAGATCCTCCCGCATTACCGCCTGGTAGCCGAGCGCCTCCTGGCTCAGGATGTGCAAGGGGCCGACCAGGAAAAGAGTTATCGGGCTCAGCTCTGGCAAAGGGAACTCAGAGGGGATGTGCCCGGTATCGCGAACCAGCCGCCAAGCCCGCGAGGCAAGCCGGCGGTTTCCCCGCCCCCGGTTGCCGGCCGCGCGCCCGCCGGCAATCAAAACCAGGCGCCGACTCTGGCGCAGCGCAACGCTATTGACCGGGCGCCAACGCCATCGGCGGCCAATTCGGCGGCGGCACAACCGCCCCCTCCCTCCGCTCCTATCCCTTCCGCGCCGCCGTCGCTCTACTGGGGGGCTAGATCCGGCACTCTCCAATCGAGCGGCGGCCCCATCCCGCAGAACGCCGAGTACGTGTTCCGGAATCTGCCGCTGGTGAAAATGCAGCTCGACTACGACACAAAAATCTGGGAGGCGCGCCTCGTGCCTGGTGAAGGACAGACGCAAAGGTTGCTTGTCAGAAACATAAGCTCCGGCCCGCAGAAGCGCTGTGTCGTGCGATGGAGTATTGTTCCATAATCAAGGAGGGCGCTATGAGAACCTTGCTGCTGATGGTCTGGCAGTTCGGCCTGCTGGCGGGCGCGAACGTTTTCGCCGATGTCGTCACGTTGAAGGATGGCCACCAGATCTCCGGGTTGGTCGAATCCGGAAACACCCAGGAAATTCGAATCAAGGTAGGCGATAAGTCACAAGCGATCGATGTCGATCAAGTTCGGTCGATCCAGTTCGGGGTTTCTGAACCTCCGGCTCCGAAGCCGGCAGCTCCGCCGGCGAAGGCCGAGTCTCCACCGGCAGGGGCAGCACCTTCGCTGGCAGCGGCCCCACCGCCGTCCCTCAAGGCCGCACCTCAGCCCGCAGCCGCCGCACCTCCCTCCCTGAGGGCCGCGCCTCCGTCCCTGAAGGCGGCACCTCCGCCGGCAGCGGCCGCACCTTCTCCCGCGGGGGCCGCGTCTCCGGTCCCAACGGCCGCACCTTCGCCAGCAGCCGCCGCACCTTCGCTGGCAGCCGCCGCGCCTCCGTCCCTGAAGGCCGCACCTTCGCCAGCAGCCGCCGCGCCTCCGTCCCTGAAGGCCGCACCTTCGCCGGGAACCGCGTCCATCCCGGCGCGGCCGGGGAGCATTACGCTCCCGGTTGGCACGGAGATCGCCGTTCGCACTATTGACCGCATCGGTTCGAAGAAGGCCGACCTGAATCACGAGTATGCCGCGAGTCTGGACGATCCCGTTATCGTCGACGGGGTCGAGGTAGTGCCGGCGAACGCGAACGCCATCTTGCGGGTGACCGAGGCACATTCACCGACGCTTACCCATCGCGCCTCCCTATCCACATCCCTGGTGGCAGTGACCATCAACGGTCAGAGGGTCAATGTGGAAACCGGCAAGGTCGATTCCAAAGCCGGATCGCAGGCCAAGAGGACGCTGACTGGCACCGCGGCCGGCGCGGGCGCCGGTGCGGCAATTGGAGCCGCGGCTGGTGGCGGCACTGGCGCCGCCGCGGGAGCTGGGGCCGGCGCCGCTGCGGGAACGGTCGCCGGAAAGCTGACGGGAAAAGGCGTCCAGATTGCTCCCGAGACCCGGTTCACGTACAAGCTGACGCAGCCGGTCGCGATCAATTCTCAGGGGGGTTCCCGATGACGGGCCGTTCGATAACCCTGGCCGCTACTCGGGCTGCACTCTTCGCGCTGCTGGTTTGCGCGCACGCCGACACCCTGATCCTCCGCGACGGCACACGCGTCACGGGCAGGTGGTGGGCCATGGATGCCAGCCAGATCAATTTTCTGGTGAATAATCAGCTTCAGCAGTATCCCCGGTCGGACGTGTCGGCGGTGACTTTCGGCTCCGAAACCGTTGCGCCCGTAGCGCCGCCCACGCCCACGCAACCTTCCGGAGGCGTGCCGCCGGCCCAGCCCGCGCAACCTGCCGGAAGCGTGCCGCCGGCCCAGCCTGCGCAACCTGCCGGAAGTGTCCGGCCGCCCCCGCCCACGGAGCCTACTGGAATCGTGCGTCTGCCCCCAGCCCGCAGCCCCGCCGAACCGGCCCGCAGCCTCGCCGAACCGGAGGAGCCAGGCGCGGTTTACTTTCGGAACGGCTCCGGAAACCTGGTACCACTGGAGCGCACACAGGCCGAAGCGCGAAAACGCGGCGCCACCCAATACTGGGAGATGCCGGGCGCCAGGTCGCCCATTCGATTGAAGACCGCGGCAAGCTTGCTGTTCGCCGTGCGATTGGCCAAGGGAATCGACCCCGACTCGTTCAGCCTGTTCCCTCTGGAGACGGCCAACGGCAGCCGGCGGACCAAGACCGACCCCAGAAGAAAGAATGCTCCGTTGACGGTGGCCTTCGATGTTACGAAGGCCGGTGAGTCCACTTACAACCTGACCGTCAAAGATCTGGCCCCCGGTGAATACGCCTTCAGTCCCGACGGCTCGAATGACGGTTATTGTTTCGGTGTCGATCCGGCCGCGCCTGGCGCGAACCAGTAACGCACGAAGGCGAAGGCTTCCTCCTTTACCGCCCGCTATCGTCGTGGTTTGTGGCGTGCTTGGCTTGAGAACGGATTGCGCAAAGTGACGGTTTCAATTCTTTGGCCATCTTGCATGTCTTCGGTGTAAAGCATGCTCGATCCAGCCTCGATCGCCGCCGCGATCACCAAGGCATCGAAAACGTGATAGCCGTATCGCTGCGCGATCTGCAGCGCTCTCTCGTGTGTCTCCAGAGTGAGAGGAACAACCGAGGGACACAGGACGCGAATCGCGGCGAGCGCCTGCAAAACCTCCTCCCAGCCGAAACCGAGTTTGCGTTTCGCGATCGCCACGAATTCATTCAGCACCTGGACTCCGATCACGCCGCCCTCGCCCAGGAGCATCCTCGCCGTCTGGTTGCGCGGATCCTCTTCGCGAAAGGCGTAGATCAGTACGTTGGTGTCGAAGAACGGACTAACGTTCATTGGCCTCTTCGCGGTCGAACTTGAAGCCGGGAGGGAAAGGGCGTGCCAGGCGGCGGATGGCCTCTAGAGCCTTCTCCTTCGACTGGTCGCGTGCAACCTTAAAGTCCCGCTTCCCGGCGATCGAGACCTCGATCCGATCGCCCTCCTTGAGGCCGAGCGCGTTCACTATCGAGGCGGGAAGGCGCACCGCCAAGCTATTTCCCCATTTCGAAACCCGCATAAAAGATATACCCATACGATTGTATATCCCGTGGCACGGCGCGCGCAACCTGCTGCTGGTAGTGTGCCAATTGTGGCGCAGTATCCGCTGCTGGGGCACCGGCGATTAACCAGTTCGGAGAGCGCCACGCTCCATAACGTGTCGCGGAAGGAAGATAGTGAATTGTAGGCCGCCGATTAAGCCCCGCTGGCATTAAATCTCTTCTCCCCATGCAGAGCTTTCCCTTTGCGTGTGCATACCCAACTTCGTAGAACACGTTCGGGTTCCTGCTTTTCATATCCGCAACGATGATGTCGGCGATATTCAATCTGACGATAGATGCGCTCCAGAATCCCCTCTCTATAGATCTGCTCGTCAACACGTTCCGCCAAGATGCCAAGGCCCTTTGCGGTCTCTTTGATTCCCAGACGATAGAGATCATCAAATCCTTGGTCAAATGGCATAAGAACGAATGCGAAGATGGCGTCCTGGCTCATCAGAACCAATATTCGCACAGTGATCTGCTCCCGGCGGATCCCGTTCCCGCCGTACTTGGATTTTCCAGGGGGGCGCCCGCTCGGAAGTTGGACACACTTCACCGTGCGGGATGGAGGTTAAACTTTAGAATTCCTATGGCGGGCGGCGGCTTACGACCCCGCCGCCCGAGTCTCCGCCGCCTGCGCCCGAACTGCCAGCCCCTTCGAGCCGTTCGCGCCCCCGCAAGCCCACGGTACACTGAAAGTTCATGGGAGAAATTCTTGGGAATTACGGTGGGAGTAGTGGCCGAATCCGCGCCCGAAGAGCGGCGCGTGGCGATGGTTCCGGGCGCGCTCGGGGTGCTCAATAAGACCGGGGTCGAATGGCTGCTGGAAACGGGGGCCGGCGCGGCAGCCGGCTTTGCGGATTCCGAATACACCGCCAAAGGCGCGCGCATCGCCCTCGGCCGGGCGGAGGTTTTCGCGGCGGCCGACGCGATTTTACAAGTGCGCACTCCAGGCGCCAACCCCGAAAACGCGGCCGCCGATCTATCGCTCTACCGCCGCGGCCAGACCGTTATCGGATTCGGCGAACCCTTGACGGCCGTGGATGCGGCTCGCGCGCTGGCCGCGCGCGGAGTCAGTTTTCTGGCCATGGAGCTGATGCCGCGCGTCACGCGCGCGCAATCCATGGACGCGCTTTCTTCCATGGCCACGGTGGCTGGATATAAGGCCGCGCTGATCGCCGCCGACAACCTGCCGCGAATGTTTCCCATGCTGATGACCGCCGGGGGCACCGTGGCGCCGGCGCGCGTGCTGGTGATCGGCGCGGGAGTGGCGGGGCTGCAAGCCATCGCCACGGCCCGGCGCCTGGGCGCGGTGGTGAGCGGCTACGATATCCGTCCGGCGGTGAAGGAGCAGGTGGAAAGCCTGGGCGCGCGCTTCGTAGTGCTGGAGATCGAATCCGCCGGCGCCGAGGACCGGGGCGGCTACGCCAAAGCCATGGGCGAGGATTACTACCGCCGCCAGCGCGAGCTGCTGGGCGACGTGCTGGCCGGGCAGAACGTCGTAATTACCACCGCGGCGGTGCCCGGCAAGAAAGCTCCCGTCCTGATCACCCGCCAGATGGTGGCGCGCATGGCGCCCGGATCGCTGATCGTGGACATCGCGCCCGGCAACTGCGAGCTGACGCGGCCCGGCGAAGTGGTGGAAGCCGCCGGCGTGCGCATCTTCGGCCCGCTCAACCTGGCCTCCACCATCCCGTATCATGCCAGCCAAATGTACGCCAAAAACATCGCCACCTTTCTGAAGTACCTGATCAAAGACGGCCGCATCGCGCTCGACCGCACGGACGAAATCGTGCGCGAGACGCTGGTCACCCACGCGGGCGAAGTGGTCCATCCGCGAGTGCTGGAAGCGCTGGGAGCCACGCATGCCGTCTAGTCTCGAACTCGGCCTCTATATTTTCATGCTGGCCACCTTTCTGGGCCTGGAGGTGATCCGCAAGGTTTCGCCGCTCTTGCACACGCCGCTGATGTCGCTTACCAACGCGATTTCGGCCATTTCGGTGGTGGGCGCCATCCTGATCACGGGCGCCCAGGGAGCTACCACGCTGAGCAAGGTGCTGGGCTTCATCGCCATCACCGCCGCGGTCACCAACATCGTGAGCGGCTTCCTGATCACCGACCGCATGCTTAAAATGTTCAAGCGGCGCGAAGGGAAAAAGTAGATGCCGCACCTGGTGAATTACCTCTACATTGTGGCGGCGGCGCTGTTCGTCCTCTCGCTGAAGTGGATGAATTCCCCGGCCACCGCGCGGCGCGGCGTGTTTGCGGGCGAGACCGGCATGCTGCTGGCGGTCACCGGCACGCTGCTGGCGCAGCACGTGTTCAATTGGCAGTGGGTGCTGGCGGCGTTCTTCATCGGCACGGCCGTGGGGGTGCCCATCGCGTACATCATGCCGATGACCGCGGTGCCGCAGCGGACCGCGCTCTCGCACGCCTGCGGGGCACTGGCGGCCGCGCTGGTGGGCACGGCGGAATACTACCGCGAAACGCCCCACGGGTTCACCATGGCGGCGCTGGTGATCGAGACGCTGCTCGGCTTTCTCACCTTCACGGGCAGCCTGATGGCCATGGGCAAGCTGCAGGAGATTCTGCCCTCGCGGCCCATCACTTACCGCAACCAGAACCTCATCAACCTGGTGCTGTTCGCGATTGCCGTGGGGCTGGGGGTGCGGTTGATCGCGGTCCCCACGGACACCTGGATCTTCCCCATTTTCGCCGGCCTGGCGCTGCTGTTCGGGGTGCTGCTGATCGTTCCCATCGGCGGCGCCGATATGCCCACGGTGATCGCGCTGCTGAACTCTTATGCCGGACTGTCGGCCTGCGCCATGGGCTTCGCGCTGGATAACAAGCTGCTGGTGATCGCCGGCGCGCTGGATGGCTCGTCGGGGCTGATCCTGTCGATCATCATGTGCAAGGCCATGAACCGCTCCTTCACCAACGTGCTGTTCGGCGCGTTCGGACAGTTGCAGGCCGCGGGCGCGGGCAAGGCCGAGCAGCGCCACGTGCGGAGCGCCAGCGCCGAAGAGGCGGCCGCGATCCTGGATGCCGCCTCCAGCGTGATCGTCGTGCCGGGATATGGCCTGGCGGTGGCGCAGGCGCAGCACAAGATCCGCGAGCTGTTCGACAACCTGACGCGGCGCGGCGTGGACGTGAAGTTCGCCATCCATCCGGTGGCCGGACGCATGCCCGGCCATATGAACGTGCTGCTGGCGGAGGCCGACATCCCCTACGACAAGCTGGTCGAGATGGACGAGATCAACTCCGAATTCGCCCAGTGCGATGTGGCCCTGGTGATCGGCGCCAACGACGTGACCAACCCGGCCGCACGCCACGACAAGTCCAGCCCGATTTACGGCATGCCGATTCTGGACGTGGACAAGGCGCGCACGGTGATGGTGATCAAGCGCTCGATGAGCCCCGGCTTCGCGGGCATCGACAACGAGTTGTACTACATGGACAGGACCCTGATGCTCTTCGGCGACGCCAAGGCGTTTGTCTCGGACATCCTCAAGGAGCTGCCCGCGCGGGTAGCGGCGTAGGCGTAGGAAAAGGAGCCCCGAGGCGGAATCGCAAATGCTGGCTGTCCATTTGGAAAACGGCTTGGTCACGCTGCGGCAGGCGCCCGTGCCGCGCCGTCCCGAAGGCTACGCGCTGTTGCGGACGCTCGTGGCGGGCATCTGCAACACCGATCTGGAGCTGCAGCGCGGTTACTACGGGTTCGCCGGCACGCCGGGCCACGAATTCGTGGCCGAGGTGGTGGAGTCGGATACGCCGGAACTGCGGGGCCGGCGCGTGGTGGGCGAGATCAATCTGGCCTGCACGCACTGCGAATGGTGCCGCCAGGGGCTGGGACGGCACTGTCCCTTGAGGACGGTGCTGGGGATTGTCAATCAGCCGGGCGCGTTCCAGGAATTCTTCGTGCTGCCGGATCGCAATCTGCACGTGCTGCCGGAGGACCTGCCGCCGGAGCGGGCGGTATTCGCCGAACCGCTGGCCGCGGCGTGCGAGATCCTCGACCAGGTGCAAATCCCGCGGCACGAGCCGATCGCGGTGCTGGGCGATGGCAAGCTGGGGCTGCTGATTTCGATGCTGTTGGCCGCGCATGGCTACCCCGTGCGCCAATTCGGCCGGCACGCGGAGAAACTGCGGATTGCCGCGCGCGAAGGCGTGGCGGTGGAGTTGGTCGAGGGACCTCTGCCGGTGGCCGCATACGGCTGGGTGGTGGACGCCACGGGCAGCCCCGAGGGCCTGCACAGCGCCATATCCTTCGGCGCTCGCCAGAAGTGACCCGCCTGTGCTTTCTAAGAATGACCCATTGGGCCGTTAGAGCCTTTTGCGAGTGGCCCATATCCAGGGCTAAAGATCTGTCCGGGGAGGCTACGCGGTGAGA
>JBKQPR010000372.1:0-14584 GCA_052144935.1 Bryobacteraceae bacterium
TTCTCACCGCGTAGCCTCCCCGGACAGATCTTTAGCCCTGGATATGGGCCACTCGCAAAAGGCTCTAACGGCCCAATGGGTCATTCTTAGAAAGCACAGGCGGGTCACTTCTGGCGAGCGCCGAAGGGCCGCGATTTCCGGCACGGCGGAGGTACCGGTTCCGGACAAATTCCCGCAGGTCCTGCGCGAACTGGACGCGGGCATAATAGGGCCGTTCCTCCTTGTCCGGCGCTTCCCGTCCCGTGGGCCGGTTTTCCTTGAGCCACCCGAGCCAGTCGTCGAAGACCCCCAACAGGCCGCCGCTATCCTGGTGCAAGGCCACCACCAGCCAGCGGCAGCGTAGCATCGAGTCCAGAATGAACCCCCGTAGTTCCTTCAGATATCCGAGATCGAGTGATGAAGGAACAGAGTAGAAGTTGGGGAAAATGTCCGGGTGCGCACGAATCAGTTCCTGATCCGCCGCATCCTGGCGCCAACCGTGGTAGGAAATATCGGAAAAGATGTCGGCCTGTTCCAGCCGGCCGCGATACTGCTCGTAAATCGGGGTCCCTGCCAGGGGAGCGAGGAGATGGAGTTGGGGCGCGGCTCCGTCCAAGCGGGCGGCATCCATCAGAAAGTCAACGGTATCCCTCAGGTCCTGCCTGGTCTCGCCGGGAAAGCCGGTGATCAGCGAGACCGTGGCGCCGATACCGCGCCGGACAGTGCAACCGATGCGCGAAGCAGCTTCGCGAAGATCCAGGTTCTTACCGATCAACCGCTGCATGCGCGCCGAACCGGTTTCAATGCCGAAGAAAATGCCCGCGCAGCCGGCTTGAGCCATCAAGGCGATCAATGCCTCGTCGATGCAGTCGGTCCGGGCGCTGCAGTTCCACTGGAACTGTTCCCCCGAAGCCAGCAAGGCTTCACAGAACTCCACGACTCTCTTGCGATCGACGGTGAACATGTCGTGGATCAGCTCGAATCGGGTGTTTCCATAAGTTCGGTGGATCATGCGCATCTGCTCGATTACGCAGGCGGGCGATTTGAGGCGGAACCGGCGGCGGAAAAAATCGTTCGTCGAGCAAAAATTGCAGGCAAACGGACAACCCCGGCCCAGTTCCAGCGGCACGGCCTGGCATGTATCCAGTCCGGGGTACCGGTCAAACGCCGGCAGCGGAAGTTTATCGAGGTCGAGGACCACCGGGGCATTGGGGTTGCGGACGATGTTCCCCCCGCTCCGGAATGTGACTCCCGGGATTTCACGCAGATCGGGGAAAGCCGCGAGCAGCCGGGGAAGCGTCTCGTCGGCTTCTCCGCGCACAATGAAGTCGATAAAGGGAAACGCCCGCAAAGTGCCGGCGTCCACCACGGAAGCCTGTGGGCCGCCTAACATCACGACGCTTTGGGGCTGGGATCTCTTCAACTCCCGGGCGATGCGGATGGTCAGCGGAAAGGTGCTGCAGATCGTGCTGAAGCCCCACAGGTCAAAGGATCGTGAGGCGAACTCCCGCGCCACGAAGGAGCAAAAATCCACACGCCGGCGGTAAGCGGCCGACCGAAGATAGCGGTAATAAGTCTGGTTCAGATCGACAACTTCAACCGTAACTCGAGACTGGCCGAGGATAGCGGCCAGCGTCAGAATTCCGATCGGGGCGTGTTCGGAGATCACCCGTACCGCGTCGGTTTTGGCCACCTGGGGATCGAATTCGGTTACGGTCGGCGAACTGACCAGGCAGATATTCATAACTCTCCGGCCGCGGCGGGCGCACGATCATTTTTTCTTTTGGGGTGGTGGCGGCGTGCGGACCACGCAGACCACCACATCGCCGGGTCCTTTCAGCCTTGCAATAGTGTCCCTGGCTATTGGTTGTAGCGCCTCTTGGAGATTCTTGATGGCTGTAGCGCTTAGGTTCCACTTTTTCGGGACCCGCACATTGAGCTTTGGCGGCCCCGGTTTCTGTGTCTTCTTCTTCGTTGCCATTCATGGCTCCTTGTGAAAAGGGAAAACCGGCTCAACTATACCGAAACTGCATCCAGGTTTCAAGAGGATAATTCAGAGAAAGATGACGGAAACTCAGTTTTGGCCCGTGCCCGTCCGGATCATCCAGAGGTTGCCCGTCAATGCCAGGAGATTGAAGGCCAGCTTGTCTTCCGCCACGGATAACCCCAGCCTCTCCGAGCCCATGTGCATGATGGAGAGTCCCGTGCTATGAAAATGATGAACGGCCAACGGCGGTCCCGCCGGCCGCCCGGTGGCCGGATCCAGAGCTTGCTTCCAGATACATGCAAAGCCGTCCCGCCGGGAAATGAAGTAGATGGCATTTCCGCGCGGAGACCAGCGGGGCCGGTCGTCCCATGATGCGCCGTCCGTGATGGGAATCCACTGGCTTTCGGAAACTGCCGCGCCATCGCGGATCGGAATCGCGAAAATCCGTGTGCGGTTCGCAGCGATGTGCGCCACCACGCTGATCCAGGCCCCGTCCGGGGCGAATTGAGCCTGGTCGATGTCGTAGCGGGTAGACTGCGCCATCTTGGCCTTCCCCGTGGCTGGTGTGAATGAGCCGACCGCTTTGGGCCGGCCGGAGATATACAGGATCCGGCTGGCGTCCGGTGACCAGTCGACTGGTTCGCCGCAGTCTTCGCACACCTTTTCGGGAACGCTCGAACCCGGCGGCATGCGGCCGTCGGCGACGTAAATCGGCTGAGTGGCCTGCCCGGAGACGGTGTACGCCACCTTCGTCCCGTCGGCGGAAATCACAGGCCATGCCTCGTCCAGCGGAGTCGAAGTCAGAGCTGCCTCCCGCCCGGTTTTCAGATCTTTGATCCACACATCCCGATTTCCAAACCGTTCCGAAGTAAACACCAGTTTCGTGCCGCCACGCGAGACCGAGGGCGTGGCATCGAAGCCAAAGCCGTCGGTGATCTGCTGGATTGCCCCGCCGGCTTGCCCGTGCACATCCAATGGCAGGGACCAGATATTCTCGGAGAATCGCAGACTGGCGAAGACCACCTGACCGCGCGTGCTCGGGGAAGGCTCCGCATCCACGCCGGTGCCAAGCGTCAAACGCTCCAGCTTGTCCGAGGCTTTCCAGCTTCGGGTTGAAATGGGAATCTGGTAGATGCTCGTCGCATTGATCACTTTCCTCACCGAAGACTCATCGGCGGAAAAGACGATTCGATCGCCCCGGAAGCCGCCGGGCCCCATGTAAACCGAAATTCCCTTGCGGCGAAACACGGCAAAAGCCCCGGTCCTCACCGCTTTATCACCGGATTGGATTTCGGAGCCAACCGGCGTGACCCACCAATCCGGTTCTTCCCCGGCCGCGCGAGTGCCCTCAAACAGGATGTGCTTGCCGTCGGGCGTCCAGATCGGATAGCGAGCGTCGGCAAAGCCCGATTGGACCTGAACCGGTGTGCTGCCGGTGGCGGATACGACGTAAACTTTAGCGGACGGCGCCGAATAGCTGGGTTCGCCGATCCAGTACACGATCCGAGTGCCATCCGTCGAGAACATCGGATTATCGCCGCCGGCCGCAATCATGCGTTCCTGACCGCCCAGGGCGGGAACCACATAAATGCCGCCACCGCCGCGATAGGAATGGAATGCAATCCGGCTGCTATCCGGCGAGAACGAAGGCGACTCGTCGTCCGCGGGATCTTGCGTCAAGCGGGTGGGCTCACCGCCGCTGACGGGCTGCACCCAGATGTCCAGGTTGCCTTCTCCGGCACGATCCGAGGCATAGGCCAGGAGTTCTCCGTTCGGCGATAGAGCCGGATCTACGGTAAGTCCGGAATCCAATGTCAATCTGGTCAATCGGACCGGCGGAGCGGACACACTGGACCGTCCCAGCCACCAGGCGGCAGCCAGCGCGGCGGCCAGCACCAGGCTTCCGGCCGCGATTCGCCACCGGCCCGAGCGCCGCTCGAAGACGTGCGTCTCCCGACCCAACTTGCCGGCATCGCTCTTTTCTCTCAGGTTTTCCAGCAGGAGCTTGAGGTCAGCCATCGTCTGGAGCCTTCTGCTGAGATCCTTCCGCAGGCAGAGGCCGATCAGCTCCTCCAGTTCGGGGGGAATGCCGTGCACCGACTCGCTCGCAGCCTTTGGCTCTTCGCGTAGGACAGCCGCCAGAATCGACAGTTTGGTTTTGCCTTGAAAGGCCTGCCGCCCGGTCAGCATTTCGTAAAGGACTGCGCCAAACGAGAAGATGTCGGAGCGCGCATCGACGTTCTTGCCTTCCACCTGCTCGGGCGACATGTAGGCCACCGTTCCGAACACTTTGCCGCCGGCGGTTTGGGGTTCGACATCGCGATCGAGAGTTTGCGTGCTGACGGACTCGCCGATCTCTGCAATGGCGGTCTGTTTTGCTAGACCGAAATCGAGCACTTTGATGTTGCCGTTCGCATCGCCGATCATGATATTGGCGGGCTTGATGTCACGATGTACAATACCGACAACATGAGCTGCTGTCAGCGCGTCGGCGATCTGGACCGCATATGGCAGCGCCTCGCCAGGAAGCAACCCCCGGTTATGGATCAGATGCTTGAGAGTCTTGCCGCGCACATATTCCATGGCAATGAAGTCCAGGCCATCGGCATCGTCGATTTCATAGATGGTGACGATGTTGGGGTGATTCAGAGAGGCCAGCACACGCGCCTCGTGCTGGAAGCGGGCCATATAGTCGGCATCGTTGGCCAGCGCGGCCGGAAGAATCTTTAATGCGACATCGCGCCCCAGTTTGATGTCGTGGGCGCGATAGACCTCTCCCATGCCCCCCGCACCAAGGAGCGCGCGGATTTCGTAGGGGCCGAGTTTGTCTCCGGCAGAGAGCGGCATATGCAGGATTCACTTAAGTTTAGCGGATTGGACGTGGATAGAGCCTGGATCATGGCGCATCCGGCGGTTATCCGTGCCATTTCGACAGCGCGAGCCAGAAGTTCACTCGTGGGCTAGCAGAATCAAGCAGATAGGCAGGCTGATCCAGATTACTCCCCATAAAGGCCCCAGGTTCCGGCGTCCACTTGGCAGCGCGGGCCGCCGATCCTGAGAAGTGCCGGGGCGTAGCCGCAAATGTCACCGGCAGTCGGGAGCGGACACGCTTTACTTCTCCGCGGCCGCCGCGCTGAGCGCCGCTAGGGTCTTCCGCGCCGTGGCGGTCCAAGAGAACTCCGCGGCGCGGAGCGGGCCTGCGCGCATCAGCCTTTGGCGCAGCGGCTGGTCCTCGGTCACGCGCAGCATGGCCCGCTCGATGGCCGCGGGGTCGGCCGGGTCGAACTGCACGGCGGCGTTGCCGGCAATGCTGGAGAGCGGCTCGATGGCGGAACAGGCGGTGGGCAGGCCCGCCGCCATCGCCTCCAGCAGCGGCAGCCCGAAGCCTTCGAAGCGGGAGGGGTAAATGAACGCCCAGGCGCGCGCATAGAGATCGTAGAGACGCTCCCGCGGAACCCAGCCGGGAAAGTCCACCGCGCCGTCCAGGCCCAGCGAATCGCGCAGGGCGTGCAGCGGGACGGTGTGGAAGCCGTAGAGGCCGCAAACCACCAGCCGGAACTCCGGGCGGCGGCGGCGGAATCCGGCGAAAGCCCGCAGCAGGCCGTCCAGGTTCTTGTGCGGGTGCAGCGTGGACGCAGTCAGCAGGAACGTCTCGGGTTGGCGGCGCCGCCCGATCTCGAAGAAGACCGGATCCACCCCCAGGGGCACCACCCGTATTTTGTCCGGCGGAATGCGGTAGTACTTGTTCAGGTCGGCGGCCGTGACGGCGGAAACCGCCAGCAGGTCCTTGGAGATGTGCGCCGACCAGTAGAGGAAAAATCGCCAGAAGGGCAAATCGAACCAGCGGAAGAACTCCGGGTGACGCTTGTGTTGCAGATCGTGAAACACGGTCACCTGCGGGCAGGGGCAGAACAGCGGCCCAGTGAAGCCGGGATTGAACAGCACGTCCAGCCCCTCCCGTCCGGCGGCCACGGGCAGAAAGACCTGCTCCCAAAGGATGCGCGCCGGGCGCCAAACCCCCGGAACCGGCTGCACGGCGGCTCGGAAATTGCTTTGGGCGGGAACCAGTTGCGAGTCCGCTTCGCGGCTGGTGAAGACTACGTAGCGGTTGACCGGATCGATTTCCGCCAGCGCCGGCAACAGGCCGCGCAGATAAATCTCGGTGCCGCCCACGCGGCCCGGAATCAGGTACAGTGCATTGATGCCGATGCGCAGCGGCGGGTTCATCTTCCACGCCCGCCAGGCGGCAGGCTCCGCAGCCGGAGCAGTTCCTGGCGGACCTGGTCGTCGGCGGGATCGAGTTCCAGGGCGCGCTGGAACTGCTGGATGGCGGCGGCTGGGTCTTTCATCAATTCGTAGATCTTCCCCCGATATACGTAGGTCATGGCATATCCGGCGTCAAGCTTTTGGGCTTGGTCCAAAGCGTCCAGCGCGGGGGCCCACTCGGACTGCTTTGCATAAATCATACCAATCTGCGAGTAAACGTGCGCGGTAGGCTCCGTGGCGGCAGCTTCGCGCAGTTTGGCGATGGCGTCGGCGGGGCGTCCCAGCCCATCCAGGGCAAGGGCCCAGTCCACCAGCAGGTTATTCCTCTCGCGGAGATCGCGGGCCGGCAAATCGCCGGCCTTTTGGTACTCCTCGACGGCCGCGCCGTACCGCTGGCGGTCGTAGTAAGCGTAGCCCAGTTGGAAGTGGGCGCGGAACTTACGGGGGGACTGGCGCACGGTGTCCTCCCACAGCCGGATGGGATCGGCCCAAACCGCGGCGCGCGCGTACGTGGCCATGGCTGCGACGAGCACCACCGCCGCGCAGGCGAAGGCCAGCCCACGCCGTTCCACCTTGAGGCGGCCCAGAAAATCCACCACGATCAGCAGCAGCCCGATCATCGAGAAGTACAGGCGGCGCTCGGCGATGGCGTCCTGGATGGGCATGATCGAAGAGGTGGGCGCCATCAACAGCAGGTAGAGGAAGAAGCCGTAGGAGGCCAGGGGAAAGCGGCGGCGGTAAAGCCACGCGACAGCGGCCAGCGCCACGAGCGCGGCCAGGCCGAAAATGGCGCCATGGTCGAAAAGAGTGCGGGAAATGGGGAAGTCCCAATCGGCGTTCAGGTTGGCCGGAAACAGGAAGATGCCGGGATAGACGAACAGTCCGCGGCACTGGGTGAAGAAGTATTGATACCAGGTGAAGTCCTTGAGCTGAAAGCCGGCGGTTTCGGCGGTGAGCACGCCTTTCCAGATAATCGCCAATCCGGCCAGCGCGCCCACCATCACCGGCACGTACAACTTCCAGTTGCCGCGAATTCCGGAGAAGGTGAAGCCGGGATTCCACCAATAGTCGGTGAGCAGCAGCACCACGGGAAGCACTATGGGCGGCTCCTTGGAAAGCAGCGCGGCCATGAACAGCAGCAGCACCGCGGCGGTTTCGCCCCAGCGGACGGGGGGCTGCCGGCGGTACAGGAAGACCGTGAAGGCAGCGAAGAAGAACATCGCGCTGAGGGCTTCCGAGCGGCCCGCGATGTAGGCTACCGCCTCGGTCTGCGCCGGGTGCAGCAGGAACACGGCGGCGGCGAATCCGGCCAGCAGGTTCCGCGAGGCCGGCTCGGACTTGGACCATTCCAGCAGCCTCCGTACGATCAGAAAAACCAGCGCGGCGGCCACCGCGTGGATCAGCACGCCCAGCACGTGATAGGAATACGGATCGTCGTGGCCGATCCGTGCGTTCACCCAGTAGCTGAACATGAGCAGCTTGCGGGTCCCGGCGAGCCAGGCTTTCAACGACGGACTGAAGTTCGGCAGGGCGAACGGCAGGTCGGCGTCATCGAAGAGGAACGGGCCGCGGAGCGCCGGACCGTAAGCCCAGAAGACGGCGCAGAGCGCTGCGGCGGCGGCCGCCCAGCCCCACCGGAATGAGGATGAGGCGGCCGGCACGGCGGTCTTGGAACTCGGGCGTTTCTTAGCTTTCATGTTTCTCGAGGCTGCGGATGTGATATTCCAGGATGGCGACGCGCTGGGCCAGGGCGATGTTGTCGTCGCGCAGATCGGAGATGATCACCGAAAAGCGGAAGAACATAATCAGAAAGACGCTGCCCGCGGCCAGGAAGAGGGTGAGCGGCGTGTCGGGAATGCCGAAGTGCCGGGTGATATATTCCAGCACCGGCCGCGCCCGCGAAAGCGCCAGCATAAACCCGGCGGCCAGCAGCCAGCTCACCGAATATTCTACCCGGATGTGCGCGCGCCGCACGGAAACCAGCACCATGATCAGCAGCGCCACGCTGAGCACGGTGGTGACGTTTAACAGGCGGTCCATTTGATGTCCCTCCGGCGGGTTGGCAGACGGGACCAGGGCCCGGAGAGCGCCCCACCCCGTCCAATGCCACTGACTTTGCCCTTGGCAGCATTCGGCGCCAGGTCTTCGATGGCGAGATATTGTGCTTTTTGAGAGAACCGCTCCCTGACGGTCGCGGCTCGGAACGCGGTCGCGGCTCGGAACGCAACCGCGGCTCGGAACTTAGCCGCGGCTCGGAACGCAGCCGGGCCCGGAAGGCGCCGGGACCAGAGGGCACCCCGCGGCCGGCTTCGGAGCCTCACCGCATCGGACGGCCGGAGGCCTGGTTGCGGGGCAGCCTCAGGCGGCTCTTTCAGGTCATGCGCGAGTCTTCGGGGCTGGCAGGCGCCGGCTGAAAGCCGGCTGGGCCCAGAGGGCGGCCCAGAATTGGCTGCCCCACAAAGCAGTGGAGCCCCAATCAAAGGCTGGCAGGCGAATCGCCTGCACCACCGCGGGCGAAGAGTCGACCCTGCTGTAATGCATTGCCTCGCAAGGTGAGCACCCAACAAGCGGTCCATGTTATCCTCCCTTTCCGCCCGGCGGCGCGGGGGGCTTCCCGAGGCGGCGCGCGCGCGCGGCGCGCCCTTCGTATTTCAACACGTTGACGAATACTCCGAGGAGCACGTGGGCGATGTAAGAAATGGACTTGAGCGCCGTGATGGACGAGCGCCCGGTAACCCGCGGGTGCATCTTGCAGGGCACTTCCTCGAAGCGGAAGCGCCTGCGCTGGAGCACCACCAGCGCTTCGATTTCGGGATAGTCCAGCGGGAAGCTCTGGCTGAAAACGGCCAGCGCCTGGCGGTTGACACCCACAAATCCCGAAGTGGGGTCGGTCACCGGCTTGCCCAGGATGGGGCGCAGCACCATGCGGAAAAAGCGGACGCCCAGCGAGCGGACCGCGCCCGAGCGGTAGCCGCCATCGCCGTCGCAGCGGGCCCCGATCACCATTTCGCAGCCGGAAGTCTTGAGGCGATCCAGAATGCGCGGGATGTCGCTCGCATCGTGCTGGCCATCGCCATCCACGCGGATGACATATTCGAAGCCCAGCTCGAAGGCCAGCTTGTAACCGGCCTGCACGCACCCGCCCAGGCCCAGATGGTGGGGCAGGCGCAGCACTTCGGCGCCGGCGGATTCGGCCGCGGCGATGGTGCCATCGAGCGAACAATCGTCGATCACCAGCACGGGCGCTCCGGGCACATGCCGGCGCACCGAGCGCACCACGCCGCCAATGGCCTCCTGTTCGTTGAAGGCCGGCACGATCACCAGCAAGGAATCCGGACGGGCCGGGCGCATCAAAGCCGTGCCACCTTCCGCGCGCCGATGGAGTGGCTGCGCAAGAGATGCCGGAAGACCGCCGGGGTGATGCGCGCGCGGCGGCGGATGCGGCGGCGCTCGCGCCACAGCCGGGGCGCATTGACCGCCAGGGCGGCGTGCGCCTTCACGGCGTACCACAACATCTTCGGCCCCGCATGGCCCTCGGCGCGAAAGCGGGCCGCCGGGCCGTGGCCCCGCAGCAGATACCAGGCGTGCCAGAAATAGCGGGCCAAGGTCACCCAAGGGGCCGCCAGCGCCATGCCGGCGGGAAAGTTCTTGGCCACCACGAACAGCCGGTTGCGCTCCACGTAGTAAGCCTTGAGCGGCGAGGCGCGGCCGGCCGAGTGCGAATAGCGATGCTCCACCACGGCATCCGGGGCGTACAGGCACTTCCACCCGGCCCAGCGCGCGCGCAGTCCCAGGTCGGTGTCTTCGCAGTAGAGGAAGAAACTGGGGTCGAAGCCGCCGATATCGTCCAGCATGGCGCGGCGGTAGAGGGCCGCCGAACCGCTGGGAAAAAGGGTCTCCTCGGGGACCGGGAAATCCCCGGGCGGGCGGCCATGGCCCCGTTGCTTGCTGCTGCCGTCACGGGCCATCAGCATGCCCGCCGAATCCAGCAGGCCTTCGCCGAAGAGGCGGACCTGCGACGCGCACATGCCGGCGTCCGGGCGCCGCTCCAGGGCTTGGACCAACGCATGCAGCCAGCCGGGGTGGACCACGGCATCGTCGTTCAGGGTAGCCAGGTAAGGCGCGCGGCTGGCCGCGATTCCCTGGTTGATGGCCGCGCCGAAGCCCACGTTGCGCGGGTTGGAGATCACGCGCGCGGCGGGCTTGGAGGGCCCGCCGAAGGGCACCTCAGAGGACACCCCAGGGGGCACGCTGGGGGGCGACCCGGAGGGTGCTCCAGGGGGCGCCCCGCCTCCGTAGCGGGTAGCCAAACCCTTTCCGCTGTTGTCGATGATAACCACTTCAAAATCGCGGCGCGTCTGCCGTCCGAGAGAATCCAAGCATTGTTGCAGCCTCTCATCCGCAGCCAGTGTGGGGATCGCCACAGTCACGAGGGATTCAGGCAATCTTCGATTTTAACAACATGGAACGGGCGGCAAGCGGCAGCCGCGGTGGAAGGTGGGGACTGCGGCGAGGCTCGGCCGGAAAATCCAGCGCGATGGAGGTCTCCCCGGGGGGCATTTTTCGTTCGGGTCCGGCCGCGGCGGGGCCATTGGTGCACCCGGGGACCCGGGACCGCGCGCGATTGGATCTCCGGTTGGAACCCGCGAGCTTGGAGGGGGATCCAGTGAGGGGCCCAGACGAGGGGCCCATCAAGGAGACCACAGCAGATTCGGCAAACCCGGCAGGGCCGGTGGCGGAGATCCGGGTGCCTTCCGGAAAGCGGAAAAGCGCCCAAGTTGTGCCTGCCAAAGAAACAACCTGCTTGGTTTTAATGGTTTACAGGTAGACTTTCGGCACATGTGGGCCGCCTTTCCGGGAAGCGCAGTCATGAGAATTCCATTTCCAAAGAGCCGCCCGGCCGGGACGCGGCGGGATTTCGGTCAGGGGAGGGGATGCGCCGCCTATGGCGTCCGGCTCACTGCATCTTGGCGGCGATGAAGGTGGTATCGAAGCGGCCGGCCTGAAAATCCGGGTGGGCCAGGATGCGGCGGTGCAGCGGGATGGAAGTGTGAATGCCTTCCACGATGAACATTTCGAGGGCCCGTTGCATCCGGCGAATGGCTTCTCCGCGGTCGTTCCCGTAAGCGATCAGCTTGGCTACCAGGGAATCGTAAAAGGGCGGAATCACGCAGTCGGTATAGGCCCATGTGTCCACGCGCACGCCGATACCGCCCGGCAGGTGAAAGCCCGTGATCCGGCCCGGCGAGGGCACGAACGTGTCGGGATTCTCGGCGTTGATGCGGCACTCGATGGCGTGGCCGCGAAACGCAATGGGGCCCGGCAAAATCTCCGCCAGGCTCTCGCCTTGCGCGATGCGGATCTGGGCCTTCACAATATCGATGCCGGTGACAAACTCGGTGACCGGATGTTCCACCTGCACGCGGGCGTTCACTTCGATGAAATAGAGCTTGCCGGTCTCGTCCATAAGAAACTCGACCGTGCCGGCGTTGGTGTATCCGGAGGCGGGCACGGCCTTCTTCAGCGCCGCCGAGATTTCCGCGCGCTGCGCCGCGCCCAGCACCGGCGAGGGCGATTCCTCGATCAACTTCTGGTGGCGGCGCTGGATGCTGCACTCGCGCTCGCCCAGGATCTCCGCGTTGCCGTGCTCGTCGGCCAGCACCTGAAATTCGATATGGCGCGGTGCGGCAATGTACTTCTCCAGGTAGAGATCCGGCGAACTGAACGCCGCGCCCGCTTCGGTTTGCGCCTGGGCGAACAGGGAGGTCAACTCGGCGGGCTTCTGCACCACCCGCATGCCGCGCCCGCCGCCGCCGGCCGAAGCCTTCAGAATCACCGGGTAGCCAATCGATCCGGCCAGTTCCAGGGCCTCTTCGGGCGTCTTCAAAACCCCCGGCGACCCCGGCAGCACCGGCACGCCCATTTCGCGCATGAAGGCGCGGGCGCGTTCCTTGATCCCCATCAGCCGGATCACCTCCGGCCGCGGCCCGATGAACTTCAGGCTGGAGGTTTCGCACACTTCCGCGAAGCCGGCGTTCTCGCTGAGAAAACCGTAACCGGGGTGAATGGCATCCACATTGGTGATTTCGGCCGCGCTGATGATGGAGGCGATATCCAGGTAACTGCGCGCGCTCTTGGCCGGGCCGATGCATATGGCCTGATCGGCAAATCGCACATGCGAGCTGTAGCGGTCGGCCTCGGAATAGACCGCTACGGTCTGAATGCCCAGTTCCTTGCAGGCGCAAATGACGCGAACGGCAATTTCGCCGCGGTTGGCGATCAGGATCTTGTTAAACCGTACGGACGGCAAACAGGGCCTCCCCGTACTCCACCGGCTGGCCGTTCAGCACGAGCTTGCTTTCGATGATGCCGGAAGTCTCCGCCTCGATTTCGTTCATCAGCTTCATGGACTCGATGATGCAGAGCACCGTATCCGGCTTCACCCGCTCACCCACGCGCACAAAGGGCGCCGCGCCGGGAGAGGGGCTGTCGTAGTAGGTGCCGACGATCGGGGATTTCACCAGATGCAAGGTGGGATCGTGGGGCTTCTCGGCCCGCTCGGGTTTTTCGGTCCGCTCGGGCTTCTCGGCCTTCTCGCGGGGCGCTTCGGCGGCGGGACTCGAGGGCGGGGCGGGCGCAGCCATCACAATCTCCTGGGGTGCGGCGAACGCCGCGCGGCGGATGCGGACACGGTTGTCGCCGCGCTGCACTTCCAGTTCGGCGATCCCGGTTTCGGTGGCCAACTGGATCAGCTCACGGATCTCATCGATTGTCATTTAATGGATTAGCTTAACAAATGGCATGGAGCAAGGTTGGCGATTACCGGGATTACCGGCCGAACTCGGCTTCGAAAGCGGCCACCTTGGCCAGGCGGCGGCGGTGCCTTTCGGCGCCGGAAAAGCGTGCGGCGACGTAAATTCGCACCAGATCCACGGCCAGCTCGGGTCCCACCACGCGCGCGCCCAGGCACATCACGTTGACGTTGTCATCCTCGACGCATTGCCGTGCGGAGAAGCTGTCGTGGCAGATGGAGGCGCGGATGCCGCGGAATTTGTTGGCCGCCACGCAGGCCCCCGCGCCGCTGCCGCAGATCAGAATGGCGCGGTCGGCGCGGCCCTGGAGAACGGCCTCCGCCACGGCGCGGGCATAGTCGGGATAATCATCCGAAGGTTCGGCCGAGAAGGCGCCCAGATCCTCCGCCTGATGCCCCCACTCGCGCAATTCGTCGAGGATGCGGCCCTTCAGAGGAAAGCCGCCGTGATCGGATGCCACCGCCAGGTTCATTCCTCAAACATGATAGCAGCCGCGTGCGAGGGCCGATCCTCGTGGGGCAGCCGGGCCCACGCATGAGCGTTAATATAAGCACGACTGGACTGTGGGATCACGTTTCAGACATGGCGCTTCCCATCCAGTTGATGTGGCCGGGCCTCACGGGTTCTACCGAGGATCGCAGCCCTGAAAAGGCTGGCGTCGGCGGTTCGATTCCGTCCCTGGCCACCTTAGAATCAGTAACTTACAGACCTCCAGATTCGCAGTTTCATTCCGTTTCATTCCAATTCCAAAAAGGTCCCTCGGGCATTGCCCTCAGGATGGATCTGCGCGTCTGGAGGGTTCTGTTTACTTGTACGGCGCCCAGGAAAGATCCCGCCATTTGACCTGTACTTCGCCTGTTATTTACAGGTGAAGATGTCCCCTCTCCGGCCGAGGGGTCAGCCAAGAAGCCCGGGGAGATCTTGTCGAACTGAAGCCGCCCCTTGGCAGTGGCGGGCAGGTCCCTGGTTAGTGATGGTGTCCGGTTTACGCTTGACGGCCGTGGGCCAGCTCCGGTGGTATTTGGACCAGGCCAACGTGCGCTCGTTCAGATCGCCTGGCGCCGCCATAACGCGCGCCAGAGAATCGAAAAAGTCGGCAGCGTCATGAATCGCGCGACGAATTGCGCGTGCGGCATGTAAATCTGCGGTGTAGAGGGCAGACCCAGGCCATACTGCGCAACGTCCGCGGCTACGCCCACCACTTCGCGGAACGGCGAATCGTCAAAGCTTCCGTTGTACTGGCCGGCGCGGATCTTCTTACCCAGGGGCGATTCGCCTGGGAACCACAAACGAGGGCTCTCGGAAAGTAACATGCGCGCAAGGCGTACGGTCCCGGCGCCGAGCGCCGACTTCATCGCGACCTCCCACAACTGTGAGCTTTCAGCAAGCCTGCGTGAAAGCTGTCGGCCATAGATGTTAACGTTTTCTCCACTGCCGGCAGAAGGCTGCACGTTTCCAGCCCTGATAAGGTCTTGGATGTCACGGGATCACGCCGCCGTCGGGGCCGGGATGGCGCCGATCTGGATCATCATCCCCAGGA
>JBKQPR010000373.1:0-6639 GCA_052144935.1 Bryobacteraceae bacterium
AGGGCTGGGAAGCGGGCATGGCGATTGGCCACGCCGCTCCCTACTGAGTTTCACCTCCATCTGGAAGAAAAGGCTCAACTTCTCCCGCCTGGACCCTGCCGCCCGTTTTTGGCCGGTAAACAATTCAAGGCGTCCTGGAAATTTCGGCGCGTCTCTTCCTCGCTGTCGCCAACGGCCGCGCATCCGGGGAGATCCGGTGAATAGGCGGAGTAGCCTGTTCCTGTCTGCTCGATGATTATCGGATAGCGCCTCGCGAGGATTGCAGTTCTGCCTTCTTGAATATAGCGTCCAACGTCCCCGGCGCGAGTTCCGTCCCGTCATTGCCCGTCCTGGTGATCACGGTGCGTGAGCGACCGCGCCCAGAGCCACGACTCAATGCGACACCGGAGCGCTACGCCGGAGCGCTCCACGCCTCCGCGCAGAAGATCACCAGCGAGATCCACAGCAGGTCCGCCAGTAGCAGGTGCAGGATCTGCATCCATACGGGCGCCAATAATAGCAGGTTGGCGGCGCCGGCCACCATCTGCACCGCGACCAACGCCAGCAGCGGGAAAGCCCGCGGCCTCAGCTCCGGACGGCGCGCCATGCTGGAAACGGCATAATACACCAGCCAGACCGCCACGCCCGCGGCGATCACCGGGTGGAACAGGCGCAGCCGCACCCAGAAGTTGGCGGCCGGGGCGAAATCCTGTGCCAGTCCCGCGGCCAGCGATGCCGAGGGGAACAGCGTGTCGCCAAGGGCGGCGATGGCTCCACTGATTCCCAACAGCGCCCCTGCCGCCAGGCTCAAGCCGGCCGCGAGCGCCGGTTTACCACCTAAGCGGGCGGGTACGTTTCCCATGCCCCACCAGGCCGTCAGGGTGAGGACGCCGAGCAGAGTGAGGGTGTTGAGGAGATGTCCGGAGAGCCACCAGGCGCGGCTGGCCGAGGCGTTTTGAGCCACCTGGTCGAACAGCACAAGGCCCGCGCCGATGAGCGCTTCGGTGACCAGAAAGACGGCCGAAAGCACCGCGGCGGCGCGCACCGGGTGGCGTTTGGGAAACTGGCGAAACGCCCACCAGACCAGCAGCGCGACTAGCGGCAGATCGGCGCCGGTCATGGCGCGGTGCGTGAACTCGATGAGGGTATGGACGGTGGGCGAAGTGGGGATCACCTCACCATTGCAGCGCGGCCAGTTGCTGCCGCACCCCGCGCCCGACCCGGTGGCGCGCACCAGCGCCCCCCACAGCACCACCGCCACATTCAGAGCCAGCACGCCCCAGGCGTACCGGGCGAAGCGGCGCGAGGCAGTTGTGGAAGGTTGCATGAATCCTTATTGTAGAAAACCCGCTGCGAGGCGCCGCGAGTTTTCGCGGGGGCCTGCGGGCGCTGGGGCGGCGCGGACGGCGCGAGAGGCGGCGCCTCTTCTTGCCCGTCTCCGCGCAATCATGTTAGCGTGAGCATTACGGAATTTCGGGTATTATTAGAACCCTTCAAGGAGAAATCATTATGCCACTAGTGTCCATGCGGCAAGTGCTCGACGAAGCCTCTCTCGCCGGCTACGGCGTTGGCGCGTTCAACGTCAACAATATGGAACAGATTCAATCGATCATGGAGGCTGCCCGCGAAACGCAGTCGCCGGCGATCGTCCAAGCCAGCCGCGGCGCGCGGGCTTACTCGCAGGACCGCTTCCTGTATCACCTGATGCTGGCCGCCACCGAAATTTATCCCGAGATCCCCACCGTTCTGCACCTGGATCACGGCAACAGCGTGGAGACGTGCAAGAGCGCCATCGAGATGGGCTTCACCAGCGTCATGATGGATGGCTCGCTGATGCCCGACGGCAAGACTCCCTCGTCGTTTGCATACAACGTGGAGGCGACCTGCGCGGTGGTCGAGCTGGCTCACGCCAAGGGCGTCACCGTGGAAGGCGAAATCGGCTGCCTGGGCGGCATTGAAGACGGTCACGGCGCGGGTCTCGACGGCCTCAGCCACCTCACCGACCCCGAGCAGGCGGTCGAGTTCGTGAAGCAGACCGGCCTGGACGCGCTGGCCATCGCCATCGGCACCAGCCACGGGGCCTACAAGTTCAGCCAGAAGCCTACCGGCGAAACGCTCAAAATGGAGCGTCTCATCGAGATCCACCGCCGCCTGCCCAACGTGCACCTGGTAATGCACGGCTCCTCCAGCGTCCCCAAGGATCTGCAGGACATCATCAACCAGTACGGCGGCAAGTTGAAGCCCACCTGGGGCGTGCCGGTGGAGGAGATCCAGCTCGGCATCCGCAACGGCGTGCGCAAGATCAACGTGGATACGGACAACCGCCTGGCGATCACCGGAGCGATCCGCAAAGTGTTCGCCGAAAAGCCCGAGGAGTTCGATCCGCGCAGCTACCTGAAGCCCGCGCGCGAGGCCATGAAGAAGGTTGTGGCGCTGCGCATGACGCAGTTTGGCCAGGCCGGCCACGCCCACGATTACGCACCCATCCCGCTGGCGAAAATGGCGGAGCGCTACGCGGCCGAACCGGTCGCCGTGTAAGCGCCGCCCGCGCTGTACAATAGGGATCGTGAGCGTCCAAGCCCTGCTTTCGGAAGAGCAGTTTCTGGAACTGCCGGAGTATATCGGCAAACAGGAACTCCTGGATGGAGAGCTGATCGAATTGCCTCCCGCCAAACATTCGCACTCCGAGCTGTCCAGACGAATCGTCGCACTGCTGGAGCCCGTCTTGGATCCGTCCCGGATTTGGATCGAAGCTGCTTACCGGCTCGCTCCCCGCCGCTGGCTGGTGCCGGACGTCAGCGTTTCCTGGCCGGATCAGCGCGTCGAGGACGATTGGAATCAGGGATCTCCCATGATCGCCATTGAGATCGCCTCCCGCGGCAACACTGCCCACGAGTTGGAAAAGAAGCGGCTGCTCTATCTCGCCGACGGCGCGGCCGAGGTCTGGTTCATCTATCCGAAGACTCACAGCATGGTGGTCTCGCGGCCGGACGGTGCGCTGCAGATTGCTCCCGGCGCCGATTACCACTGCGCCCTGCTCAACGTGACCGTGACGCCCGGGTACCGGACGCCGGTTCGCTGAGTACCGCCCTCAGGATTCGCGCTCCGGCACAATTTCACATGGGTCCACATGCCAGATCTCGGAAGCGTATTCCCGTATGGTGCGGTCGGAGGAAAACTTTGCGGATCGAGCCACATTCAAGATGGCCTTCCGGATCCATCCGTTGCGATCTCTGTATGCCGAATCCACCCGTTCCTGTGTGCGGATATACTCCCGCAAATCTGCCAGGAGCATATAATGGTCGCCTTGAGACAGAAGCGCTTGGGTGAGGGGCCTGAAGATCCCAGGCTCCAACATGCTGAAAAAATCCCGCTCAATCAGGTCTATCGCCTGCCGGATCTCCTCATCGTGGTTGTAAATCTCGCGTGGATTGTAGCCAGGCCGGCGCCGTTCCACCTCTTGAGCGCTTAGTCCGAAGATGAAGATGTTATCTTTGCCGACTTCCTCCATGATTTCCAGGTTGGCCCCATCGAGGGTCCCGATGGTCAAAGCCCCGTTGAGTTGCAGTTTCATGTTGCCCGTGCCCGATGCTTCCGTGCCGGCCAGCGAAATCTGCTCGCTGAGGTCCGCGGCCGGAATGATTTTCTCCGCCAACGACACCCGGTAATTCGGCAGGAACACGACCTTCAGCTTGTCCGAGATCTGGGGATCCCGGTTAATGACCTCCGCTACCTGGTGAATGAGCTTGATAAGCAGCTTGGCGATCGCATAACCGGGCGCGGCCTTGCCGCTGATGATGAAGGTGCGGGGCGCGATGGGCAGAGCCGGATCTCTTTTGACCCGGCCGTACAGGACAATAACGTACAACATGAGCAGGAGTTGGCGCTTGTACTCGTGCAGCCGCTTCACTTGCACGTCATACAGCGAGTCCGCCGAAACCGGGATACCCAGTTCGCGCCCGATGTGCCGGGCGAGCGCCTCCTTGTTCGATCGCTTGGTCAGGAAGAAGCGCTCCTGAAAATCGGCATGGTCCGCGAACGCCTCCAACCTTCGAAGCTGATCGAGATCCGTGATCCATTGCTCCCCAATCGTTTCGGTGATCAGTTGCGCCAGGGCGGGATTCGCCTTGAGGAGCCAGCGCCGTGGCGTGATCCCGTTGGTTTTGTTGTTGAACTTGGCAGGCCAATAGTCGGCAAAGTCGCGTAATACGACGTTCCTGAGAAGCTCGCTATGCAGCTTCGCCACGCCATTCACCGAGCAGGAGCCGACCACGGCCAGGTGCGCCATGCGGACATGCTTTTCTCCGTCCTCCTCGATAATGCTCATGCGGCGCAGGCGGTCTTGGTCCAGGAGATAGTGGGAAGACACCTCCCGCATAAACCGGGCGTTGATCTCATAGATGATCTGGAGGTGGCGCGGCAGCAACCTTTCCATCATGCCGACGGGCCACTTCTCCAGCGCCTCGGGCAAGATCGTGTGGTTGGTGTAGCCGGTCGCATGAGTGGTGATCTTCCAGGCGCGCTCCCATCCAATGCCCTCGCGGTCCATGAGTAACCGCATGAGCTCGGGAATCACCAGCGTGGGATGGGTGTCGTTCAATTGCATGAACACTTTCTGCGGAAATTCATCCCATCGATTGCCGTCCGACCTAAAGCGGCGCAGGATATCCTGAAGGGAGCAGGAAACGAAGAAGTACTGCTGCCTCAGGCGCAGTTCCTTGCCTTCAAACACGTTGTCGTTGGGGTACAGTACCTTGGTCAGGTTTTCGGCGAGGACTTTGTTGGCCACCGCGTCGACATACTCGCCCCGGTTGAAGTCGTCCAGGTCGAACTCCTCGGCTGCTTTCGCCGACCACAGCCGGAGCGTGTTCACCGTGCTTCCGCCATATCCCACAACCGGCAGGTCGTACGGCATGCCCATCACGGTCTTGGTGTCCACCCAGCGCCATTCTTTGCCCCCCGGTCCCGAGATGACCTCCACGCGGCCTTCAAACTGCACCGGAAACGAGAACTCCGGATGGGCGATTTCCCAGGGGTAGCCCAGCTTGAGCCACTCGTCCGGCTGCTCCACCTGGTAGCCGTTCACAATTCTCTGGTTGAAGATGCCGAAGTCGTAGCGGAGGCCGTAACCGATCGCCGGAAGGCTCAGCGTGGACATGGAGTCGAGAAAACAGGCGGCCAGGCGGCCCAGGCCGCCATTACCCAGGCCCGCGTCCACTTCTCGGTCGCGGAGGGCCTCCCAATCTAGCCCTAGCTCCGCCATCGCCTCACGGCAACTGTCTTCCAGCTTCAGATTGATGACGTTATTCCCCAGCAGGCGGCCAATCAGGAACTCGAGCGACAGGTAGTAGATCCGCTTGACATTCCTTTTGTGATGGGTCTGCTGGGTGGCGATCCATCGCTCGATCAGACGGTCTCGAACCGCCAGGGCCAACGCGAAGTACCGGTCGCGGTCGGTCGCGGTATAGCGATCCTTTGCTAAGGTCCGTCGAAGGTGGCGCTCGAAATCCTGGCGCAGGCTCTCGGCCGACGCGCGTGCATCGCCGTTGGCGCCCCCGGCATCCGGTGTCAAACTCTCAATCCGTTCCGGCGTACCAGTCCACATGGTTAACATATCGGCGGAAACGGCTCCGGACTTTAGGGATAGTTTCGACAACGGCTCCGGACGGGAGCCGGCCCGATCATCCCGGCCACCCTCCGAAACAGAGGGGCTGGCACGGCTCGACGGATCGGTCCGCCGGGCAGCGGCAATCAGCCTCTCATCCCGCTGGCGAAAATGGCAGATCAAAATTGGATAGATAGAATCACCGGTTCGCGGTTCCCAAGAGGCCCGGTACTGAACGCCAACACGTGTTCTCACGGAAGAAGAGGCAGATAGTCCGTGAGCTTGCGGTAAGGGTGAGTAACAGCGAGCCGGGAGCGGCCACGGCGCGTACTTCGACGCACCTATCCACAGATTTAAAAAAAGCCCGCTCGCAAAACTGGGCCCTGATCTTAACCGACGAAGCCAGCTTCCGCCAGGACTCGACCTTGCATGCCACCTGGAGTCGGGTGGGACATCCTCCGGAAGTCCCCGTCACCGGCGAACGCCAGAACGTCAAGATTCTGGGCGCCATCGAACTCTGGCGAACTCGTTTTCACTACCGCGAGGACACGGTCTTCAACGCCTCCAGCTACCTGGCGTTTTTGGACCAGGCGCGGTCCTATCGCCGGCAGGGAGCCATTCTCATCCAGGACAACGCCTCCTATCACAAGGATGCGGAGGTTTGGAGTTGGTTCCGCGCCAACCGCCACTGGCTGGAGGTGCACCAACTGCCGCCCTGCTCGCCGGAGTTCAATCCCACCGAGCGGTTGTGGCAACACACACGCCGGACGGGAACACACAACCGATACTTTGCCAGCCGCGCGGAGCTCGAAATCACGCTGACTCGCGTCTTTGGTGAAATGCAGTGCCACCCCGCACTCATCAGTTCGTACCTGCTCCCTCTTTGCTGATCGTCATGTCCCTTTAATTATGCGCGTATGTATATCTCCTTGAGAGTACCGATATGTGAGGGTTGGTGTCTCATGCCGCCAAGGTGGTTCCTTCGGTTCTGGACAGGTCAAGCCGGTCGCGGATGAATTTCACGAAGATTGAGATTTTGGCGGCAGTCGCGAGAA
>JBKQPR010000374.1:0-14072 GCA_052144935.1 Bryobacteraceae bacterium
AAGTGACTTAGAGTCAAGCAGTTTGGCCGGTTTTTTCGCGGTTATTCGGTCCAATCTGTGCACGCGCCCCTAGCACGCAGATTCCAGATGAGTTACGCGTGCGCGGGCATCACGATTGGCCGAATAAACGCCCTACGCGTAGAAGTCCCGGCTACACTCCAGCCGGCCTATTCTGACGCTTATGGCCGGGAGGGGGCGGTTCGGCTGCCGGGCGGCACCGGCTATCATGAACCTATGCCGAAGATCACTAAAATCGAGGCGTTCCAGGTGAATCTGCCGTTGTACGAAGGCAGTTACCGGTGGTCCGGGGGCAATTCCGTCGAAGTCTTCGATTCCACGGTCGTGGCGATACATACCGAGGGAGGAATCACGGGCTATGGGGAAATCTGCCCGCTGGGGCCCGCCTATCTGCCGGCGTATGCCGAAGGCGCGCGGACCGGGATTGCCAGGCTGGCGCCGCATCTCATCGGCTGCGACCCCACAGAGCTTTCCGTGCTGAATGGCCGCATGGACGAAGCCCTGCGCGGCCACCCCTACGTGAAATCCGCCCTGGATATGGCCTGCTGGGACATCCTGGGGAAGGTCGCGGGCCTGCCGGCCGTCACCCTGCTCGGGGGGCGCTATGGAGAATCGTTCCCGTTGTACCGCGCCATTTCCCAGGATCTTCCGGCCCGCATGGCGGAGAAGGTGGCCCTCTACCGCGCGGAAGGCTACACCAAGTTCCAGCTCAAAGTGGGGGGCGATCCGGACACCGATATCGATCGAATCCGGGAAGCCGCCGGGAAGCTTCAACGGGGCGATGTGCTGATTGCGGACGCCAACACCGGATGGACCCAGCACCAGGCCATCCGCGTGGCGGACGCCGTTCGAGACGTGGATGTTTACATCGAGCAGCCCTGCGCCAGCTACCAGGAATGCCTGGCAGTCCGGCGTCACACCAACCGGCCCTTTGTGCTCGATGAAGTGGTGGATAGCCTGTCCATGGTGGCCGAAGGAATCCGGGACCAGGCCATGGACATTATCAACCTGAAGATCTCAAAAGTGGGAGGTCTCACCAAAGCGCGGCAAATCCGCGATTTCTGCGTGTCGATGGGGATTGCGTTGACCATCGAAGACACGTGGGGCGGAGACATCGTGACCGCGGCCATCGCGCAGCTTGCGCATAGCACCCCGCCGGCTTATCTGTTCACCACGACGGACTTCAACAGTTATGTAACGGTCAGCATCGCGGAAGGGGCGCCGCAGCGAAAGAATGGCCGGATGGCCGCGCCGCACGCTCCAGGACTGGGTATCGAGCCGCGCTGGGACGTGCTGGGCAAACCGGTTCTGTGCATCTCGTAAAGAAGGTAGCGTGACTCTTGCGAGAAACGCTCCCCGGCGGGGTGCCCTCTGGGCCCGCCTGTCCCATCTTGTTGCGAATGACCGGCAGGGCAGGTAGCCCGCATTTCTCGCGCTCTTCTGTCCGGCGTGGCGCAGGGGGCGCCCTCTGGGCCCATGCCTGCCGTGTCGAGAGTCGCGCCGGAACCGGTGCCGGAACCGGTGCCGGAACCGGTCTCGACACCGGTTCGTGATTGTGGCGCAGTGACGAAGGCAACCGTCGGCATGAGTGCCGGCGCGGCAGGCAAAAGTGCCTGCGCTACGTCATCGCAACCGAACAGCCGTGAGAAGCGTCGGCTAGCGCGGGCGCTTTCGCCAACTGCGCGAAGGCTATTGTCCCGGCGCCGGGCGTCCTGTCCCGGTCACCCCGAGCCGCGCCGCATCGATCACCTGCACGGAATCCGAGTCGTAATTCGAGAGAAAGAGCGTTTCGCCATTGGGCGACAAGGTCAAGGCGCGGGGAAAGGCTCCGGCGGGAACGGTGGAGACGAGCGCCGCTGCCCCAGCGCCTGCCTGCAATTGGGCCGCGTCGAGCACATCCAGGGACTGGGGAGTGTCCGGCTGCAGGAAGCGGTTCGAATTGCCCACCACTACCAGCGCGCCGGAATCGATCAGCGCTACGGGAACCGGAGCGGTCCCCACGGGAGCCGTGGCGGTTACCGCGTCCAGCGGGTCGGCGGCGAACTTCGTCGTATCCAGTGCCAGAATCTCGTTGCTGTTTCGCGCCGTGGCATAAAGCGTGAGCCCATCGGGCGAGAGTGCCAGACGTACCGGGCTGCAACCCGCGGGAACGAACTGGCTGAATTGTGTCACGGCGGCACGCGGATTGCTGACGGCGAGCGCCACATTGAATACCACCACAGCGCCTTGCGGATTGACCAGGGTCGGATCGGTGGTGCCCTCCTCGGTACATGCGATGGGCCAGCCGAGCAGGCTCGAGACGGTCAGGACCGTGGTATAGGCCAACGTGCCGTCGGGAGAAAAAACCGTCGATGTGGGAGCGGCGCCCAGCGGAATCGTACCAACGATAGAGGCCTGGGAGAAGCTGTGGGCGCGCGCGATGTTCAGGTTGATCACGGTGAGCTGCCCGGAGTCCTCATCGCAGACGAAGAGCCAGCTATCGTCGGCCGTCACGCTCACCCAGATGCTTCCGGCGCCAGAGCCGTCGCTCAGGAAGCCAACCACGGTCACTGCGCCCACACCGCCGGCATTCACACCGCTCACGTCCAGGAAGTACACCTCGGCCCCGGCCGCGGCGATCAACAAATTCCCGTCATGCGTGAGAGCGATCCCGGTGGCCGCGTACGGCAGGGGAACCACGCCGGCCAGCCGGTATCTTCCGCCCGATCCCTGGACCACCGGCGATGCCGCCAGCGCCGGTGTCGTTGGCCAGGCCGACGAATACCCAGCTTCCATCCGCGGAAGTTACGATTCCGAATGGATGCGCGGGCACGGCGATATCGTAACTGATCGGTCGCGGCACGGGGCGCGGCGCGGGATGCGGCCCTTGACCAGCCGCGCGGAGGGCGATCGACAAGAGGAGGACAGGCAGAGAGCGCATAAGCCGTTCACTTCACTCTGCATTTTCGCAGCCCCGACGGTGTGAAGGGGGAGCCACACCGTGCGATCGTGAGTCGACGGGCGCGACGCGGAACAGGTTTACTGGAATGGAAGCGCTATATTAGTCGCCTTCCTCCCCGCCGGGAAGCTCCAGGGCCGGCGTGACGGGCCCGATGCCCGTCCCGCGCGAGGCGTCCTGCCGATTTCGCTGCCACTCGATCCTGGCCGACCGTAACAGCATCGTGGCGGTGTAGACCACCACGGCCACTACCAACCAGCGGACCGCGGTAAGCGGCAGGGATTTCACCAGGAACGCCGCCAGCAGAACGGCCGGAATGCCTCCCAGGGTAAGACCTAACGCAGCCTTCAGGTTGTAGCGCCGGGTGCGGATAAACCGGGCGCTCCCCACCGGCATTAGAAATGCGCACGATCCCATCATGATCGGGAAGGCCGCCAGCGGATTCATTCCCAGCAGGGCGACCAGCACCATGCAGGGCGCAAAGAGGCCGATGCCGAGAGTCATCAGAGCGCCCAGAACGGCGTTGCCTGCCACCGCGATCGCCAGCTTGACGCCAGTGAGGCCCAGCGCGTTTCCGCCGCCGGGAAGCCAATGCAACAGGGAAAGCGTCATCAGGACGGCGGCGGCCGTCAAGGTGGTCCCCATGCCGATCTGGATCTTCCGGCGGGGCCAACTGCTGACGACGCCCGCTCCCAGCCAGGCGCCGGCCGCCGAAGCCGCCAGCATCAGCACCAGCGTGACGACGTCCACCTGAACTACGGCGATGTAGATGAACGCTTCGAGGATCGACGGCATCGTATGGCCCACGTTGAGCGTTCCGGGTATCTGCTCGTCCGGCACCAGGCCCGCCAGCTTGAAGACCGAACTGGTGGTGGCGAAGGAACCGATACCCAGCGTGTCGAAGAAATTGGCGCCGAAGCCGATGGCGATTTCCAGCGGTCCCGGCATAACCGCTGGCGCATCCCCTTCGGTGTGCTGCGGCTTGCGCCGCGCGCGGGCAATCGCCCGAATCCATATCAGTGCATAGCTCGCGGTGACGATCGCGAGGGCTACGAGCAGGGCCGTTTTCATCATAAAGTGGAGCCTCCGTGCGCGGGAATCGCCAGTCTTTGCGCGGGGATCGCCAGTCTTTGCGCGGGGATCGCCAGCCCTTGCGCGGGGATCGCCAGTCTTTGTGCGGGGATCGCCAGCCCTTGCGCGGGGATCGCCAGTCTTTGCGCGGGAATCGTCAGTCTTTGCGCGGGGATCGCCAGTCTTTGCGCGGGGATCGCCAGCCCTTGCGCGGGGACCCCACGCCCGCGGCATCGCGCGATTCCCTGCCTGGCCGCTTCCGCCAGGCGCTCGAAGCGCACCAAGCGCCGGCGGAATCCGGACCAAGGGTTGTCAGGCCAACCGAAACCACGTTCGCTATGGGAGGGATGCGCCGGCATGGAGAGACTACTTCTTGGGGGCCCGCGGAGGCGCCGTCAAATCGGTTTTCGCGCGGCCGGCTGCGTCCGAATCCGGATAAAGCCGCACCAGGTCGCGCAGCACCTGAGTCGCCTCCGCGCGCTGGCCCTCCTTCTTCAAGGCCTGGGCCTTCAGATACAGGGCATCGGGCGCTTTGCCGCTCTTGGGATACTGGCCGGCCACGGCGTCAAACGCCTGGATGGCGTGGTCGGCATTGCCCTGCGTGAGCAGGATCTCGCCGATGTGGAATTGCGCGCCGGCGGCCGTCTCGGTATCGCCAAAATACTTGAGATAGTCGGTGTACTCCTGAAGGGCCAAGTCGGACTTGCCCGAGAGTTGGTCGCGGGAGGCGTCCTGGAAGAGGCCCTGGGCGGTCACGCCGGGAGGAGGTCCGCCCGGCGTTTGCGGAGCGGAAGGCGCCGGCGGAGGACCTGCCTGCAGGACTTTGACCACGTTTCTCATGTCCACGATTTGCTGCTCCAGGCGGCCCAAGCGGGAGTTCATATCGCCGATATTGTCCTGAGTTGCCGCAAACGCCGCGATCATCTGGTCGATCTTGGCATTTAGAGCGGCCACCGGCACGGCGACCTTTTGCTCCTGCTGGCTGAGTTGGTCGGCCACAGTCTTGGCGGCTGCCGCGTTTTCGGTGTGAATCTGCTGCAAAAGGGATCCCTGAGCGCCCAGTTTCTGATCGACGGCCGATTGCAGCGAGTTGAGCGCCGTCTGCAGGCTGTTCACCTTGTCGGTGAGCACGGCGACCTGTCTCTGCAATTCGACGACATCCTTGTCGGCGGCGGAAGCCGCGGCGGGCGCGCCGAGGACGGACGCGCAGACCCACGCCAGCGCGCCGGAGAAACGGAGCCCGGTGGAACCGATCACAACCCCTCCATCCCCACAAGCATAGCGCGAAGGTTGCGGATAGCGGCGCCGGGGCAGGCTCGCGCCGCGCCCCGCCCGTCCGCCGGGGCAGGCTCGGGGGCGGCGGGGTAGCCCGCCGGCGGCCGCCGCCGCGGGTTCTCAAGTGCGCCCCGGCCGATCCACTGCTTATGCACATAATGAAGGTAATGCTTACTTCCGCGGCGGTTTACCAGCCGTCGCATAAGAGCCATTCTTCGGCCCGCACGGCCGCGGTGGTGTGCGCGGGGTTCTGCGCCTTTCTCACGCTGTTCGCGCCGCAGCCTCTGCTGCCGTTGCTGGCCGTACAGTTTCGCGCCTCGGCCGCCGCCGTCAGTTTGCTGGTGACGGCATCCACGGTAGCGGTGGCGATCGCCGCGCCGTTTGCGGGCGTGATTGGCGACCGCCTGGGCCGCAAGCGCGTGATCGTGCCGGCGGCGTTTCTATTGGCGCTGCCCACCGTGCTGGCGGCCACTTCGCAGAACCTCGGACAGCTTATCTTCTGGCGCTTCTGGCAGGGCGTATTTACACCGGGCATCTTCGTCATCACCATCGCTTACATCAACGAGGAGTGGGAAACCGGCGCGGGCGCGGCCGTGGCGGCGTATGTCACCGGCACCGTGGTGGGCGGATTCTGCGGCCGCATGCTGGCAGGGATGGTGGCCGCGCACGCCTCCTGGCGATGGTCCTTCGTGGTGCTGGGGCTGCTCAACGCGTTGGGCGGCGTGGCCATCTGGGCGTGGCTTCCGGCCGGACAGCGCTTCGTGCGCGCGCGCCGCGGGTCGCCGACCGTGCGGCCCATGCTGCGGCACCTGCGCAATCCCCAATTGCTGGCCACTTACGCGGTGGCCTTTTGCGTAATGTTCACGCTGCTGGCCACCTTCACTTACATTAATTTCTATCTGGCCGCGCCCCCCTTTGGCCTCGGCACCGAGGCCCTGGCGCTGCTGTTCGTGGTCTACCTGGTGGGCGCTGTCATCACCCCGTTCGCGGGCCGGTCGATCGACCGTCTGGGCCATCGCGCCGCGCTGGTGCTGGCCTTCTCGGGCGGCATCCTGGGAATCGCCCTGACGCTGGCGCACAGCCTGCCTACGGTCATGCTGGGGCTGGCGCTATGCTGCACGGGAGTGTTCATCGCCAATTCGGCGGGAGCGAGTTACGTAGGCAAGGTGGCGCGCGAGGCGCGGGCGGCCGCGGTGGGGCTGTATGTGACCTTCTATTACACCGGCGGCAGTTTCGGCTCGGCCGCGCCGGGACCTTTCTGGAGCCGCGGAGGATGGCCGGCCTGCGTGGCCCTGATCGCCGCCATACAAGTGCTCACGATCGTGCTTTCGGTAGTCTTTTGGAAGCCCTTGCCAGAGCCGCTCAGGCGCGCGCCGGCGGCGGTGACGGCGGGGGATTAATTAGACGCGCCGGTTGTTCGCGGCGATTCTGCAGCGGATCTCGGCGCTGCCCTTGCCGACGGGTAAAGAGCGGGCGGCTTGCCGGGGTGAAAGGGGTGGCCAAGAAAAGAAGGAGGGACGCTGGAGTGTCCGAGAATTGCGCAGAAAACGCACCCGTTTCCCGTTGACTCTTGCCGGGAGGGGGCACCGCCCGCTTTTCATGGTACTGGTAAGGCTTTCCGGCGATCCGTTGACAAAAAATTGGTCGCAATCGAGGCGATTGCTATATTGTACTGCTCAAAGCCGGGAGGCCAAAACGGAAATCCCGGATGGAGATCGACCCAATGGGACGTAACACCTGTTTGAGTCTGCTGTGCGGTGCACTAGCCGCCGCCGGCGCAGCACACGCCAGCACTATTTTCGTGTCGAACAGCAGCGGCAGCACCATCGGCGCCTACACGACGTCGGGCGCCGTCGTGAACGCCTCGCTTATTAGCGGGCTGAGCGATCCAGACAGTCTCACGGTCTCGGGCTCGGACCTGTTTGTCGCGCTCGGCGGCAACACCATCGGCGAATACACCACTGGGGGCGCGACCTTGAACGCCGCGCTCATCACAGGGTTGAACAATGTGCACCAAATCAGTTCCTTCGGCTCGGACATCTTTGTCGCGAACGGAGACCCGACCAATACCATCGGCGAGTACACCACGGCAGGCGCGACCATAAATAGCTCCCTGATCACAGGCGTCGACGTGGCTCATGGCGTCGCATCGAACGGCACGGACATCTTCGTGGCGAACAACGACAACGGCGCTTCTGGCACGGGGTTTATCTCCGAGTACACCACCTCAGGAGTCTTGGTGAACGCCTCCCTGATTACGGGGCTAAGCAGTCCAGAGGAGGCTCTCATCCTAGCTAGGTCAGCCCAACTTAACGAGCGTTATCGCCGCCGGCGCGCGCTGATCACCGCGGTGTTCATCCCGATGGTGTTCAGGCCGCCGAAAAAGCGTGCGTGCTCGATCTTCATGCAGCGGTCCATCACCACCTCCAGACCGGCCTCGCGGGCCCGCTGGGCGGCCTCTTCGTGAATCACGCCAAGCTGCATCCAGATCACCTTGGCGCCGGCGGCGATGGCCTCTTCCACAATCGCCGGCACGGCGGCGCTCTCACGGAAAATGTCCACCACTTCCACACGGGCGCCCTCTGGGGTGCCCTTTGGGCCCGGAATGCTCGCCACCGAAGGATAGCTCTTACGCCCCAGGACCTCCGTTTCGCGCGGGTTCACGGGAACCACGTCGTAACCCTCGGAGAGCAGATAAATCGCCGCGAAATGGCTGGGGCGGAACGGATTCGAAGACAGCCCCACCATGGCGATGCGCCGGTAGCGCTCCAGAATGCGCATCCGCTCCCAGGCCGTCGTAGCGAAGGCGGTGCGGTTCACCGGCGAGTTGCCGCCCACCCCATCGGTCCCAGAGGGCGCCCCCGGCTCGGTAAACGAAACCGCGCACTGGTTCACGCGCTGGCCGTCAATGCCTGATTCAGATCCCATAGGATATCGTCCACCTCCTCCAACCCCACCGACAGCCGGATCAGATCGTCCGTGATGCCGCCCGACAGCTTTTCCTCCGTGGTCAATTGCTGGTGCGTGGTGGACGCCGGATGAATCACCAGGCTCTTGGCGTCCCCCACGTTGGCCAGGTGCGAGACCAGTTGCAGCGCTTCGATGAACCGGCGTCCCGCCTCCAGGCCGCCCTGGATGCCGAACGTCAGGATGCCGCCCGCGCCGCGCGGCAGATAGCGCCCGGCCAAGGCGTGCGAGGGGCTGCTTTCCAAGCCGGGATAATTCACCCAGGCCACCCGCTCGTGCCGCTCCAGAAACCGGGCCGCCGCCAGCGCGTTCTCCGAGTGGCACTGCATGCGCAGCTTGAGCGTTTCGAGGCCTTGCAGAAACAGAAAGGAATTGAACGGGCTGAGCGCCGGCCCGAAATCGCGCAATCCCTCGACCCGCGCTTTCATAATGTAGGCGAAGTCGCCGAAGGTCTCGAAGAAACGGATGCCGTGATAGCCCTTGCTGGGCTCGAGCAACTGCGGAAACCGTCCCGATCCCCAGGGAAACCGTCCGCTATCCACGATCACGCCGCCTATGGAGGTGCCATGGCCCCCGATGAACTTGGTGGCCGAATGGACCACGATATCCGCCCCGTGCTCGATGGGCCGGCAAAGGTAGGGCGAGGCGAAAGTATTGTCCACCATCAACGGCAGATTGTGCTCGTGCGCCACCGCGGCCACCGCGGCGATGTCCAGAACGTTCATGCCCGGGTTGCCGATGGTCTCCCCATACAGCGCCCGCGTTTTCGGCGTGATGGCGCGGCGGAAGTTCTCCGGATCGGCCGGATCGACGAAGGTGGTCTCGACGCCGAGCCGCCGGAAGCTGACATCCAGTTGCGTGTACGTGCCGCCATAGAGCGTTTTGGCGGCCACAATTTCGTCCCCCGCCTCCACCAGGCTGGCCAGCGCGATGAACTGCGCGGCCTGCCCGCTGCCCACCGCCAGCGCCCCCACGCCGCGCTCCAAAGAGGCCAAGCGCTCTTCGAAAACCGCCGTGGTGGGGTTCATGATCCGCGTGTAGATGTTGCCGAAGCGCTGCAGATTGAACAGCGCCGCGGCATGCGCGGTGTCGTCGAAGACGTACGAGGTGGTCTGGTAGATCGGCACCGCCCGCGCGCCCGTTTCGGCATCGGGACGCTGTCCCGCATGCAGCGCGCGCGTAGCAAATCCGAAGGAACGATCCGGAAGCGAAGGCATGCCCTTCCAAATTACCACCGGAGCCAAGGTGGGCCCAGATGGCGCCCCGGCAGCGTCCGGGAGTGGCCCCGCGAATACCGCTCCCTGACGGTCGCGGCTCCGACACGCATTCAGAGCCGCGACCGTCAGGGAGCGGTGTCGGCAGCGGCTACACCACGCGGGTCATGCCCGTGCGCGCGCTCTGGTCCAGTCCCAGGATGGCCTCGCGCACTTGACGGCTGATGGTTTCCAGGCCCGTCAGCACCTGAATCCGCTCCTGGCGGCTCTTCAGCTCCGCATCGCTCACGATGTAGCCCAGCAGCCCGCAGGCCTCCGCCACGCTCACCAGCATGATGTCGCGCGTCTCGGGAATTGCGTCGGAGAGGATGGCGTGGGCCAGCCGCAGCTTGACGTGCTGGTGCGGCTGGTTGTTCACCAGCGGGAAGCGCTCCACGTCGATGATCCAAAGCAGCTTGGATTTCTCGTGCCGCAACACGCCGCTCGAGATCAACGAGCCGAGCGCTTGGCCCTCCAGATCGTCGTGCTGTATGAAAAGTTCTTCGATCCAATCGCGCACCGTCCGCAGGTCGGGCCGCTCGCTCATCTGGGCCAGCACGCGGTCGATCGTGGGATGGCCCGTGGGCGTCCGGTCGATGATGTGGATGGTCTCCGTATCGGTGTCGATTTTGCGGGCCAGCGCCAGGTCGAAGAACACCGCTCCCACCAGCGCATAGGCCGTACCAAACTCGCGGGTGGAGCGCAGATTGCCGTTGCGCTCGTCCACCGCCAGCAGCACCACTTCCTCCAACATCGTCAGCATGGCAGTCCCTCCTGGATCTTCATCACGTGGTGCATGCCGCTCATATCCAAAACCTTCCTCACGGAAAGGCTGGGCGCGCAGACGGTGAATTCGACGCCCTTGGCTTCGGCCGCCCGCGCCGCCTGCAATACCGCCCGCAGGCCCGCGCTCGAAATGTACGACAAGGCCGAGAAATTGACTGCCACGCGCGGGTGCTGCTCCACCGCCGCGCGCAGCGTGTTCTCCAACTCATCGGCCGCCTCCGCGTCCGCGCGCCCCCGCGCAGCCACCACACACCAGCCCGCCCGTGTTTCCTGTACCAATTGGATCATATGGATTTCGCCTCTTGTCTTCCCTCGTGTCTGGCCTCGCGCCGCATTGTAAGCTGGTTCCACTCGCCCATCCGCCGGTATTCGAGATCGCGCATGATCTGGCGCACCAAGTGGATCCCCAGTCCGCCGGGCCGCCGTTCGGAAAGCGGCGCCGCCAGGTCCGGTTCGGGCGCCGACGTTGGATCGAAGGGCACGCCGCGATCGCGAAACTCCACGGCTACGCCGCCGTTCTCCAGAAGGCGCAAGCGCACGTGTACAGCGTTCTTCATCCCTTCGCAGCCGCCGTGCCGCACGGCGTTGGTGAACAACTCATCCAGAACCAGGTTCAACTCGAACGCGGCGCCGGCGTCCAAACCCCCCGCCTGGCAGAATCGGTCCACGTGTTCCACCAAGGGCCCCAGCTCCCTCAAGTTGCCGTCCAGTTCGAATTCCGTGTCGCTCAGAATTGCCGATTGTGCCACAGCCGCGGGGCTGCGTGCAATGAGTGGGTGGTAGGCACGGGCGGATTTGAACCGCCGACCTGTCGCTTAGGAGGCGACCGCTCTATCCAACTGAGCTACGTGCCCGTCTATCTGAGCCGCGCGCGTAAGCAAGCGGTTGTGGCTCAGTCTACCCCTTATTGTACCTGCTCAACCCCTTCTGCCCAATGTCGCGGCGATAATGCATCCCCTCGAAGCGGATCTGCTCGCACGCCTGGTAGGCGCGGGCAATTGCCTCGGAGAGATCGGCCCCGCCCGCCGTGACTCCCAGCACCCTGCCGCCGGCTGTTTCGATCCCCAGCGCGGCGTGCTCGGTGGCCGCTTGCGCGCCCTGCCGCGTGCCTGCCTGGAATACGGTCGCGCCGAGCGCCTCGGCGGCTTCGATGCCCGCAATCGGTTTGCCCGTCTGATACGCGCCCGGATAACCGTCCGAGGCCAGCACCACGCAAACGCTGGGACCGGGCTTCCACTCCAGGCGCGCGCCGCCCAGATCGCCCTCCGCCGCGGCCACCAGCGCGGGCGCGAAATCCGACGCCATGCGGTGCATCAGCGGCTGCGTTTCGGGATCGCCCAGCCGCACATTGAACTCCAGCACTTTCGGTCCGGCTTCGGTCATCATCAGGCCGGCGTAAAGGAACCCGGTGAACCCCGTGGCCGCCACCGTGCGATGGATCACGCGCTCCAGGATTTCGCGCTCCTGCCCGCCGGTGAGAATGGCCGAGTCGCAATAAGCGCCCATGCCGCCGGTGTTGGGGCCGCGGTCGCCGTCGAAGACCGCCTTGTGATCCTGGGTGGCCGCCAGCGGCAGCGCATTCCGGCCGTCGCACAGAGCGATGAAACTCACCTCTTCCCCGCGCAGAAACTGCTCGATCACCAAAGGTCCGCGCAAGCTTTCGAGCGCCGCCTCGGCCTGCGCGCGGTCCTCCGCCACCGTCACGCCTTTGCCCGCCGCCAGGCCATCGGCCTTCAGCACCACCGGGAAACCGAAGCGATCCAATTGGCGGCGCGCCTCCTCGGTCCCGGCCACGTTGACATATTCCGCGGTGGGAATGTGGTGCTCCACGAAGAACCGCTTGGCGAAAATCTTGCTGCCTTCGAGGCGCGCGGCCTTCGCATCCGGCCCCACGATGCGCCGCCCGCGCGCGCGAAACGCATCCACTACGCCCTCCACCAGCGGGGCTTCCGGGCCGATCACGGTGAGATCCGCTCCCACCATTTCGGCCGCCTCCAGCGGCGCGCCCGCCAGGCACGTGCCCACCCGCGCAATCCCCGGATTCCCGGGCGCCGCAAACACTTCGACTCCCGGCGATTGCGCCAGCTTCCAGGCCAGGGCATGCTCGCGCCCGCCGCTTCCCACAATCAAAATTCGCATGCGTCACTTTATGGTAACTGAGAGACGCGCCCTTCACTTCCAGGAAATGGATTCGCCGCCCAGCAGCACGAGGTTGAAGATGTCCGGGCTGGCGCGGTCGAATTCCACGAGCGTCAGTTTGCCGGCGAACGGCTTGTATACGGCCAGGTGGGGCAATATCTCTTGAAGCTGCAGCGGACCTCCGCCGGCCCGCACGGCGTTGCGCACGCTGCCGCGCCACGGGAGCCGCACTTCCACGCCATTGACCGTGACCATCATAAAAGGGTTGACGGCCACGCGGCGCGGAATCACCATGCACATCTCCGGGTCGGATTGGCGGCACAGGGAGAAATCGTGTATCAGCCGCTCGGTGCGGCGGTCGAGTTCGGCGCGCGTAGGGGCGGCGATGACGATTTCCGTGATGCTGTTATCGGCTAAGTCCGCCTTGTAATAGAGGCGGTAGAAGGCGGCGCTGGCGGAGAACTGGAAGTAGTTGGTGAGGGGCGCGGCGGCGGGTTCCGTCTTGCCGCCGATGGTATCCTCGGCGGAAACGGGAACGATTCTGGCGCCATTGCGATCGGCGCGCGGCTGGAAGGTGTACCAGGCGGTCTCCGTGCCGTACTGGGCGCCGGGGGCCTCGACCGTGACATTCAAATGGCTGTCGTCGCCGGTGGCAGGGCCGATCTGGACGATGGGCGCATCCGGGTCCGCGCCTTCTTTCATGATGGGGCTGACCACTTGCAACCGGGTCTCCAGGCCGAGGTCCTCGTAGCCTTTCGCAATGTTGGCGGCGTGCAGCAGGCGGTAAGCGGCGGAGGGATCGAGCGGAACCGAATCGAGGATGCGCATGGCGAACTCCAGGCCGGTGCCCTGCGGCAGGCAACCCTGCGCTTCGGCGGAAGCGGTCCATTCGGCCAGCCATCCCGCGGGCTGCTGCAGAAGGGCCTCGCGCGCCACCGTCACGCGAACGCGCTTGCCGCGCTTCTGAAACACCAACGCATTTCCCGCGGGTGCGCAGGGAGCCCGCCACAACGGCGCTGCCGCCACCCACGTGGCTTGCGCGACGGCCGGCCCCGCGATCCTAGGCGGCACCAGCACCTGCCCGCGGTCCTGCGGGACCAGCCGCCACGTTTGCGGTCCGCGCACGGCGCAGCCGGCGGACAGAAGCAGCGTGGCGACCAGGGCCAGGGCCCGGAAACGGGGCACGCCATCCATGCTAAAAAGTTAGCACAAACGCGCCGATTACGGAAACCGGTCCTCGCGGTCGACAGCTCTCGACGTCTATACGTGGAGCACGTATACTTAATTCGTGGGTGCAACGGTCCACTACACCAGCAGATACGAGCGGAATGTGACGAAGCTCCTGACGCCGTCGGAGCGCACCGCCATGGAGCTAGCCATCGCCGAGGACCCCGAATCCTATCCACTGATTCCCGGCTCTAGCCCGACTTTCGCAAGAATGAGGCGTGCGACACCGACGATGGATCCCCGTGACCTTGTCAAATAAGGGGTTTCGGTAATCTCGGTGCGATTCAATTGCTAGATGAAAGAATTATAGATGTTGGTTAGGACAACTCATGATCCTCACTGAAGTGGCCATTATCGAGTCCGCTGCCAGTCGATCTAATGCTACGCAGGCTATTACT
>JBKQPR010000375.1:0-77223 GCA_052144935.1 Bryobacteraceae bacterium
AAGCGGGCATGGCGATTGGCCACGCCGCTCCCTACTGAGTTTCACCTCCATCTGGAAGAAAAGGCTCAACTTCTCCCGCCTGGACCCTGCCGCCCGTTTTTGGCCGGTAAACAATTCACAAAGTTCGTGAAATTCCGGCGGACGGTTAACGCTCCCATTTTCAGCGGCTTCTAGGCGCCCCACGGGCGCGGACGGCGGCCCGCGGCGTCTCGCGCCGATAAACTGGAGTCGGCAGGAGGGTTCCCCGCTTTCTCCCGGCCCGTTCGGGCGCGGAGTCTTTTCCCTATTTCGGAGGTACGATGATCCAACGTTTGCTTTTTGCGGCAGTATTGCTGGCCAGGTTCGCTTTCGCTGCGCCTGCGCTGACCACCATCCAGGACGTGCTCTATATGGCTAACGGCACGCGCTTCAATGGCAGTTTGACGATCTCCTGGACCAGTTTCCAGACCGCTGACAATTCCAATATCGTCGCCCAGGCCACCACTGTCACGGTGGTGGACGGCAATTTGTACGTGCAATTGGTCCCCTCGACCACCGCCAATCCGTCGGGTTATTATTCGGTGACCTACAACAGCAACGGCCAGATGCAGTTCCAGGAACTCTGGGCCGTGCCGCCCAGCTCGACGCCGCTGTATGTGCGCGCCGTGCGCATCGGCACCAGCACCGGCGGTGGCACCGGCGGCGGCAGCACCGGCGGGGGCACGGGGGGGGATACCGGCCCGATCGCGGAATCCGCCGTCACGGGTCTGGTTGCCGACCTGGCGGCGCGGCCCATCAAAGGCCCGGCCTTCGCCCCGGGAGCCGTGGCCGTTGTGGATGCCTCGGGGTTCCTGGATTCGGTCACGGGCAACAGCAGCGACTGCGTGCACGTGGATGGCTCCACGGGACCGTGCGGCAACCAGGCGCCCTCCTTCGTGGATGGCGACACGATCACCGGAATTGTGGACGGCTCCAATACCACCTTCGCGCTTTCCGCCGCGCCCAATCCCGCGGCCAGCCTGGTGTTCTATCGCAACGGCATGCTGCAGAAGGCCGGCCTGGATTTCACGCTGAATAGCAACTCGATTCAGTTCCTGACCGCTTCGACGCCGCAACCCGGCGACACCTTGCTGGCCAGCTATCGTCTCACGGGCGGCGCCTCGGGGTCGTCCGGGCAGACCTTTCCGAATCCGCAGGTGCTGTGCAGTGGAACGGGCAACAGCGTGACCACCGAAAGCCTGACCAGCATGGGATCGTGCCTGATCCCCGCCGGGCTGTTACTGCCGGGCGATCGCGTGGAGATCCGCTTCGACACCGTCCACGGGGGAACCTCCGGATTCAGCGTGGCGCTTTACTGGGGCGGCACCACCGTACTCGAGCGCAACGGCGGGGCTACCGATACCATAGTGACCGCCCACGCCGACGCGTCCATCCTGTCCGCCGGATCGCAGTTAGGGTTCACCTCCTGGGGAGCGGTGCTACCCTTCGCCGCCGGAGTGGTGACCGCCAGCGACGCCTACACCGCCGGGCTGCTGATCGATTTTCAGGCCGAGGTGACCGCGCTTGGGGATTCCGTGACCCTGGCCAATTACACCGTGGTAAGAATTCCGTAGAGGACGGCCAACGGACAGCTCCGTTTTGATCCGCTCAGTTCCGCATCGGCCGGGGATTGCCTTCCGGCCGATGTGGCCGAGGTAGCGGCAACCGCGTCCCCAGCGATCTTATGGATTTGTAAATGTGCGCCCCAAAGGGCAACCCTGGGGGCCCCCTTCACATCCATATAAGTGGATAGAAAGGGGTTCAAAATCAAATGGTTAACCTCTTGAAAAAACCGGTTCTCCTGGCTGGCGCCCTGTTTTCGACAGCGTTGCTTGCAACCGCTCAAGGGGGCGGAGGCTTTGCAGCCCCTCAAGCGGGTAGAGGCTATGCAACCGCTCAAGGGGGCGGAAGCTTTGCGCCGCCGGGTACGGTGAATTACATCGAAGGCCAAGCCACCATCGATGGGAGCGCGATTCCCAGCGGATCTCTGAGGTCGACCAGAGTCGCTGCCGGGCAGACCCTGGCCACCGGAATGGACAGCAAGGCCGAAATGCTGTTGACGCCCGGCGAGGTGCTGCGGCTGGGAGACAACAGCGCGGTTCGCATGGTTTCTCCGTTGCTGACCAACATTCAGGTGGACCTGCAGCGCGGGACGGCCATCGTGGAAGTCAACATGATCGCCCCGGGAAACCGTCTGGCGGTGTCCGATCACGGCGCCAAAATTCTATTGGAAAAAAAGGGACTCTATAGCTTCAATGCCGACCAGCCCTTGCTGGCGGTATATGACGGCAGGGCGAGTGTTCAGATCGGCGACAAATCCACCGATGTGGGCAAAGGCAAAGAGCTAATGCTGCAGCCGGGCGCCAAACTGAAGACTCAGGGCTTCGACCGCAAGCAGGAAGGCGAACTGTACGCCTGGAGCAGCCTGCGGGCCCAGTATTTGGCGCAAGCCAGTACTTACTATACCCAGACCTCTGCGGCCTACTACCCCGGATGGGCGTACGGAGACGGATGGTACTGGAATCCGTGGTTTAACACTTGGGGCTGGGGTGGCTTCGGTCTTGGCTACGGTTTCTACGGCGGCTACGGCGGTTACTACGGCGCGTACGGCGGCTACCGCGGCGCGTACGGCGGCTACCGCGGCGCGTACCCGGGTTACTCCGGCTTCCGAGGTACCCCGGCGATGGGGCATATCTCCGGCGGGTTCAGCGGCGGCGGGTTCCACGGCGGCGGCGGGCACGGTCGATAAGCCGCGGATCAGAATAGACTTCGTGAAATGGCGGGCGTCGTCAGGCAACTGGCGGCGCCCGTTGCTTTTTGGCGGCGCCTTACGCGCGTTGCGCGCCGCTCAACGGGGCCAGGCGGGTGCGGATCTGGTTCATGACATCCGACGCCAGGAACGGCTTCCGCAGCACCGGGAAATTGTGCTCTTCGCAGAGGGCTTCCTCCTCGGGTGGAAGAATGGTGCCGGTCATCACGATCACCAGCATCTGCGGCGCGGTTTGCAGAAACTCCACGCCCAATTCCACGCCGTTCCCATCGGGCAGCATGTAGTCCAGCAGGGCGGCGTTGGGCTTGTGCTCCCGTACCAGGCGCTTGGCCGCGGTGGCCGACTCGGCGGTCAGCAGCGTCCAGCCATCGTTAGCCATCAGGCGTTCCAGAAAATGCAGCAGGTCGCGGTTGTCGTCCACCAGCAGGACCGTGGGATTGGCCACCGCCGCGCCGGTTTGCGCCTCCACCGTGCGAATGCTCAGCTTTTCGGCGCCATCGGCCACTTCCACCCACACCCGCGATCCCGGCGCCACCTGGTTGCTGGCCACCAGGGTCGCCAGCGGCTGTGTCAGGAAGCGGTGGATGGTGCGGTTCAATTCGCGCGCCCCGTATTCCGAGCTGGTGCCTTTCTGCAAAAGAAACTGGCGCGCCTCAAAGGGCACATCCAAGGTGAAGGAACGGTTGCCCAGCCGCGTGTTGACGTGGTTCTGCAAATCCACGATCTGCTTGTCCAGGATGGCGGCCAGCGATTCGGCGGAGAGCGGCTGGTAAGTGATGATGCAATCGATGCGGTTGACGAACTCGGGCGAAAACTTCTTGCGCACCGACACCATGCCGATATTCTGCAGCTTGCTGGTAAGATCGGTGCGTTCGGCCATTTTGACCGACTGGAATCCGAAATCGGGATTGATCTCCCGCATCATCTCGCGGGCGCCCAGGTTGCTGGTGAGAAACACCAGGCTCTTCTCGAAATTGACGGTGGTATTGTCGCCCAATCGCAGCACGCCCTTGTCCAGCACCCCCAGAAGCAGGCGCGTCATGGAGGGCGCGGCCTTTTCGATTTCGTCGAACAGCACCAGCGAGAGGCTGCACTTTTCGCTGGTCACGGCGTTGAGCTTCTGCTGCGTGAGCATGGGCTGAGTTTCGCGGTGGCCCAGGTATCCCGGCGGCGCCCCGATCAGCTTGGCCACCTCGTGCTCCATCTGGAATTCGCCGCAATCCACTTTGAGCACGTTCTTCTCGCTGCCGTGCAGCACTTCGGCCAGCGCCTCGACGGTCTTGGTCTTGCCCGTGCCCGTGGGTCCCAGCAGCAGGAACACGCCCACCGGACGGCCCTCCGGTGAGAGGCCCGCCTGATACATCTGCACGTACGGAACGATCACTTTGGTGGCGGCCGGTTGGCCCACCACTTTTTGGGACAAGACGTAGCTCAGATCCTCAGTGAGATCGGGCGCCTGCTTTCGGGACCGGTTCTGCGATGCTTTCGGTTTTTCCACCCCGCCCTCCGATTTGATTATAGCGGCGGCGGGAGCCTTGACCCGCGTTCGCCGCCGCTGTTCGGGATGGTTCGGATCCTTCATAGGGGACCTTAGTGGATTCAAAACAGTAACTTAACAGCTTGGTGGGGGAAATTGCAACAAAATCTCAAAGACTGTGAACGCCTTGGTCGCTCTCCGTTCTTTTAGCATGGAAAGGCCGCCCGGAATGTGAGTGATCGCACCCGGCAACGAGAGGTTACGGGGAGACCGGCAGGAGGTGGGGAGGGATCCCTCTAGGCCCGGCGGAGCCGCATTAGCGGTGCCGGAAGGTGATTCTGCCCTTGGTGAGATCGTACGGGGAAAGCTCTAAAGTGACTTTATCGCCCGCCAGGACGCGGATGCGATTGCGGCGCAGGCGGCCGGCCAGATGGGCCAGAACCACGCGCTCGTGCTCGAGCTGGACGCTGAAAAGCCCGCTCGGAAACTTCTCCAAAACGGTGCCGGTAACTTCGATGCTGTCCTCTTTGCTCATAAACCTCCGGATCGTTTGGCGGGCCGGCCAAGCCCGACAGGGCGCCCGGCCGGCCCGCGATATCCATTAGGCCGCCGTGACGTTGGTCGCCTGCAGACCCTTCGGGCCTTTGGTTACCTCAAACTCCACTCTGGCGCCTTCATCCAGGGTGCGGTACCCCTGTGTCTGGATCGCCGAGAAATGCACGAAGACATCTTCTCCGTTTTCCCTCTGGATAAAGCCGTAGCCCTTGGCTGCGTTAAACCACTTCACTGTACCTTTTTCTTTCATCTGCCTATTCCTTCTTTACTGACTTTGCTGTGAACATTGGACTTGCGCGTTCCGGCCCGAAAGCAAAAAAAGGGGATGCGGACGACTCACGCAACCCCCTTTTCTGTCGCGAAGCGGAAAACTAGAGTCAAATGCCCTACCATTATACAACAGGAGCGGGGCGTTTCATGCCAAGCCAAAGTTGGTAAAAGTTTAGAAGTGGGCGGGGAGCGGGAGAGCGGGGCGAGGCGAGGATAACCCGCGGGGGCGTGCAACAGGAGGACAACCGGGCGCCGCGGGAGCAGGAAAGCCGGCGAGGCGAGGATAGACCGGCGGGTGATGGGGCCGGGGGAGATCAGGCGCGGCGGGGGAGCGTGCGGCGCGGGGGAGCGCGCGGCGGGGGAGCGCGCGGCCGCAGGAGCGCGCGGCCGGGGTTGCCCAACCCGGCGCGGGTTTTCCGGCCCGCCGCGGAGGGGCCAGGGGTCTCGATGGCGACGACTTTCGAGTTTTTTCGATTCCGATTCCACTTCCGGGCTCTGGGCCCAGTGCACTTTCCGAAGGGGAAGGCCGGGAACGCCATCCGCGGCGCGTTGGGGTTGGCCTTGCGCCAATCGGCTTCGCCGGCCGTCTTTACCGGCCTGTTCCAGCCTGAGGGCGGCCCGGGACGCACCCCCAGCGGGCTGGCCGATCCCCCGCGCCCGTTTGTCATTCGCGCGGCCCATCTGGATGGTCTCGACGCCGCCGTGGGTAGCACCTTCTTCTGGGACGTACACGCTTTCGACCTTGCCAACCCGCCGCTCGTCCCGCTGCGGCAGGCTTTCGAGCGGCTGGCGGAAGAGGGCCTCGGGCCGGGCCGGGGACGCGCCGCCCTGGAGCGGGTCGAGCAGCTCGATCTGCTGGATCGCGGCCGGCCCGTGGACACGCCGGATCCGCCGCTGCCGCCCCTGTCGATCGATCTGGATGCCGCCGCCCCCGTCGCCACCGTGCGGCTGCGATTTGTCACTCCCACCGAGTTGAAGGGCGATGGCGGGCTGGTGGAGCGGCCCGATTTCGCCATCCTGTTCGGCCGCCTGCGCGACCGCATCGCCTCCCTGAGCGCGCTCTACGGCCGGGGACCTCTGGCCATCGACTTCCGCGGGCTGGGCGAGCGGGCCCGCGAGGTGCGCCTCGTCCGCTGCGTGCTCGAATGGCAGCAAGCCGAGCGCCGGTCGGGCCGCACCGGGCAGGTGCATTCCATCGGCGGGTTTACCGGCGACGCGGAGTACGCCGGGAACCTCGGCGAATTCCTGCCCTGGCTGGCCGCCGCGCGCTGGGTGGGGGTTGGGCGGCACACCGTCTGGGGAAAGGGGGACGTGCGGGTGGTGAGCGACCTCCGCGGCTGAAAAGGTGCGCTGAAGCCGAAGCCGACCGCATTCTGGAGATCACTAGCGCATGACGGCGGCGGACTGCTAGGCCGCAAGGGCGGAAGCACGATCGCTCGGAGGCAAGCACCATCCTACGCCATCTACGCCATCTGCATCGCTACCAGATGGAGTTCAATTTTCGTTATAATGCACGCGGGGTTTCGGTTGTAGAGCGCCGGGATCTTGCCATCAAGCCATCAAGCAGGTTGGTGGGGAGCGTCTGAAGTACCGGGACTCATGCGGAAAGACGGGACAATTGCCGTTTTAGAAACGAAACGGCCGTGACTGCGAATCACGGCCGTTCGGGTACATCAGAATCTCTTGGATTAAGCTCGCCGGGTGCTGAGAACACCCCGTGCCAGCTTTGCGCTAGAAGTGTACCTTCGCTAAGCCTTCCTCCTGAAATAACGATTGTACAGGAGAAAGCGTATGGCTGACAAGAGGGAATACCGGCTGCAAATCCATGCGTATTCGCCCGAGACGATGCCCATGAAAAGATTGGCTGAATACGTCTCGGATTTGGCTGTTCTATTTGGTGAGGAAGGGTCCGTCCATCTTGTTGCAATCGAATCTGGAAGCACCTGCCCCGTTGTGTTGGTCGATTGGGAAGCGGAGCCGAAAGTCGCGGATCGAATCGCTCGGGCGCGCGACAAGGAGGGTCCAGAAGAGGCGGTCCACGCCATTGAAAACATCAACGGTCGCCTGCTCAAAGATAACGGATATGCCGACCTAATCACTCCGGCAAGAACCAAGCTTATTGAGTTTCCGGGTGCGAAAAGAGAGAAGCCCATAGAGTGGCCTTCAATCAATCAAGCAGGGGAAATCTACGGCGTGCCGATTGCGGTTGGCGGAAAAGGCGATCCGGTTCCAGTACATTTGCTGGACGGGAAAACGGACCATTACCTCCTTGCCGAACGCGCCAAAGCAAAGGCGATTGCGATTCACCTATTTTCGGCTACCCTAAGGGTGATCGGGCGTGGGCGATGGCGCAAGTTGCCAACCGGTGTTTGGGATTTAGAAAGATTTGTGATTGAGGATTTCGATATTGTCAAAGCGGCATCTCTGACCGAGGCCCTGATTGATCTAAGGTCCATCGATGCACAGTGGAAGCGATCGGAGAATCCGCTAGCCGCGCTTGATGATATCCGCACGGGCAACCTGAGCGAACCCCATGGTAGCGTTTGACACCAGCATCTTCTGTTTGGCGCTTCACCCAGATGCAAAACCTCGCTCCAACGTGGACCGCGCGAAGGAGCGAGTTCAATATCTGCTAGAAACTCTGATGGCCCAAGACGAGAGGATTGTTATACCAACGCCCGCGTTCTCTGAATTTCTGATCCTTGCCGCTTTGGATGCCCCCGCATACGTATCGAAGATTCGGGAGAATTCTGTATTTCGTATCGAGCTATTTGACGAGCGTGCTGCGATTGAACTGGCGGATGTCGAACTGACTGCACGGGCGAAGGGAAACAAGCGCGGCAGCGCTGCCGGTTCTGAATGGCAGAAGGTCAAATTCGACCGTCAAATAGTCGCTGTGGCGAGAACCAATGGAGCTACGCGCATCTATTCCGACGATCAGGATATTGCATCTCATGGGAGCGATTTCGGTGTGGTGGTGCTGGCTCTTAAAGATCTGCCAACACCACCCGCCGTACAGGAAGTATTGGAGTTGAAAGATGCCGAAGACACCGAAGGAGAGAGCGGGAAACCTGAGCCCCAACCCACTGAGCTTCGAGGAGGCGGTAGCGGACATCCTCAAGGTGAAGCCGGAACCAAAAGCAACCCGCCAGTCGATGGAACGAAAACAGGAGATGGGAAGCCTGGAGAAGGCGGCGACGCGGAAAAAGCGAAAGCAATCGTAATAAACGAGAAAAAGCCCGCTGGCGAATTACCAGCGGGCCAAGAGGGCGGCCCAAAACCGGTGGTGGACGCGGAGGGAGTTGAACCCTCATCAGCGGAATCCCAGGGAGCCGCCCCCGGAAAACCCAAAGACAATCCCATCTGAGCTACGGGCGCAACCCAATGGTGAGACGAACCACAAATTATTGTCGACGCAACTAGTTAGCGGATATTATGATCAGCCTACGGTGTGTTTCCGGGGCGTTCTCGGGGTAATTCCAGGGCGCGTCATTTTCGGCAAAATAGCTTTAGCGGCGTGCAGATTTTCCATGGGGTTAATACGTATTGCGCCCCATCTGAGGGCACGCTTGCCCGCCCCGCTTTGGCCTACGCATGGCCGTGCGAATCTCCACAACTGGGGTATGGATTCGCGCGGCCCCCTTGTTTTCAACACTGGGTTTGTAAAGTACATAATTTCGAATTGGCACGATCGCGACGGCCACGGAAGACCCTCTGAACCAAGCGCCTGCAGGCTAATCTGGACCGGATTCAACCCATATGCACAGCTTTTCCGGATCCGCAAAACTGCTCAAAACTCAACGTCAACCCGCACATTCTAAATCTGCGATCAACGCGCTTTCCAGGCACCACCCGACCTCCCCCGCCGATCCTGCGTAGAATAGGGATTTGATTGTCACTCTCACCATAAATCCGGCCATCGACCGGACCCTCAGCGTGGACCGTCTGGCTTTCGAGGACCGCGCCTACATCAAATCCACCCACGAAACGGCGGGAGGGCGCGGCATCAATTCGTCCGTCGTCATCCACTCGTTCGGCGGCCAAACCCTCGCGGTGCTCACTTCGGGCGGCGATTCCGGCAAGCGCCTGGAAGGCCTCCTGGGCACCTGCGGGTTTCCCATCGCGGTGGTCCCCATCCAGCGCGAGATCCGCACCAACTTCACCATTACGGACCGTCATGGCCTCACCGTCAACCTGAATGAAATTGGGCCGGAGTTGGGCCAGGCCGAGGTTCTGGCGGTGGAGCGGACCGTGCGCAAGGCGCTCGACAAGGCCTCCTGGCTGCTCATGTGCGGCAGCCTTCCGCCGGGCGTCCCGGCGGCGTTCTACGGCAAGCTGATCGCCCTGGCCCGCAAGAAAAGGGTGAAGAGCCTGCTCCACGCCGATGGCGACCCTCTGAGGGAGGGCATCGAGGCCCGGCCGACCATCGCGACCCCCAATCAGCAGGAGGCCGAACGGTTGCTGGGCCGGACGCTGCTTACGCGCACGCACTACCTGGAAGCGGCGGAACGCATTCGCTCGATGGGCGCGGAGTCGGTGGCGCTCTCTCTGGGCAGCCGCGGCGCCGTGGGGGCGTATGCCGATGGGCTGATCGAAGCCCTGCCCCCGCGCGTGGATGCCTTGTGCCCCATCGGCGCGGGCGATGCCATGGGAGCGGCTTACACTTGGGCGCTCGACCGTAAGGACGATACCGCCGATGCCCTGCGCTGGGGAGTGGCCGCGGGAACCGCTTCGGCGCGCCTGGCGGGGATGAATTTCGCCAGCCTGCAGCAGACCCGCGAGATCTATCGCCAGGTGGAAATCCGGCGCGTCGAATAGCGTGGCGCGCTCCTGGGTTCCACAAAACGCTCCCCGCGCCGCTCCGCGCAAGGAAACCTCGATGGGCACGCATGTCCCACCGGCGCCGCGCCAAAAAAGGCCGATGGGCACGCATGTCCCACCGGCGCCGCGCAAGGAAAGCCCATGGGCAAGCTGAAGCATGCCCCACCGCACGCCTTCTTTCGCGCCGCCGGCGCCATCTCCGCGGCGGTCTCGCTGAGCCGCATCACCGGCATGGTGCGCGAGATCGTGATGGCCCGGCTGTTCGGCGCGGGCGAAATCTACGATGCCTTTCTGCTGGGAATGCGCATCCCCAACCTGGCGCGCAACCTGTTTGCCGAGGGCGCGCTCTCCTCCGCTTTCGTGCCGGTGTTCTCCGAATACCTGGCCACCAGGGGCCGAAGGGAAGCCGCCGCGCTTTCGAACGCCGTGGCCACCGCGCTGTTCCTGGTGGTGAGCGCGGTGTGCGCGGCGGGCATGGTCTTCAGCCCGCAATTCGTGCGTCTGCTGGCCCCGGGCTTCGCCCAAGTGCCCGGCAAGTTCGACCTGGCCGTGCTGCTCACCCGCATCATGTTTCCGTTTCTGGCGCTGGTGGCATTGGCCGCGCAGGCCATGGGCGTGCTGAACGCCTGCAACCGGTTCGGCATCCCCGCGCTGGCCTCCACGTTCTTCAATATCGGCAGCCTGGCGGTCGGGCTGGGGCTGGGGTTGACGTTCGGTCGCGGCTCGGCCCACGGCCTGATCGTTTCGATGGCCTGCGGAGTGCTGGCGGGCGGCGTGCTGCAGTTGCTGTGGCAATTCCCCAGCCTGCGCCGCGAAGGATTCCTGTATCGCCCGCGGTGGGATTTCCGGCATCCCGGATTGCGGCGGATCGCGCGCCTGATGCTGCCGGCCTTTCTGGGCAGCGCGGCGCTGCAGATCAACGTGCTGGTCAACACCAACCTGGCATCCGGCATCACCGGCCCCACCGGCCACGTCATCGACGGACCGGTAAGCTGGCTGAGCTATGCGTTCCGTTTTCTGCAGCTTCCCCTGGGACTCTTCGGGGCCGCCATCGCCTCCGCCCTGCTGCCCGAAGTTTCGCGCAGCGCGGCCGCCGGCCGCATGGACGAATTCCGCTCCTCCATGGCGCGCGCCCTGGGACTGATGCTGCTCGTCACGATTCCCTCCTCGGCGGGGCTGGCGGTGCTCGGCGAAAGCATGATCGGCGCAATCTACCAAGGCGGACGCTTCCACGCCTACGATACCCATCAGACCGCCGTGGCGCTGGCCTTCTACAGCGTGGGCCTGGCCGGGTATTCGGCCGGCAAGATTCTGTCGCCGGCGTTTTATGCCTTGAATGACGGGCGCACGCCCACGCTGGTGAGCGTGGCATCGGTGGCGTTGAATCTGGCGCTGGCGCTGGCGTTGGTGAAGGGGGCCGGCATGGGACACGCGGGCCTGGCGCTTTCCACCTCGCTGGTTTCGCTCGCCGCCGCGGCCACGCTGTTCGCTCTGCTCAGTGCGCGCATTCACGGCATCGGCGGGCGAGCCCTGGCCGCCAGCGCGGTGAAGATTGCCGCGGCCTCGGCCCTGATGGCGCTGGTGTGCCGGGTTTCCAGCTCGTGGGTGCACGCCGCACTGGGCGCCGGAAGAGCCGCGCACCTGGCCGATGTGGCCGTTTCGATCCCCCTGGGCGCGGCGGTTTTCTACGCCGCGGCCCGGGCCCTGGCCGTTCCCGAACTAGAGGCCGTGAGAACCGCGTGTTACACTGCCTTAAGGAATGCTCCCCGACCTGAAGTTGGTGATCCGCCTGCAGGAAATCGATGACCGTCTTCGAGACCTGTCGCGCGAGATCGCCGCTCTTCCCAAACACATCGCTGAAATCGAAAAGAAACTGGTGTCGCACGAGCGCAAGCTCGAAGCCGATCGGGCGGCGTTGGCCGCCAATCAGAAGGAGCGCAAGAAATGCGAGGGCGACATCCAGGTGCAGGATCAGAAGATCTCGAAGTTGAAGGATCAGATGCTGCAGGCCAAGACCAACGATCAGTACCGCGCCTTCCAGAACGAGATCGAGTTCTGCCAGAAGGAGATTCGCAAAGCCGAAGACCGCATTCTGGAGATGATGAACGAATCCGAACCGCTGGATAAAAACGTGAAGGCGGCGGAAGCGGCTCTCAAGGCCGAGAAGACCGAGGTGGAAGCCGAGAAGGCCCAGGCCCGCGAGCGCACCGCGGTCGACCAGAAGGCGGCCCAGGAACTCAACGCCGAGCGCGCGTCCATGGTGCCGAAGATTGCGCCGTCCGTCTACAAGAACTATGAGCGGATCCGCAAGGGCCGCCGTGGTGTCGCGGTGGCCGAGGCGGTGGACGGCCGCTGCGCGATGTGCAACATGGTCATTCGCCTACAGTACTTCCAGGATCTGAAGAAGGGCGACCAGATCTTGAGTTGCGAGAGCTGCCAGCGCCTTCTGTACTACAATCCCCCGGTCGCCATGGAAGACCTGGCCGGCGAGGCCGCTCCGGCCGTGCAGGAATAGGGCGTCCGCTCCCTTCGGTCGCGGCTCGGCAGCGCGCGAATCTACCGGGCCACGACCGTGCTTTCAGAGCCACGACCGTGCTTTCAGAGCCACGACCGTCAGGGAGTGGTGCTACCGCTATCCTGCTATCGGTCGCCGATGCTGTAACCCAACCACACCATCCCATACGGCACGACACCGCTGCCGAACTGGCTGAAGTTGTTCACGTAGTGAATGCCGCCCTCGGGGCGTATGAAAAAATGATCCGACAGGTAAATCTGTACACCCAGGCTCCCGTTCACTGCGAAATGGTTGGCGCTGCCCGCATACTGATTCTGAGTCGAGTTGCCCAGCACCGTGCTGCTGCTCGACAGGTTTTCGTAGAATTTCACGTTCGCGCCGCCGATGCCGCCCTTCAACTGGACGGCCACCTTCTTGGACGAGTAGGGCGAGTAGATGGCGTCGACATCGTAGAAAGTCACGCGGGACTGCAGTACATCCCCGTATTGGGTGGAGCTCTGTTGCTGGAAGGTCAGATAGTTCTGTTTAGCGGGCTGCAGGTTGACGTCGAGGCCGATCCCAATGTGCTTCCACAGCATGAGGTTGCCGCCGAAGCCCAGAAAGAAACCGCTCAGGGCCGGTGTGGTTCCGCAGGACTCGCCAGCAAGGTTGGCGCACGGGTCCAGGGTATTGATGTCGACCGATCCCAGTGCGCTGGCGTGGGCGGTTCCAAAACCGACATTGAAATCGACCGAACTCTGTGCCTGCGCTAACGGGAGGCAAACGAGAAGCAATACTAGCAGCGGAAGGTAGTGGCGAATGGATCTCACGTTAAAATTCTCCTCTAAATTTGGCGAAACGCGAACGAGCATCTCTGAATACCATGGTACGGCATTTGCAGCCGCCAAAACTCGCAATCGAACGCGACATGGTGTGCCGTTTCAACACTTACGACGCAAAGCCGGATACCCCGGTTTCAATCGTACGAATTCTAACGGCGCCTTCCAGCATCTAGCGGCGCTGGCAGCGGGGGCAGAAATGCGAGGACCGCTGCGCCACCAGTACTCGCCGGATGGGCGTCCCGCACGTGACGCACGGCTCGCCGGTGCGCTGGTAGACCCGGTGGCTGATCTGAAAGAACCCGCGGCGGCCCTCGGCATCCACGTAATCCGAGATGGACGATCCGCCGGCCGCGATGGCCTCCGTGAGCACCGCGCGGATGGCGTCGAACAGCCGCTGGGGTCTCGATCCGCCCAGCCGTGAAGCCATCGCCAAGGGATGGATTCCTGCCCGGAAGAGCGCCTCATCGGCATAGATATTTCCCAGCCCGCGAAGAAAGCGCTGATCCAGCAGCAGCGCCTTGACGCGCGTCCTGCGCCCCTTCAGTGCACGGGCGAATTCCTTGAAGGACTGCTCCAGCGGTTCGGGACCCAGCCGGGCAACCCGCTCCGGGAACTCGTCGAACCATTGGATCGATCCGAACTGGCGGCTGTCGTCATAGAGCAGCACTCCACCGTCCAGCGTGAAGATCGCGTGCGTATGCTTACCGGCATCGCCCGCCAGCAGCAGCCGGCCGGTCATGCCCAGATGAATCAGCAAATAGCCGCCGCCCTCCACGGAGGTCACGATGAACTTGCCGTAGCGCTGGATGCCGGCGATTCTGCGCCCCACCAACCGCGCGGCAAGCTGGTCCGGATCGCCGCCGCGCAGCACCCGCAAGCCGCCGCGGAATTCGGCGGACACAATCCGCCGGCCGACCAGGGGGGCGATCGAGCGGACTACGGTTTCTACTTCCGGAAGTTCCGGCACTCAGGGCACCCTCAACAAGATCTCGCCGTCCTCCACGCGCACCTCGAAGGTCTCCACGCGCCGGGCCGGATCGTAATCGTACGCGCCCGTGCGGCAGTCGAATTCCCACAGGTGGTAGGGGCAAACCACACGGCCCTGGTGGATCGGTCCCTGCCCCAACGGGCCGCCGCGGTGGGGGCACACGCCGGCGAGCGCGCGGACCTCACCGCCCACGTGGCAGATGGCGTAAGGATAGCCGTCGACCATCGCCTCCCTCACAGAATCCGGCGCCAGGTCCGCCAGCGGACCCACTTTTACGAACGGCATAGTTTTAGTAAGACGGGTGGAAAGCGTGGTTGTCAAGGTCGCCCTGGGGACGGCGCCACGGCACCTCAACTGCCGGTCATAATGGAGAGGCCGGCATGCATGAATACGACACTACGCTGAAGCTTCTGCTGCAAGGCTCGGCCCAACGGTCTCTGCGCGAGCTGACCGGCGTCGCCGTCGCGCGGTGGCTCAACGTCGAATTGCCCGAGATCGGGAACAAGCGCGTCGACCTGCTCGGGGAGACTGCCGATGGCGAGCTGATCCACATTGAACTGCAGGCCCAGAACGACGGGAGCATGCCGCTGCGCATGGCCGAATACTGCCTGCGGATCTACCGCCATCTGGGGAAATTTCCCCGGCAAGTGGTGCTCTACGTGGGCCAAGAACCGCTACGAATGGCGGCGGAGCTGGTGGGCCCGCGGTTATCCTTCGGTTACGACCTGACCGACATCCGGGACATCGACGGCGAGGCTCTCCTGGCGAGCGACCAGGTAGGCGATAATGTGATTGCGGTCCTGACCCGATGGCGCAGTCACGGGACGGCCGTGCAGGAGATCGTCCGCAAGGTAGCGGAGTTGGAAGAGGACGCCAGAAACTTTTATCTCGGGGCGTTATTGGAACTGGCGGGGCTGCGCGGGATCGAGGAACTGGTGGAAGGAGAGGCCAGGAAAATGCCGATACTGATGAATATCTTGGACAACAAGGTTCTCGGCAGAGAATACAAAAGAGGCGAATTGGCGATTTTGCGCCGCCAGGTCGAGGCACGATTTGGGGTCACAGCCGAGTGGCTGGAGGAGCGCCTCCGAAACCGTTCCGCGGTCGAAATCGAGGCGCTGGGTGTGCGCCTGCTGAAGGCCGAAAGCCTCGAGGAATGGCTGAAGTAGGAGGCCCGAGAGTGCCGATAATTCTCAACGTCCTGGACAACCAGGTTCTCGGGAGAGAATACCAGCGGGGATTCGAGGAAGGCTTCCGGAGAGCCTCTCGGAGAGCCTTTTTGGAAGGTTCTCGGGAAGGCATTCATGACGCACATTCACCGGCCATTCAACAATGCGAATTCAGTCTGTTGTGCTGTCTCGTCGAAATGCGCTTTGGGACCCTGCCGGAGTGGGCGCGGGAACGGCTCCAAAGCCGTTCCGCGGCGGAAATCGATGCGAACTCCGCGCGCTTCCTGGCTGCCGAAAGCCTTGAAGAGCTGCTGAACTAACTGTCAGGAAACCGGGATGATGCGTGCGGCCAATCCTTCGCGCGGCGGATGCGCGCCATTCGGCGGCCGTGGGCAGCGGCCTACGCCGGTGTAATCGAATCCCGCCGCCTGGGCCCTCTGGGGATCGAACAGGTTGCGGCCATCCACCAGAATCGGTTTGGCCATGACGCGCGCGACCTCCGCCAGGTCGATGGAGCGGAATTCCTGCCACTCCGTCACCACCACCAGCGCGTCGGAATCCGACGCCAGTTCGCGCACCGATTGGCAGTACCGCAGGCGCAGTTCCGGATGCTGCTCGCGGCAGGCCTGCATGGCGACAGGATCGAAGCACTTCACCCGCGCGCCCATCTGCAGCAGCCGTTCCGCGATGTACAGGCTGGGAGCGTCGCGCAGGTCGTCGGTGTCGGGCTTGAAGGCCAGCCCCAGCAACCCGATGGTGCGGCCCTTCAGTATGAACAGCTTCTCCTGCAGTTTCTGGATCACCATGTGGCGCTGCGCCGCGTTCACGTCGAGCGAAGCCTGCAGCAGCTTGCTTTCGTATCCGTACTCGCGCGCGGTGTGCAGCAGTGCGTGGATATCTTTGCCGAAGCAGCTCCCGCCCCAGCCCACTCCGGGATTCAGGAACCTGGCGCCGATGCGCGAATCGAGGCCGATGCCGGCCATCACCTCGGTGGCCTCGGCGCCCACGCGCTCGCAGATGTTGGCCATCTCGTTGGCGAAACCGATTTTCATGGCCAGAAACGCGTTGGCCGCGTACTTGATCATCTCCGCGCTGGTGAGCGTGGTGGAGACCAGCGGCGCCCGCGTCATTCCCGCCGGCCGCGGCGCGCCGGGAGGCGGATCGAAATCCTGCGCCACCAGGGGGGCGTACAGTTGCCGCATGACGTCCAGGGTTCCCTCGTCGGAGGCCCCCACCACGATGCGGTCGGGATAGAGCGAATCGGAGACCGCGCAGCCTTCGCGCAGAAACTCGGGATTGCTGGCCACGCCGAATCTCACTCTGCGCCCCTCGCCCGGGCGCGCATCGCCGATACCCTCGCGCACCAGCGTCTCCACCAGGTTGCCGCATCCCACCGGCACGGTGGATTTGTTCACCACCACGCGGAAGCGCGAGCCGTCCATGGCGGCGCCGATGCTGCGCGCGGCGGCCTCCAGGTAGGAAAGGTTGGCTTCCCCATTGGGCAGCGGCGGCGTGCCCACGGCGATGAAGATTACGTCGCCGGCCGCCACGGCGGAACCCAGATCGGTCGAGAACTCGATGCCGCCCCGCTCCGCCGCCAGGCGCAGCAGAGACTCCAGGTGCGGCTCATAAATGGTCGCCTCGCCGCGTTGCAGCCGTAAAATCTTGGCCGCATCCGTATCCACGCAGGTCACATGATGGCCAAGATAAGAGAAACAGGCTCCCGTGACAGTCCCTACATACCCCGTCCCGATGACGATCACTCGCATACTCTATAGGATGCCTCGTTGCGCTAAGTATAACAATTTGCCACCGAGCCCTGCCGGACTCAGCCGGCTCCCGGCGCCGGCCAGTCCACCCCGCGAAATCCAAGGGAAGATTGCGGCGGATTGGTTACAATCGGATTGAATGAATGCAGACCATTTTAGTCATTGACGACGACGAAAGCCTGCGCGACACCATCGGCGTGATGCTGGAGCAGGAGGGCTTTCGCGCGGTTCTGGCCGGCGACGGCAAGAGCGGCTTCGAGAAAGCCGTCACCATCAAACCCGACCTGGTGCTGGTGGACCTGCGGCTTCCCGGCATGAGCGGCACCGAGATTTGCAAGCAGTTGCGCGCCGCGCGGGTGGCCACCGGAATCATCGTGCTGAGCGCGGTGGGCGACGAGTTCGACAAGGTCCTGCTGCTGGAGATCGGCGCCGACGATTACGTGGTGAAGCCTTTCGGAACCCGCGAGCTGATGGCCCGCATCCGCGCCGTGTTGCGCCGCTCCTCGGCCGACGCGCGCAAGATCGTGCATTTCTCCGACACCGAAATCGATTTCGAGCGCCGCGTGGTAACGCGCAAGGGCGAGGAGCTGAAGCTCACTCCGGCCGAATACAACCTGCTCAGTTATTTCGTCCACAATCCGGACCGGCCCCTGACGCGCGACATGATTCTGAACTCGGTGTGGGGATACGAATTCTTTCCCAACACGCGCACCGTGGATGCGCACGTGGTGAAGCTGCGGCAAAAGCTGGAGCCGGATCCCAATGCGCCGAAGCACTTCCTGACGGTCCACGGGGTGGGGTATCGGTTCGTGCCGTGAGGCTCTGTTCCTCACCGCGGAGACGCGGAGAAAGCGGAGAAAGCGCAGAGGAAAACCATTCAAAAGCGTCTTCTCCGCGCTTCCTCCGTTTTCTCCGTGTCTCCGCGGTGAATGGGGACTGACCCTACAAGTCCAACCGGCGCGCCCGAGGGGTCTCCATCCGCGCCTTGAGACGCTGTTCGCGGCGGCGCAATTCGGGGGTGTCGCCGAGGGCCAGGGCGCTGTGCGTCATCTCCAGCGCCATGGAGTAGTTGCGCTCGCGGTGCTCGTAGTGTTTGGCCAGCGCCTCCAGCGCGCGCACCCGGTAGGCGTTCGGCGAGGCGGCCAACTCCGCGATCGCGCCCAAAGCCCGGTCGGCGTGGCCCAGGCGCTTCTCGGTGGCCGCAATCTCCCAAAGAGCGGGGAACAGAAGCTGGTCGGGCAGCCCCATTTCCACCGCGCGGCGGAATAGCGCCAGGGCCTCCTGGTAGCGCTCGGCCTGCACCAGCCAGCGCGCCAGGCCGATCAGATCGGCGCCATGGCGCAGGGGCGCGTCGGCGGGCGAGCGGAAGGCGAAAGGGACGATCGCGGTGAGGCAGGCCAGCGACAGGATGTCGATCGCATTGTGATGGAAGATCGGCACCAGGCGGAAGGCGCGGGCGGTGCGCAGGTATTCGAAGTAGCAGTAGGGGATCATCTCGCCCGGCAGATCGCCCTCCCGCTCCACGCCCAGGATGCGGTTTTCCAGGTCCACCAGGCGGCAGCTTTCCAGGCGCAGCTTCCATAGGCGGCGCGCGCCGAACAGCAGGTCGAGATGCTCCATGCGGCCAAAGGGCGGGTGCGACCGGACCATGCGGAAGCGCGTTTCGAGCAGCGGCTGGTCGTAGGCCTTGCCGTTGTAGGTGATGAGCACGTCGAAGCGCTCCAGGTGCTCTGCCAGGCGGTAGAGCATGGAAGGCTCTTCGCCGTAATCGCGCATGAAAAACTGGCGCAGGCGGAAGCCGGCCGGCTCGATGGAGCCGACCCCGGCCAGAAAGGCGTAGGTGCCCGTGCCGCCGGCGAGGCCGGTGGTTTCGGTGTCCAGGAATGCCCAGCGAGTGGGGTGCGCGCGCGGAATGGCGCCGGCCGAGAGCGGCTCCAGAAGATCCTCGGGCAGGTCCGCCAGATCCGAGATATCGACGCTGCCATGGCGCCGGTGGCGCTCCCACAGTTTCTCGGTCTCGAAGTGTTCGCCGTGAGGCGTGCGGACCACCTCGCCCGAGAGCATCTCTTCGATGAATCGGCCGGGCCCAGAGGGCACCCCAGGAAGCACCCCCCGCTGCCCACGCCCAAATGAGGGCAAAGCCGTCGGCGCCACGAGGGGCCGGGCGGCGGCCGGTGCGGCAAACTTGCGGTCGATGCGCGCGATCTGGCGGCGCAGGGCGGCGAGTTGTTCCTGGATATCCTCCATGGTGCGCGAGAGAGCGTTTCGCTTTTTCTTTGCTTACTATAACGCAGTTGAGGCTAGGGTGGAGGCCACCGCCGAACCCGTAAGGCCCGGTTGTTTCACGTGAAACATTTCTGTTTCACGTGAAACACTTTGGGGTCCGCGCGCACTAATTGATGATAAATCCGCATAAAATTTAATTAAGATCTATTAATCTGGTTATTTATGAATACCAAGAATCCCCCGCGCGAGATCACGGAGGACGATCGCATGCTCCGCTCGCGTGGCGGCAGGCGCGCGCGCCTGCTTGCAGAGGAGGGCCGGCACTCGCTCGGCTGGTTCTACCTCAGCTTTGCCACCGACTACGAGTTTCTCGGCGCCACCATCGTATGGGCCCACGGTCTCCTAACCGCGGTCGAGCGCGCCTCCGATCTGGGCGTCAACCCGGGTGGCGAGGTCATGTGCTGCCTCATCCCGCGCAAAAACCTGCGTCGCGTTCCCGCCGATCTGCGAAATCGTCTGCTGTCCGAAGCGGAGGTGCGGAAGCGCCTGGAGGGGAAAAGAACAGGCGAATAAGAAAGCTGCTTGCGAAGCGCTGGTGTTGGGCGAACCGCCGCGCGGCGGCGAGCGTGCAGAGCGGCGGCGTTTGGGCGGACCGGCTCGCGGCGGCGTTCGGTGGCGGCCCAAACCGCAATGAGCTTGCGAATTGGCGGCGTTCGGTGGACCGGCTCCGGGCAACAAGCGTGCAAAGCGGCAGCGTTCGGCGGACCGGCCCGCGGCGGCGTTGGGCGGACCGGCTCGCGGCGGCGTTCGGTGGCGGCCCACCGCAATGAGCTTGCGAAGCGGCGGCGTTGGGCGGACCGGCGTTCGGCGGCGAGCGTGCAAAGCGGCAGCGTTCGGCGGACCGGCGCGCAGCGGCGCGGTTGCGAGACGGCGGCGTTGGGCGGACCGGCGCGCGGCGGCGTTCGGTGGCGGCCCAAACCGCAATGAGCTTGCGAATTGGCGGCGTTCGGTGGACCGGCGCGCAACGGCGCGGTTGCGAGGCGGCGGCGTTGGGCGGACCGGCTCCGGGCAACAAGCGTGCAACAGGGGCGGCGTTGGGCGGACCGGCTCACGGCGACGAGGTTGCGAAGCGGCGGCGCGCGGCGGACCGGCTCACGGCGATTGTTATATTCAAGTGGTGGCGCGCCCGCACCGGCTGTTCTGGCTACCGATCTTCGCGTTGCTGGCGGCTTCGCGGCTGTGCCACGTGGGCATCTTGTGGGAAGGTGACGCCTACCCGCTGGCGGGGGCGCGTCAGATGCTCTACGGCCACGCGCTCTACCGCGGCATCTGGTTCGACAAGCCTCCGCTGCTTCCGGCGGCCTACCTGCTGTTCGGCGCGGCGGCAGGCTGGCCTCTGCGCCTGTTCGGCGCGCTCTACGCTACGCTCGCCTGCTGGGTGGCGTACCGCTTCGCGCGCGACCTGTGGACCGAGCGCGAAGGCCTCTGGGCCGCCGGCCTGCTGGGCTTCTTCCTGACTTTCGGCCTGCCTTCCGCGGTGATCCCGGCGGCGAGCGACCTGCTGATGCTGGCGCCGCACCTGGCCGCCGTGTGGATGGCCTGGAAACGGCGCCCGTTCTGGAGCGGCGCGCTGGCGGGCGTGGCTTTCTGGCTGAACCCCAAGGGAGTGTTCGTGGCGGCCGCGTGCGCGCTGTGGGATCCGGCAGGCATCCCGTGGATGGCGGCCGGTTTCGCCGCGGTCGGCGCAGGCCTCGCGGGGTGGTTGGCGGCCGCGGGTTCGCTAGGCGCGTATTGGGAAGAGGTGTGGCGCTGGGGACGGCTTTACGCCGGGAGCGCGATGACCGATCAGCCCTGGCGCAATGGGACCATCCGCACGCTCAACTGGGCGGGCTTCCACGCGGCGCTGATCGTGGCGGCGGCGCTCGGTTGGGGCCGCAAGCAGACGGCGGAAGCGCTGCGCTGGGCCGCCTGGATCGCGCTGGCGCTGGTGGGCATCGCGGCGGGCCTGCGCTTTTTCCCGCGCTACTATTTTCTGCTGCTGGCGCCGCTGGTGCTCCTGGCGGCGCGCGGCTTTGCACGCGGCTTTGTGTGGCACGGGCGCCTGCGCGGCTTCGCCATCCTGCTCCTGCTGATTCCGCTGACGCGCTTCGGCCCCGCCTACCTGACGGCCCTGCGCGACCCGGCCTGGCGCGACACCGCCATGGACCGCGACAGCCGCACCGCCGCCGCGGCCGTGCTCCGGGTGTCCGAGCCCGGCGACACCCTGTTCATCTGGGGTTACCGCCCCGAGATCTACGTCTACACCAGCCTTCCCGCGGCCACCATTTACCTGGATTCGCAGCCGCTCACGGGCGTCCCGGCGGACCGGCACCTGACTCACTCCGAGCCCATCGAGACCCACGACGCGGCACGGCGGCGCGCGCAATTGGCGGCCTCTCAGCCGGCCATCGTGGTGGATGGGCTGGGGCCGTACAACCCCCGCCTGGCCCTCGCCGGTTTTGCCGACCTGCGCGCGTGGCTTTCCGGCTACCACGAGGTGGCGCGCGCCGGACAGACGATTATTTACCGGCGCAACACGGCTTCCAGTACGGCATCGCGGCCGGAGAAATAATCCGCCGCGGTGAGGGGCACGGGCAGGTCGGGTTCGAGCAGCTCCCTGCCCGGCGCCAGCTTGAAATATTTCGTGCAATACCAGACGTCCAGGCCGGAGTTGGGCAGTTTGAAGCTGCGGATGTCGCCGTAGCTGTTGAGGCTCTGTGAGGAGGTCTGGCCGGCCACCACGGCGTGGAATTGCCGCTGTAGGGTCAGGGTGTTCAGAAGGCCGGAAGAAAACGTGGCGATGCTGGTGAGCACGAACAGATGGCCTTTGCGGCGCAGTTGGGGCCGCTTATCGAGCGCGGCGAGCAGGGGGCGGATGACCTCCGAGTTTCCGCCGCCGTTGTGGCGCAGGTCCACGATGACCTTATCCACTTTGTGCTGGTCGGCCGCCTCCATGGCCTGTTTGGTGAAGCCGGCGAAGGAGAGCGTCTTCATCTCCTGGCAGGAGTTGTACTGGATGTAAAGCGCCCGCGGCTCCCCCAGGTAGCGGAACCAGTAGAGCGTTTGACGGTCGCTCAGGTACAACGGGATTTCGTATGTGGCGCCTTCCGGACGCGCGGCGAGCGGGCCTTGCTGGTTGGGCGGCACGGCCGCAACTTCGAGCGTGAACTGGCGGCCGTTCTTTTCGAAATGGAAGACCGCCGGGCCAGTCGCCGGAGCGATCCCGGTTCCGCGCAGTGCACCCGCGGTTTGCATGAAGGCGGGCAGGTTCGCCTGAGTCACCAGAGCATTCTCGCGAGGGATCAGAGACGAAAGGCGCTGGATGACCGCGCCGATGTCGTAGGCGCCGATGCCCGCGAGGCGCGCCCCGATCGCCTGGGCCTGCTCTGCCTTCGCGGCGACCACGAAGAGGCCTTCGGCGAACGGCCCGAACTGGATCGGGAATACCGGACTATCCGGAAACACGCTGACGCCGGTGTGTGCATTGCCCACGGAGGCTACCAGCCGCTTCAGCGCCACGCGCACCTCATCGCCGGACAGGCCGGGAAGAGCTGCGGCGAGGCGCTCGACCTGGGCATCCCAATCGGCGCGCTTCAGTTGGAAAAACAGGTTGATGTGGCGTTGGGGCAGCTCCCTGGCAAGGACATCGAGATCCTGCTTCCAGGCTTCGGGAGTGAGATCGGCGGCGTGGCCGGCAGCGGCCGTGAGGAGGCAGAGGGCCAGCGCCAAGGCGCGCCCTGCCGATCGCCGGGAAATCATCTGCTCCGCATCCTAACACGACTGGCGGGCCGGCTACGGGCGGGTTACCGAGCCGCCCATCCCCAGTTTGGCGGCGATCCGGCGGGCCGTCGAGATGCGCGCCTCCTTGAGCGCGAACCCCTGAGTGGCGACCGCCTGCACCGTATCGGGCGCCGCCGTTTTGGGCGTCCCGCTATAGAAGGGAGGCTCCGGAGCATATTCCATGGCAAGTTGAATCTCTTGCGCGACCTGGTCGCCGCGCAGCATGGCGGCAACACGGAGAGCGCCATCGATGCCCGCGGTCACGCCCGCGGCGCTCACCAGATTTCCATCGACCACAACGCGTGCATCCACGGGTATGGCGCCAAAGTAAGGGAGCAAGTCGAAAGCCGTCCAGTGAGTGGTTGCGCGCCGGCCCCGCAGGATGCCCGCGGCCCCGCAGATCAATGCGCCGGTGCAGACCGAAAAGACGGTTCGGCCCGATTCGGTTTGCTTGCGGATAAACGAGAGCACCTTGTCATCGTCCATGAGAGATTCCTGTCCGGGACCGCCGGGCACCTGCAGGACGTCCAGCGGCGGAGCCTGCTCCATGGTCGTTTCGGGTGTGAGGATCAGGCCTTTGTAATCGCTCAGGGGACGCGTATCCTTCCAGAGAACATGGACCGTCGCATCGGGAATTCGCGAAAACACCTCGAACGGGCCGGTGAAATCGATCTGGTCCAGGCGGGGGTAAATGAGAATTCCGATATGCAGGTGAGCCAGAAGAGACCTCCTGGTTTGATGGTAGCGGTTCTCGGGTGCGTAGCCGAGGTTGGATTCACCGTCCGTATGCGGACGGTTGGCAGGCGGGCCCAGCAGAGGCGTTAGAATTGCGAGCCGCACGGCCCTCGCGGGATCAAAGTGCATTGCCCGGCGTTATCGGGGCGTTGCATGGAGAGCGATCCGCCTCAGGCGCACCAAAATGGCGGTCACTTCAGCGGTTGGGCAGCGGTTGGCCGTTATTCGGGATCTAAACCTTTGTTTGGGGTAGAATTGACCAGATCGTATGCCTCTGTCCCCAGGTTCCAGGCTCGGCCCTTATGAAATCCTCACTGCTATCGGCGCGGGTGGCATGGGTGAAGTGTACAAAGCCCGCGACTCCCGGCTAGGACGCCACGTAGCCATCAAGACCGCGCTCGGCGGCTTCGGTGAGCGCTTCGAGCACGAGGCGCGGACCATCGCTGCGCTGAACCACCCCAACATCTGCACCATTCACGACGTGGGTGAGCAAGACGGGATTCGCTATATCGCGATGGAACTCCTGGAAGGCGGGACGCTTCAGGAGCGGATTGGCGGTCATCCCCTGGCGCCCGCGGACGCCGTTGAAATCGCGCTCCTCGCCGCCGCCGGACTGGAGACCGCGCATGCGAAAGGGATCGTGCATCGCGACATCAAGCCGGCCAACATCTTCCTGACCAGCGATGGCCAGGCAAAGATTATGGACTTCGGCCTAGCCAAGTTTACCCCGGAATCCGGACCGGCGAATTCGCAAGACGAGACCGTCACGCTCGGCCAGGCCGCCCTAACCATGGCGGGAACGGCGGTGGGCACGGTGGCCTACATGTCTCCGGAGCAGGCCCGCGGCGAGCCGCTCGACGCCCGCAGCGACATTTTCTCCTTCGGCGCGGTGCTGTTTGAAATGCTGACCGGCGTGCGCGCCTTCCGCGGGAAAACCCTGGCTGCCCAGTTCGACGCGATTCTGCACCAGCCGCTTCCGCCGGTCCGCACTCTGGCTCCCTCGGTTTCCGCGGAGTTGGAACGTATTGTCGCCAAGGCCACGGAGAAAGATCGCGGCTTGCGCTACCAGACCGTCGCCGAGATGCGGCAGGATTTGAAGCGCATCCAGCCCTATTCGGCCACCACAGAACTGCACCAGCCGCCCGTGAAGAGGATTGCGCGCTGGCTCCTGCCGGCCGCGGCCGCGCTGGGGCTGGCTGGCATCGCGGGCGGCTTTTTTTGGAAGACTCACTCCGGCGCGGCCCCCATCCACTCCATCGTGGTCCTGCCGCTGGAGACGATTTCCGCCGGCGCCGAGGACTACTTCACCGACGGGATGACCGCCGAGCTCATCGATGCGATGATGAGGATTCGCGGATGGCGCATCATTTCCCGCACCTCCGCCATGCAATACAAGAATGCACACAAGGCTCTTCCCACCATCGCCAGGGAACTGGGCGTCGACGCAGTGGTGGAGGGCACGGTCCAGCGCTCCGGCGACCGCGTACGCATCTCCGCCCGCCTGATTCGAGCCGGCGCCAACGAGGAGAATCTGTGGGCGGAGAGCTTCGATCGCGATGTTCGCGACGTGCTGGACCTCCAGGCCGACGTGGCCCGCTCGATTGCCGATCGGATCAAGGTCTCGCTGACGCCGCAGGAACAGGGGCAGTTCGCCGAGCGGCATCCGGTGGATCCCGCGGTGCTCGATCTTTACCTCCGGGGCCGGGCTTCGATGGATGCCGGTACGGAAGAGGGAATTCGAAAAGCGATGGACTTCTTCGAACAGGCGCTGGCGCACGACCGTTCCTACGCGCCAGCGGAAGCGGCGCTGGCCCTGGCGTATGGCGCGCTCACTCCGGATTTCGAGAGACCCAAGGACGTGATGCCCAAATCCCGCGAGCACGCGCAAAGAGCTATCGACCTCTCGCACGACACGCTGGCAGAGGCGGACACCGCGATGGCCTCCGTGATGTTGCGCTTCGATTGGGACTGGACCGGCGCGGAGCGGGAACTGAGGCATGCCTTGGATTTGAACCCCAATTCGGCCGATGCCCACGACTGGTACGGCGGCTATTTTATGTCCCTCTCCATGCACGACCAGGCCATTGCGGAGTCCGAGCTGGCGCACCAACTGGACCCGGTTTCCTACCCGATCTATAACGATTTCCTGAATGCCCTGGTGGTGGCGAGGCAATATGAGCGCGCCATCGCCGAGTGCCGCCGTGCGATCGCGCTCTATCCCGATTTTGCCTACGGCTATGCGTGGCTGGGGATGGCCTACATGCTGAACGGCCAAGCTCAAGAGGCGGTCAAAGCTGCGCAAAACGCTTACCGTCTGGATCAGCACGTGACCATCACCACGTTCCTGGCGATGGCGCAGGCGGCCGCGGGCAATACCGCGGAGGCGAAAAGACTGGCGGATGTGCTCGACAAAAAGGCGAGGTCGCACTACGTTTGCGCCTACGAGGTCGCGGGGGTGCATCTGTCCCTCGGCGAGAACGATAAGGCGGTGCAACTGTTGCGCCAGGGAGAGACTGAGCGGTGCGATTGTCAGATCTGGCTGCGATCGGAACCCTGGATGGACGGGATACGGAAGGATCCGAACTACAACCGGTTCATCCGGAATATCGGCTATCCGGCGAAATGAGCATAATCGGCGCCTGACCGCGGATCTAAAGAAATAACCGCCCAAGGCCGGGGAGCCGGCATCCCGGACAACTGTCGGAAGCAGGGCAGAGCCAGATTGGTCCCAGTAAGTCGCCTACACGTCAACCTGACGGGAAACGCCCTACCCGTAGAAGTGGCGCTCCCAGCCCAGTCGGGCTTGTTTTAGCGCCCGGCCTGCCCCGGCTCACAGGTCAACACGTTGCGGGGCAATGTGGGGCAGGCGGGCGGTTCTCGCGCGGACGGTTGGCAGGCGGAAGCGCCTGCCCCACCTCAAAACTCGAGCCGCGCCTGAAACGCGACCATGCGGGGGGAACTGTCGCCGCCCAGCCCAACGCCGAGCAGACCGCTGGGCGGCGACGTGGTGTAAGTGAGGGCGCCAAAACCTGTCTCGGTGGATGGCTTGCCGGGGATGCCGGCGTACCCGAGCACCGGGAGTCCGAAATTCGGATGATTGAACAGGTTGAAGAACTGGCCGTCGATGCGCAGTTTCGCGCGCTCGCTTAGCACGAACCATTTGGTGAGATACAGGTCGCTCCACGTAAAGTCGGGACCGCGCTGAGCGTTCCGTCCCAAGTTTCCAAACTGGCAGGTGACTGGAGTGTCGCCGCCAACGCATGCGCCCGTGCTCGGATCGACGGTGGACGCGAAGGCATCCGGGTTCAGCCACTGAACGGTGCCGGGCTGAGTGACGCCGGGAATCGGGGCGTGCGCATACTGCCCGGCGCCGGGCCCGGATGGCGCCACGGCGCTGGCGAACTGCGGACCGCTGCCATTGACAATGCCGTTTCCATTGGCCGAATAGGGTGCGCTCAATACGGAGAATGGAATTCCGCTGTGCCAAAACACCGATCCGGACACCTGCCATCCGTTCAGCGCGGCTCCGAAGCGGCCGCGTAACTTGATGGGGAGTTCATAGACATAAGTGGCGGTGAGGTTGTGCCGCACATCGTAGTCGCAGGGGCCACGATCGCGCTGCAGATCGCCGGGAATCGGCGAGAGAATGCCTCCGGCGGAGAAGGACAGGAACCCACCGTTGGACACCGTATCGATGCAGCGGCTGAATGTGTAATTGGCCTGGAGCTGCAAACCATGCCCAAGGCGCTTCTCGGCCGTGGTTTGAAGGCCGTTGTAGTGGCTGTTTGCCCCGGTCGCGAGTTGCGTGACAGCGGCGAATCTCGGGTCCGCCGGCGCGCCATAGGGGAACGGCGCAAAGCAGCCGGGACACACCGTCTGATAACCGTTCACCTGAGTCGTGTAAGGCTGGTTCACGGCGCGGGTGCCCACATACTGAGCGCGCAGATTGATGGTATTCCCGATCTGGCGTTCCAGGGCCAGGCTCCACTCGATGAAGTAGGGCGCGCGCAGCTTTCCATCGGGCACGGCCGTAATGGCGACGGGTTGCAGGCAGGCGCCCGGATTCGAGAGCGGCGAGGCGCAGGAGAGTTGGCCTTTGGCGAAGCCGGCGTTAAAAACCCGGTTTGCGGCGACCGTCGCGTCGACCGCGCTGTCCGGTACTCCCGGCGCGATGGCCGTTCCGCCAACCGTACCCAGGAGACCTCCCTGGAAAGTCTCGGAGTACGGCGGATTGACGCCCACCAGATCGACCACGCTGCCGGGCAGCAGATCGCTGAACAGGCCGAATCCGCTGCGCAGGACGGTCTTCGGCGCAAGCTGAAACGCCAGGGCGGTGCGCGGTTGAAGAATGGCCAGCGGCGTGGAATCGAAGATGTTTCCCAGGCCTGTCCGGATGGCCGCGTTCAGCGGCTGATCGACATCGTGAGAAATCGAATCGAAGGAGCCGGAGAGGCGCGCCACCGCATCGTGCGGATTGAGAGGATTGGCATTGTGGGTGGCGCGGATTCCGAAGGTCCAGGTAAGCCGCGGAGTCAATCTCCAGGTGTCCTGCGCGTACAGATCCAGATTCAGGAAATTGTACGGCTGCGAGTTAGCCAGCGGAAACGTCTTGGAGGCTGTCGAAGCCACACCGTAGATGAATTGCGGCAGAGTCGTGTAAGTGACCAGCGGAACCGCTCCCACGCCGAAGTCATAGTCATTCAGGAGGAAGATTCGCGTGTTGGTTCCAAAACGAAAGTCATGCGCGCCCATGGTCCACGCCAGGTTGTCATTGATGAAGAAACGGGTGGCCCGCCGCCCCTGCACCCAGGAGTTGTCCATGCCGCCGACGGTCGTAAAGGGAGCGTTTGCGCCGCTGCCCTGCAGCACGATCGGGAATGCCGCCAGGGTCTGCTGAAGATCGCCCGGTCCGAAGAGGCTCTCATACCAGGAGAACGCCGGGTTGAAATAGTTCACCAGCTTGGAAGAGAAGAGATGGGTGTAACCGGCAGCGAATGAGTAAAGCGGCTGCGGAGAGACGGCGTTGAACAAGGGATTGATCGGGTCCGTATAGGCGGCCTGTAAACCGGTGTCGGCCTGAAACCGATACCAGGTGATATTTTTCTCGTCGATGTTGTAGTCGATCCGGACGGTCTGGACCTGTTCGCGATCGTCGCTGGAATGGGAGATGCTCTGGCGATTGGCGCACCCATTGCCGTCGGGCGGAACGCCCGCTACGAGGCTGCCGTAGTTGTCAAACGGGCAGCCCAGAATGGCCAGCGGCGTCCCGGCCGTGCTTCCATACAGGCTGAACATTTTTTGGTAGAAGGGAGCCAATTGCGGCGCTGGTTGGTAGGTGGACCCTGTCACTGCGTCCGCGCCGCCCAGCGGGAGTTGCTGTAAGACGTATTGCTGGAAGGCCGGCGTCGGGACTGTCGTGGCGGACACGATCGGCAAGGCAATCCGGACCCATTCGCTGTCGAAGAAGAAGAACAGCTTGTTGCGCCGGATGGGGCCACCCAGGCTGCCGCCGAAATGGTTCACGGTGGAGCGCGGCTGGTGGTTTCCCGGCGTGGAGTTGGTGAAGAAATCGGCGGCATTGAATCGCGAGCCATTCCAAAGCTCGTACAGGTTTCCATGAAAACGATTGCCGCCCGATTTGGTAACGTAGTTGACTTGCGACGCGCCATAGCGGCCCTCATCGACGGTGTACGAGAGCGTATTGACGGTGACCTCGGCGATGGAATTCAGGCCCAGCACCAGATTGGTCGAGAGGCCGCTGTTGAGATTGGTGAGCGGGTCGTTGGTTTCCAGGCCGTCGACGATATAGCCGTTGGACAAGGACGGCAGCCCGTTGAACTGGACATTGCCGTAGCCGTTGGTGCCACCCACGAAATCGTTGCCGCTGCCCGCGGTATTGATCAGGGCGCCGGCAGCGAACTGCAGCGGATACGTCATGTCGCCACCGGGGTTGGGCAGGTCTTCCAGCGCCCGCGCGTTCAGCGTGGTCGCGGTGTTGGGGTTCGCGGGGTTTACCAGCGGCGCCTCACCGGTCACCATCACGGCGCCTCTGGCCGAAGCGACCTGCAGCATGAAGTTGACCGTCTGTCTTTGCCCCAGCCCCGAGGAAACGGACTCGTCGATCTGCGGATCGAAGCCATCGGCCTCGGCCTTCACCGAGTACGAGCCGGGCTTCAACTGCGGGAAACTGAAGCGGCCGGACTCATCGGTTTTAGCACTGCGCTTCGATCCGTTCTCCGTTCCGACGATGGTGACCGTGGCGGCCGCAATAGCGCCTCCGCTGGGATCGACTACCGTGCCCACAATCGCGCTGGTGGTCTCTCCCTGGGCCTGGAGGCCCTCGGGAAAACAGGCGCAGGACGCCAGGCAGCCGGACAGGAAGAGGGCGCCAGCCCGCCAACGAAGATTAGGCACCCCTAATATTAACGTATGACCGGTACGGCCCGCAACGCGAATATGCCGGCTGGATGCTGTGCGAATGCCGCCTTGCCGATGCGGCGGAAGCCTGGAAACGCAAGCCGCCAGCGGGCATCGGCCCGCCGCCACCGGTTGCAATTAATGGGCCGGCGGGCTTAGAATCACGATTAGTTGCGTCTAAAATAATGCCTCGCGCGATGTCGGAGTCCGTCGACGACTACCTCAAAGCCATCCTCGAATTGGGTGGCGCGGAGGACTCGCGGGTAACCACCAACGCCTTGGCCGAGAGGCTCGGAGTCCGCACTCCTTCCGTTACAGGAATGCTGCAAAAGCTGGCGTCGCAGCGCCCGGCCCTGGTTCTGTATGAAAAGCACCACGGTGTCCGGCTCACCGCGGGAGGCAAACGGAGGGCGTGGGAACTGGTCCGGCATCACCGCCTGCTGGAATTGTTTCTGCACGACGTTCTGAAGTACTCCTGGGACGAAGTACACGACGAAGCCGAGCGGCTGGAGCACTTCATCTCGGAGCGCTTTGAAGACCGGGTCGCGGCAGTCCTCGGCGATCCGGAAGTCGATCCGCATGGGCACGTGATCCCCCAGAAGCACGAAACAGGGGTATTCCGCGATGAGGTGCCGCTGGCGCAATGGCCTCTGGGGGCGCCCGCGACGATCAGCAGCGTTTCCGACCGCAACGCCATCGCCTTGCGCGAATTGGAGCGGCTGGGGCTGATGCCGGGCGTCGCGTTGATCGTGGAGAAACGGAATTCCGGATCTTCCCTTTCGATACGATTGGCAGACCGCGGGGAACCTGTACGGCTAAGCCACGATCTGGCGAACTGTGTTCTGGTGGCCCCGGGTGGAACGCTTTGATCGGTCGCCGGTTCGTGGGGGCTGGCGACGCTTTCGAGGGCGATTTTGAAGGTTTTTGGGGGCACCCTTTCGTTCAAACCGGCCCGGCCGGCGGCCTTGCTCAAGTCCGCCCACCGGCTGAAGGCCGCGGTGCGCCGAGGGCGCCCCAGCCTGACTGCCCCGCCGGGCAGCGGCGCCGCAACCACTCCGCGGTGAAAACGCGCTTTCCGCCCAGAGGCCAAGCCCCGCCGGTTTACTGGAGCGGAAGGCTCTCCTGCCCGTTCCCGTTGGGACCCTCGGCTTCCGGGATCACGGAGGCCGCCGCCACCTTGTCGCCTTCCTCCAGGGTGACCAGCTTGACGCCCTGCGAGGAACGGCCGACCTGGCGGATGGTGGCGGAATCGATGCGGATGATTTTGCCGTTCTGGCTGACGATAATGATTTCGGAATCCTCCTTCACGGACAGGATCGCCATCACGCGGCCGGTCCTGCTGTTGGTCCGCATGTTGATAACGCCCTGGCGCCCGCGGGCCGTGAGCCGGTAGTCCTCGAGCGGCGTCCGCTTGCCGTAGCCATTGTCGGCGATGGAGAGGATGATGCCCTCCTTGCCCACCACTTCCATGCCGATCAGGTAATCGCCTTCGGCCAGGTCCATGGCGCGCACGCCGCGCGCCTGGCGGCCCATGGGACGCACCTGGGTTTCGGCGAAACGGATGGCCTGCCCTTCCCGCGAGCCGATGAAGATGAAGTTGTCGCCGTGGGTGATCTTGGCGCCGATCAACTCGTCGCCCTCGTCGAGGGAGACCGCGATCAGTCCGCCCGATCTGGGGTTGTCGAACTCGGTGAGCTCGGATTTCTTGATGACCCCCTGCTTGGTGACCATGATGATGTACTGGTCGGGCACGAAGTCCTTCACCGAGAGGAAGGCTTTCACGGTCTCATCGGGCTGCAGGTTGATGAGGTTGGAGATGTGCTTCCCTTTGCCGGTGGTGGAGGCGTCCGGGACTTCATACACCTTGAGCCAGTAGAGGCGCCCGCGCGTGGTGAAGATGAGCAGATAGGTATGGGTGGAGGCGACGATGAGGTACTCGACGAAATCCTCCGCGCGCGTGCTCATGCCGATGCGGCCCTTGCCGCCGCGGGTCTGCCGCCGGTAGGTATCCACGGAGGTGCGCTTCAGGTAACCGCCGCGCGTGACGGTGACCGCCATGTCCTCCACGGCCACCAGGTCTTCCAGGCGGATCTCGCCGGTGTCCTCTTCGATCGAGGTCTTGCGGGCGTCGCCGTATTCCTTCTGAACCTCTCTGAGTTCCTTGACGATCAGATCGCGCAGCACCTTGTCGGAGCCGAGGATTTCGAGGTACTCGGCGATGCGGCGCTGGATATCGCCCAGCTCGTCGAGGATCTTCTGCCGCTCCATGCCGGTGAGGCGCTGCAACTGCAGCTCGATGATGGCCTGGGCCTGCTTCTCGGAGAATTCGAAGCGCGCGATCAGCCCATCGCGGGCCTCCCGCGGGGAGCGGGCCGCGCGGACGATCCGGATCACCTCGTCGAGGTTATCGAGAGCCTTCTGAAATCCGAGCAGGATGTGCTCGCGGTCGCGGGCTTTGCGCAGCTCGTATTCGGTGCGGCGGCGGACCACTTCGACGCGGTGGTCGATGAAGAACTTGATCATCTCCACCAGGCCCAGCTCGCGCGGCTGGCCGTTGACGATGGAGAGCATGATGACGCCGAAGCCGGTCTGGAGCTGGGTGTGCTTGTAGAGGTTGTTGAGCACCACCTCGGCCTGCTCGCCGCGCTTCAATTCGATCACGATGCGCATGCCGTCGCGGTCGCTCTCATCGCGGATATCGCCGATGCCCTCGATGCGCTTCTCGTTGACCATGGCGGCCATCTGCTCGATGAGCTTCGACTTGTTCACCTGATAGGGGATTTCGTTGACCACGATCTGCTCGCGGTCCTTGCCCATCTTTTCGACGGCCGCCTTGGCGCGGATCTTGAGCGAACCGCGGCCCTTGGTGTAGGCGTCGATGATTCCCTGACGGCCCAGAATGGCGCCGCCGGTGGGGAAGTCGGGACCCTTCACGATGTCGAAGAGCAGGGAAAGCGGCGTATCGGGGTGCCGGATCAGCAGGACGGTGGCCTCGACGATCTCGGTCAGGTTGTGCGGGGGGATGTTGGTGGCCATGCCGACGGCGATGCCCGAGGAACCATTCACCAGCAGGTTGGGAACGCGCGTAGGGAGGACTTCCGGCTCCATTTCGCTATCGTCGTAATTGGGGCGGAAGTCGACGGTTTCCTTGTCCAGGTCTTCCAGCAGGGCGCCGGCAATGCGCGAGAGGCGGGCTTCGGTGTACCGCTCGGCGGCCGGCGGGTCGCCATCCACGGAGCCGAAGTTGCCCTGGCCATCCACCAGCGGATAGCGCATCGAAAAGGGCTGCGCCATGCGCACCAGGGCGTCGTAGATGGGGGCATTGCCGTGGGGATGGTATTTGCCCATGACGTCGCCGGTGATGCGGGCGCACTTGCGCGTGGGGCGATTGAAGGCCAGCCCCATCTGCTGCATGGAATAGAGGATCCGGCGGTGTACCGGCTTGAGCCCGTCGCGGATATCCGGCAGGGCGCGGCCGACGATCACGCTCATGGCGTAATCCAGGTACGAGCGCCGCATCTCGTCTTCGATATTGATGGGCAGGAGGTTCTTATCCCCACCGCTTCCGGACGGGGGCGGGGGTGGGGCTTGGGGGGGTAGTTCCTGGTCTGCCAAACGGTCTCCTCTTTGGGGGGGGTAAGTTCTATTTTAACAAGAATTTAGTTGGAAGAGAAGAGGCGTCGAGGGAGCCGCTTACGGTGTATCCGGCAACCATCCTGCACGTGTTGCGGGGAAGCTATCCCGGGGTGCGCGCTTGGCCCGAACCAGCCCCGGAAAGCGCGCCTACCGGCCTGTAATTACGAAATTTTCTTGCCTCTACAGTGGGATTCGGCCCGAAGTGGAGTTTTCGGCAGTTTGGCCCGGTTTGCGCCCGCGGGCGCTTTTCGCATAGACTGGACCCGCGTTAAGCTGAGGTTAGAGCCATGACCGTCCATCTCAGACCGGAAACCCAAGCCAGGCTTACGGCGCAAGCCGCCGCCTTAGACATGTCGGTCGACGCCTACCTTGAGGCGCTGGTCGAAAAGGAGTTGGCGCCCATTCGCTCGGAGCCGGAGGCCGTCAGCGGCAGTCAGTTTCAGAGAGAGCATGGCATCTGGGTCTACCGCACCGGCGACCCCATGCCGCTTACGCTGGCTGAAGACACCTTGGATGCGCTGCGGCGGGAACGTGAGGCGAGCCTGATCGGAAACATTCCCAGGTGAGGATTTTCCTCGATACCTCAATTCTGATCCCGTCGTTCTATGGCGACCACCCCTATCACGACGCCTCGATTCAGATCGTTGATCGTCTGGAAATGGACGCCGGGTTCTGTGGTTCCCACAGCCTGGTGGAGACGTATTCCGTCCTGACGCGCATGCCAGGAAAATACCGGGTATCCGCGGAGCGGGCTAGCTAGGTTGTTCATTGCCAGCTTGCGCGAAAAGCTTCAGCCTGTTGCCCTGACGCACGCCGAGTATGTCGAGCTGATCGATCGCTATGCCGCCATGGGCATCGTAGGTGGGGCGATCTACGATGCGGTGCTTGCCCGTTGCGCCGTCAAAGCGGACGCGGAGGTTCTGCTGACCTGGAACAAGCGGGACTTTACTCGGTTTGGTCCCGAGATTGCGCGGCTGGTGAAAACGCCGCTGGAATTCCAGGGAGGCGCATGAAACCGCCGATAGCCCGGGCAGCGGCCACTTCTACGGTAGGACGCGATGTGCTCAAGTGGTCCTTCGATGCCGTAACGAGGACTGTCTTATTCTCACAGTGTCTTAAAGTGGGCAGTCGCTCGATAGTGGTCGACCAAGACGGGACGCGTCTTCGCCACCATCCCAAGGTCGAACAGCCACACTTCACCTCGTGTGGGCTGCATTCTCTTCCTGGTCGAGGAGGGCGAACAACGCCTTGCCAGCTTCGCCAATCTCCTCGCCGGTGATCGGGCCGGAGTCGAACGGCAATTCATGGGACCGCCGCATGATTTCCACCACGAATGCCTGCTTGTCGTCAGGCGGCAGCGCCTCGAAGGCATCCAGAAGCTGGACGGTTTGCTCGCTCATACTTTCAAGGTAGCCTATTCCCAGTTTGGCCGGCCAGTCTGCCTCGACCGAAGTTCCCCGCCGGTCAATTACAATATGGAGGGCCGCCTGCAGGCCCGCCGATGACCGCACCCCACCCGATCCAGCGCCGCTACCTCGCCGAGCAGCTCATGCGGCTGCGGCGCGCCGATGAGCAGCAGCGCTACGCGGCGGCCCAGCGGCAGGGGCGCATCGATCCCAACCCGCACCAGATCGATGCCGTGATCTTCGCGCTGAAACGAATCCCGGAAGGCGGGTGCATCCTGGCCGATGAGGTGGGGCTCGGAAAGACCATTGAGGCGGGCCTGGTCATCGCACAATTGCGCGCCGAAGGGGCGGCGTCGCGCGTGCTGCTGGTGGTGCCGAAGCCGCTCTTGGGGCAATGGCAGGACGAGTTATACCGCCTTTTCGGAATCCAGGCCGCCGAAGGGCTCCCGGAGCCGGGCGGATTCTCCGGCCCGGGGGTCTTCCTGGCCGGCCGCGAGATGGCGGGCAGCGAGCGCGGCGCCGCCATCCTGCGCGATAGCGAACCCTTCGACCTGTGCGTGATCGACGAAGCCCACGAGGTTTTTGCCAACATCTACCGGCGTTTCGACAAGTACGGCCACTACAACCCGGATGCTTCGGAGGCCCGCACGGCCGACCGCGTGCGCAGCTTCCTTGGGCGCGCGCCGGTCCTGCTGCTTACCGCCACGCCCATCCAGAACAACCTCACGGAGCTGTGGGGGCTGGTGCAGTACGTCGAACCCACGGGAACGTTGCTCGGCAGCCTGCGCACGTTCCGGGATGTCTTCTGCGATGGCGACGACCGGAAACTGGTCGAGGGGCAGGATGACGAGTTGCGGCGCCGCATCGAAACGGTGGTACAGCGCACCCTGCGCCGGCAAGCCAAGGAGTTCCTCGAACGCCCGTTCGTCGACCGCCATGCCCAGATCTTCGAATACTCCATGACCCCGCGGGAGAAGGCGCTGTATGACGACGTGACGGCATACCTGCTGGAGCCGCAGATCCTGGCATTCCGCGGAAACCAGCGACGGCTGCTGCTGATCGGCTTCCATCGCCTGATGGGCTCGTCGGTCAAGGCGCTGGCCGCCAGCCTGCGCAAGGTCGCCGAGCGGCTTCGGAACATGGCGCGCGATCCGGGCGCAGCGACGGCGGCCGAGGTTCTGGGCGATCTCGACGACGAGGATTTCGAAGTCGAATCCGGGGACTCCGGGAGCGGCGCGCCCGATCGGAACGCCGCGCCCGATCCGGAGAAGCTCTCCGCCGAGCTGGAGCGCGTCCTGGAGTTCATCTATCGCGCCGAGTCCCTGCTGCGCGATAGCAAGGCCGAAAAGCTCCTCGACGTCATGCGCGTGATCGGCGAACGCGCGCCCGAACATCGGCGGGCCGTGATCTTCACGGAGTCGCTGGTAACGCAATCGTACCTGCGGGATGTGCTGGTGGAGCGCGGCGGCTTCCCGCCCGAGGCCATTACGCTGTTTCGCGGGACCAACGATTCCGCGCGCGCCGCCGAGGCCCTGGCGCACTGGCAGCAGGAGATCGGCGACGCCCTCGCGCCGGGCCAGCGTCCCAGCCGCTCCGTGGCCGTCCGGCTGGCGCTGGTGCATGAGTTCCGGACTCGCTCGCAGGTCTTCATCTCCACCGAGGCCGGCGCCAAAGGTCTCAACCTGCAGTTCTGCGATACCATCGTCAACTACGACCTGCCGTGGAACCCGCAGCGCATCGAGCAGCGCATCGGCCGGTGTCACCGGTACGGCCAGGAGCACGACGTGACGGTGATCAACTTCCTGGCGAAGGACAACAAAGCCCAGCGCCTCACCTTCGAGATCCTCAGCCGCAAGCTCGACCTGTTCGGCAAGGTGCTGGACGCTTCCGACGTGGTGTTGCACGAGCCTTCGACCGACACGCCCGAGACCCTGGCCGGCGCCCTGGGGAGCGATTTCGAGGGCCGCCTGCGGCGCATCTACGAACGCGCCCGGACGGTACACGAGATCGAGGCCGAACTGCGGCGCCTGCGCGAGGAGATGGAGGACGAGCGCAAGCGCTTCGAACAGACCTGGGCGCGCACCGCCGGGCTGATCGACACGCGTTTCGATCAGCGCGTCAAACAGGTGTTCCGGCGCTTGCAGACCGACCTCCCCGAAGGGCTGGCCCGCCTGGATAGCGAGCTGGACCAACTGATCACCGGGTATTTCCAGGCGAGAGGCATCGAGCACCACCGCATCCCCGGCGCCGGTCCCGTGCGCATCGAGATCCCCGCTTCCAAGCGCCTGCCCGACGGCTGGCAAGCTGGGGGAACGGTGGCCATCGGAGACGCCAAAAAGCTGGACGGCGCTGACCCGCTGCACCTGGGCCACCCGCTGCTCAAAGCCGCCGTGGAGGAGGCCCGCGCCGCCACCGATAAACGCTTCAGCGTCTCCTGGACTCTGGACGGGACGGCCCCCGCGCCGCTCCAGCTCCATAAGGGCGCGCGCGGACGCCTGGTGCTCACGCGCATTCGCTACGAGGGTTTTGAGCGCGTGGACCGCCTGGTTCCCATCGCCGTGCTGGAGCGCGCGCGCCAGGAGGATGCCGCGCCGCTGGACCCGGAATCCGCCGAGTGGCTGCTCCAGCACGCGCCGCAGGACCGCCGGGCATTCAAGCCCCCGATCGCGCTCGACGACGCGTTGGACGATGCCATAGAGGAACTGGTGTTCGCCGACCAGGCCGGCGTGGCCAGCCACGAACAGCCGCACTTCGAGCGCAACCTGGAACAAATCGAGCGCTACATGGATGACCAGGTGATGGTCTTGCGGCGTCGCCTGGCCACCGCGAATGAGGCGCTGAGCGCGGCCGAAGACCAGCGCAATTCGGCCTTGGGATCGGAAGTCCGCAGCCAGGCCGAAGAGCGCGTGCGCAAGGTGCAGGGGGAGATCGAAGGCTTGGAAACCCAGATCGAACGTCTCGAAAGCCGCGACGATCCGGAGTACCAAAAGTGGCGCCAGCACGCGCACCAGCGGCGCTACCGGCCGCCCGAGACCATCCGCATGCTGGACGTGGAGTTCATTCTGAAATGAAACCGGAGGAGACACAGGAAATGGCCCTGAAGATCCTGCACACGGCCGATTGGCATCTTGGCCGGGGCTTTCCCTCCTTTGCCGAGGCGGACGAAACCAAGCTCACGCGGGCGCGCATCGATGCGGTGGACCGTCTTCTCGGCCTGGCCGAAAGCTTCACCGTCCACGCGGTTCTGTGCGCCGGCGATCTGTTCGACGACCCCGCTCCGGCCGAGAGCTGGTGGCGGGGCCTCGCGAAGCTGTTCGAGCGGCGCAACTGGCGCGACCGTCCGGTGTTTCTGCTGCCCGGAAATCACGATCCGCTGCAACCCGAATCGGTCTGGGCGGAAAACCATCCCTTCCGGCGCGCGCTGCCTGCCTGGGTTCACGTGATCGATCGCGACAACTACGAGTTTGCGTTATCGGAGGAGGCGGTTCTGTACGCCGCGCCGTGCCGCAGCCAGGCCGGGGCCGACGACCTGGCTTCCCGGCTTCCGCGGCGCGAGCCCAACGATGCGCGCATCCGCATCGGGATGGTACACGGACAGACCTTCGACATCGCCGGTCACCAGACCAACTTTCCGATTGCCCCGGATGCGGCCGAGCAGCGCGGCTTGAGTTACCTGGCGGTCGGCGATACGCACGCCTTCCGCGAGCTGCCTCCCAAAACCAGCCCTACGGTTTATCCGGGCGCTCCCGAAACGACCACGTTCGGAGAGAAGGATACGGGCTTCGCCGCGGTGGTGTTCTTTCCCCGTCTTGGACGGCCGCCGATCGTTCAGAAGCACCCCGTGGCCCGCTGGCGCTGGCGGGACGAACGCTGCACCAGTCTTGCGGAACTCGAAGCATTGCGCCAGCAGGATTTGGGCGACTGCGTCCTGAAGCTGACGCTTTCCATGGAAGTGACGGTGAGCGAGCTCGACCGCGTGGAGGCCATCCTGGTGGAGCTCGCGGGCAACGAGGCCGCGCACGGAAAAGCCGGCGTGCTGAGCGTGGATCGCACCGGCCTGGAGTTGAACACCCGCGACACCGGCGGCTTCGAAGCGGATCTGCCCGAGGTGCTCCAATCCGTGGTGGTCCGTCTGCAGGAAACGGCCGGCAAGCCGGAAGGCGCGGTGGCGCGGCAAGCCCTCTTCCACCTCTACCGCACCGTGCGGGAGGCGCGCAAGTGAAGCTCCTCTCGCTGAACGTGGAAAACGGCCGGTGCATCCACAAGGCTGAGACCGCCGGGTTGAGAGACGAAAGCGTCTGTCCCACCATGCGCAGGGCGTGTGGGGCAGGCGCTTTCGCCTGCCAACCAATTTCTTTACAGCTTCTGCCGGTCCGCGGGTGGGGACTCTCCCGAAAACGCCTAAGCGCCCGCAAGGCCGCCATCGAATTCGGCGCGGGCCTGAATGTGCTTTACGGGCCGAACGACTTGGGCGAGTCGAGCCTGGCGGCGGCCATCCGCGCCGCGGCACCGGAAGGCACGGTGGTGCGGCAGGCGCTCCACCACCTCCACTGCAATGTTCAGGAGGAACGCCAGTGAAGCTCCTCTCGCTGAACGTGGAGCACTTTCGGTCGATCCGCAAGGCCGCCATCGAATTCGGCGCCGGCCTGAATGTGCTTCACGGGCCGAACGATCTGGGCAAGTCCAGCCTGGCGGCGGCCATTCGCGCCGTGTTGCTGTTGCAGTCGACGTCCCGGGAGCACGAGGAATTCCTCAATTGGAGCGGGACCGGGGATCCGCACGTGGAGCTGGTCTTCGAAAGCGAGCCACAGCGCATCTGGAGGGTCCGCAAGACCTTCGGCGCCAGTCCGCAAGCCTTCCTCGACGAATCCCGCGATGGGGTGGACTTTCAGTTGGAAACCCGCGGGCGCGAAGTGGATGGCCGCCTGAGCGAGATCCTGCGATGGGGCCTGGCGCCGCCCGGCGGCAAGGGGCGTCCCAAGGGCTTGCCCATGACGTTCCTGTCCACCGCTTTGCTCGCCGAGCAGGATCGCGTGGCGGCGATCTTCGACCATGCCCTCTCTCAAGACTCGGATGAATCGGGCAAGAAGAGCCTCATCGACGCGCTCCAGGCCGTCGCCGAGGACCCTCTGTTCAAGGCAGTGCTGAGTCGCGTCCAGGCGCGCGTGGACGAAGCCTTCACGTCTACCAGCCGGAAGAAGCTCGGCAAGAACTCGCCCTGGATTCAAATCCGCGAAATGATCCGGCGCGCGGAGGAGGAGGAACGGAGGTGCATCGAGCAATCGCAGAAGACCGCGGCCATCGAGATCGAGCTGCAGGGTTTGCACGGCCGCCAACTGGAGCGCCGGGCCGCGGTGGAACAGGCCCAGCAGCTTCTGGAGCAGGTGGAAGCGTACCACCGCAGCGGCAAGCAGCGGGAAGAAATCCTCGGGCGCCTCGGTGAGAGCCGCGCCCGTCTGGCGGAAATCGCCCGGACGATGCAAGACCTCGCGCTGGCGGAAGAGGGCCAGCGCGCGCTCATCCGCCACGTGGAGAAGCTGGCGAAACGGGAACAGGCGGCGCGAGCGGCCCTGGCCGAGGCCGTCGAGCGCGCGCAGGCTGCCAAGGATGAAGTCGCGCGCCAGCAAAGCGAAGGCCGGGCCCGTGAGCGGCTTCTGAAACGCACGTCCCTCGAGAAGCGCGCCGCCGAGCTTCAGGCGGAGGAGGCCCACACCGGGGCGACCCTGGACCGCATTCGAGCCGTGGAGACGGCCGCGGCCAAAGTCCAAACCCAGGAGCAGGAGAGCCTTGCCCTGACCAAGGCGGCCGCGGACCTGGAGCGGCGCCATCAGGAGGCCGCGCAATCCGTGCGGGGCGCGGAGGAGCGCGAACGGGATCTGCGGGACGTCCGCCAGTGGCTCCGCTACCGCGCGGCCCGCGAAGGCCTGGAGAAGGCCGAGCAGGGACTGGCGCAGGTCAACGGTTGGCGCGAGGAGGCCGGCCGCAAGCGAGCCGCCGCCGCGGCCATCGAGAGCGCGCTGACCGCTGTGACGCTGCCTTCGGCGGCGTACCTCGCGGACCTCAAGCAGCTCGACCACCAGTTGCAGGTGGCGCGCGCGCGGCTGGATGTAGGTTTGCACGTACGCGTTCGGCCGAAGAAGGCGTTGCGCGTGTCCCTCCGCCGCGATGGCGCCGAGGCGGTCGCGCACGAGCTGAAGGATTCGCCGCTGGAAGCCACCGCCAGCCGCCAGATCCACATCGACATCGAAAAGCTGGCCGAGATCGCCATCTCCGGCGGCGCCCAGGACGCCCGCGACGAGGTCGCGCGGCTGCAGACACGCTGGCTGGCCGAAGCCGAACCCGCGCTGGAGCGGGCCAATGCCGTCACCATGGACCATCTCGCCCGCATGGCCGCCGATGCCGCGCAGCACTCCCAGGAGATGGCGGAAGCGCGGCGCGCCGCCGCTCAGCTCGAACAGAGGGTGGCCGATCAGCCGGACTGGGCCGGTCTCAGCGCCGAGCGGCAACGCGAGCTGGCCGCCGCTGAGGAGGCTTTGGGTGAGGCCGATCGGTCCGGCTTGAAGTGGTCCGCGCTGGAACGCTCCGCGCGCGCGCTCAAAATCCAGCACCTGGCCGATGCCGAAGCCCGTTTGGAGGCCGTGCGTGTGGAAGCCGCCAGGCTGGCCGATGCCGGGCGGAAGCTGGAGGGCGAGCTGGCCGCCGCGAATGCCCGCAGCGTCGAGAAACGGAACACGCTGGCGGCCGCCGGCGATGAGCTGCTCAAAGCGCAGTCCGGTTTAGAAGGCGATTGGCGGGATCTGTTGCAGCAAGTGCAGGCCCGGCAAGCCGCCATTCGGAGCGAGCTGGCCGCCAATGGGAAGGAGCTGGAAGCGCTTGCCACCGAGACGGATCAGACGTTGACCGCAGCCAGGAAGGCCCTGGAAATCGCGGAGCGGGACCGCGCCGCAGCCGCAGCCGATCACCGCAAGGTGGAGGACGAGCTGCGCGCCGAAGAGAAGCGCCAGGCCGCCACCGAAGGCGAGCTCAAGATGCGCCGGGAGGCGGTCGCCAGGCTCGATGAGAGCGCCGCTCGCGCCACCGTGGACCAGGTGCAGGCCGAATTGCAACTGGCGCCCGAGCCGCCCAGCCGGATCAGCGACGCGATGCTCGCCCAGGCGCGCGAGAGTGTGCAATCCGCCCGCGATGAGCTGCGCCGGATCGAGGATGAGATTCAGGCCAAGCGCGGCGCGCTGCAGCACGTGGGCGGCGATGTGGCCAGACAGAAGGCCGAGGATGCCCGGGAGGCGCTCAAGACCGCCCGCGAGCGGGAGCGGCAGCAGGAGATCGAGTACGAGGCATGGAACCTGCTGCGCGACACGCTCCTGCAGGCGGAACAGGAAGAAGGCGTACACCTGGGCCGGGCCCTCGGCGACCCCATCGCCCGGCGGTTCGGCGAATTGACCGACAGCCGCTACGGTAAGCTGGCGCTCGGCCCCGATCTGGAAACGCAGGCCATCTCCGCGGCGGGGGACGCCCGCCCGGTGTCCGCGCTATCGGTCGGCACGCGCGATCAGCTCTCCACCATTTTCCGCTTGTCCTTAGCCGAGCAACTTCACAGCGCCGTGCTGCTGGACGACCAGCTCACTCAGAGCGACGCGCAGAGAATGGCATGGCTGCGCGACCTGATCCGCGGCTTGGCGGCCAGTATCCAGATCCTGGTGTTCACCTGCCGGCCGCTCGACTATCTGCTTCCAGGCGAAATGAAGCCCGGAAGGAAGTCCGAAGCGGTCCGTTCCATCAACCTCGCCCAGGTCATCGAGAGGTGAGGCTGGGGGGATCGTCAGACAAACTCGCTGAGCGTTTAGCGGAATTCACCAGGCACGATGCAAAAGCCGCACCTGAAATGCGAAATTTGCCGGTCCGCACGCCTTGCGAATCCGGTCTCTCGTACACCCGCGGGACATACTTGGCAGCCGGCGTGCGTGTGCTCGGCACACCTGGTATCCCATCGGCCTTCCCATTCGGTATGAGGGCCCGGCGCTCGACTGCGTGAAAGGCTGCGGCCGGACTCACGCGCTCAATAGAAGGGCGGTCCGGTTCGCCAGCGACCAAGATCTCCCGCGCGGTCTCGATGTCCGGTTGAAGATATCCTGGCCCGCCCAGTCGCCAAAATGAAAATCGGGCTTGCAACGATTCGGTACCGTTGGCATCAAAAATGCTGAACCTGGGACGTCCCACGATCTGCGGAAACTTGAAGGTGCTCACATGCACATTGACCTTTACACTAAGACGATCCTCACGCTCATCGCTTTGCTTCTTGCGGTGATCGTATTGCAACCAATCACTCAACCCCAGGCCGCCATGGCGCAGGGAAACTTCGCCACTATCCAATTCTCGTATAGCGGGGGTAACCACGCGTTCTTCAATACCAACACTGGCGACGTTTGGGAGTATGGCGACCACGGCAACTTTCGCAACCACTACAAAGTCCATGAACTAGGTAAGGATCACGGGCGTTAAAGGAATGGGGCCGGGAACGCCGGGAACCCCAGGTGCCCCGGCCCGTAGTTATCCGTTGCGAGACGAACGGCAATATCTGCCTCTTGGCGGGTATTACCCGGTAACTGTGGGGCTTGTGTCCGATCCGAAGCGGTGGTAGCCGGTAACGGGGTCCGTCGCGAACCGCCTACGCAGCCTTGCTGGAAGGACAGGCTCGATTCGAGACTCCAGCGCCTGAGTCACGTAGATCCCGGACCCAGCGGGCGCCGTGCCATTCACGGTCCCAAACCTCCCAATGTCCCTGCCATTCTTCCGAAATGAACTCGACCACCATTTCGGACTCGCTGCGAGTATCGCAGCCGGGAATCGATGGACGTCCCAACAGATCTTCACCCGTCGCGACGAGTGCGTTTTTGAGCATCGCTTCCGCCCGGAACCAGTCTTCTCGATCCGATCCAAAGGGAGATCCCCTCTCCAGCCACAATCGATACGCAACTCTGGCGATTTCGCTTTCAGTTGGGCTAGTTGGGCTGACGGTTGAGGCGGTTTTCACGGTTTCACTTCCGTTGCTCATTTGAGGCGCCATCGGTCCCAGAGATACTAAGACCATGCGCTCCTGATAGAATCATGGCGACCCTTTGACCTAATGTCAATGGAAGAAACCGGACTGAGAACTTTGCATGTACCGGTAATTACAACTGCTGTACTTTGCAACAAATCGGGTTCAAAACTCCTTTGGTTGCCTCGGATGATCGCAATCGGCGAGCGCGCACTATGTCACTCAGGTGACTTTCAGCACATTGGAAGCTACTGTGCTGCGATTGAAACCGGATAGGAGAACTGTGGATATGCATAAAACGCTGCTAGCCATTTTGGCAGTTGCAGGTTCTGTTAGCACCGCCGCTTTCGCGGCGGATAGAGCAATCAAGGTCGACGACAGGCTGGACGCCTCCGCCGACACGCTGAGAGACATGATGAGGGCCGCCGATAGAGGTATCCCCCATGATCTGATGGATAAGGCGCGCTGCGTGGTGGTCCTGCCAGGCATGAAAAAGGCCGGATTCATTCTCGGCGCGGAGTATGGCCGCGGGTTCGCGGTATGCCGCCGGCAGGGTGGCGTGGGTTGGACCGCCCCGGCCGCGGTGCGGGCTGAAGGTGGAAGTCTCGGGTTTCAGATTGGCGCTTCCGAGACCGATGTTGTGTTGCTGGTGATGAACGATGGCGGTATGAGGCACCTCTTATCCGATAAGTTCACCATCGGCGGAGATGCATCGGCGGCGGCCGGCCCGGTGGGCCGCGACCTGAGCGCTCAGACGGACGCCATGATGAACGCGGAAATGCTGTCGTATTCCCGTTCGCAGGGGCTGTTCGCAGGCATCTCCCTGCAAGGCGCGACGCTTCGTCCGGATGGGCCAACCAACCGGGAACTCTACGGCCGCGAGGCCACCAATCGTGAAATTCTGACCGGCGACTTCAAAACTCCGGCAGCCGCGATAAGGTTTGAAAGGGCGCTGAATCGGGACTCGGACACACGTAGCCGATAGGTACGGCTTGGAAATGTGGGGGCCCGGAAGAGCGCTGACCCGCGCCGGCAATATCCGGGTCACCCCCTCCGCAACTCGCCGGACTCGACAACGAAGCCGATCTCGCGGCTATCCGCTTGTCCGATGAACAGGCTGCCGGCCTGGTTGCGCGAGGTGCAAGCGCGCTGTGGTGTGCCCGTAAGCGGCGCGCCTTGGGGCCAATGCGAAAGTACTGCATGGTTATCGGCCGACTGCGCCCGTGATCCCACCCCACAGAACAGCGGTGTCCGTGGGAGGCAGCAAACAGCAAAACCTGCACTTTCCGTAAGGAAACCTGCGTCTCCCCGACCGCCTGATTCTGTACCTTTGCCGAAGACCACTCCCTGACGGTCGTGGCTCTGAGCAGAGCCGCGAGCGTTAGCGAGCGGTTTCAGAATAGCACCGAATCACGCGGTCTGAGACCTAGCAAGAGCCGGAACGCGAATTTCGGATGCCCGCCCCACGGTCAGTTCAGCAGGGCGACGTCTTGCCGGCGATCGGCGAAAATCTCTGGTACAATTTACCTCCAGCGGATGGACTCGACGATTCTCAAGACGGTCGGCGAAATCGCTGGTATTGGCGGTCTGAGCCTCGGGGTTGTCTTCCTGCTGTTTCGGGAAGTAATTCGGAAAAAAATCTTTCCGCAGCTCACTAGACCCCAAGCCTATAAGCTCCTTGTGCTCATCATTGTCCTTGCCTTCGCCATAGGCATTGCTGGTCTGGGCGCCTGGGTTCTGACGAAGCACTCATCCCCATTCACAAGCGTCACCAACATCGGCACAATTCAGAACGAGTTTCTGACCGTGATGGGGCAACCGCTGCATGATCCGGCCCTGGAGAAGCTGATACAGCAAGCGTTGGAGCTGACGGCTAAAGGCGACGGCCAGGCGAGCATTCCTCTCTACCAGGCAGCCATCCAAAGGGCCCCGCTTCCGTCGTTGTTCAACAATTTAGCGGCGGCTTACGCGCAGCAGAACAACGACGATGAGGCCCGCAAGGCTCTGCACGCCGCTCTGGACAAGATCCCTCCTATGCTCCCGCGCGGAGCAACCTGACGGCGCTGGACTCGCGTCCGGATCCCGAGCCGGTGCGTATCGGTTCTCGGGAAAGCGAGCCTAACGACGACTTGTTTCACGCCAACATCATGCCGTTGAACACCGCCGTTCTGGCAACCATTGAACCGGCTTCCGACGTCGATTCGTTCCAGTTCGAGTCTGAGGCGAAGTCTCGGGATTGGATCGACGTCACGATCGTGAACCGGTCCACCGGGCTGCAGCCGAGTATGCGAGTATTGCAACCCAACAAGGAGGAGCTGGTCGGATGGAATTGGGCCGGGACCAGTGGCGCCGATCACTCTCTGCAGTTCGTGGCCGCGCCGGGCACCAGGTATTTTGTTCAAGTGGGATCGGCTTACAGCGGTTCGACAGGCGCTTACGTCTTAACCGTGAAACCGCGGCACGCGTTTGATCGATATGAGCCCAACGACGACATTGCGCATGCCGCTCCAATCGGCGTCGGGTCGCCGGTGCAGGCCAACATTATGGATGGGGGCGACGCCGACTTTTACCGGTTCGAATCCGGCGCGGCGGGCGACATGACGGTGACGATCGAGAACGCTTCGACAACTCTGGACCCCGAGGCGCGCATTTTGGATGCGTCCAGATCCGACGTTACTGGATGGCGGGCGAACGGAAATGCCGGCGGCCACCTGAAGTTTTCGTTCAAAGCCGTGGCCAGAAACGTCTATTATGCGCACGTTCACGCGCATTGGGGCCAGAGCGCGGGATCCTACACTCTGACCGTGCAGTGAACCCGTCGCGATAAGGCTGTCCTAAGGCACGTTCGTTCCGCCGCGCGAACATCACGTGGCGGCACATAACAGAACACGCCATGGTGAAGCTGAACTGGGTCTCCATAGACCCCGAAGCGCCGGATGGGACGTGGTGCAAGGATTTTGGTGAACCGGCAGGAGAAGGGCCGCCCCAGTCTCACTTCGCCTGGTTCGCCGGCCCTGGAATCCCATCCAGAGCGCAGCGGAAGCCGGCCCGCGTGCTCCGTAAGTCCTGCGGGTTAAACAATCTCACGGACGCGCGAATCGCGGCGGCCTCTCGGAACCACGTCCCGCCGCGCAACACCCGCAGGCGGCCGGATTGAGGCCCTTGCGGGTCGGCTTCCGGCGATTGGGCATAATAGTCGGCGCCCGCCCAGTCGTTCACCCACTCCCAAACGTTGCCGAGCATATCGTAAAGCCCAAAGCCGTTGGGCCGCTTGGCCGCCACCGCGTGCATCCGGTTTCCGTTCTGTTCCAGAATTACGGCGGCTTTGGGGTCGCGCATGACTGCGGTGCCATCCAATTGTGTTCTTCCGCTGTTGTCGGCGTACCATGCAATCTCGTCCACCGGTCCATAGCGGGGTTCCGTCGATCCGCCGCGCGCCGCGGATTCCCATTCCGCCTCGGCGGGCAATCTTCCGCCGGTCCACGCACAGTAGCTCTTCGCGTCTTCCCAGGAAACATCCACGATCGGCAACTGCTGTTCCGCCCAGCCGGGGTTCAACACCGTGTTCCCTTCCTTGGGCACCAGTGGCATATCGCGCGAGGTCTCGCGGGCGAAGCGCGATCAGGCCTCCACGGTGGTTTCCGTGGCGGCCAGCCAGAATCCTCGCGTGAGCCGCACCGGGTGCGGAGGCTTCTCCACGGGCTGGCATTCGCCGTCGCCCGGCGAACATCCCATTTGGAAACTGCCCGGGGGAATCCGGACGTAGCGCGGGCCGTCGCGGGGATTCAGCCGGTCTTCTCCGGGCTTGGCGACGGCAGGGGGCGCGGCAGCGGGGGGCGCGGCAGCACCGGGCGCGGCAGCAGGGGGCGCGGCAGCAGGGGGCGCGGCGGCGGTGCGGAAAACGAAGTCTGCGCCGCCCCCCAGGATCGCCACCGGCAGCGGGCTGGAAGGCGCCAGCCGCGCGACCGCTTTGGGCAATTCGATTTGCAGCGCGGTTCTGGCGTCCAATCCAGGTTTGAGTAAGACCTCCGCGAGCGCGCGGGGAAACGCTCCCATAGCCGGACCGCCGGCCTTGGGCGCCGCTCCCGGCGGACTGGAGTACACCAGAGCGGTGGAATCGTCCACCTCACCCATTACCGCGCCCGGGTTTTCGCGAGGCTGGCCGGCCACCGCCGCGGCATCCAGGAAAATGAACTTCAGGCTGGCCTTGCTGTCTTCCAACACCTGCATCAAGCGAAGCGTCGAGTAAGCCTTCGATTGAATGGGCCGTGAATCGCCGGGATCGTAGTTCACGGGAAGCAACCAGTCGTCGCCGCCCGAGCGGACGTCGTATCCGGTGTAGTACACCAACGCGGTATCTCCGGCTTCGAGCGTGTCACCCAGCGTGCGCTCGATCAGGCGCAGGTTGTCCAAATTCACATCGGCCTTGCGCACCACCTCGAAACCGTCTTGACGAAGGGCGTTCTCGAGGAGGTCAAAGTCCGCAGCGGCCGGCGTGCCCTGTGGGGTGCCCCCTGGGCCCAGCGCCGGAAGCTTCTCATAGCGCAGGTTGCCGATCACGACGGCGACCCGGCCGCTGCGCGCCGCCGTAACACCGTTGCCACCGTTCCCTCCGCCGATGCTGAACTTCAGGGTGAACACCTCTTCATCGGCCCACATCAACCGCACCCGCCAGTCGCCTGGGTCCAAGGCCGCGCGATGGCCGGCCAACGGCAGCGTTTCCACGAGGCATTCTTTGCCTTCCGACGGCTTCGTGAGGCGATTCATCTGCGACACTTCGCCGCGTGGGTTCAGCCACTCCACCCGACCCTCCCTTCCTCCGGGCGCCTCCAGCGAGGCAGCCAGGACCACGCCGGCGTCGGAAGCGGAGAAGTCCGTCTGGGACGCCGTCTGGGAACAGGCGTCCGGCCCAGCCGACTTGAGGAGGTTGCGGGTGCTCGCACGGGCGTTCGGGGCAGTTACGCCGATCCCCATTCCGAATGTCCGGACCACCGAATTCCCGGCCGAATCCCTGGCTTCCACGGTGGCCCGATAACTGCCTCTCTGCCGCGGGGATCCGCCGATCGTTCCGGTGGGAGACAGGGTCAGTCCAGCCGGAAAGGTTTTCAGAGCCGTCCACTGGTACGGCGGAGATCCGCCTTTGGCCGTCAATTGAAAGTAGTAGGGGACTGCCACCGTGCCCGCCGGCAACAGCGTCCGGCTGCCGATAGTGACGATGCTTTCGGGCGGAGTCGAAATCCGGAAATTGGTCACCGCGACGCCGCGATCGTTCCAGAACAGGCGCACCTGCCAGTCGCCCGGAGCAAACGAGGCCGGTCCTCCGGCGATCAGCAGCCTCCAGGCCAGACGCATGAGACCATCGTTAATCTGAGTGTGGTCGTTTTGCTGTGCCAGGGCGCCCAGCGGATTGCGCCACTCCAGGCGGATCTTGTCGCCCTTGTGGCCGCCGGTGTAGATCGCCAGGTACCAGGCCGCCAGGTCGGTGGTGAGGAAATCGGTTTCGGTCTCCACGGTCAATCGCGGATTGTTGATACCCGGCGGCGGGACTCTGGTGAGGCGAGCGCTGGTCAACTGGATCGTGACTGCCTCCGAGCCCGGTTGCTGCGGCGCGGCGGCGCATTGGCAGGCGCCCGCCAGCAGAAATGCCCCAGCCAGCAGAAATCCGATCCATGCGCGCATCGCTCTACCTCGCCACCCGCCAGCGAATCTGGATGCCGTCCAACGGTGCAGCCGACGTATTCCTCACCACCACCTGGTCCCATTGGTTGGCGGCGGATGGCTGCTGGACCACCGCCACGCCGGTGGTGAGGACCTCCACGGCGATGGGCACTCTGGGAAGATCCCCCGTGAGACTGCCCGAGACCGCTCTGCCGCCCTGAATGATGAGGGTGGCGCCTGCCTGCAGCGATCCCGCCCAGCGCAGCTCGCCCCGCAGAGGGCCGCCATATTCATCCGGTTGCAGCATCGGACGGACCGGCGGAACAGCCGCCGGTGGCGCCGGAGCGGCAGCCGGCGATGGCTGCACCGGAGCCGGCGGCGGCGGCCGGTGCGCATCGGCGGCCTTCGAGGGCTGCTCTTCCAGCTTGAGCTTTGCCAACGACGCGAACTTCCCTTGGGGATACTTGGCGAGATACTCGCGGTAGAGCCGGGGGTCGGAGGAAGAGCCTATGGAGTTCCAGAATGCCAGTTCCACCGCCTCGTCGGAAGTGTCCGGACCGGATTTCGGGACCGCGGCGGGAACGGCCGCCGGGATCGTGGCCAACTCCGCGTTGGCCTGCCTGGGACTCTCCGGCTGAGCGGGGAAAATCCGGCCGCGATAGATCCAGGCGGCCCCGGACGCCAGCACGGCCACCGCCAGGGCGCCGGCCAGCCACCCCAGCCGCACGCGCCTGGTGTGGATGGCGGCCATCTGGATGGTCGGGTTGGAGTGCGAGCTCAGCAATGCCTGGCTCAACGCTTCGCCAAACGCACTGGCGCTGGCCGGACGCTCGTTTGGGTTGTAGTTGAGCGAATGCAGAATCAGCTTTTCCGACTGGCTCGATATGCCGGGGCGTAGCGCGGAAGGCTTCAGTTTCACGCCCGACCGCTGCAGCACGCTAAGCTGCATGACGTCTTCGGCCACGAACGGTTTGCGCCCGGTGACGATCTCGTAGGCGATCACGCCGAAGGCATAAATGTCGGTGGCGGCCGATGGTTGCCCGGTAAACTGCTCCGGAGCCATATATCCCACGCTTCCGGCGACCCGCGTGTGGGTTTGCTGCTTGGCCGCCAGATCCGCGATCGTCGCGAGGCCGAAATCGATCAGCCGGACGTGCTCATCGCCGCCCGGAAGAACCTGGAGCATGATGTTTTCCGGTTTCAGGTCGCGGTGCCAGATGTTCTTACTGTGCGCCGCGCCGAGGGCCTGCCCGATCTGGCGGATAATGTTGGCCGCCCGGTCCAGGGGCAGCCCATCGGCACAGATCGCCGAGCGCAAGGGGTGCCCCTCCACGTACTGCATGACCAGGAAGGGCCTCCCATCGGGCGTGCGTGCGCTGTCGAGGGCCCCGACCACTCCCGGGTGGTCGATCAGCGCCAGCGCGCGCAGCTCTTCGTTGAACTTCTTCTCAAACCAGGGGTCTTCGATCGCCCGGTCGAGCTGGATCTTCACCACCACGGGACGATTGTGAAGCTGCCGATCCTGCGCCAGAAAGACTTTTCCGAATCCGCCGCTGCTCAATTCGCGCACAATCAGGTAGCGGTCTTTCAACAGGCTCCCCGCTTGCACGAAGGTCTGCGTGGGCGTGGGAGGAATCATCATGGTATCGGTCGAGTCCGTATTGGGGGGCCGATTGGGGGGCCCGGATCCCCGATCTCCCAGAGGCGGGCTGTCCATACTTTGTCGAGTATATCCCAGAAGAGAAGGTGGGGCAGGCGCTTTCGCCTGCCAACCGTGATAAGATTGCGGCAGTCATGAAGCCTATAGCCCGCCTGATGGAAGAAACCGGAATCGGAGTTGGCGCACTCGTCGCCGCCACGGGATTGGACGCGAAACGGGTTAAGGCCGTGGTAAGCGGCAACTACACGGCCAGTCCGTCCGAGCGCCAGCGCCTCGCCGCCGCCCTGGGCGTTTCGACGGACGACATCTCGTGGGACCACGCGGTCCCGGTCCAACATCTGCGCGGCAACGGTCCGCAATGCGGACGCAACACTTGAGGGGTGGCGGACCAACCGCTCAAAGTGTCGGGTCGCGATAGACCGCACCCATCCCCCCTCACCTGGCTTCTCGACGATTTCGTAACGTGCGATGGTGTGGCCGGTCCTCGAGGTTCGCCGGGAGATTCACATCCGGCCTTTATTTCAGATCTTTGATCAGCACCACATCGCTAGAGGTAGTGCCGCGAGCCAGCGCCAGCCTCTTGCCGTCGCGGGATACGGCGAAGCTGGTGATCCGCTGGCTCGTAAAGCCGGTCAACTGTCTAGGTTCGCCGCCGTCGAGGGGCCGCTGCCAGATGTTCGACACGCCGCCCGTGGTTTTCACGTACAACAGCGCGGTGCCGTCCACCGACCACTGCACTTCTCCTGAGCCGCCCAATTCGGAGGCTCGATCGAAGCTTCGAATGGGGTGTCCTCCTCCGGACGGAACGATACTGACCTCCGCTTCACCGGCAAGACCCACCAGGACCGACTTCCCGTCCGGGGAGATGTGCGACCAGCCGGGCCGATCCCAGATCCGGACGGGAGCGCCGCCGTCAATCGGCATTCTCCATACGCCGCGGCTCTTCGCGTCTGATGAAGAGTAGGTGATCCACGAGCCGTCCGGGGAACACGATGGAGACCGTTCGGTTTCCCCGTCGGTCAACTGCCGGACGTTGCCACCATCCAGATCCGACCGGCAAATGTGCGACGTTCCCGCACGAAAGGACAAAAACACCAGATGCCGGTCATCGCCGCAGGGAGCCGGTTTCCCGTTGAGATGCTCCGTCGTGATTTGCCTCCGGCCCGTGCCGTCCGCCGCGGTGCGCCAGACCTGCGTGTCCTGGTCGATATCAGGCGCCTCGAAATAGATGGCGCCGTCCACGGCCCAAGCTGTGCCATTCAGGCCGTCCTGACGGCCCGTGCTGATTTCTCGCGCGCTTTCGGGCTCGCCGGGTGCGACCACCCAGAGGTGCGAGGTGGTTTCATTCTGGACGGTCACCAATGCGCTGGCATCCCCGGTAAGGCTCAGCCCGCTATAGTTGTTCAAGTCGTTGGTGATGCCGCGCGCCCGGCCTGCGGGATAGGGGACGAACCAGATCTGGCTGAGAGTCCACTGCGCCGTGGCGGTTGCAAGCAGTCCGTGACCGTCAGGGAGCCAAAGCAGAGCGGGAATGAGGTACCACGTGCGCGAACTGATGCGCTTCTCCAGGCCACCTGCCACGGGTGTGGCCGCCACCACGCTAACCATCCCGTTTCGCTGTGAAGTGGCGCCGTACGCCACGGTCTTGCCGTCCGGGGACCATGACGTACTGCCGAAAAAATCCGGGGACTTCAGGGCCGCCAGTTGTCGCTCACCGCTGCCATCCAGGTGGGCGATGAACACGGTATCACCAATTCCCTCCCTCGTGAATGCCAGACGCTTTTCGTCCGGCGACAGTGACACACGCCCCACGCCGGGGAGCGGAGCCACCCTCCTGGCATTGCCTCCCAGCACCGGCATCGTGTACATCGCCGGAGTCCCGTTGCCCGTGTCGAACACGTAGTACAGGGAGTTGCCGTCGCGTGAAAAGATCAGATCGCTGAAGCTGCCTGGCGCCGGGGGTAGGATCTGCACGTTGCTGCCTGTGGCCGCGTGGAGCAGCCAGAGGCTGCTCTTCCCCTCGTCCGTGACGGCATGGACCACGTACTTCCCGTCGGGCGAGATGGCCGCCGCGGTGGCTTTCCCGGAGTCGGTCAGCTCGGTGATCTGAATGCGCTGGAAGGGCCCCGCCGGGCCCTCCGCCTGCCAGCGGTACCACGCCATCGCCGCCAGAACCGCGAGCGCGGCGAAGCCCGCCGCCCACAGCCAGCGGCGCCGTTTTGCTGGAGCCGCGGGTGCTGCGGGCTCCGGTTCATCCAGCAGGATGCGGACGTCGCCGATATCGCGCAGGCGCTGCTTCGGATCTTTGCGCAGGCAGAGCTCCAGCAGACGGCGCACCCGCGCCGGAGTCCCCTTGGGCAGCGCGTTGAAATCGGGCTCGCGCGTGAGCACGGCGGCCAGCGAATCGGAGACGTTCTTGCTCTCGCCGAACAGCATCTTGCCTGTCAGCAGTTCGTAGAACACCACGCCAAATGCCCAGATGTCGGTGCGCTTATCGACCGGTTGGCCGCGCGCCTGTTCGGGGGACATATACGCCGCCGTGCCCAGAATGAGACCCTTCTCCGTCATCGCCAGCGAGAGCGTAGGCGTCATGGTGGGACTGGCGGCGCCCGCGGCGGAGGCGGGCGCTTCCGTAGCCTTGGCCAGCCCGAAATCCAGGATCTTCACGGTGCCCTCGGGCGTGACTTTGATGTTCGCGGGCTTGAGGTCGCGGTGGATAATGCCCTTTTCGTGCGCCGCTTCGAGGCCCGCGGCGATCTGCCGGGCGTAGCCGATGGCGGTATCGATGGGCACCGGACCGGCGAGGGCGGCGCCTTCCACCAGTTCCATCACCAGGTAGTTGGGACCGACGTCATAAAGCGTGCAGATGTTCGGATGGTTGAGCGCCGAAATCGCCCGCGCCTCGCGCTGGAACCTCCCGCTGAACCCCTCGTGCGCCGTCTTGATGGCCACTTCGCGTCCCAGGCGCGTGTCGCGGGCTTTGAACACCGCGCCCATACCGCCTTCGCCGATTCGGCTCACGATCTGGTACGGCCCCACCTGCGTTCCCGGCCTCCACTGCTTAGACGGCGAATCGCTCAACAGATCCGCCGCCACCTGCAGGACAGGCCGTTCCGTGAACCCCGCTCCCGACTCCTGCGCCAGCAGCGCCAACACGTCGCGCAGCAGTTCGGCATCGTTCCCGCAGGCGGCTCTCAAGAAGCCTTCCCGCTCGCCCGGCATAAGTTCACTGGCCGAATGGTACAGGTCCTCGATTTGCCGCAAACGCTCGGCATTCATCGCCATTTCCGTTCCCATCATCTCACTGCGGCTGGCCGTTCGGCTGGACCGGCGGGGTTACCCGCCATCCCAGGCCATGATCGATCAGATCGATGTCGTCAATGGTCAACTTCAGACGCCCTCGCTGCATGTCGGCAAAGTCCTGGCTGTTCCAGTGTGCCTTCATGACGCCGCTCGCTGAGTGTACGTTGACACCCTGCAACATGTGGACGATCTCGTGTGCCAGCACGTGTCCCAGAAGCGATGGCGCCACAGCGGGACCTGCCGCATTCAGCACCCGATCGTAGAGCAGCACGATGTGGGTCCGCTCGTACGGCATGGCATAGGCCAGCGCGCCCGAATGTTGATTCACGGGGGTCTCGCGGGAGACGGTGACCACGATGCCGTTTCCTTCCGTACAGGCTCGCTCGTCCGTTCGCCAGTCCAGCCGGATGCCCGCCTGCTTGAGGATCTGGGTCGCGGTTCCCTGCCCTCGATACATCATGCTTGCGTTCGCGCCCGGATTCATGCACGCCCTCACGACCCGTTTGGGCGCCTGCGCGGCATCGCTCGCCCATGCACTCGTTCCAGCCAACAGCACCGCCATCCCACCGAAGAACCTCATGACGTTCCTTCCTCCGCGGGTGCAGGCGGAAAAAGGATGTCGAAAGCGGCCAAAGCCGTGGTAGGCTCTTTTCGGGCCCTGCCATGGAACACGCGGGATCGGCGGAAGTCACTGGTTTGTTAAAGGCTTGGAGCGGCGGCGACCAGGCGGCGCTGGACCGGTTGACGTCCTTGGTCTATGGCGAATTGCGCCGCCTCGCACGGCGGTATATGCGCAATGAGCGGCCCGGCAACACGCTCCAGGCCACCGCGCTGGTGAACGAGGTCTACCTCCGGCTGGTGGACGTGAAGAACGTGGACTGGCAGCACCGGGCGCAGTTCTTTGCCATCTCCGCGCTGATCATGCGCAACATCCTGGTGGATGCGGCACGCGCGCGGGGGGCGCACAAGCGGGGCGGCGAAGTCGTGAAAGTCAACGTGGACGAAGCGCCGCTGCTGTCACCCGAGCCCGACGCCTTCATCCTGGCGCTGGATGACGCGCTTACTGCGTTCTCCCGAATCGCGCCTCGCCAGGCCAAAGTAGTTGAGTTGCGTTATTTCGGGGGTATGAGCGAGGAGGAGACCGCCGCAGTGTTGAGGAGTTCTCCGCGAACGGTCAGGCGGGACTGGCAGTTCGCCAAAGCGTGGCTCCAGCATGAGTTGAGCGGCGCGTAGCGGCAGACGTGGTATCCGTTGATAACCGGCCTGGCTGTGGAACAGCGGAGTAGGGAATGGATTACGGCGCACCCGGAGCTTGGCCGTGAACATCGGCTGGCGCGCAGCCAATCCTTGGATGCGCCCCCGAAGTCCGGATCTGGGAAGCTCTGCACCCAAAGGCAGGCCGCGAAACTGGATCGCCCAACACGCGGGTCATTTTCGCGAACGGCCTTATTGTAAAGCCTAAGGGCAGGCACGGAGGGCGCCCCGCCTGCCCCACGAACCACCCCGCTCATCTCACGCCCACATCCCAAATCTTCTCCCGCCGTGACTTCCCTTCCGGCCCTTCGACCTCCAGCACCACCGTATAGTCGCCGCCTTTCGAGTACTGATGAATCGGATTCTGCTCCGGCGACGAACTCCCGTCGCCGAAATTCCATTTCCATGACGTAACTTTGCCCGTGGTCTCGTCGGTGAACGCCACCACTCTGCGGTCCAGGTCGATCACCTGGAATCGCCAGTTGGCGTCGAACTTCCGGAACTGCGGCTCGAGCGGCATCAGTTTGAACGCCACCAGCTCATCGGCTTTGCCGTACATGGTATGTTGCCGCGATAGATTCCAGAATGCGTGCGATTCGCTGGCGGCGTTATCGTAATCCAGCACCGCCCACGCCATGCCGATCAGTTTGTTCTCCGTGAGCACGGTTTCCACCGCCCGCTGGGGACCCTCGCAACCCGCATAATCGAACGGTGTAATCCAGAATTCCAGAATCAGCTTCCCCGATTCGCCAGGCTTGAAGTTGTAGTTATAGGCCGCGTTGGCATACGGCAGGTTCTTCACGTACGAGTTGCAGCCCCACGCCAGCGCCCAATCCTTGCCCAGCGCCGGAGTCATAATGTGGTAATTCTGCGCGTGTACGCCGTGCATGGAAAAGTGCGCGTCGCGCGCGCTCAGTTCCTTGGTCGGCTGAAACTGGGGGATCAACGGCCCGCCCGACAGATCGCCATCCACCACTAACTCGAAGATGTCGTTGTGCAGCCCGGGCTGCGCGAAATCCCAATAGTTGTCATACGCCTCATACAGGAAATACAGCCGGTTCAGCCCCTTCACCCAGCCCACTTTCACCTTCACGTCGAGATCTTTCGGGTCGGGCTTGCGGTCTTTGTGAGTATCGTCCACTAACTGGTCCATGCCGATGGCGTAGTCGTCCGGCACCATTTTCCAATCGTCCGGGTTGCCGTCGATGCGCGGGATCATGTCCGGCGGAAACTGGAAGATCTTAAAGGTGACCCCCGGCCGGTCGAGCGCGCGCGCCGGCAGAAGGATCAGCGCAAGCAAAGCAAGCGTGTATCTCATATCGACTCCTCACCGAATCACAATCGACTCGTCCCGCTCCGGATGCGCCGCCTCGCCGCTGAATCGGGTGATCGCCAGGTTCGTCGACACTTCGGCTTCCAGCGCGTGCGTGAACCAATCCGGCCGGTTCGCTCCCCACGCGATTTTGCAGTCCTTCACCACGACTCCATCGGCGTATCGCAGGCTGATGCCCGGCGCCGAGTGCTTTTCGACGCCCGGATACGCCGCCGTCGGCCGGTTATCGAACGTCGCTCCCGGATAATCCGTCCAACGGTCCAGCGTCACGGCGACATTTTCCAGCCGCACATTGGCAATGCGGCTTTCCACGGTTCCATTCACGCGCACACTGTTTTCCGCGCGCCCCGTGACGTTACGGACGCGCACGTCGTGGATCTTGCCCACTCTCGAACCGGCGGCGCGGGGAATCGCGGTGAACGAGATGGCCTCGCCGTGCCCCCACCACGGCGCCGCCTGACGCCGCGAAACGAACTGGATATCGCTGAAATCCACGTCGTAGACATCGCCTTCGTCGCGCAACTGGATGGTCAGCCCGCGGCAGCTCGATTTGATCTGGCAGCGCTCGAACCGGATGCCATGGATAGCGCCGGTGGTTTCCGTGCCGATCTTCAAGCCCGAATCCTTCGTCTCGATGGCGCAGTCGTGGACGTGAATATTCGCGCACGGCCCGTAATCCGCCGCCTGCCGCGTCGACTTGATGACGATCGCATCGTCTCCGCAAACAATGTCGCAGTTGCGGATCTCCACGTCGCGGCAATGGTCGGGGTCGATGCCATCGCAATTGGGCACGTCAAGCTGATTGCGGATCTTCAGGCGGTCCACCAGCACGCGCTCGCATCCCACCATGTGCAGCCCCCAAAACGGCGCCTGGCTGAAGGAGATGTCGCGCACCTCCAGGTCTTTGCACGCCGCCAGCACGAAGATCTTCGGACGAAAGCGGCCGAATTCCCAAATCTCGCCTTCCTTGTTGTAGCCCGTCATGAAGTCGAGCGCCCGGCCGTTGATATTCCCGGTCCCCGTGATCTTCAATCCCTGCGCGCCATTGGCGGTAATCACGCCTTCGGATCCCTCGGGATAGTGCGCGCGGTCGGTGCTCACCACCAGCTCCGCGTCATCCGCCAGGTGAAAATCGATTCCGCTCTTCAACGTCAGGGTGCCGATCAGATACTTCTTGCCGCCCGGAACCAGCACCTGGGCGCCCGGCACTTGCGCGCCCTGGCCCACGGCCGCCGCGGCGTCGATGGCGCGCTGGATCGGCGCCGTGTCGAGCGTCACGCCGTCTCCCTTGGCGCCGTAATCGCGCACATCGAAGGTCTTCGTTTGCGCCCGCAGCGACAGTGCGGCGGCGCCCATCAGAAACTGCCGGCGGCTCGCGTGGCTCATGATTTTCGCAGTTGAGTATAGCAGGCCTTGGTTTTGGAATGCGGAACCAGGTTCCCAGCCGCTGCCAGCCAAAGCTCAAGCCGGCGTGTGCCCCAGCTTTTCCAAAAAGCGCTCATCCACTTTCGCCTTCACGGTCCTGCGGTCCAACCCCAACTGCCGTGCGGCCGCCTCGTAACTCCGCGTGCGGCTATACACCAGCGTGACGTAGCGCACCAGCAGCTCCTCAGCGGTCAGGCGCCCACTGCGGACTTCGTCCGCGAACTCCTCCAGCGCGCCGGCCGTTCCCGCTCCCGAGGGCCGGTAGTCGCGCCGGATCAGCACGTTCTTCACGCACTGCTCCAACTCCCGGTAATTCCCCGGCCACGCGTAGTCCGGCCCCAGATTCCCCTCGATCCAGCGCATCACTTCGCCGGCCAGTTCGTCGCCCTCCGCTCCCGCCACGCGCCGCGCCATGTAGCCCACCAACTCGCTCAGCACGGCCGGAGAATCCGCCAGTTGCTCGGCCAGCGGCGGCGTGGTCACCTGGTCGGAGCACAGCCGGTAGTAAAGATCCTCGCGAAACTGTCCCTTCCTCATCGATTCCGCCAGATTGCGATTGGTGGCTGTGATCAGCTTGCCGCGGAACTCGAGCCGCGCGGTGTCGCCCACCGGATGGAAGGTGCGCGTCTCGATCACGCGCAGCAGCTTCACCTGGATGGACGGGTCCAGGTCGCCCAGCTCGTCCAGAAATACCGAGCCCAATTCGGGACAGGTCTCGAGGTACCCTTTGCGGTCCCCCGTCGCGCCGGTGAACGATCCGCGCCGGTGCCCAAACAGCTCCGATTCCACCAGGGCCGGCGAAAGCGCCGAAATGTTGATGGGGAAGAACGACTCCGCGCCGTCGTTGGCAAATGCCAGCCTCTGGTCGTCGAACGGCGCGTAACGCGATTCGGCAATGGCCCGCGCGGCCAACTCCTTTCCCGTTCCCGAAGGCCCCGTGATCAGAGTGGCGAACTCGCCCATGCGCGCGTAGAGCGTGCGGCGGTAGCGCCGCATGTCGTGGGTGAATATGGATTGCCAAATGGCGCCGCGCAGCCGCGCAGCCGCGAGCGAGCTGCCGATGATGTCGCGGAAAACAATCTCGAAGGCGCGCTGGATCTGCCGGAAACAGGCGAACGTGTGGCGCGGATCGTGGCCCGTAGGGAAGTCGACGCCGTCGATGTGGAAGAAGCGCCGCCAATCCGCCAGGAACTGATTATAGAAGCGCCAGCGCGCGGGGTTGGGCGAGTCGCGGCGGGGGCCGAAGCCGGCCTCGAAAAAATGGCCGTCGTAGCGCGTGAACAAGAGCAGCATCACCGCGTCTTCGTACCACACCAGCTCCGCTTTCGCTGCTGCGCCGTTTTCCGGCAGGCGCGCGCGAAGTTCTTCGACGAGCGGCTCCAGCACCTGCTGAATGCGCACGACATTGGCGCGCCTTCCCGGTTCGTCGGCGCGGTAGCTCCACACCGGCTCGCCTTCCTTGAATTCGGCGCCCAGCACAGCGCGCTCCAATTCCACGCGTTCCGGCAGAAAGGGGTTGGCATACCCGAGGCGGGAAATCGATTCGAGAAGCGAGCGCTCGCTGGTGGAAAGAAATGCCATGGGCTTGTACATTGATTGTACAGGGGGGCTGCCGTTTCGCACCCCCCACTGTCTGAATTGCAGCAGGGAGATTGAAGAGACTTGACGCGGAGACGGTAGAGTAGGAGAGAGGGCGACACGGATATGCGACCCACTCTCCCCTCGTCGAACCGGACCAGCAGATTTCCCGACATCCGGCTCTCCTGAAAGCATGTCGCCGCCAGCTTGCGCAGGCAGTTGCACGGCTGCCACCTCCTGACCCCTTCCGCGGCCGGAAGGGCCGTTGGCTGCGCCGTCTCAGATGCTGCACGAGACGACCTCGAACATACGTGTCAATCTCCCGGAAGGCCTGCCGTGGATACCCAAAGTCGAAGTAGTTCTTGGGGTGCCCTCTGGGCCCTGGACCACCCGGTCCCGCACCGTCGGAATTCCCAACGGCCGCAGTTTCCCCAGGGTCCCCTAATAGCGGAACCTGAAACACTGGCTACCCCGCGGCCCGCTTCCGCCACACCACCAGCAGCGCGATACCGATCAGGATGATCGCCAGGCACAACCCGATCCAGATGCCCGGCGCGCCCCAGCCATAGGAAAAGCACAGCACGCAGGCCACCGGCATCCCGATGCCCCAATAGCCCGCCAGGTGCGCCAGCATGGGCGAGCGCGTATCGCCGACGCCGCGCAGCGCTCCGGTCGCCACTACCTGGAAGCCGTCGAACAATTCGAAGAACGCCGCGATGCGCAGCAGGAGCGCGCCCGCGCCGATCACCGCCGGGTCGCGGATGAACAGCCGCACTACCGCGCCCGGCGCCACCAACAACAGCAGCCCCACCGATCCCATGAACAAGCCGCTGAGCAGCAGCGCCGTCCAGCCCGCCCGCGTCACGCCGCCGCGGTCCCTGCGTCCAAAGGCCTGCCCCACCCGCACCGCCGCGGCCGAGCTGATGCCCAGCGGCACCATGAAACTGGTGGAGATCACCAGGACCGCGATGGAGTGGGCCGCCAGTGAAACTTCGTCCAGCCGCGCCACCAGCACCGTGACCACGCCGAAAACGGCCCCTTCGAAAGCGATCTGCCCGGCCGCCGGCAGTCCCAGTCCGAGGAGCCTGCGGATGCGCCCGAAATCCGGCTGCCACGAAAGATGGAACAGCAGGTTGCCGGTGCGCCTTTCGTTCCACACCACCGCCCCCGCCAGCACCGCGGCCATGTACACGCGCGAGACGGAAGTGGACCATCCCGAGCCCGCCAGGCCCATGCGCGGCGCGCCCCAATGGCCGTACATCAGCACCCAATCGCCGAGCAGGTTCACCAGGTTGGCGCTCACCAGGGCGAAGGTCACGGGCTTCACGATGTCCACCGCCTGCAGATAGCGGCGCAGCGCGGTGAATGCGACCATCGCGGGAATGCTCCACAGCAGCGCCTTCATGAAAGGCGCGCAGTGCTGCATCACGCGCGGGTTGGCGCCGGCGGCGGCCAGCAAGGGGATGGACCCCCAGATCAGCAGCATGAGCGGCCCCATCAGCAGCAGGCCCAGCCACGACCCGGCGATCAGGGTGCGCCGGCAGTCCCGCGGATCGCGCGCGCCGAACGACTGCGCCACCAGCGTGTCCATGCCCAGCAGCAGACCGATGCCGCTGACCACCACCGGGTAGTAGACCATGTTGCCGAGCGTGCCCGCTCCCACCGCGGCCGCGCCCAAAGGACCGGCCATCACGGTGTCGGCGATCCCCATGCTCATCCAGCCCAGCTCGGCCAGCGCCAGCGGAGCGGCCAGCCGCAGCATGGGGACGAACTCCTGCCGGAGATGGTCGCGCGCACTTTGCATGGGTCAGGCCCTGGGGTGCGCCTTGTCGTACACCGCCATCAGGTCGGTGAGCGAGACCTGCGTATATTTCTGGGTGGTGGACAAACGGGCGTGGCCCAGCAGTTCCTGGATGGCCCGCAGGTCGGCGCCGTCCGCCAGCAGATGGGTGGCATAGGCGTGGCGAAAGCTGTGCGGATGCAGCGAAGGATCCTGCGCCAGCAAGGTGGCGTACAGCTTGACGATCTGCGACACGCCGCCGCGCTTCAGGCGCCTGCCGTGATGGTTGAGGAACACCGCGGTCTCGCCGCGCACCACGGCACGCTGGTCCAGATAGCGTTCCAGGGCCTCGGCAGCTTTGCCGGGCAGAGGCGTCTGGCGCTCCTTCTTGCCCTTGCCGCGGACGCGCAGCCAGCCCTCGGTGCGGTCCACATCTTCCAGGTTGAGCCCGGTCAGCTCGCTCACCCGCAGCCCGCAGCCGTACAGCACTTCGAAGATGGCGCGGTCGCGCGCCGGATGGGGCCGCTCCAGTTTGCCGGCCGCCACCGCGTCCACCAGGCGATTGGCCTGTTCCGCGGTCATCACCTCGGGCAGTTTTTGCGGAGCTTTAGGCGTGCGCAGCAGGCGCGCCGTATTGATCTTCACCAGGCCCTCGCGCAGCAGGAAGGCGAAGAGGCCGCGCAGGGCGGCCAGCTTGCGGCGGATGCTGACGGCGGTGAGGTCCTGGCGGTAGAGCGACGCCAGCCATTCGCGCAGCAGCAGCAGATCGATGGCGGCGGGGTCGGGCGGGCCGGGCGGGTCGACCGTTGCGTCTCCTCCCGCCCTCCCGCCGGGTGGGTCGACCGGCGCTTCTGCTCCAGCCTTGCCGCCGGGCAGGCCGATCGCCGCTTCTGCTCCAGCCTTCCCGCCGGCCGGGCCGATCGCCGTTTCCCCTACCGCCGTCGTCGTCCGGCCGGGCGGCGACAGGAACTCCAGGAATTGTTTCAGGTCCGTGCCATACGCTTCGATGGTGTGGGGCGATGCGCCGCTGCGCACGAGTTCCTCCAGGTAGCGCTCGGTCTGCCGCGCCAGCTCAGACATGCGCGTGCCGGTAGGCATCCAGGGCTTCCAAAGCGCGGCGGCACACTTCGGCGTGGCGGGCCTGTTTGTCGTGCCGCAGACGGAGGCGCGTGGATTCGTCGAGCTGCGGCAGCAGGTCGAAGGTGATGTTGGCCGGCTGGTAATTGGACGGGTCCGCGCCCGACACGTAGTGGCACAGCGATCCCAAAGCCGTCTCCCGCGGGACCCTCTGGGGCTGCTCGCCCTCCACCAGGCTGGCGGCGTGCATCCCGGCCACGAGTCCGGTGGCGATGGACTCGACATAGCCCTCCACACCCGAGATCTGGCCGGCGAACAGCACTTCGGGCCGCGAGCGCAATTGCAAGGTGGGCGCCAGCAGCGCCGGGGCGTTGATGTAGGTGTTGCGGTGCACCTGCCCGAAGCGCAGGAACTCGGCCTTTTCGAGGCCCGGAATGAGCCGCAGAATGCGCGCCTGCTCGGCGAATTTCAGGTGATTCTGAAAGCCAACCAGGTTGAAACTGGCGGCCCGCAGATTCTCCTGGCGAAGCTGCACCACGGCCCAGGGCCGCCGCCCGGTGCGCGGGTCGCTCAATCCCACCGGCTTCATGGGGCCGAAGCGCAGGGTGTCACGTCCGCGCCGCGCCAGCTCTTCGATGGGCAGACAGGCTTCGAAATAGCGGGCATCGTCCTCGGGGATGTGGGCGGAAACGGCTTGCGCCTTCAATAGCTCGTCCACGAAGCGGTCGTACTGCGCGCGATCGAGCGGGCAGTTGAGGTAATCGTCGGTGCCGCCGGTGGATTTGCCGTAGCGCGAGGCCCAAAAGGCCACGCCGCGGTCCACCGAATCGGCCTCCACGATGGGGCTGATGCTGTCGTAAAAGAACAGCCGGCCGGAGCCGGTGAGGCGGCCGATAGCGGCGGCCAGAGCGTCGCTGGTGAGCGGCCCCGTGGCCACGATCGCGATGCCCTCGGGAATCGCGGTGACCTCCTCGCGCCGCAGTTCGATCAGCGGCTCGCCTTCGATCGCCGCGGTGACTTCGGCGGCGAAGACTTCGCGATCCACGGTCAGCGCATGGCCGCCGGGTACGCGGGCTTTTTCGGCCGCGGCGAGCAACAGCGAATCGAGGCGCCGCAGTTCCTCTTTCAACAGCCAGGGCGCGGTGGATTCCGATTCGCTTTTGAGCGAGTTGCTGCACACCAACTCGGCCAGCCGCCCGGTCTGGTGCGCGGCGGTCGAGCGCCGGGGCCGCATTTCATAGAGCACCGCGCGCAAGCCGCGCCGCGCCATCTGCCAGGCGGCCTCGGTCCCCGCCAGTCCTCCGCCGACGATGTGAATGGGTGCGCGCAAGATGAGCCTGGTTTCAGGATAACGTGGGGCAGGCACTTTTGCCTGCCAACCCCGAGCCGCCCTCAGCCTGAGCTGGGGTTGCGCCGCCGTGAGAAGTGGCCGCTAGTGCCGTGGGGTCGTTCTCCACGTGGTCGATGACCATCACTTCGAGCGGGCGTTCCTTCAACGATAAGGCTGCGCTCCAACTCGGCCAATACGCCGATCATCCGCCACATGGCGCGGCCGGTGGGCGCCGTGGTGTCGATTGCCTCGGTGAGCGAATGGAGGTTCACGCCACGGGCCCGGAGGTCGTCCGGCATCGTTATCAGGTCGCGCAAGCTGCGGCCCGGCCGGTCGAGGTTCCACACTGTAAGGGTGCCGCCCGACTGCAATTCTTTCAGGCACCGGGTGAGGGCGGGGCGCTCGGCGGTTGCACCGGATAAGCCGTCATCCCGGAAAATCTTCTCGCACCCGGCTCGCGTCAACGCGGCGAATTGGAAGGCGGGGACTGATCGCCGGTCGAGACTTGGGCGTAACCGCATTTCATGCTGTCCATAACGGGACAACCAAATGGGACAGCGCAAGCCCTGTCTTTAGAAGGGTCCGGTTCCCGTCCCGAAACTCACCCATTTCGAGAAACTGGCAAACTCAACTCCGCGCCGGTAGTAGCCGGGCGCGGGGAACGGCGGCGGCTCTACAGTGTCACCCCCCGGTTGCGCGATGTTAGGAGAAGCGCTACGCTGGAAATACGTGGGAGACGGGAGAACCCGTCCTCGCTGCCCTGCCCACTTTACAGCGACGAGACTCCAAGTGGAATTTTCACAAAGGAGTAAGCATACGCAACACATCACATTCATTCAAGAAGAAGGAAAACACAAAAATAGTGCCGGGCAAGATTGTCCTTGCCGGAGCTTCAAGGTTACTGGACGTGGGGTTGGCGGGGTATACACGAACACTGTCAAGTGTAACGAGTGTCAGCAGGAATTTGAGGCAACAGAAACCAAATTACTAGGAACGCTGGCAACCCCGATTCTGCCCCGGCCCACTGCGGATGAGGTCATAAGGGCGGAGAAGAAATTCGACGAAGAAAACGGGCCAACCGAATGGGTGTTGACGCAGCTATTTGAGAAATTCCCCAAGAACACCGATTTCGGGGAAGTGGTTGTGAAAACTAAAGTCCTCAACGTCCTCTACAGCGCGCAAATTCGTGCGGTGAACATCGTCGCTAGACACATATGCAGCCTTGGGATTGACGCGGACCTAAAGGCCGGTAATCCTGAAATCGTTGATAGAATTGCCAAGGTTCAATTGGGCGACAAGATACGCAACAACTTCGCTTTCGCCAGCAAGTATTGCAGCTGGCACAACCCCACGACGTATCCCATTTACGACAGCAACGTCGAAGCGTGTTTGTGGTGCTACAGAAGACAAGATGGGTTCGCCACCTTCCCTCGCTACGGCTATGGCTACCCGGAGTTTGTGCGCAGAGTGAATGCCTTCCGGGATTTCTACGGCCTCACATCATTCACCTATAAGCAACTCGATAAGTTCCTTTGGTATTTAGGCGACACACTGCGGTCGAAGGGGAAAACGTAACCGCTCACGCCGGTTCCAGCCGTTTCAGTTTAATACGGTCGCGCCGGACCTGTGCGAGGTCGTACTGGGCCTGTTGCACAAGCCAGCCCTCCTCGGTTCCACCAAAAACTTTGGATAGTCTCACGGCCATTTCAGGAGATATGCCGCGCTTGCCGTTCACCAGTTCGGAGAGCGTGTTGCGTGTCACTCCGAGGGCGGCGGCGGCATCCGTAATGCTCAAGCCTAAAGGCTCGATGCACTGGCGCAAAACCACGCCGCCCGGGTGCGGTGGATTTTTCATGGTCATGGGTCGTTCTCCCTGTCTAGTGATAATCGACATAATCAACGTCGTCCGCGCCGCCGTCGTCAAAGCGAAAGATCACCCGCCAGTTGGCCCGGACCGTGACAGACCAAAAGCCCTTCAATGCGCCTTTGAGCGGGTGCAACTTGAAGCCCGGTAAATCCATATGGGCGACCGAGGGCGCAGCATGGAGCGTAGCCAAAATATCCCGCAGCTTCTCAACATGCTCCGGGTTCACGCCGCGCGGGTCGTCCTGCTCAAAGAGCCGTTTTAATCCTTTGTGGCGTATCGACCGGATCATGCAACAATGTAATCCGCCACGTGGCGCATGTCAAGTATAATTTTAGCAGAATGTAAATGGCCGTTTTTCGCGGCGACCGCTCTCGAAACTTAACCTTTTTGCATCGTCCCGGTGTGGCCGCGTCCACCGCTGCCGCTACCCGGTCGAGGTGTTTTCGCACCATGCGCCACGCTGAATTCCCAAGCACCACAATGGCAATTTTTCGGCCCTTCAAATTCTGCTGGTAGCGGATGTTTTTGTCAGTCGTCAGCAACAGCTCAAACCCCGCGGCCTCCGCGGTCGTGAGCAATTCGCCATTGGAAATCCTGTCCCAACCGCGCTCTATCGCCTCTGTGACCTTGTGACCGGCAAGCGATCGGGCTATGCCGCTCGGGGTGCCGTGGTCAAAGAGTATGCGCATCGTTCGATGTGGACGCCCCTGCAGGAACCGGCGGCGCGTCAAGACTGCGGGCGGCGAATTCCAGAACCGCCTGAACCTGCTCGCGCGTCACATGGAACTGTTCGATGATTTCCTCAATGTCCGAACCGGCCTCGAGGTTTTCAAAGATCGTAGCCACCGGCATTCGGGTATCCTTGAAAACCCATGCACCACTGCGGCGCCCCGGCACGCTCTCTACGGCGGGGCATTGTGACCAATCGAGACTAGCCATGTTCTGCACTCCTTTCTTTCAGGGTACGCCAGATAGTACAGGCAAATGATCGTAAGGGCAATTTGAAACGGCGAGCTGCGGCCGAGGGGCAGGGGGAAACAAGCTCATACGCGGCCTCCCTTCGCCTCGGGGATTGATGGGCAGATCTCCGGATTCGCGGTAGAACGCAAGACCGAGGCGATCTTCAGCAGCGTCTTGCAGCATCAGCTTGATCTGCGCCTCGGAAACCCCGGCGGATGGGCCTCTATTCCGAAACGATGGGCTCCGCCATCTCCTCCACAGCCGGCGCGAGCTCGCGATGCTGATTCAGGAAGCGAACGCACGTGTTCCAGCGGAGCAGCGCGTCGTCGTTGCCGTGCGGGCGGAGCGGCTCGGCGGTCTCGAATAGCTTGAGGGCGGTGACGATCCATTCGTAGACGTAGCGCTGGGCGCCGTGGCCGTCGCTGTGGTAGCGCGCCTTGGCGCGGCGCTCCCACGCGATGCCGGCGTAGTAGGCGCGGTCGTAGGGCGAGTCGAGGCGCGAGACGGTGGCGATCGCGTTCGCGAAGGCGTGCGCGTCGTGCGGAATCTGGTCGGTCAGAGCCAGGATCAGATCGATCAGGGCCGCCTGATTGCCGGGCTCAATCTGCAGGATGTCGTGGCAGATGCTTTCGGCTTCGTTGGGTTCGTTGAGCAGCCGGTAGCGCTCGGCTTTCGCCAAAGCGCCGGCCACGCTGTCGTGCGAGATGGGCTTGAGATCGAACATGGAATCTCCTTGTCCTCTGCTTGTCAGAGGATATTGAACAGTTTCTTGAGCGGGTCGAAAAACTCGTCCACCAGCCGCTCCTTCAGCGGGATGATGGCGTTCTCGGTGATGGTAATGAACTCCGGGCAGACCTGGCGGCAGCAGGTGGTGATGTTGCAGTAGCCGATGCGGTGCTTGTTCTTCAGGTCCTTGACCCGGTCTTCGGTGTCGAGCGGATGCATCTCCAGCGCGGCGGCGTGGACCAGAAAACGGGGCCCGACGAACTCGTCGAACTTGCGGTGCTCGCGCAGCACGTGGCAGACGTCCTGGCAGAGGAAGCACTCGATACACTTGCGAAACTCCTGCACGCGGTCGACATCGGCCTGGTGCATGCGCCAGGTGCCGTCGGGAGCATCGGGCGAGCGAGGCCGGAAGGGCTTGATGGTCTTCTTGACGCGGAAGTTCCAGGAGACGTCGGTGACCAGGTCGCGAATCGGGGGAAAGGCGTGCATGGGCTCGACGATCACCGGCATCTCCAGGTTCAATTGGCTGAGGCGCGTCATGCACATGAGGCGCGGCATGCCGTTGATCTCGGCGGAGCACGAACCGCACTTGCCGGCTTTGCAGTTCCAGCGCACGGCGAGGTCGGGGGCCTGGTTGGCCTGAATGCGGTGGATGGCGTCGAGCACCACCATGCCTTCATCCACCGGGGTGGCGAAGTCCTGGAATTTTCCGCCGCCCAAATCGCCGCGCCAGATGCGGAATATGGCCTGCTGCGCCATCTATTTCATCTCCTCGATAATCTGCTGAAGCTCGCCGGGTATGGGCGGGAGGGGCCGCTTCTCCACCGTCATGCCGCCATCCGCCGCACGGCGCACGACGATATTGTGCTTGCCCCACTCCGCGTCCTTGCCCGGGAAATCTTCGCGAAACTGCGCGCCGCGGCTCTCCTTGCGCAGCAGCGCGGCGCGCGCGATGGCCTCCGACACCTCCAGCATGTTGGGGAGATCCATGACGGTATGCCAGCCATTGTTGTACTGGCGGTGGCCGGCGATTCCGGCGGCGGCGGCCCTCGTCCGCAGTTGCGCGATCACCTGAAGGGCCAGCTCCATTTCACTCTCGGTGCGCACGATGCCCACCAGTTCCTGCATGCGCTCCTGCAGCTCGTACTGGATCTGATACGGATTCTCGCCCGTGGGTCCGCGCTCGAAGGGCTCCAGCGCCGCACGCGCGGCGGTCTTCACCTGCGCGTCATCCACGGCGGCGGCGCGGTTGTGGCGGGCGAACTCGGCGGCGAACTGGCCGGCGCGCTTGCCGAACACCAGCAGGTCGGAGAGCGAATTGCCGCCCAGACGGTTGGCTCCGTGCAGGCCGGCGGCGGCTTCCCCGGCAGCGAACAGGCCGGGCACGGTGGACATTTGAGAGTCGCCGTCCACACGGATGCCGCCCATCATATAGTGCGTGGTGGGGCCGACCTCCATGGGCTCCTTAGTGATGTCGATATCGGCGAGCAGCTTGAACTGGTGGTACATGCTGGGCAGCTTGCGCTGGATGTGCTCGGCGGCTTTCGGGATGTGCTGCTTGATCCAGGCGATGTCGAGATAGACGCCGCCGTGCGGGCTGCCGCGGCCGGCCTTGACTTCGCGATTGATGCAGCGCGCGACGTGGTCGCGGGTGAGGAGCTCGGGCGGGCGGCGCGCTTGTTTGTCGCCCTGCGTATAGCGCCAGCCTTCGTCCTCGCTGTCGGCGGTCTGACCTTTGTATAGATCGGGGATCTCGTCGAACATGAAGCGGCGGCCTTCGGAGTTCCGCAACACTCCGCCGTCGCCACGCACGCCTTCCGTCACCAGGATGCCGCGCACGCTGATGGGCCAGACCATGCCGGTGGGATGAAACTGCACGAACTCCATGTCGAGCAGCTCGGCGCCCGCGCGGTAGGCGAGCGCCAGTCCATCGCCGGTGTACTCCCAACTGTTGCTGGTGATCTTGTAGGCGCGGCCGATGCCGCCGGTGGCGACGACCACGGCCTTGGCGGGCCACAGAATGAAGTGGCCCTTTTCGCGATCGTAGCCGAAGGCGCCCGCGATGCGGCCGGAATCCATCAGCAGGCTGAGCACCGTGCACTCCATGTGCACTTCCATGCCGGTGTGGATGCCGTGATCCTGCAAGGTGCGGATCATCTCGAGGCCGGTGCGGTCGCCCACGTGCGCGAGGCGGGGATAACGATGGCCGCCGAAGTTGCGCTGCAGGATGCGGCCGTCCTTGGTGCGGTCGAAGAGCGCGCCCCAGGCCTCCAGCTCGCGCACGCGGTCGGGCGCTTCCCTGGCATGCAGCTCGGCCATGCGCCAGTTGTTGAGGTACTGGCCGCCGCGCATGGTGTCGGCGAAATGCACGCGCCAGTTGTCGCGGTCGTCTACGTTGGCCAGCGCGGCCGCCACTCCGCCCTCGGCCATGACGGTGTGGGCCTTGCCGAGAAGCGATTTGCACACCACTCCGACCTTGATGCCGGGGCCGGCCGCTTCAATGGCAGCGCGCAATCCCGCGCCGCCCGCGCCGATTACCAGAACGTCGTAGGGGTACGTCTGGTATTCCGCCATCAAAAGATTCTCCAATCCGTCCAGATGCCAGACGCGCAGAGGCGAACGTAGAGATCTGCGAAGCCGACGGAGCAGAGACTGGCCCACGCCCACTTCTTGTGGTTGCCATTCAGGCAGGTGACACAGTTGTAGAGCTGGTGGCGGACGGGGTGCTCGGAGATGCGGTCGTAGACGCCGCCGATCAGGTGGCGGAAGGCGTGACAACCGAAGACGTAGCCGCCGAGGAGCACCACGTTGACGGTGAGAACCAGCGATCCCACGCCGATGCCGAAACCGTTGGGAAACCAGAATGACTTCCAGGCGTCGTAGACCAGGTATGCCCAGACCAGGTAGGAGAGCCGCAGAAAGTAGCGGTGGAAATTCTGCATGATCAGCGGAAAGCTTTTCTCGCCGAGGTAGGTCTGGCGCGGCTCGCCGACCGAGCAGGCAGGCGGGTCGGCCCAGAACGATTTGTAGTAGGCGCCGCGGTAGTAATAGCAGGTGAGGCGGAAGAGGCCAGGGATCCAGAGAATCAGGAGCGCGGGAGAGAACGGCAGAAAGCCCGGATACCAGGCTGGCTTGGGGCCGAACCAGGCGTGCGGCGAGTCGCCGAAGATTTCGGGGGAATAGAACGGAGAAATGTAGGGACCGTAGGTATAGTTTTTGTTCTGCCAGGCGGCCCAATTGGCGTAGACCAAAAACGTTCCCAGCCCGAGGAAGACCAGCAAGGGGGAGAGCCACCAGGTGTCGCGCCGCGAGGTCCGGCCAAAGCGCCCATTCTTCCAGACAAGATCGGGAGCCGCCGGTTCCGCTTTGGCCTGAACTTCCATGTACCCTCCTGCCGCTGGGAAGGTAGTATACACCATCGGGCGCGGGAGGCGGGGCAAGCTGGTTGGCGTAGGGCGGTTAGGCGGATTCGGGAAATTCCGAGCTCGCGGACGCGGGGCGCCCTCTGGGCCCGGCGGCGTCCGGGCCGGTGCCCCCTGTCCCGGCGCTGTAGCGTCCGGGGGGCGAAAAGGGATGGCCACGGAGGCGGCTGAAAGGTTATGCCAGTACCGGCTCGGCTTTGTAGCGTCCGCGTGGCGAAAAGGGATGGCCACGGAGGCGGCTGAAAGGTTATGCCAGTACCGGCCCGGCTCTGTAGCGTCCGCGTGGCGAGAAGGGATGGCCGGGATCATGGTGGTCTGCTTTTTCAGTCGGATTCGCTGGGGCGCTTGTCTGCCGGGAGGGCCGGGATGCGGGGGCTTGGGGCGACCGGCGGGCGGACCTGAACACCCCCGATGATGACGATGGGTTCGGTGCAAGGCTCCGGACGCGGGGGCGTGCCGGGGATGTCGTCGAGTGGATCGTATTCCTGGCCTGGGACCTCTTTGTCCAGGGGCGTGGGTTCGCTTGGACGTGGCTCAAGTGGCTGAGCCGGTTCGGGTTCGGCCTCGGAAATCGGTTCGTTCGGGAGTTCCGCACGGAGGGCCTTGAGACGCTCGAATTCCTCGATGGCGCGGCGGTAGAGACGCTCGGTCTGAGCCTGATAGCGGAGGAAGAGCTTCCAGGTGTCGGATTGGCTGACCATCTGGCGGAAGCCCTCGGCGAGGGCGAAGTTGCGATTCTGGGCGCGGGTAACGTTCGACGTCTTCGACGAGGTCGAAGGACATGGGACGGATGGGAGCATCGGCATTACGATCAATGGCTCGGTCGAGGGCGCAGGTGAAGAGGCCGGCTTCCAGGCGGGCGACGCGGAGGAGGGCTTGCTGGGCGAGGGCGATGCGCTCGACGGCAAAGAGTTCCTGGGCGTTGACGGGGTGGTAGACGGAGACGAGGTCGGCTTTGAGGTTCGAGACGGCGTCGAGTTCCTCGAGGCGGACGACGCCGAAGACGGCGCCGGCGAAGCCGTGTTTGCGGGAATTTTGGGCGGAGCGGGCCTTCCCTTCGGGGGTGCGCGGGCCGGTCGATCTGGCGGCATTGGCGCGGTTAGCGGCGCGTTGTTTTTCGGAGATTTTGGATTTTGACATGCGTTTATCCCTCATCCGAGGTGTAGCACGGGAGAGGCGACTGGCCGGCGGGCTGAGCTGGTAAGTGGCGTGGGGTGAGTAGGTTGGGGGTTTGGGAGGTTTGTGAATCGTTTACCGGCCAATCTCAGAAGGCGGAGGGGTGGCGGGGTAAGGTGAAACTTTTCTTCCAGATGGAACTGTGATTCAGTAGGTAGCGAAGGCGGCCAACCGGACTGTCGTTCGAGCGGTGATCCGGAAGAGGCCTTCGCCACCGCAGTGATTGTATTTATCTCATGGAACGACGCCAGAGGCAAGCCTGGCGAGATGGTTCGCGTTTGCCCGGTGTGCCAACAGGTTTCCGTGATTGGGCATGGATGGCGCAGACGGCAGGCTCATGATGCCAACCATACCTGGATCCGGGTCCAGCGCGGAATCTGCAAACTCTGCGATCGGACCCTGACCATGCTGCCGGATTGGTTGGTTCCCGGTGGACACTACAGTCTGTCCGCCCGCCAACAAGCCGCGCAACTGGCCAGTGAGCCAGAGCGCGCCGTGGAGCAGTGTATTCCCGACAGCCTCGACCCGGAGCGTTCGGCCGACCCCTCCACGGTGCGCCGCTGGTTCGAACGGCGGCGGGAAAGTCTATCGTTGAGCCATCTCAAACAGTGGGTCCAGGCGCCCACCCTGTTTGCCTGGGATTGGAAGGCGGCCCGCCGTATTCTGATCCCGGAGGCCAGCTCGCCATGACCAGCGAACAGCGAGATTGCTTGCGGCGGAGGGTTCCGCTACTCCCTTACCTGGAACAACAAGGATGGAAGCCGACGGCTTACAGCGGGCGCGACGAGGTGTGCGGACGGTGTCCTCTGCATGGCGACCGGCGGCCTTCTTTTTACGTCAACCGCCGCAAGAATGTCTTCTACTGTCATGGATGCGGGCGGGGCGGCGATGTCATCCGTCTGGTGGAGTTGCTGCACGGGCTGGACTTCCGGTCGGCGTTGGCAACCCTTTTAACACCCCTTGGGGAACCGGAGGAAGACCGCGGCAATCGACTCTGGAGGGATGCCTGCGATTTTTACCGGCATCGACTCAGTGTCGACCTGGAGGCGCAAAGTTACCTGCGCAGCCGCGGCATTGAGGACCCCGCGGTGGTGGGGGAGATGGGCATCGGTTATGCGCCCGGCGGCTGCCTGCGGGCCTATCTCGAAGATCGGGGTTATTCGCGCGCGTCGATGGCCTCCAGCGGATTCATCAATGGGCTGGGCCGCGACCGGTTGTGGCGGGCGATCTGTTTTCCGATTGCCGAGACCAGAAGCATGTACGGCCGCCACATGGACCCCGCCGGCGGACGTCACCGCTTTCTGGCTCGTCCGAAAGGAGGACTCTGGGGATGGAGCCGCGCCAGGAGTTGCCAGACAGCGATCGTGGTGGAAGGATTATTCGACCTGGCTTCGCTATGGCAAGCCGGATTCCGCAATGCAGTGGCCTTGTTGGGCAGTCATTTCAATGCGCGGCAACAAGCTCAGTTGTGCGACGGACGGGAGCGGAGCGTGTACCTGTGTCTGGATGCCGATGAGAACGGCAGCGGTCCGCGCGCCGCCCGGTTGTGGAGTCAACGGCTGGGGCCAGGCGGTGTGCGTCTGTTGCCGGTCCAGTTGCCGCAGGGATACGATCCCAACCGCTTCTTTGCCGAGGGCGGCAGCGCGGCGGAGTTTTCCGATTACCTGGAGCAGGCCGGCCGGTGAGCTTCCGATTGCAGCACCGCAGCGATGGGGCGGCCAGCACCTCGCCCTACCGCATCGTGGATCGGGACGGCGCCGAGCTGGCCTGGGTCAATCGCTTTTTAGATATGCAGCGGGTGCGCGGGTTGAACGAGTTGTCCCTGCGCGCATACGGCCATCTGTTGTTGCACTTTATCCGCTGGTGGGCGCAGCAACCAGGTGTGGAGGGGAGGCAACTGGACGAGCATTCGTTCGCCGAGTCGACGCTGGTCGACTATGTGCGGGCCCAGCGTGAGGAGTTGCCCCAGCTATCTCCAGAAACCATCAACAGCCGTTCGGCGATGCTGCGCCGTCTGTTCCGGTTTCACTTCCAGGTGGAGATGCCGCATGGTCCTTATCGGCTGCAGCGGGTCTGGTGGATGCCGCCGGGGGGACGTCGCCGTAGAGCCAGCAGCGCCGCGGATCTGCATCTGAAGGTGCCGCCCCGCGTCATCGAGCCGTTGAGTGTGGAGCAGGTGCAGAGATTCTGGTCCAGTTTTCGCACGGCGCGCGACATTGCCGTGGTGGGTTTGCTGTTGCTCAATGGGTTGCGTTCGTGCGAAGTGCTGGCGCTGGAGTTGGAAGATCTGCGCTTGAGCGAAGCCGAGTTGCGCGTGCGCGGCAAACGGGGGAAGGTGCGCATGATGCCCTTGCCGCCGGAAACCATCCGCCTGCTGGATGGCTACTTGAAAACGGAGCGTCCGCTAACCAACGCCGCGCAGGTCTTTGTCAGCCTCAAAGGAAAAGCGCGAGGCAAGCCCATGACCAAGGCCGGGCTACGCAGCCTGTTCCGGCATCACCGCGCCGCGACCGCCATCCGCCAAGCCAATCCCCACCGGTTCCGCCACACCTTCGGCAGCGACATGCTTCGCGCCGGCGTCAGTCTTCCCGCCCTGCAACGTTTGATGGGCCACGCCAACATTGAGACGACCATGCTCTATATCCAGATCAGCCCGCAGGACGTTTATGAGGAATATGCCCGGGCCGTCGCCAGGCAAACGGCTCCCGCGCGTATCGCACAACCATGAAGCAGCCCGAGCATCCTTTACAGAAAGCCCTGGCGGCGCGCGTGCGGTGGTTGGCTACCACCTTGCAGCCGGCCACGATGCACCACTACTGGCGCACGGTCCGGCTGTTTCTGGAGTATTTGAAGGAGTTCTACCCCGAGATCTCCAAGCCCTCCCAGTTACGCCGCGATCCGCATGTGTTGGGCTGGTTGGAGCATCTGTGGAAACTACGCGCCACCACCGGCCGCCCGCTGGACAGCAGCACACGCGGCCAATATGTGGCGCGCTTACGCACGCTGCTGGATCTGCTCGCCGATGGGCCGCACCCCCCGATGGCAGGTTTGTTGCGGGGCCAGGATATTCCGCCCCGCCAGTATCGTTTGCCGCGGCCTTTGACTCCCGAGGACGATGCGCGGCTACAACAGCATTGGGCAGGAGAAAAGGATGTTCTCCACTCCGCCTTGCTGTTGCAGCGTTTGACCGGTATGCGGATTGGAGAATGCGTCGACCTGGCGCCGGATTGCCTGCGCCATTTAGGCGACAACCGCTGGACCTTGCACGTGCCTCATGGCAAGCCGCGCAGCGAACGCTGGGTCCCGGTGGACGATCAGGTGCGCGTGGTGGTCGAGCGTCTCAGCTTCCTGCGCACCCTGCCGCCGGCGGGGGATCCGCAGTTCCTCTTGCCGCGCCCCAAGGGCCGGAGCGCGCTGCTCTCGTCGCTGCGCAAGACGTTGGACAACGCCGCAGCCCGGATCGGAATGAAGGCGCACATTGTTCCACATCAACTCCGCCACACCTACGCCACCACCATGCTGCGTGCGGGGGTGAGCTTGCCCGCCTTGATGAGACTGCTGGGCCATCACAATGCCAACATGACCTTGCTCTATGTCGAGGTTACCCAACTGGACTTGCAGCGCGAGTATCAGGCCGCCCGTCTCCACCCGCGCCACCTCATGCCGCTTCCTCCGGCCCTCCAAAACGCCGCCGGCCAGCCTTCTCCCGCCGATGCCTTGGCTGTCGCGACGGCGCTCACCTCGGCTCTCCGTCTACTGGATCTGCATCGCCAACTGTTGGCCCCATCCGGCACAAACAAGCAGTTCCTTCTGTTGTCCCGCCGCCTCGCCCGCATCCGCTCTCTCTTTGAAAAGCTCAGTCAAAGGCCTACCGACGAAAAATAGGCGCGGATTGGCCAGTAAATGAACGGCCCTGGGGCAGGCGCCCATGGGGTCCGGAGCGAGTGTCGGCATAGGCGTTGAAATAGCCTTCCGCATCGCCCTAGGAAATTCGCTCCTAAAGTTAATCCCCCCTTCCCTAGCCCGACTTTCGCAAGAATGAGGCGTGCGACACCGACGATGGGTCCCCGTGACCTTGTCAAATAAGGGGTTTCGGTCATCTCGGTGCGATTCAATTGCTAGATGAAAGAATTATAGATGTTGGTTAGGACAACTCATGATCCTCACTGAAGTGGCCATTATCGAGTCCGCTGCCAGTCGATCTAATGCTACGCAGGCTATTACT